>CACWZZ010000005.1 GCA_902765485.1 uncultured Bacteroidales bacterium
AGTTCCATTCACAGTTCCAAGACCTGTATCTGCCGTGTTGGTTTCCGTAACACCATTGAGAGTTAATCCGTTATAGGCAGATATACCGACACCTGAACTGGAAATACTGATGGTAGAAAGAGACACTTCTCCTGCCATTGTATACACACCAGATCCGTCATCTCCATTTGCATTGGCGGTAACCTCTCCCGCCAAATGGATATTTCCGGTCTCCGCACAAATGCCTGTACCGCCGGAAGCATGTATAACTGTACCTTTCTTTGCTGTGATATGTCCCATAGCGGCGATACCATAAGCCCATCTGCCGGTATTACCTCCGATAGCAGTGACGGTTCCTTTGTTGATAACAATATCTCCTTGATAACAATATCTCCGCCATTTTCAAGACCGCGATTTAGAATAGCAGCCGAACTGCTGGTGGTCGCTGTAACATCGGCATTGATGGTAATAGTTCCGTTCACGGTTCCAATACAAGTGTTTGTAGAAGTAGCATTTACCGAACTATTAATGGTTATCCCGGATTTTGCACTCACAGCGACATATGAAGTCTGCACTACCAAGGGGCAACTGATTGTAACAGATAAAGCATCTATCGCATACCCTCCTGCATTGCAAAGCGTGAGGATATTGCCACCGCTCAGCGTCAAGGCATAGTTACCTGTAATACACTTAAATGTTTTGTTGGCATCCATGAACAAATTTGCATTGCCCACCAACTCAATTGCAGAATTGTCAGCAATTGTACTCGCATCAACCAAGCCCGATATTTTGACGGTTGCTGCCAAAGGGGCTTTTCTAATGCCGGTTCTTTGTCCGTTCTCAATTCCGTCGGGAATGTCTGTTCCTGAGAGCTTCATTGATTTTAAAACAGGCATTTCGAACTGGGACAACCGCGGAGTTTCATCGGTAGCCATGAAAGTTGAAGAAACACCATTAATTGTGCTTTCTGACAACTTCGTTGTTTTCGAAGTACTGAAATCCGTCGCCGTGGCACTAATACTCATCAGCATCAGGGCAATAAATAGGATAAGTTTTCTCATATTGTTTGGTTGTTTTTAAAGAATGATCAATATATACATAAACGCGCAAGCGGCGCACACAATCCGTGTACACCGCTTACTTACGCGTTGCTATTATCTTTATACTCTCTAAACAATGCCCATTCGCGACATGGGGGGGGGGAATTAAACATCTGATTTATAGCGAGTTGCATAGGGGACCAAGGAATTGCTTTTAGTCAAAGTTAGTATAGTTGTCTGAGAAATATGTGCTCTGTCGGGTAAGAAATGTATAAGGATAGTGAGGAGGAAGCATTATGCCAAATAGCCATAAGTAGGTATCCGATACTGCTGCAATTCATCACTATGTACGCGTTTGAACTCGTACAACTGATTGCCTTTCTCAGTTTTTGTTTCTTTAGTTCCTAACAAAGTTCCCATAATACATAATTATTATTTTCGACCGCAAAGTTACAACATTTTCTCCATATACGCAAGACTTTTAGAAGAAAAATAATTTTTGCACGCTATTTTGTCGGTTTAGGTGTGGTCTTGGGCTGATACTGCCTTTCCCCTGTAGCGGTTTTCCCGATTAACGGGAACACCTAGTGTGTCAGCACAACTTTAAAAGTTAATAAATCGGGTTAATTGTATGTTGTTTTTTGTCTGTAATCTTAATCAGAGTACATTTTTCTGCCTTTTTCTTGTGCCGCTTGTGTCTTGGTTGTGTCTCGTTTGTCTCTCGGTCGAGGGTCGTGTCCGTCCGCGAGAGTACAATCTTAATAATAGTACATTCCCCCGAATATACAAAAAGCGGTAGTCCGCGAATTGCGGGCACCGCCTGTGATAGCGTTGCGTTGGTCTGTGGGGTGCTTACTGTATGACTGCGGAGGCGAGGTGTGCGAATGCCCCTCCCATATAGCAGCAGGGATATTTCGTTGGCTATGAGCGCCGTATGTGCAGTGCGTAAGCATATGAATCCTAATCTAGCAATATGTAAAAAAACTTTGCAAAAGTACTGCTTTTTTTGATATATACAAGTCTTTGAGTGGAAAATTCTATTTTGCTAATAGTAGTGTTGCGATAATTTTAAGAAAATTAACAAAAATTATCGCAAATTATTTGCGTATATGAAAAATTGTTGTAACGTCGGACATCCGCCTTGCTACGCAATTCCCCCGAAATTACGGTCGCACCTTGCAGCCCATACCCAAATTTTTAAAAAAAATCACAAATTATTTGCGTATGTGAAATATTTGTTGTAACTTTGCACGCTTTTTTGCGCGGGACGCGCGAAAGAGGCTAACTGATTGTTTAACTTTTAACGGGAGGTTGGATCCTAGGGGACTAGAGGAACTAGACAAACTAGACGAACTAGACAAACTAGAAGAACTAGACAAACTAGAGGAACTAGACGAACTAGATTAACTAGTCAAACTAGATTAACTAGACCTGATAGGAGACATTCCCACAACTTATCTACCAATTATGGCAGAAAATCTTTCTCTCCAGAACTTCGACTGGGATGCCTATGAAGCACAACAAAAAGGCAGCAAAAACGAAGCAGAAACCCAACGGTACAACGAGACTCTGAGCGCTATCAAAGACAACGAGGTTGTTGAAGGTACCGTTATTTCAATCAACAAACGTGAGGTAGTAGTAAACGTAGGCTACAAGTCGGACGGAATCGTTCCGGCTTCCGAGTTCCGCTACAATCCTGATCTGAAAGTAGGCGACAAAGTAGAAGTCTATATTCAGAGCCAGGAGGACAAAAAAGGTCAGCTTGTGCTGAGTCACAAAGAGGCTCGTGCCGCTCGTGCATGGGACCGCGTCAATGAGGCTTACAACTCAGGCGAGATCGTAACCGGTTACATCAAATGGCGTTCGAAAGGCGGCATGATCGTTGACGTGCTGGGCATGGAGGCATTCCTTCCTGGCAGCCAGATCGACGTGAAGCCGATCCGCGACTACGATGTGCTCGTCGGCAAAACGATGGAGTTCAAGATCGTCAAACTGAATCCGGAGTTCCGCAACGTAGTAGTATCTCACAAAGCTCTTATCGAGGCTGAGTTGGAGGCACAAAAGGCTGCCATCGTCGGCAAACTCGAGAAGGGTCAAGTACTGGAAGGTACTGTTAAGAACATCACCAATTATGGTGTATTCATCGATTTGGGCGGCGTAGATGGTCTGATCCATATCACCGACCTGAGCTGGGGCCGCGTAAACGACCCGCACGATTTCGTACAGCTCGACCAGAAAATCAATGTTGTTATCCTTGACTTCGATGAGGAGAAGAAACGCATTGCTCTGGGCTTGAAGCAGCTGAGCCCGCATCCGTGGGATGCCCTTGATCCGAACCTGAAGGTCGGCGACAAGGTACACGGCAAGGTAGTTGTGATGGCAGATTACGGAGCATTCGTTGAGATCGCAGAAGGCGTAGAGGGTCTCGTTCACGTAAGTGAGATGAGCTGGAGCCAGCACCTGCGTTCGGCAAACGACTTCCTCAAAGTGGGCGACGAGGTAGATGCAGTGATCCTGACTCTAGACCGCGCAGAGCGCAAGATGAGTCTGGGCATCAAGCAGCTGAAAGCTGATCCTTGGGCAAACGTAGAGACCAAGTACGCAGTCGGCACCCGTCACTGGGCTAAGGTACGCAACTTCACCAACTTCGGTGTATTCGTAGAGATCGAGGAAGGCGTAGATGGTCTGATCCACATCAGCGATCTGAGCTGGACCAAGAAGATCAAACACCCGAACGAGTTCACCCAGATCGGTGCGCAGATCGAGGTAGTCGTACTCGACATCGATGTAGCAAACCGTCGTCTGAGCCTGGGTCACAAGCAGCTTGAGGAGAATCCTTGGGAGGAGCTTGAGGCTAAGTTCGGCGTTGACACCGTAGTGGACGGCAAGGTAGTAGAGATCAACGACAAGGGCGCCGTTGTAAGTCTGGAAGAGGGCGTAGAGGCATTTTGCACGACCCGTCACCTCCAGAAAGAGGACAAGAGCGCAGTAGCTGTCGGCGACGTGCTGCCGTTCAAGGTGATCGAGTTCAACCGCGACGCAAAACGCATCCTCGTATCGCACCTCCGCACATGGGAGGAGCGCAAAGAGACTCCGGCTAAACCGAAGAAAGGCGCAGCAGCTCCGGCTGAACCGCAAGTAGAGATGCCGAAGGTTGAGAAGACCACTCTCGGTGACCTCAGCGTACTGGCTGACTTGAAGGCTTCGATGGAAGCAGAGGAGAAACCCGCTGCTCCGAAGAAAGGCGGCAAGAAAGCTAAAAAGGATGAGGAGTAATCTTCATTCCTGACAAAAAAGAAGCGAGCCCAACGGCTCGCTTTCTTTTTATTATCGTCCTTGCGTTTTATTTGCATCGGGGCTTCGGGGGATTACATTCTCTCGGGCATCTCGATTCCGAGCAGCGCCATCGCCGAGCGAAGGACTTTCGCTACGTTGGCAGACAAGAGCAGACGGAGCGATTTCTTTTGCTCGTCGGGTTCGTTCAGGATCGAGAGATCGTGGTAGAACGAGTTGAAGTCGCACGCGAGTGCGTACGCGTAATTACATAGGATCGCGGGCGAGAACTCGTCTCCGGCAGCACGTACCATCGCCGGATACTCCGTCAGACGCTGGATGAGGGAGAGTTCCTTGGGGTCCAAAGAAAGACCGCTATCGCTGACAGAAGACAGACCGGCTTCGCCTGACAGACCGCTGTCGCTGACAGATTTGCGGAGGACGGAGCGGATGCGGGCGTAGGTGTATTGGATGAAGGGTCCGGTGTTGCCGTTGAAATCGATGGACTCCGCCGGATTGAAGAGCATATTCTTGCGCGGATCGACTTTCAAGATGAAGTATTTGAGCGCGCCGAGACCCACCTTGCGGGCAATCTCATCCGCCTCAGCGTCCGTAATGCCTTGGAGCGTGTTCTTATCCCCTTCGGGGAACGATCTTAAGGTATGCACTTTGTCCTTGCTGATCTCTTTGGCGTCCGCGACCATCTTATCCATCAGATCGTCGGCATCAACGACCGTTCCTTCGCGGGATTTCATCTTGCCGTTCGGCAGCTCCACCATTCCGTATGAGAAATGGACGAGCTCTTTGCCGAAGGGGAATCCGAGGCGGTCAAGGAGGATCGAGAGCACCTTGAAATGGTACTCCTGCTCGTTGCCGACCACATAGACCATCTTATCGATCGGATAGTCTTGGAAACGCAGTTTGGCGGTACCGATGTCCTGGGTCATATAGACCGAAGTACCGTCCGAACGGAGGAGCAGTTTCTCGTCCAGTCCGTCTTTGGTCAGATCCGCCCAGACGGAGCCGTCCTCACGGCGATAGAAAACGCCGGAAGCGAGACCTTTCTCCACCTCCGATTTGCCCTCCAGATAGGTGTTGGATTCGTAGTATATCTTATCGAACGAAACGCCCATTCGGCGGTAGGTCTCGTCGAAGCCGGCATAGACCCATTCGTTCATTTTCGCCCAGAGGGCGCGGATCTCGGGGTCGTTAGCCTCCCATTTGCGGAGCATTTCCTGCGCTTCGAGCATCAGCGGCGCTTCGCGTTTGGCGGTCTCTTCGTCCATTCCTTTCGCCATCAGTTCGGCAATCTGGGCTTTGTATTCCTTGTCGAAGCGCACATAGTAGTCGCCGATCAGGTGGTCACCTTTCTTGCCCGACGACTCCGGCGTCTCGCCGTTGCCGAACTTGAGCCACGCCAGCATGGATTTGCAAATATGGATACCGCGGTCGTTGACGATATTGGTCTTCACGACCTTCCAGCCGTTCGCCTCCTGGATCTGCGCGATCGAATAACCGAGCAAGTTATTGCGCACGTGTCCGAGGTGAAGGGGTTTGTTGGTGTTCGGGGACGAGTACTCGACCATCATCAACATTTGGTCATTTTCACATTTACCATTTGGACATTTACCATTCGGGTGTTTGAAGCGACCGTAGTTCTCGTCCGCGTCGATGGCTTTGAGCTGGTTCACCCAGAAAGCGTCGGAGATCGTCAGATTGAGGAAACCCTGCACGGCATTGTATTTGGCAACCAGCCCGGAGCCGTCAGCCATCAGTTTGTCACCTATCTCGGCAGCCACTTGTGCGGGCGCCTTGCGCGCAGCCTTAACAAAAGGAAAAACAACGAGGGTGATGTTTCCCTCAAACTCCGGACGGGTTTTCTGCAACTGGATCTGCGAATCTTCGGCTTCTACGCCGTACAGCGATTTGACTGCCGCCTTCGCAAGAGAAGTTATTTGTTGTTCTAAACTATTCATCTCATTTACTTATTTTCGCATTTTTGCATTTATTACAGTTGCGGGTATTTTCTGAACCAGGAAGAGATCTTGAGGCGGATGACGCCCAGCAGGGCTTCGGAGAATATACCTCCGCTCATCTTGGACGTACCGAGGACACGGTTCACAAAGACAATAGGCACCTCAATGATCTTTGCGCCGCATTTGGAGGCAGTGAACTTCATCTCGATCTGGAAAGCGTAGCCCTTGAAACGGATCTTGTCCAGCTCGATCGTCTCCAGCAGATGGCGGCGGTAGCAGACAAAACCGGCGGTGGTGTCGTGGATATTTACGCCCAGCACGGTACGCACATATTTGGACGCGAAATAAGACATCAGCACACGTCCCATAGGCCAGTTGACCACATTGACGCCCGTCACATACCGGCTACCGATAGCGAGGTCTGCGCCCTGCACAGCACACGCGTCATAGAGTTTGAGCAGATCCTGCGGGTTATGACTGAAATCCGCATCCATCTCGAAGATATAGTTCGCTTTATGCTCAATCGCCCAGCGGAAGCCGGCGATATACGCTGTTCCCAGTCCCTGTTTGCCGGAACGCTCGATGAGATAGATGCAACCTTTGTATTTGCCCTCCATCATTTTCTTGACGATCTGCGCTGTTCCGTCCGGCGAACCGTCGTCGATCACCAGTACATTAAACAAAATCGGCAGCTCCATTACCGCAGTAATAATAGCCTCGATGTTCTCTTTCTCGTTGTAAGTAGGGATAATTACTAACCGTTCCATAATTGAAGTAATCAGTATTCAGTTTTCAGTATTCAGTATTCAGTATTCAGTTTTGAGAAATTATCTTGTCGTTGAGCACATAGACCGGACTCGGCGTTGTGCGTTCAAGAGGTTTGAGGAAGATGTCCGTTCCGGGCAGTATATCCAGCTCCTCCAGGTACGAAGCGACGGTGTCGTACGCCAGCTGCGGATCGTTGTTCTCCAGCGAGAGATGGCAAAGCCATACATTCCTCAGATCGGGGTGCCAGTTGCGCTCCAGTATTTCGCCGCACGTGTCGTTGCTCTGGTGTCCGCGGGGCGAGAGGATGCGCTCTTTGAGGTACGTCGGATACGGTCCGTTGAGGAGCATGTGCTCGTCGTGGTTTGCCTCGATGACCAAGTGGTTTGCCGTGCGGATATACGCCTCCATCTCGTCGTTGACGCTGCCGCAGTCGGTCATGATCACAAAACGCTGGCCGAGGTAATCAATACTGTATCCCACGCACTCGGTGGAGTCGTGCTCGACGTTGAACGTATTGATCTTCATGCCGAACAGCTCCCACTCTTTGCCTTTCTCGAAATAGCGCCGGCTGGTACGCAGTTTCTCGCGCACGCCGTAGTTGCGGTCTATACCTTCATGGATCAAAGCGGTGGAATAAATCGGCAGATGAACGCGCTCGCCCAGCGTACCCACCGCGCGAATGTGGTCCGCATGGTCGTGCGTGATGAGCACACCCATTATATTCGGAAAATCGAGCCCCATCTCGCGCAGGTATTTCTGGATAGACCGCGCAGAGATCCCCGCATCAATCAGGATCCCCTGTTGACGCGTTCCCAGATAATAGCAGTTACCGCTACTTCCGCTGGCAAAACATCTGAATATAAGTTCGTTTCCTTCCATCTATTGCTTAAAACTCGTGCTCTTTGAGGAACTTAACTGCTCCTTCATTTCCTTTTCCTTGCGCAAGGAGCATATATCGCAGCGCCTCCGCTTTATTGACCGCCGTACCTCTGCCGTAGTAGTAACACAAGCCGAGGTTGAACATAGCGCGGTGCAATCCGCCTTCTGCGGCTTTCTTGTACCACTGGAACGCCAAGGACAGATCCTGCGGCACACCTTTGCCTTTCTCGTAGCAAAGCCCCAGATTGCTCTGTGCATGGACATAGCCCTGCTCCGCCGATTTGCGATAGAGCTCCGCGGCGCGTTGCAGGTTCTGTTCCACTCCCCTGCCGTTCTCATAGCAATACGCCAGATTGAACTGCGCTCCGGGATAGCCCTGCTCCGCCGCCTGGGTATATAAGCGGATCGCCATCGCCTGGTTCGGCTGCACACCTATTCCGTATTCGTATAAATAACCGAGGTTGCATTGCGCCCGCGCGTGACCTTTGTCTGCGGCCCGCTTGTACCACTCTATCGCTTTCGTATAATCAACCGGCGTTCCGATGCCCTTCTCGTAGCAAAATGCCACACAGCACTCGGCGCGCACCACTCCTTGCGCAGCGGCTTGGTTATACCAATAGAACGCTTTCTGCGGCTCCTTAGCCACACCCATTCCCGCTTCGTAACAATAAGCGATGTTGCATTGAGCGGTCGGGTTGCCTCCTTCTGCCGCTTTCCTATACCAATAGGTGGCGCATTGCAGGTCCTTGGGCGTACCGATCCCGCGCTCGTAGCAAAAACCCAGATTGCACATCGCCGCCGCATTGCCTTTCTCCGCGGACGCGGTATAATAAAGGAATGCCGCCTCGTGGTTTACCGGCATGCCGTTTTTGCCATTCGCATAGTTATAACCCAGGTTGTACAACTCATTCGCAGAGAGCGAGCGGTCGATCACGGGGATTTTCTGAGGGGCTGCGGGTGATGGCTGATGGCTGACGGCCGGTGTCTGGGTCGCGGCTTTCGGGGCGAGATTAAGCCACCGGCGCAAGTTGCCCATCATTTTCTCGTGCTGCAGCGGATTGTTCCAGTCGATTGTGTCAAACTTGCTGTACTTGAAGGAAAAATTATCCGTCATCTCGCACGGCGTTATATAGAGCAACACGGTGCGTTTGCCTTTGCGTTTGGCAAAAGCCAACTCGTCCAGCGCGTACTCGCTCGCCATCGAATGGGGGCTGAGCATAAAGAGGAAGACCTCGTGCGCATTGATGGCTTTGACGATCACTTCCTCGAACTGTTCGCCGCTCTCAATACCGTCTATATCCATCCAGCACTCGATCCCTAATTCGCGGTCGAGCTGGTCTTTGATTGCCTTCACTGTATCAAAATCACGACGGCTGTACGATATAAATATCTCGTTTCCCATGTCCGTTAAACACAAATTGCGTGCAAAGGTACGAAAAAAAATGCATATATGCAAGTTTTTAAAGATTTTTTTACTTTTACCCCAATTTATTTGCACATTTCAGCATTTTTGAAACTGCGAAATGCGGCTAAAATTCAATCTGTAAAATATGTGCGTAAGTGGCTGATATTCAGTCTTCTGTGTCGTGGTATAAATTAACAAAGTCTAGGACTACCACGAAGGTACCCTTATGCGACCTTTTTTTAGGGGCGAAAAAGCCGGATAGAAAGGAAAGACGACGAGAGGAAAGATGAGGGAAAAGACGGGGGAGATTAAAAATTTGAGAAAATTTTACGGAATTCTTGCATATATCAAAAAAAAGTAGTAAATTTGCAGCCAAAATGGGAATTAATAGGAATTTGTAAATATACGATATATAAATATACGATATTGGAATTTATGAATGTACGAGAGAGAATAGCTGCGCTACGCGAAGAAATGCGGAGAGAAGGAATAAGCGCGTATATCGTGCCCGGAAACGACCCGCACGCGAGTGAATATATGGCATCGCATTGGTTTGAGATGCAATGGATTTCGGGGTTCAACGGCGAGTCCGGAACGGTAGTCGTGACACCGGATCGCGCGCTGCTATGGACCGATAGCCGCTATTACCTGCAGGCAGGAATCGAACTCAAAGACAGCGGAATCGAGTTGATGCGCGAGAGCGATGTGGACTGCCCGAGCATAACGGAGTGGCTGAAAGGGGAATTCAGCCATCAGCCGTCAGAAGTCAGCCGTCAGATGTCAGAAGTCAGCCGTCAGACCTCAGAGGTCGTAGTGGGTGTGAATCCGGAGATGTGGAGCGTGGATGCTTTTGCGGAGCTCAGAAAGGAACTTTCGGCTTTCAGCGTGAAGAGCATTGACCTGATCAAACCGATCTGGACGGAAGGTCGTCCGGCAATCCCGCAAGACAAACTCTATCCGTACGCCGCGGAGTATGCCGGCGAGACGGTGGAGAGCAAGTTGGAAAGGATGAGAGAGATCTTGAGCCGTCAGATGTCAGCCTTCAGCGGTCAGCCTTATGCAATGATTATCAGCGCATTGGACGAGATTGCATGGCTGCTGAACATCCGCGGAAATGACGTCGAATACAACCCTGTTGTGATCAGTTATTGCGTTTTGGAGGGCGACAAATGTACGTTGTTTGTCGATGAAAACAAAGTCGATACTCCGGCTCGCAACTATCTGGAGTTCAACAATATAGACATTCGTCCGTACGAGGCGATCTTCGAATATATCCACGGACTGGAGGGTATTGTGTTCTACGACGGGGCACGCGTGAACGAAGCGTTGTTTGAAGCCATCGATAAAGGACCAAGTGACCAAGTACCAAGGACCAAGGCGGAGAATATCAAATCTCCTATTCTTATTGACAAAGCGAAGAAGAATGCGGTGGAGTTAGAGGGTGAGCGGAAAGCGATGCGGCAAGACGGAGCAGCTCTGACACGATTCTTCAAATGGCTGGAAGAGGAGGCGTTTGGAAATTCAAAATTCAAAATTCAAAATTCAAAATTGACCGAGTGGGATTTGATGGAGAAGTTGCATGAGTTCCGCGCGATGGGTGAGAACTTCGTGGAAGAGTCGTTCGGCACGATTGCGGGCTACCAAGGCAACGGCGCGATCGTTCATTACTCCGCGACGAAAGAGAACTGCGCGGAGGTGAAGCCGGAAGGCATGTTGCTGCTGGATTCCGGCGGTCAATACCTGGACGGCACGACGGATATAACACGTACTGTTTGGCTTGGCGGACGCATTCCGCAGCAAGCCAAATTGGACTACACGTACGTGCTGAAAGGACACATCGCGCTCTCGCGTGCACGCTTCCCGAGAGGCACACGCGGTAACCAATTGGACGCGCTGGCAAAGCAATACATGTGGGAAGCCGGGATCACGTTCGGTCACGGCACAGGTCACGGCGTGGGACATTTCCTTTGCTGTCACGAAGGACCGCAGAACGTGCGCACGGACAATAACCCCACTCCGCTGGAGATCGGACATATCATCTCCGATGAACCGGGCATTTACCGCACAGACAAATGGGGCATCCGGACGGAGAACCTGATCACCGTCATTCCCGCCAAACAGACCAAAGCGACTACGACGGAGGACGAATGGCTGGCGTTCGAGACGCTGACACTCTGTTTCTACGACACAAGTCTGATCGAGATGAGTCTGATGACGGAGGACGAGATCGACTGGCTCAACGCGTACCACGTGCGCGTATATAAAGAGGTGTCGCCGCTGCTGAACGACGAAGAGCGGTCGTACCTCGCCTATAAATGTCAAGCAATAGAGATTTAATCGCTCACTATAATTATTAACAATTTAAAATTTTACCATTATGAAAGCAGATTTGATTAACGCATGGTTGTACAACGAGGGTTACAAACACGAGACCGATTCCGACGGAGATGTACATTTCCGCTACAACGGCAAGCACATCTATTTCACGCCGGATGAGGACGACACCTATTTCCGTCTGATCATGCCGAATATTTACGAGTTGGAGGACAACCGCGTGAAAGTTCTGGAGGCATGCAACACCATCACCCGTGACTACAAAGTAGTCAAAGCATATCTGGTTAAAGACCGTCTGTGGCTGTCGATCGAGATGTTCGTTGACTCGACTCCGGAGGTTGGCGATTTCTTCGAGCGCTGCTGCCGCATCCTGATCTCGGCTTACGAGGACACCGCAAAAGAGATTTTTAACTAATTAGACCCGATGGCTGAATTATCTCAAGGCGAAAGAATAGGCGGTTATACCGTCCAAAACCTGATTAAAGCCAACCGCTACACGGAGACTTACCGTGTAGTGGATGGCGATAACCGCCCTTTCTTTCTCAAACTATTCATACTGAATAACCTGCCCTCGAAGCTGATGAACGAGGGCACGAAGACGGTACGCGAGATTGAATACTGCCGCCAGTTGAACCACCGCAATATTGTGAGCCACGTCGCGGACGGGTCGATCGAGAAAGAGAGCGGCGCGTACCAATACTACGTGACCAATTATTTCTCCGGCTCCGTTCTGGCAGACCGAATCGCTCGCGGCGGCATAATGGGCGAAGAGGAAGCACTCGGTATTTTCCGCGCGATCCTGACCGGCTTGCAGTACATGCATTCGCAGGCGACGCCGCTATGCCACAATGACATCACTCCCGCCAACATCGTGCTGAACGACGCCAGCGGCGAAGCGGTGCTCATTGACCTCGGACACACGTGCACTCCTTGCGCCGGAATCGCCGAGTTCGACACCAACGATCTGGACGTGCTCTACCACGCCAAAGAGACCATGGTCGGTATCTTCGACCAGCAGACGGATATTTTCTCCGCTTGCGCGGTGCTCTATGCAATGCTGACAGGCGTAGCGCCATGGCAACTGGACGTTGCGAGCGAAGGCGACTACAAAGAGCGGTTCAAGGCAATGTGGCAATACCGGCAGACCCATCCGCTGAAACTGCCGGAGAGCTGGAGCGCCAAAGTGAAAGCGATCCTGAGCGAAGGGTTGGCTCTCAAGTCTTCCGACCGATTCAAGAACGTCAATGACATCCTCGCTATCGTGGACGACAAGCAGCCCGCCGAAGGCGAGCAAGGCGGCAAACGCACCGACGCCGGCAGTAGTTCGATGGGCGACGGCGGCAAGCGCGAAGGATCAGCGGACGGCGATGACGACCTGCCGATTGAGATCCGCAAAGGCGGCGGAAACGGCTTCGCCGACATCGCCGGAATGCAGGAGCTCAAAGACTACCTGACCCAGAAAGTGATCTTTATGATCCAGAACAAGGAGCTGGCAGAGCAATACCGCATCACCCCGCCGAACGGCATGCTGCTGTACGGTCCTCCGGGATGCGGAAAGACTTTCTTCGCGGAGAAATTTGCAGAAGAGACCAACTTCAATTTTATGCTCGTCAAGTCCTCCGACATCGGCAGCAGCTTGGTGCATGGAACCGAAGCGAAGATCCAGAAACTGTTTGCGAAAGCGGCGAAGAACAGCCCGATCGTGATCTGTTTCGATGAGTTTGATGCCTTGGTTCCGATCCGCGGCGCGCACGGCAGTGAGTACCAGTCCGGCGAAGTGAACGAGTTCCTCGCGCAGATGAATAACTGCGCGAAGAAAGGTATTTTCATCATTGCGACCAGCAACCGCCCGGACAAGATCGACCCCGCGATCCTGCGTACAGGTCGTATTGACAAACAGGTCTTTGTGCCTCTGCCTGATCTGGAGGCACGCAAAGAGATGTTCAAGATGTACCTCGCCAAACGTCCGACGACCGAAGATATCAACGTGGACGAATACGCAGCGAAGACAGAAGGTTATATCGCTTCCGACATCGCGTTTATCGTGAATGACGCAGCCATGACCGCAGCCTTCACCCGCAAGCCGATCAGCCACGAACTGATGTGCATTTCGCTCAACAATATCAAGCCTTCGCTCCAGAAGGAAGTGATCGATGAGTATTCGCAGATCCGGAACAAAATGAACGGCGTTCAACGCCGTGCAGTCGTGCAAGGACTGAGTTGAGAAAGTTGAAAGTTGAAAGTTGAAAATTGAAAGTTGAAAGATATGGAAAATCCGAAAGACAGACTTTTTAATCCCTATATCATTGAGGAGCGGCAGTTGAACATCACCCAACTGGATGTCTTCAGCCGCTTGATGATGGACCGAATCCTCTTCCTGAGCGGAGAGGTAGTGGGTGACACGATGGACACGCTGGTAGCTCAGTTGCTGTTCCTCGATTCGCTGAACCATGACCCGATTCACCTGTATATCAACTCCGGCGGCGGCGAGTGCTACTCCGGCTTGGAACTGATCTCTGTGATGAAATTTATCAAATCGCCGGTTTACACGACCGTGCTGGGTCTCGCAGCCTCTATGGGAGCTGTGATTGCATCGAGCGGCGAGAAAGGACATCGTACCGCCCTGCCCTATTCGCGGTTTATGATCCACCAGCCGAGCTCCGGAATCGGTTACTCGACCTTCAAGGATCAAGCTATCCATCTCAAAGAGATGGAGAACCTGAAGTTGGACCTCTACAAAGTGCTGGCAGAGAACAGTGGCAAGACGGTCGAAGAGATCGAAGCGCTGTGCGACCGCGACAACTGGATGAAAGCCGACGAAGCCATCCAAATGGGCTTCCTCGACGAGATCGTCGAGAGAAAAGACTAAAAAAAAGTTCCCGAGGTTTTCGGGAACTTTTTTCTTTTAGAGCAGCTCTACGCTTCGGTTGACGAATTTGGCGAGCGCTTCGCCTTTCAGTTGACCGGAAGCCAGAAGCGCGATGTCGATCAGTTGTTTCAGTCGCTCATCTTCATTCGCGAGCGAGTAAACGGTCTTGGTCACCGTCTCTTTCTTGGTCTCCTCGCCCTCTTTCTTCTCCACCTCTTCGCTGACCTGCTCGCTTGTCATCTTCGCCGCCAACTCTTGGATCAACGGGTGCGCGGTATTGACCACGAGGTTGTATTGATCCGGCATCTGACCGTAGAAGGACATGCCTTGCTGGTGAGCCGACATCTCTTTCATTCGGCGCATAAACTCATTCTGGGTCAGGAAGACCGGTAGTGCGTCCGCAGCAGCAGGTTCGCAGGTGACGTAGTAATTCAGTTTCTCGGCTTTCGGGATGAACGCCTCAAACGCCTTGCGCAGACCTTCGCGCTGCTCGTCGGAGTAGTCGTCTTTCGCTGAATCTTCCTTGCGGATCAGGTTCTCAATCGTGTCGCTGTCGATGCGCACGAAACGCAACTTGCCTCCTTCGCTCTTCTGCTCCGCCTGGCTCATCACATGCACGTCCAGTTCGCCGTCCATCAGCAGCACGTCGTACCCTTTCGCCTTCGCGCGCTCGATATAGGTGTAGTGCGCGTCAGGGTCGTTGGTATAGAGCAGAACGAGGTTGCCGTCTTTGTCGGTCTGCGCAGCTTTCACCTGCTCTTTGTATTCGTCCAGCGTCGCGTACTTGCCGTCGAGGTTCTTATAGAGCGCAAAACCGGTTGCTTTCTCATAGAACTTCTCGTCGGTCAGCATGCCGAACTGGATGAACATCTTGATATCGTCCCATTTCTTGGCGAACTCATCCTTGTCGGCTTTGTACAGTTCTGCTAACTTGTCCGCCACTTTCTTGGTGATATATCCGCTGATTTTCTTGACGTTATTGTCAGATTGCAGGTAACTACGGCTGACGTTCAGCGGAATATCCGGGCTGTCGATCACGCCGTGCAGCAGCGTCAGATACTCCGGTACGATGTTCTCCACCTCGTCCGTCACATAGACCTGGTTGCAATAGAGCTGGATCTTGTTGCGGTGCACGTCCATATTGCTCTTGATACGCGGGAAATAAAGGATTCCGGTCAGGTTGAACGGGTAGTCCACATTCAGATGGATATGGAACAGCGGCTCCTCCATCTGGGTCGGGTACAGCTCGTGGTAGAACTTGTCGTAGTCCTCGTCCGTCAACTCCGACGGTTTGCGCGTCCACGCCGGGTTCACATCATTGATGATGTTCTCCTCGTCCAGTTCCACCTCTTTGCCGTCTTTCCACTCTTTCTTCTTGCCGAACGCGATCTCCACCGGCAGGAACTTGCAGTACTTGCGCAGCAGACCCTCGATCGTCGCGTCCTCCAGATACTGGCTGAACTCGTCGTCGATATGCAGCACGATGTCCGTTCCGCGCTCCGCCTTGATGGTCTCCTCCATCGTGTACTCCGGATCGCCTTCGCAGCTCCAGTGAACCGCTTTCGCATCCTCCTGATAACTCAGCGAGAAAATCTCCACTTTCTTGCTGACCATGAAAGCGGAATAGAAACCGAGACCGAAATGACCGATGATGGCTTCCGTGCGGTCTTTGTATTTGTTGACGAACTCCTCTGCGCCGGAGAAAGCGATCTGGTTGATGTATTTGTCCACCTCTTCGGCGGTCATTCCGATACCGTGGTCCGAAACGGTGAGCGTCTTCTTCTCCTTATCAATAGACACGCGCACGCGAAGGTCGCCTAAATCGCCCTTCACCTCACCAACCGAAGACAGGGTCTTCAGCTTCTGGGTCGCATCCACCGCATTGGAGATCAGCTCACGCAGGAAGATCTCATGGTCGGAATACAAGAATTTCTTAATGACGGGGAATATATTATCACTCGTTACCCCAATATTACCTTTGCTCATAGTATATGTTGATTTGAATTAATTGCTGATCTTCTTAAGACAAATCTTATGCCATGAGCCTTTTTCTGCCAAAATGGCAGTTATTCGTAGCCTTTGTTCTGCTTCAGGTTTCCGTTGGTCTGCAGCGCCGTTTGGGGAATGGGGAAAACGGAGAGACCGGGATCTATGTCGAATTTGCCGAAACGTATCTGATCCTGCCGATGCCAGCCTTCCCACATCAGTTCAATCCAGCGTTCGTAATAGATATTTTCGAGTGTCGCATCGCGGGGTTCAATCGTCTGGTTAAGCGCCAGCGCTTCGCGCAGACGGACCAACTCAAACTCAGTCTGACCGTCTTCGCCGTTGCGCACTTTCGCCTCCGCCAGCATCAGATAGACGTCCGCCAGACGGAAAAGGACTATATCGCTGTTGCGCAACTGGCCATCGAAAATCGTTCCCGGATCGTGGGCATACTTGCTCATTCGCGCACCTGCCGTCGCCACATACGGGCTGCCGGTGAGGTTCATTTGCACCTCACGGGGATAATAAACCAGCGTATCGCCGGACGAAAGAACTAACGGTACTCCCCGCACATGGACGGTTCCGGCGAAGAAAGTAGTGGAGAAACGGCAATCCGGATGGCGGGTTCCGTAACCGAACACATCCAGCGTCTCTTGGGTCGCACAGGAACCGTTCTCGCCGCCGTAACCCATCGCCGCAGCGTGCTGGTAATGGAGACTGCGGAACAGGTTCTTGAACCTATTCCGATACACATTCGGATCCATCGGAATGGTGAAAATATTCTCCGTCGCGTCCTCGTTATACGTTGAGAAACAGTTCGTCTGGCTCTCGCAGAGCACATATCCGGCATGGGAACTGAGAATCTGCTGACCATAGAAACAGACTGCCTCCCAAGCGTTTTTCTCTCCCGCCTCGCCGCAGGGCAGTTGGATGGTCTTGCCGTCAGGTCGCACCTCGTCCGTCCAGTCGTCATCGCGCCAGACCTCCGCATTGAGCGCCATTTTCATCAGCATAAAATGCACCACAGGCTTCGTTACACGCCCATAGTATTCGCCGCGGTTATTGCTTCGCTCGTCCGGCAGATAAAGTAACGCAAACTGCATCTCGTCCCACACGAAATCAAACACTTTGCTCCGCTCAGACTGATAAATATCGTGTACCGGCATGGTTATTTTGGTCACAATAGGCACGCGCCCGAACAGGTCCAGCAGGTACATATACGCCATCGCACGCACCGCACGCACCTCGGCGTTATAACTCATCGACTGATCCTGGGTCAAGAGATGTCCGTATTCGTCCAGAAGCGACAGCGAATAGTTGCACAGTCCCACGAGTTGGAACAGATACCTCCATGAGTTCTCGCAGCACTCGTTGTCAACCGTCCATGTGTGTTCATGCAGATCCACCCACAAGCCGCCGTCCCACCAGTCGCCGCCGCGCACAGGAATGATCGCTTCGTTGGACGCAAACGTCTGCAGATCATACACGCCGCGGTACGTTCCCTGCAGCCCGTAACCGTCCGTGCTGCCGCCTATATGGCTGTACAGCGACAGAACCGCCTGCTGGTACAAAGCCGACGCAGATGTGATCACTTTCTCCTGCGGCTGACCCGAATGGGGATCCTCGTCCAGAAATCCGCACGCACTCATCAGAACCACCACCGGCAGCATAAATAAGAATCTTCGGAATCTCGGTAACTCGATATGTCGATATGTCGATCTCATGACTAAAACTGTATTTGCAGCGACAGACTATACGTCCGACTCACGGGGTACGAACGCTTGTCGTCCACTCCTAAGGTATTGTTAATCACCGTACTATTGATAATGGGCGTGAGTCCCGAGTAACTGGTTATCGTCGCCAGATTATTGACCGAAACGGAGAGCCGCAACGCCGAAAGCTGATACTTACGCTGCTTGGCTGCCTCTGACGGCTGGTAAGTCCAACCCAGCGTCAAGTAGTCGATATTGAGGTAGTCGCCGCGCTCCAGCCAGTAGTCCGTCACCGTCAGGTCGTCTATATTGCGCTCGCTCGCACCCTTCATCACATTGTAATACGGCATTGAACCCATATTCATATAACTCAGCGCCGTTCCGTTGTAGATCTTATGCCCGAAAGCGCCGTTGAGCTGAATCGAAAGGTCAAACTGTTTGTACCGAACGGATATATTGCTGCCCAACAGCACTTTCGGCGTCGCCTGACCGCACACGCGCCGGTCGCCGCTGCCGTCCGACAAGTCCACAAAACCGTCGCCGTCCAAGTCCTCGATCTCATACACCCGCTCGCCCGTCGAGGTCGTCGTCAGACCCGTGCAATGCGGCAGATAGAACACACCCAGCGAATAACCCGGAATCTGATAAACGACATCCGTGTTGCCGCCATGCAGACCCGCACCGTTCACCGACGCAATCGGCGTATAAGTCGGAGCCGTCAGATACTCGTTCTCGTAATAACCGTTCAGCGAAAGCAACTTGTTCTGCTGCCACGTCAGGTTGAAGCCTATATTCAGATCCCAGTCCCGCGTCTTGACCGCCGCCAGACCGAAACCGATCTCCACACCCTGGTTCTGCATCTTGCCAAGGTTCGCCAGCATCTTATCATAGATAAACGGCGGAACCGGCATCGTATAGTTATACAGCATATCGTAGATATACGAGTAGTAATAATCGGCGGTCAAGACCACGCGGTTCTGCCAAAATCCCCACTCCATGCCCACGTTCGCCGTCTGGGTCTTCTCCCACGTCAGGTTCGGGTTCTCGTTCCGCGCGATACCCAATATCACATCCGGCAGCCCTTCCGACTCTGTGATTCCGGTCGGCGTCATCAGCCTCAGCGACTGGTACGCCGCGATACCTCCCAAGTTACCGGACAAACCCCAGCCGGCGCGTATATTCAGCCGCGTCAGCCATTCTTCGTCCCGCAGCCACGACTCTTTCTTCATATTCCAAGCGATGTTGGCGGAAGGGAAGAAACCCCATTTATGCCCTTTGGCTGCCACCGAACTGGCGTCGCCGCGGGCTGATAAAGTGATCGTATAGCGGTCCAAAGCCGTGTAACTGACGCGTCCCATGACGGAAGCCATCCGCTGCTGCTCATAATTGCTCCCGCTGCCATCCCAAAGACGCAACGCCCCCACGGATATATTGTCGTACCCGTACGCATTGGACGCCAAGCGGT
The DNA here is from genome assembly GCA_902765485.1 of uncultured Bacteroidales bacterium. Taxonomy (GTDB): domain Bacteria; phylum Bacteroidota; class Bacteroidia; order Bacteroidales; family Paludibacteraceae; genus Colicola. Next base: position 19,687 of record CACWZZ010000005.1, read on the forward strand.
TGATCGTCGTGTGGAAACCCGTCAGGCTCTTTCCCTGCAACTCACCCAGCACATCTGCCTCTATATGATATCCCGACTCCCAGTCATGACCGTAATGTAGCACGATATTCGTCAGCCACACATGGCTCTTTCCTGCCTCGCGATAGACCTTGCCCGTGCTCTCCATATACGTCGGATAGAAATGGCTCTCGTCGTCCGCGTCGTAACTGTAACTGCCGTAAATAGCTGCCGTCAGACCGTAACCGATATTGCCTTTGATCCGCAGATGCGTATTGAAATGCATCGCCTCGTTGTGCTTCTGAATGTCCAGCAGACCCATCGGATGGCTTATCTGACTCGCGTCCGCATATCCGCTGTAACCGCCGGAAGCGTTGCGCACATTGGGAAAAGTGGGATTGAATGCTGCCGCTGAATAGAACGTCTTCTGCACGTCGTTCAGGTATTGGTTGTGTCCCAGCGCGCCAAACAGACCCAGATCGAACGTCAGCCGTTTGGACAACATGTGTTGCGTCACATCCACTTTGGCGGTCAGATTGCGAGTCCCCATCTCGCGAACGATACTGTTGTTCTGGCTGAAACTGATCGCGCCGCGATAACTGCTGTTTTCCGTACCGCCGCCGATCGCAATATGATGATTGTGTACCAACCCGGTGCGAATGATAGCCCGTTGCCAGTCCGTCGAAGCGCCGCCGTCCGCAATCTTCATGCCGCGGGAATCAGCCAAAGCTCGATACTCATCCGCATTCAGCATTCGCAGAAACTTATCCGCGTGCGCGAAACCTATATTACCCGCGTACGAGACATGGATCTTGCCTTCCGCCCCGCGACGAGTCCGCACTTCGATCACACCCGCAGCTCCGCGTGCACCGTACTGCGCGGTCTGCGCAGCGTCTTTCAAAATGGTGAAACTTTCTATATCTCCAGGAAAAATAGTAGCTAACGTCCGCAGATCAGACGACATGCCGTCAATAATCACCAGCGGTTCATTACCGCCTGTCAGAGAGTGGTTTCCGCGCACACGCACAGAAGAAAGCATCGCCTCCGGGTTCGTGTTCGAACCCACCGTCACACCTGCCGTCTGACCGTTCAGCACATCCAGCGAGTTAATCAAGTGCCCGCGCCGCGACGTCTCCACCTTCAGCGTATCGGTCTCGGAAGCCACCGGATCGATCCGCTCCGCCCTTGCCACAAACGGCATAAGCAGCAATAGTACTATCGGAAATATGCGTTTCAATGGTATTATGCAGTTTCTCGTGAAAAATCGGCGACAAAGGTACAATTTTTTTTTGAATTGTGCAAGAGGAGTGGGCTTTTTTCGTATTTTCATTTGCGTATATGAAATATTTTTTGTACCTTTGTCGCCGTTTTTGACGGCGGGTAGTTCGCCGAAGGGTAAATATGAATGAATTTTTAGAGACAGAAGAAGCAATTTTGAAGATGCTCAAGACCGTTTTTGACCCGGAGATTCCGGTCAATATCTACGACTTGGGACTAATATACGGCATTGAGGTAAAGGACGACGGAGTATGCGACATCACCATGACGCTCACCGCGCCTTCATGCCCTGCGGGCGATTTTCTGGTAGAAGACATCCGCCAGAAAGTCGGTTCCGTGGACGGTATCAAAGACGTCAACGTCAATATCGTCTTCGAACCCGAATGGAACAAAGATATGATGTCCGAAGAAGCCAAACTCGAATTAGGATTTTTATGATATATTTCTTAAGCGATGCACACTTGGGCAGCCTGGCGATCGAAAAAGGCTGGGCGCACCAAAAGAAACTGATTGATATGCTGGAGGAGATGAGCAAGGATGCCGTCTCCATCTACATGGTGGGCGATATGTTCGATTTCTGGATGGAGTATTTCATCCACGACAAAAGCAAACGCCAGTTCCACCCCTTCTGCAAAGAGCTGCGCAAGCTGGCGAAAAAAGGCATCCATGTACATATGTTCGTCGGCAACCATGACCTCTGGACCTTCGGAGGGCTGGCGCAACTGACCGGAGCAGAGATCCACTACGAGCCCTGCACGATCCTGCGTTACGGCAAAGCTATCTACCTCGCGCACGGAGACGGACTGCTGCCGGATAATTGGGAGAGCTTGTACCCGAAGAATGTGAAGAAAAAGATCAAGCGTTTTATCAAACTGCGCGAGATTTTCCGCAACCCCACCCTGCAATTCCTCTTCCGCTGCCTACCGCCTAAATGGGGCAACCACTTCGGCTATCAATGGGCAAAGAAAAGCCGACTCAAAGAGATAGCCAACCCTTGTCCGTACAAGGGTGAGAACAAAGAGGAGCTCGTTCTCTTCGCCAAAGACCAAGAGAAGCAGAAGAACCACCGGGACTACTATATCTTCGGACACCGGCATATCGAGTTGGATCTCCAGATCGCGTCCGGAAGCCGCGTCATCATCCTCGGCGACTGCTTCAAACAATGGACGTACGCCAAACTCGACCACCACGGCAATTTAACCATGCATAATTATGAGTAACAGAGAAAAACAACTGAAAGCCTTCGGGCGGTTGCTGGATATAATGGACGACCTCAGGGAGAAATGCCCCTGGGACCGCAAACAGACCTTCGAAAGCCTGCGACAGAACACTATCGAAGAGACCTTCGAACTGGCTACTGCCATCAGCCGCCACGACATGACCGAGATCAGCAAAGAACTCGGAGACGTACTCCTCCATGTGGTCTTCTACGCCAAGATGGGCTCCGAAACAGGGGAATTCGACATCGCCGATGTCTGCAACCGCCTCTGCGACAAACTCATCTTCCGCCACCCGCATGTCTATGGCGAAGCCGCAGCACAGAATGCCGAAGAAGTCAGCCACCTCTGGGAGCAGGTCAAACTCAAAGAGAAGGGGGGTAACAAAACCGTCCTCGGCGGCATACCCGACAGCCTGCCTTCGCTCGTCAAAGCATACCGTATTCAGGACAAAGTAGCCAATGTGGGCTTCGACTGGGAGAATCGCGAAGACGTGTGGGACAAAGTGAAAGAAGAGATTGCTGAGTTCGAAACCGAACTCCGCAACATGCCCGCAGACCTGTCATCCGCCAAGGTGGAGGGATCAGAAATGGAAGCCGAATTTGGAGACGTCCTCTTTGCGCTCATCAACGCCGCGCGGCTCTACAAGATCCGTCCGGACAACGCCCTAGAGCGCACGAACCTCAAGTTCATCAAACGATTCAACTACATCGAAGCCCAAGCCAAAGCGCAAGGCAAGGAACTCAAAGACATGTCCCTCGCCGAAATGGATGCCCTTTGGAACGAAGCAAAGAAACTAGAAGACTAGTTGACTATAAGACTAGTAAAAAAAAACGAGCCCGATAGGACTCGTTGTGCGGCATAAAAGACTCGAACTTTCACTCCTCGCGGAACCAGATCCTAAGTCTGGCGCGTCTACCAATTCCGCCAATGCCGCTCGCGTTCGCTACAAGTCATTTAAACAGGCTCTTCACGAAATCGGGTGCAAAGGTAGTGAAAAAAAACGGAATATGCAAGAAAACAGCCAAACTTTTTATCATATTTTGCCAAATGGCGTCAAAATTGTGCATCGGAGGACTCCTTCGCCGGTGGCATATATCGGTGTGATGGTCGGAGCAGGCACACGCGACGAAGCGCCCGAAGAGAACGGCATGGCGCACTATATCGAGCATTGCGTCTTCAAAGGGACTGCCCACCATTCCGCGCGGCAGATCATCCATTCCATAGAAGGTATCGGTGGAGAGATCAACGCTTATACCACCAAAGAGGAAACAACTTTCTACGCTGCTATTCTGGCGGAGCACGTACAACTCACCCTCCATCTGATTGCGGAAATGATCCTCCAACCCACCTTCAAGAAAGAAGAAACAGACAAGGAGCGGATGGTGATCTTGGACGAGATAGAGAGCTACAACGACAGCCCGTCGGAATTGATCTACGACGATTTCGAGAGCCTCGTCTTCGACGGCAGCAGCCTCGCGCTACCGATCTTAGGCACACGGAAGACCCTGCGGCATATATCATCCAAACCGGACTACCCGCTCCAATGGATGCAAACCCACTACCGCCCGGAACGGATGGTCGTCTTCTGCCAAGGAAACGTATCCCCGGAAAAAATCTTCCGCCTTGCCGAAAAAGAGTTCGGTGCCCTTACAGCAACGCGGTCCTACAGCGAAGCGGTCTTACAGGCGCAGCCGGTCTTACAGCGAAGCGGTCTGTCAGCTCATGAACATGAGCGGTCTTTCAAAAAACACACCCACCAGATCCACGCCATGCTGGGCGGAAAAGCATACCCGCTGGGACATGAGAATCAACTGGCAATGTTCCTGCTCAATAATATCTTAGGTGGCGGCAGTCTCAACAGCCGCCTCAACCTCAGTCTGCGGGAGTCCAAAGGACTCGTCTATACCATCGAATCAACCTACACCCCACTCTCCGATACAGGCTACTGGTGCGTCTATTGGGCGTGCGACCCGGAGGACTACAACCTCAGTCTGGATCTGGTACTACGCGAACTGTCCAAACTGCGCGAAAATCCTATGAGCGAAGCCGCCGTAAAACATGCATTGGAGCAATTAAGAGGACAACTCGCTATCTCCGCGCAAAACCAAGAAAACAGCGCCTTGGCGATGGCAAAGTCTGTCTTATATCACAACGAGGCACCAGAATGGCAGCAAATTTTCTCCAAAATCGAAAAAACGTCACCGCAAAAGCTTTTTGAAGTTGCAAATGATATTTTTTGCACCCAAAATCATTACATTTTGACATACAAATAGGTCAAAATAACAAAAATTATCATTTTTTCCTTAAAATATTTGGCTATATCAAAAAAAAGTCGTACCTTTGCACGCTCTTTCATTTATGCGCGTGTGCGTATTCCGTATATTATATGCATATACGCGCGTAAAAGGCTGACAGCTGAAAACTGAAAACAAATATTAAAAAACAATAATGATGAAGAAGATTTTTACACTACTTTTTCTTGCTGCATTGAGCCTCGGCTTGTATGCAGAGAAGCAAGTGAGCGGTGTGGTGGTCTATGAGAATGGCGAGCCGGTGATCGGCGCAAGCATTCAGGCGAAAGGCACCACACAGGGCACGATCTCGGATTACGACGGTAAATTCGAGATGGAAGTACCGGAGTCTGTGAAGACTTTGGTAGTTAGTTATGTCGGTATGGCTACCATAGAGGTAGAAGCCGGCAAGAATTTGAAGATCACGATGCAGGAGAACAGCGAGGTGATCCAAGAGGTTGTCGTTACCGGTTATGGTAACGTCAGCAAAGGTTCATTCGCAGGATCCGCACAGGCAGTAAATGCCGAGAATATTGAGAAGAAAAGTCCGTCTGAGATCTCGAAGGCATTGGCGGGTGAGGTAGCCGGTGTACAGGTCGTAACCACGACCGGTCAGCCGGGTGAAGCAGCCAGCATTCGTATCCGTGGTATCGGTTCGTTGAACGCCAGCTCGGCTCCGCTGTATATCGTAGATGGTGTGCCCTATGAGGCTGCATATATCTCTACCATTGACCCGGGCGATATCGCTTCCACTACCATTCTGAAGGACGCTACCGCAACTTCGCTCTATGGTAGCCGCGGTGCTAACGGCGTCATCGTCATCACGACGAAGAAAGGTACTTCGGGCGAGCAAGGAAAGATCGACGTGGATATCAAATACGGTGGTAACATGCGTCTGCTGCCTATGTACGACGTGATCACCGACCCGCAAGAGTTTGCAGAGATGGCTTGGATGAGTATCTACAACGCCAGTTCTCGTGCTACAGAAATAGGAAAAGCAACGGATGCCAGCGACATGTTGTTTGGAGCAAAGGGTATTCCTGAGCCGTACAACTTATGGCAAGTAGTAAACGACGATGGTACCATCAACACCAACCCGAAAGGTGGTCAGTTGATCGGTAACAACGGTAAGTTCTTGGGAGCCGAGGACGGCGTGCAATACAAGCCCGGCATGGATAAGTTGACCAGCTGGCGCGACGCTATCTTCCGCGTGGGACAGAAACTGGATGCGACTGTCCGTATCTCCGGCGGTACCGAGAAGACGACCTATTTCACCTCTATCGGTTATTTGAAGGATGAAGGTTACTATATAGGTTCTACCTATGATCGTTTTACGATCCGTAGCAACGTGGACTTCCAGCCGAAGAAATGGCTGAAAGGAAATGTGAACATGGCATATACCTATTCGAACCAGAACGCAGCCGGTCAAGGCAACAACATGAACAGCGGTTTCGTCTATGTAAACCAGATGGCGCCGGTCTTCCCTGTTTTCCTCTATAACGCAGACGGAACGATCAAGACCGACCCGAAAACAGGCGGCTATGCGTACGACTACGGTATGTTCGAGGGTTATGGACGTCCGTTCGGTTCGGGTATCAACCCTGCCGGTTCGCTTCGCTACGACCGCGACAATATCGTACAGCACTATGTAATGGCGGGCGGTTCGTTGGAGTTCAAGTTCTACAAGGATTTGAAATTGATCATCAATGCCAATATGCAATACCGCGGTGCGAAAGAGAGCGAGTTCACCAACGCATACTACGGTGATGCCGGTGGTATCGGTCGTATTGCTACCGAGCAGGACGAGCAGATGTGGATCACCGCTCAGCAATTATTGGAATACAACAAGACGATCGGCGAGCACTCCATCCGTGCGATGGCGGGACACGAAACCCAGGTTGCGCGCAGTTCGTATATCTATGGTTCTAAGAGCCACGTAGCTGTTCCCGAAGGTGAGAACGTGCTGGAGTTGGGTAACGCGATCCAGAACACGACGATCACTTCCGCTACCAACTCAACGGCATTGGAGTCCTTCCTCGCAACGGCTTCATATATCTACAACGAGCGTTATGGCGTAACGGCAAACTATCGTGCCGATGGTTCTTCCAAATTCGCCAAAGGTCATCGTTGGGGACATTTCGGATCCGTGGGTGGTACATGGATGTTCACCAATGAAGATTTTATCCAGAGCAGCGATGCGAAAGACTGGTTGAAAGATGGTAAGTTGCGTCTGAGCTGGGGTGTATTGGGTAACCAAGGTGGTATCTCGACCCAGTTATTCCAAGACCTCTACTCTATAGAATATGTAGATGCAGAGGTTGGTTATGTATGGGCTCAAAAGGGTAATAAAGACCTGACCTGGGAGCGCAGTCAAATCGTAGACCTTGGTTTGGAATTCGGTATCGGCAAATATCTGAGTGCTGAAATCGACTATTTCTGGAAGAGCACGGATAACATGTTGTTTTACCGTCCTGTAGCTCCGTCGTTAGGTTACACATCCATTCCTATCAACGGTGGTGCCATGGTGAACCAAGGTGTGGAACTCCAATTCAACGTACACGCTGTTGACACCCGTAACGTGAAGTTAGACATCCGTCTCAACGGATCGCACTACGCGCACAAGATCACCAAACTGCCGGAATATGCAGAAACCGAAGAGGATATGGTGATGGCAAGCGGTCTGGCTGTGGGTCATAGCCCCTATGACTGGTATTTGCCGGAGTACGTGGGAATCAACGATAAAGGTGAGGCATTGTATGTCGGATACTATGACCCGAACCTGGGTGGTTTCGGTACCGGCAATAGTGCTACCAACCTCCAGATCTATGGCCGTAGCGGTAATAACTATGTAGCCAGCGTGTACGAGTACATGAAGAAATACTATCCGGGTCAAAAAGCAGAGGATGTATTGAAGACTGAGATTATATCCGGTGCAGCATCCCGCTACGCAGGAAGCAATTTTATCGGCAAGAGCCGTATCCCTGCTTTCGCCGGTGGATTCGGTATTGACTTGGATGCCTATGGATTTACCTTCTCCGCTACCTGCTCTTATGGCTTGGGCGGATATGGATACGACGTTGTTTATGCTGAGTTGATGAACAGCGACAAGATCGGTAAATGCAACTGGCACGTAGATATGCGAAATGCATGGAACTCAATGATGACCGAGCAGCAGCAAGCAGCTGTAGTGGCACAAGGAGCCAACGCTATTCCGCGTCTTTCTAATGGTTCTGACTTGTACGCGAATATGAGTTCTACGCGCTTCCTGACCAGCCTGTCGTTCCTGAGTCTGAACAACATCCGTATCGGTTATAATTTCCCGAAGAAATGGATGCAGAAGATCAAGTTCAACTCGCTTAATATCTATGTATCGGCAGATAACTTAGCCCTCGCTTCCGCACGTCGCGGATACAACCCGATGGCTTCGTTTACCGGAACGTCTGACTCGTATCAATATACACCGCTGTCAACGATCATGGGCGGTATCAAATTCCAATTCTAATAAGGTATAGAAAGGAGAAAGAAATATGAAAAACGTATATAAATTATTCGTAGCAGGTATCTGCGCAACAATGCTGGTATCTTGCGGTGACAGTTTCCTCACCCGCGATCCGTATGGTAGAACGATTACCCAAGGTCAGTACGAGAAACTCGCTAACCAGCTGGAGGGTTCAATGCGCGGTATCTATTCTATGATGTATGCCGTAAGCGACCACGATGCTTTTGGTAAGCGTTCCATCGACATGTACACCGATCTCATGTGTGGCGATATGGCGCTGACTAACTATTCGTATGGATGGTTCTACACGGACGAACAAGGAGAAGGTCGTACAGGGCGTACCGGCTATATCTGGTATTACTACTATAGCATGCTGCACAATGTCAACGCAGTGATCTATACCGCACAAGGCGGTTCGACTGCTTCAGCAGACAATGTGATCAAGCGGATTGCTGCCAATGGTCTGCCTAATGTAGTAAATACCAAGGGAGACGAGGTAATGTATTACACCACCCGCTCTACTACCATTGATACTATCATCGGTGGCGCCGATACTACGATTATTAAGGTAGATACATTGGCTACCTTCAATGAATCAGAGTCGGTTGTGGCTAATTGCTATGCGCAAGCTCTGACGATGCGTGGCTACATCTATAGCAACCTCTTAATGCTCTATTGCGAAACGCCGAAGAAGGTATCAGATATTGACAAGGAGTTAGCTTTCCCGCTCTACAACGAGATCAATATGAACGAAGCGCAAGGTCTGGCTACAATGGGCGAGGTCTATGCGCAAGTTGAGAGCGATTTGACCAACGCGATTGACTATTTCAGCGCCTTCTCGGAAGTACAACGTCCATCCAAGTTGGTAGTAGATAAGAGTATTGCATGTGCTATTTTGGCATATTCGTATTTGAACAAAGGCAAATCGGATCGTCCGGGCGAAGCATATACGCAAGCATACACCAATGCACGCGACTTTGCGCAGTTGGCAATTACAACCACCACGGCACAGATCCTGCCGCGTAATGAATTGCTCGAGACCGGATTCAATAATGTCAACAATGTATCCTGGATGTGGGGACAAGATGTGACGGTAGAGACCGCCGGCGGTCTGGCATCTTTCTTCGGTCAAGTAGATATCCACTCGTATAGCTACGCATGGGCCGGAGATACCAAAGTGATCGACGAAAACCTCTACAAAGAGATTCCCGATTACGATGCCCGCAAAAGATGGTTTAACGACGGTAGCGCTAACAGCACCTACAAATTATGTCCGGATGGCAAATTCTTCTCTGCCTCCAACCCCAAATCCACCAAAACGGATGATATTGACCGCGAATGGTTGAGCGACAATGTGTTCATGCGTATAGAGGCTATGTATCTGATCGCAGCAGAGGCAAGTTACCGTTTGGGTAACGACGGAGATGCCATCACGTATCTGACCACCCTCACCGACCAACGTATCGCAGACGGACAAGATGCAGAATACGCTGCCCATAAAGCCACTTTGAGCCACGACAATCTGCTGGCTGAGATTGAGTATAACTGGCGTGTAGAAATGTGGGGCGAAGGATATGGATTGCAGACCTTCCGCCGTCTGGCAGCAGAGGTTCTCAAAGAAAACAAACGCAAACGTGGTGCTAACCATTGCGCAAATCCGGGAGCAGATATTGATCCGACAGCAGACGTTTACACATTCCAGATGCCGAGCTCCGAAGGTTCGTATAACCCCAAAGTAAATACAACTCCACTTCCCTAATAAAAGTATAGTTGTAAAAATATAAAACGAATATTATATTAACTTCAAAATTAACAAAGTTATGACAAAGAAATTTTTAGCATTTGCGCTTGTAGCAAGCGCAGTATGCATTACCGCGTGCCAGCCGAAAGATAACCCTGTTGGCCCCCAAGACGGTAAATCATTAGTAGTAAACCCTCATGAGGTAGTATTGACCGCAGAAGCGCCGAACATTCGTCTGTCTGCTACTCTGACTCCGGACGATGCTACTGCAACGATTGCTTGGAGCAGTAGTGATACTACCGTAGCTGTAGTAACCAGCCGTGGCTATGTAGAGGCAACGGGATATGGCGATTGCTATATCTATGCAAGCTTCGGAGATATGAAAGACTCCTGCCATGTTTTCGTGAAGACATTCCTCGAGGCTATCACATTTAACAATGCTTATATGGATGTGCTGGATACAACAGATGCACTTGATCCCGAGACCGGAGAGTACATCATTGACTCCGTTACAGCAAGTGACGGTATCACCTACCCGGCATACAAAGTACAAGCAAAATGGGAGTTGTATAGCGATGGTTTCTATATTGACAACACCGGTCACTTCGCCGGAACAGAGAAAGGTGTTATTCTGGAATTCACCGCTCCAATGTACTATGCTACTGCATACCTGCTGAAAGAGGAAAAAGGAGCTGTATTCTGCTTAGGCGACTGGGCTATTACGGCAAAAGAATTAGCGAGCGACGTTAAAATCTCTAAGCCGGGCTATGTCGATGAGGCAGAATATATCGCTGAAATGAAGCAATTTGTTGAAGCTTACAACGCTGAGGACAACTCCTTTAGAGCTCACCTTCAAGCAGCTGCAGAACATGTACATGCTCCACTATTGAATACATACACGTATTCGACAGAAGGAGACCAGGCGGGATACTCATATAGCTATATACCTGATGCATTTGTAACGGAAGGCCTTTTCACTGTTTCCAATGAAGATGCGGTTTCTAAGTACATGTATAAGTTGGATTATTCCACTTTCACATTCACCCAGTTGGATCTCTTCTGGGGTATGAATATTGAAAAAGACGAAGAAGGAGTGCTTACCCTCATTGATGAAGATATTCATTATGCAGATCCTGTAACAGTAACGTACGGTGTACATCCGACCTCTGAGGCAAAACGCTACACAAAGGTTAGCGAGCCTGCTTATTTCAAGGATGCTTCCTTCCAAGCTAAGCACCAGCAGGAGATTAAAGACAAGAATATCCGCGTGATTCGTGCTAAATTCTAATCACAAAGGTATTTGATCTAACAGAGCCGTCTGCTGCAAAGCAGGCGGCTTTTTTTATAGTCTTTGATTAGTCTAAGATTGTTTTTCGCATAAAAAAAGAGAATAAATTTGCATAATTGGCATTTTTTTTGTACCTTTGCACGCTAAATGAGAAAAATAGGTTTCATATTGTCATTATTGGCATACAGCATAGTCTCATGGGCAGTACCGGCTACGCCCTACCCTATTGTGCGCCATTTACCAGACGGGAAGACAGACACGGTCTATCTGCGTGGAGATGAGAATTACCATTTCTACACCGATTTGCGCGGGCATCGGATAACCGTAGCCGGAGAAGAAAACGAGGACGAGGGTACGCCCAAAGCGATGCATGCTCCGCGGAAAATGCAAATGGACTATTCCTATGTCCCTTCAAGCGGCAAGGTGCGCATACCTGTCATTCTAGTCAATTTCAAAGACCTGAGTTTCAGTTTAGCAAACGCCAAAGAGCAGTTTGACGACTTATTCAACGGCTCAGGCGGCAGCAATCCCAATGCGACGGGTTCTGTACACAATTACTATATCGCTTCTTCGGACAGCGCTTTGGACTTGGAGTATGAGGTATTCGGTCCATATACCCTGAGCCGGGAGATGGCATATTATGGTCAGAACCGCACATCGGGAAGTTACACAGACCATAATGTGCACGCGCGCGAATTAGTGCTGGAAGCCGCATATATAGCAGAGGAAGCCGGTGTGGATTTTAGCCGGTTTGACAACAACAACGATGGCTATATAGATAATGTGTCTATAGTCGTGGCGGGCTATAACGAAGCGGAGGGCGGCGCAGCGAATACGATCTGGCCCCATTACAGCTCGCTCAACGGCTCCAACCGGTATAGCGGAAAATATATTGGCGGCTACCTCATGATCTCCGAATACCGCAGCAGCGGCGGCAAGGTACAAACGGGAATAGGTACCTATTGCCATGAGTTCGGTCATGCCTTGGGTCTGCCGGATCTATATGACACCGAGCAATCGGATCGCTATACCGTAGGCGAATGGGATATCATGTGCTCCGGAAGCTACAACAATAACGGCTCAACTCCCCCTTCCTTCACTGCTTTTGAGCGATTCATGTTAGGATGGCTGGTGCCGGAACAGATCACCACCGCCGGAATGCGGATCTTAGAGCCGATCGAGAGCAGCAACAAAGCATACTTGATCGCCCTAAAGACTCATAATCTAAGTCCCGATTCCCCTAATCCTACCGAGTTCTTCCTGATAGAGAATCGACAAAAAGTAGGATGGGACGCCGGCAAAGAAGCACTGGTCGCACCCGGTATGCTAATATCGCACATTAATTTCAATCAGACAAGGTGGACTTATAACACGTTCAACAACTACTCTCCGCTGGGATTTGATATAGTGAGTGCGGGCTCCAATTCCCCTACCTCCAGTTCGTCAGCCGATGTCTTTCCCGGCACTACACGACGCACATCGTGGACACCTAAATTCTACGATGGGAGTACCATAGACAGCTTGACTTTCACGCAGATCCGTCAACGTCCGGACGGAAGTGTGTCCATGCAGGTAGGCGGTAGCGAAGAAACGATGCTGCGATTCGACAAAGAGAGCGTAGAGATGGAGACGTCTTACGATAATGGTCCTGTGAAATATGACACCGCGGACGCCGTTCTCTACGTGCCTGCGATGCAGCACGAAGCCATACGGATATTTGTGTCAAGCCGATCATTCCGTTTCAGCCCCGACGGAGGTAAAGAATGGTACAACTACGGCGACACGGCAGAAATAGCCGTACCATCCGATAGCGCATTTACTATTCCTATAAAGGGGATGTTCCTGCCGAGCAGGAAAAATTGCGACTACTCCTATGCTTTTCTTTCCGCCGAGACTACAGATGGAGAGATAGGTACTCAGTTGACCTTAGCCGGTCGCGCGCCGAGACCTACCTATATCACCACTCCGGTAATAGACTCCGTTAGCAACCTGACGTCCACATCCTTTACTCTGGCTTGGGAGCCTCAGGAAGATGCGGATCTATATTACTATATGCTATACACTGTCAGCGAAGGCGAGAGTGAAGAAGTTGAGTCGTTCGATGATTTCAACAACATGGATGCTATTCGCGAGAAAGGATGGAATGCCAATTTCACCAATATTCAGTCCACCTACGCTAAATCCGGCAAGGCACTGCTCTTTGAGAAGACGGGAGAGTATATTGAATCGCCCTATTATTTCTACGCCCCCGCAGCCATTACGCTATGGATCAGCAATAACTACACGCCCAACAGCGTAGGCGAAGAAACAGGCGGTACGTTGGTATTAAGCGGATCGAAAGATGGTTCCCGATGGGATGCCATCACCTCTATTTACATCCAGCGCACCACGCGCAATACAATACGTACGATCGAGTTGGACAGCGCCAAAGAATGGCATCAATTCCGATTGACTTACACCCATATAGGCGGCAAAGGGGGGACAGCCGTGGACGAATGGACTGCGCATTTGAATCGGCATATAGAGTATATATACCAATTAAAAGAATACTATAAAAGCGGCACAAGTAGCAGTATAGCCTTCCGCGACCTGCAGCCGGCAACCACGTATTACTACTCCATGCAAGCCGTTGAAGAAAAAGGTTGCGAGCCGCACTATAGTGCCCTGAGCGCCCCATACGCAGTACGTACGCCGGAAAAGGAAGGCAACCCACGGCTGAAAATCGTTCGCACCGGCACAGGACAATACTCCGCAATACTGCCGGAACCGGCAGACGGAAAGCACTATATAGGAATATATACCTATACCGGACGGCTACTCCAACAGCTAACCCCAGCCAATGGGACAACTACCATTATATTGCCCCACCTGCCGGAAGGACAAGTATTCCTGGTAAAATACTACTATGGCAAAATGGGCAGGAAAGATCTGAACGCCAAGATAGTATCTTATTAACAAGTTCAATAACAAATAAAACATATAACATTATGAAGCACTATTTACTAACCCTTGTGGTATTGGTATCGGCAAGTATCACGATGTGTGCCAAGACACTTCAACCTGTGTATTTTGATGATCCTACTATGGACATCCATTCCACATCCCTAACACCGGAGCAACGCAGTTTCTATGCCCGCTACATCCATGCAATGGAGCAGATGGACCAAGGAGCAGACGCAGCAGACTTTTTTGTACTGGAACATGCAGAAGCAGACGATGCGGTAGAACCATTATTGGGCAATATCACTTACGACCAAGGAGCACCATACAACAATAAATGCCCTTATCTGAACGGCGGTCGCGCCGTAACAGGATGCGTTGCAACAGCGATGGCGCAAGTGATGCGGTATTACAAATATCCGGCTCACGGAACAGGAACATTCACCTATACGGGCGGCAATGACGGCGCCAAAACGATCAATCTGGAGGACTATCCGTTCGACTGGGCTAATATGCTGGAGAGCTATCAAGGCAATTATACGCAAAAACAAGCAGACGCCGTAGCAACACTGATGCTGATGTGCGGCGCTTCGCTGAGTATGAACTATTCCAAAGACGGTAGCGGAGCCGATTTGGCGAAGATGGATGGTTTGCTGAAAAATAATTTCGGCTACAGCAATAAAGTTAGTTTTATCAGCTCAAAGAATAGTTCCAACCCGGAAGAAACTATTTTCTACTGGGGCGAAGATGCTGTCCGTCCTGAATTAGCAGCCGGTCATCCGGTGATTTTTGCCGGTTTCCCTGCTATAGGCCAAACAGGTCATTGCTTCGTAGTGGATGGTTACAAAGTGATCGATGGCGAATATTACTATCACGTAAACTGGGGTTGGGGCGGTCATGGAAACTCGTATTGCTTGCTCACGAGACTGCAATACGAGGGCGATAACTACTCCGGCTACAATCTGCAAATGGTATATAATATATACCCGGCAGGTTCACAAGGGATTGAAGAAACAAAATCCGACGATATTCAAGCCAATAAAATCCTGCGCGATGGTCAATTATTGATAGAGCGCAACGATAGAGAATATACGCCTCAAGGTGCTCGTGTTCGTTAAGACGAGCGCACGCCCCATTTTACACCACAATTTTATTAAATTGTTAATAACTCGCGTAAGTCATTGAATTTACGCGAGTTATTGCATCTATGCCGATGTAAAAAAGCTGTTGATAAAACAATTAATAATTTTTTTCGTGGGGAAATGTGGGGAATATCAAATATTTTTTGTACCTTTGCAGCGAAATTCAATTAGAAGTGGTGCATGAGTACTTTTATCGGAAATATTGAAGGTCGGTTGGATGAGAAGGGACGGATATTCGTTCCGGCTGTTTATCGTAAGATCTTGGCAGAGGACGAATCCAAACGGATCGTGATGCGGCGCGACACGGACAACGAGTGCCTGATGTTCTACCCGGAGCGCGTTTGGAACGAGAAAGTGGAGCAGTTGCGTCAGACTCTGGATGAATGGGATCCGGAGGACCAGCTGATCCTGATGCAGTTCATGGCGGACGCAGAGTATTTGGAGATGGACGGTCAGGGTCGGATCCTGCTACAAAAGAAGAACTTGGAGACCATCGGAGCGCAGCAAGATGTGCTGTTCGTAGGTATGCTGAACCGTTTTGCGCTTTGGGCACCAGAGAAATTCGCAGAGAAACGGTTGAGCCAGAGCGAGTTGGCTGCACGGCTGCGGGCTAAAATGAAGAAAAAAGAGGACAAATAGGAGAGTTGTATGTCGGTAACGCCTAAGCAGCGTATCACGAATAACCCCCTTATCACCCCCTAATAACCCCCTAATCACCCCCTTTTGAGAGGAAAAAGGTGAAAGGAGAAAAGTGAAAGAAAAGAAAAAAGAAAAAAATACATGGAAGCGATTTACCACATACCGGCGATGCTGAAAGAGACGATCGAGGGCTTGGCAATCAAGCCCGGGGGCGTGTATGTGGATGTCACATTCGGCGGGGGAGGACACAGCAGGGCTATATTGGAGGAAGAGATCGGACACCTTTACTCGTTTGATCAGGATATAGAGGCGTACGAGAATGCAAAGAAAATACAAACCCCACCCCAACCCTCCCCACAAGGGGAGGGAGACGGTTCCAAAAACGGAGAAGTACCAACGCTTGCAGATAACCCGAATTGGACGTTTGTGCATAGCAATTTCAGATATCTGAAGAACTGGATGGACTATTACGGGGTGAAAGAGATAGACGGGTTGCTGGCGGATTTGGGAGTCAGTTTCCACCATTTCGACTGCCCGGAGCGAGGATTCAGTTTCCGTTTCAGCGCACCGCTGGATATGCGGATGAACCAGACGGCTAAACGGACGGCGGCAGATATTGTGAACAGTTACAGCGAGGAAGAGTTGGCGCGGATCTTCTGGCTTTACGGCGAGATGAAGAACGGGAGGGGCATCGCAAGGAATATATGCAAGGCTCGTTCTCAAAAGCCGATTTTACGGACAGAGGAGCTGATCAACGCCGCGCTGCACATCCAGATAAATCCGCCATGTATGGCGGATACAAAGGAAATGGAGATCCCGGCGCAGTACAAGAAGGATCTGGCGCGGCTGTTTCAGGCGCTGCGGATCGAGGTGAACGACGAGATGGGAGCATTGCGGGAGATGCTGGTTGCCGCACGAGATCTGCTGAAACCCGGCGGAAGAATTGCGATACTGACTTATCACTCGCTGGAGGACCGGCTGGTGAAGAATTTTCTGCGGAGCGGAAACTTGGAAGGGACGATAGAAAAAGACTTTTACGGGAACGCGATCACTCCGTTTGATGTCATCGAGAAAGGGCGAGTAGCCAGCGAGGATGAAGTAGAACGGAACCCGCGTAGCCGGAGTGCGAAATTACGAGTAGCAGAGCGGAAATAATGGCAGATGCGCATGACATACAGAGTTGGCTGAACGGAGACAAGCTCCGGAGCCGGAAAATCAGAGAACAATATCCTCTGATCGGGCTGATTGTGGCGCTGCTGTTTCTGTATATTCTGACCGGGTACCAAGCCGGCAAACAACAACACCGGTTGACGGACACCAAGAAAGAAATGCTGGACGCCAAATTCCGATACATGACTATCAGCGCACAGCTGACCAACACAACACGTCAGTCGCAGATCATTCAGGCGCTGCGCGAAAACGGCAGCACGCTGCAAGAAAATACCAAACCACCAACCAAAATCCTTAACTATTATGAGTGACGAACAACGAAACACGGTATGGCGATTCGCCATCATTTTCACGATCATTACCCTGGGTTTCATCGCCGTATTGGGTAAAATCATTTACATTCAGTCCGTGGAACGGGACGAATGGCTGAAAGTAGCAGAGAAACAAGTGCCGACGCTGAAGCCGATTGCTGCGACAAGAGGCAATATCCTGGATTGCAACGGACGACTGCTGGCAAGCAGTATGCCGCAGTATTATATTTATATGGATACGCGCGTGCCCGCGTTGCACGAGAAAAAAGGCGAACTTTTTTACGCGCATATAGACACGCTGGCGCTGGATCTGGCGAATATAATAGGCGATCGCAGTCAGGCGGAGTACAAAACGCGTATCGTCAATGCTTACCGCAAAGGCGAGAAACGGCTTCGCGTGTGCGAGCACCGGATCAATTACCTGCAGCGGCAGGAGCTGGAACAGAACACGCTGATCAAAAAAGGCAAATACAAGAGCGGTATTTTCTTTGAGGACCAGCACCGTCGGATCAAGCCTTACGGCGTTCTGGCAAGCCGCACGATCGGTAGTATTTACGGCGAAGGCGGAGGCGGCAACTCGGGACTGGAGAAGCGTTTCGACCAAGAGCTGCGCGGCGAAGACGGCATGAGCAGCATTCAGAAAATCGGCGGCAGGTACGAGTCGGTGACCGTGGAAGAAGCCAAAGACGGAATGGACGTGGTGACCACGATTGACGCCAATTTGCAGGACATTGTGGAGAATGCGCTGCTGGTGAAGACGGCGGAGCGGAATGCCAAATGGGGCTGCTGCATACTGATGGAGACGCAGACCGGCTACATCCGCGCGATCGCGAACCTCGACCGTTCGGAAGACGGGCAATACTACGAGGCGCAGAACCACGCCGTGCAACGCGTGGAGCCGGGTTCGACATTCAAGACCATTGCGCTGGTCGCGGCTCTGGACGACGGCAAGATCAAGATCAGCGACACGGTGAGCGTGAGCCGGAAACCGTGGCAGTATTTCACGGTCAAGCATACCGACGCCCACCCGATGGATACGCTGCTGACCGTACGATCGGCATTGGCTGTTTCAAGTAATATCGCGCTGGCGAAACTGATCACGCGGAGTTACGAAGGTTCGGCGAAGAAATTCGTGCGGCGGATCGAGCGAATGGGTCTGATGGACAGCGTTTATTGCGAGATTCCGGGCGCAGACAAAGTGCGGATCGACGTGCCGAAAGACACGGTGACGCTGAGCAAGATGAGTTACGGATACTCGGTGGAGATGAGCCCGATGCAGATTCTAATGTTCTACAACGCGATCGCCAACAACGGCAGAATGATGCGTCCGATGTTAGTGACCGCCATTCAGCAGAACGGCGAGATCGAGAAGAGTTTCAAGCCGGAAGTGGTCAAATCGTCCATCTGCGGCAAGCGGACCATCGAGGACATCAAAGGGGCACTGCATGACGTGGTGTGGGACAATCATTTAGGAACCGCTGCCGCCAGACTATGGAGCCGCAAAGCGCAGAGCAATCTGGTTTCGATAGCCGGCAAGACCGGAACGGCGCAGTTGATCATCCCCGGACACGGCTATTCAGGCAGACACCACCGAATGACGTTTGTGGGTTATTTCCCGGAGGAGAACCCGCGGTACACATGTATCTGCATGATCGAGGATCCGCAATATCCGTATGACGCGGGTATGGACTGCGGTTCGACCGTGCGCGTGATAGCCGAAAAGACGATGGCTTACACGGGATGCTATGTTTATAAAGAAGGAGAAAAGAAATTAGAAAAGAGATGATACTCAAAGAATTACTATCGGTGATCCAGCCGATTGAGGTGATCGGTTCGACGGAGAAAGAGATCCGTGGTTTGCAATTCGACAGCCGGAAGGTGGGCGAAGGCGATGTGTTTGTTGCGCAAGTGGGCACAGCAGTAGATGGACATAGTTTCATTGATGGTTGTGTCGCCAAAGGCGCGGCAGCGGTGGTGCTTTCGGACAGAAAGTTTCTGCCGAAAGAAGCCATCAGCCATCAGAAGTCAGAAGTCAGCTATATTCTCGTGGAGAACACGGACAAGGCGCTGGGTTTGATGGCGAGCAAATGGTTCGGCGAACCGAGCAAGGCGCTGACGCTGGTGGGCGTGACCGGAACGAACGGCAAGACGACCATCGCCACCTTATTATATAAACTCGTGCGCGCGCTGGGACACAAGGCAGGTCTGCTGTCCACCGTGGTCAATTATATCGAGGACGAAGCCGTTCCAGCGACGCACACGACGCCGGACGCGATCGAGTTGAACGGTCTGTTGCGACGGATGGTTGACGCCGGATGCGAATACGCGTTCATGGAGGTCTCCTCCCACGCCATCGCGCAGGAGCGTATCGCCGGACTGGATTTCGACGGCGCGCTGTTCACCAACCTCACACGGGATCATATCGACTACCACAAGACCTTCGATAACTACCGCGACACGAAGAAACGGCTGTTCGACGGACTGAAGAAGAGTGCGTTCGCCGTGACCAACAAAGACGACAAGAACGGACTCGTCATGACGCAAAACTGCAAGGCGACCGTACATACCTATTCCACCCGTTCGTTGGCGGATTACAAGGCGCAGATATTGGAAGAAGGGTTCGAAGGTATGATGCTGAATATCAACGGGAAAGAGGTGTTTGTACCGCTGGTAGGACGATTCAATGTGAGCAACCTGCTCTGTATCTACGGCGCAGCGCTGTGTCTGGGTTTTGAGGAGCTGGATGTGTTGCGGGTTATGAGTACGCTGAAACCCGTGAACGGGCGATTCGAGACCATCCGCAGCCCCAAAGGCTGGACCGCGATCGTGGACTACGCCCACACGCCGGATGCTGTGGAGAACGTGATTCAGACGATTAGGGAGATCATTGGAAGTGACAAAGGGACCAAGGACCAAGGACCAAGGAAACTGATCACAGTGATCGGTTGCGGCGGAAATCGGGACAAGGGCAAACGACCCATGATGGCGAAGATAGCGAAAGCCGGTAGCGAGCAACTGATTCTGACTTCCGATAACCCGCGTGACGAAGAGCCGGCAGATATTCTGAACGACATGAAAGCCGGTTTGACGGAAGAAGAACTACGGAGCACGCTGGTGATCGAAGACCGCGAGGCAGCTATTCAGACCGCCTGCACGCTGGCGCAGAGCGGAGATGTGATTTTGGTTGCCGGCAAAGGCCACGAGGACTACCAGATCATCAAAGGCGTCAAACACCATTTTGACGACCATGAGGTGGTTCGCAAGTATGCGATATAAGTTGAAAGTTGAAAGTTGAAAGTTGAAAGAAAATGTTATATTCATTATTTACCCATTTTAGCGAAGTATTAGGTGCGCGACTGTTCACCTATATCTCTTTCCGCGCCATTACGGCAGGCATTTTAGGTCTGCTGATCAGTATATGGTTCGGCAACTGGTTTATCAACTACATGAAGCGTCATAACATCAGCGAGACGCAGCGGGACGAGAAAACCGACCCGTTCAATGTGGGCAAGAAAGGTGTGCCGACGATGGGTGGTCTGATCGTCATTGCGGCGATCCTTGTTCCCTGTCTGCTGCTGGGCAAACTGACCAACGTCTATATGATTCTGATGCTCGTCACAACCCTGCTGATGGGTGCGCTGGGCTTCGCGGACGACTATATCAAGACCTTCCGGAAGAACAAAGACGGTCTGAACGGATGGGTGAAGATCGGCGGGCAAGTGACGCTGGGTCTGATAGTCGGTCTGACGCTGCGTTTCTGTCCGGCGGTGAGCATGAACGAAGTCGTCACCAGCCATATTGAGAACAATGTGGTGGTGGTCGAGAAGACGCCGGAGATCAAGTCCACCCAGACGACCATTCCGTTCGTCAAACACCATAACTTCAACTACGCGGATCTGTTTAGTTGGACGGGTGATAACAACAAATACCGCTTCGGCTGGATCTTCTTTGTGCTGCTGACGGTGTTTGTGGTGGCGGCCGTGTCCAACGGCGCGAACCTGAACGACGGAATGGACGGCA
The DNA here is from genome assembly GCA_902765485.1 of uncultured Bacteroidales bacterium. GTDB lineage: Bacteria > Bacteroidota > Bacteroidia > Bacteroidales > Paludibacteraceae > Colicola. Next base: position 41,223 of record CACWZZ010000005.1, read on the forward strand.
TGTGCGCCGGCAACTCCGCAATCATAGGCGTGGCGTTGCTGATACTCGCTTATACTTCCGGTAGTGTCGTTTGGGCGGAGTATTTCGACGTGATGTATATTCCGGGATCCGAAGAACTGGTGGTCTTCATGGCTTCGTTCGTCGGTGCGCTGGTGGGCTACCTGTGGTTTAACGGTTTTCCGGCTCAGGTCTTCCTAGGCGACACCGGAAGTTTGACAGTCGGCGGCATCATCGGCGTGTGCGCCATGGTGATTCATAAGGAACTGATGGTGCCTGTGCTGTGCGGAATTTTCCTGATGGAGAGCGTGAGCGTGATCCTGCAGACTCAGGTCTATAAGTTCTATAAGAAACGCGGAAAACATGTGCGGATCTGGAAACGGACGCCGCTGCATGACCATTTCCGCACCTCGGTGGAGCAAGTGCTGAAGAACGATCCGAGTTGTTCGATCGTCTTCAAAGGCAGCCAAAATCTTCACCATGAGACCAAGATTGTGTTGCGGTTCTGCATCGTGACGCTGATCTTGGCCGCCATCACGATATTAACATTGAAAATCAGATAATTATGGCAAAGCGAATCGTAGTATTAGGAGCCGGTGAGAGTGGAAGCGGAGCGGCTATTCTTGCCAAAGAAAAGGGTTTTGATGTGTTTGTGTCCGACTGCGGAACGATCAGCGAACCGTATCGCGCATTGCTGGACCAGAACGGTGTCCAATGGGAAGACGGCAAGCACAGCGAAGAGTTGATTCTCAATGCCGACGAGGTGATCAAATCGCCGGGTATTCCGTTGACAGCACCGCTGATTCAGAAACTGCAAGCGCAGGGCACGCCGATCATCAGCGAGATCGAGTTTGCTGCGCGATACACGAACGCCAAGATGATCTGTATCACCGGTTCGAACGGCAAGACCACCACCACTTCGTTGATTTTCTATATCTTGAAGCAAGCGGGTCTGAATGTCGGTCTGGCGGGCAATATTGGCAATTCACTCGCACTGCAAGTGGCGCATGAGAACCATGACTATTATGTCATTGAGCTTAGCTCGTTCCAACTGGATAACATGTATGATTTCAAGGCGGATATTGCCATTTTGCTGAATATCACGCCGGATCATTTGGACCGATATGACTACAAGTTCCAGAACTACGTGGACGCCAAATTCCGCATCACCCGCAACCAGACCAAAGAGGACAGTTTCATCTATTGGGCGGAAGATCCGGTGATCGACCGCGAGATGAAAAAGATTGAGTTAGGGGCTACGCTCTATCCGTACGGTTTTACGCAACCGAACCCGCTGCCGGTGGGCGAAGACGAGTTGGCGCTGAAAGGACGGCATAATGTGCTGAACTCGATGGCGGCTACCATCGCAGCCAACGTGGTGGGTATCAAGAAAGAAGTCATCCGCGAGAGTCTGATGACTTTCCAAGGCGTGGAGCACCGCCTGCAATACGTGGCTACCGTCCGCGGCGTAAGATATATCAACGACAGCAAGGCAACGAATGTCAACTCCTGCTGGTACGCGCTCGAATCCATGACCACACCGACTGTACTCATTCTCGGCGGAAAGGACAAAGGCAATGACTATTCCGAGATCGACGAACTGGTGAAAGAGAAATGCCACACGCTCATCTTCATGGGGCTGCATAATGAGAAACTGAGGGAGCATTTTGAACCCCTCTCCAACTCTCCCCTCAAGGGAGAGGGTTTCCAGATCATCGACACCGATAACTTACACGATGCCGTGCAAGCGGCATACCATGCTGCCAAAGAGGGCGACACGGTGCTGCTGAGCCCCTGCTGCGCCAGCTTCGACCTCTTCAAGAGTTACGAGGACCGCGGCGAGCAATTTATGAAAGCCGTGAGAGAACTCTAGGGCTCTAGTACCCTAGGATCCTAGTATCCTAGTTAAAATCACAAAAACCTAAACACCAACCAAGTATGAAAAAATTTGATTTAACCAACATCGACCGCACGTTTTGGGGGTTGTTTCTGACCCTCATCGTCGTTGCAATTATCGCGCTGTTTTCGGCGTCATCTACCCTCGTGTACATGCACCACTCTGCCCTCGGTCCGATCGGGCAGCAGATGTTCTTCATCGTACTGGGTATCATCGCCGCTTTCGGCATCCAGTATATACCTTCTTACTGGGTGCGGTTCGGCGGCTATATCTTATTGGCTATCAGTACGTTACTGGTTTATTCAACCATGATTCCCGGAAACCCGCTGGTGGTCACTATCAACGGCGCTGCGCGGTGGGTGCGCATAGCCGGAATCACGTTCCAGCCCTCCGAACTTGCCAAACTGAGTCTCATCATCGTGGTGGCAGACCAGTTGGCTCGCATCCATACGGAGGACGACAAACGCAAGTATTTCTTCCGCACACTTATCATCGCAGCGGCTGTGATGTTGCCGATCATGGCGTCCAACCTCTCCACCGCGGTGCTGGTGGGACTCATCATTTTCTGCCTTTGGATCCTCGCGCGTATTCCGTGGAAATATACCCTTTCGGTGGTCGGCATTGCCGTGCTGGTGCTCGGTCTGGGATATGCTATCGTTGAGTTCGCTTTCGTCCGTCCGGGCAGACAGATGCACGGTCCGTTCAAACGCGCCACGACCTGGGTGAGCCGTATCGACCGCCATTTCGAGCACGACGGAGCCTCCAAATACGTGCTGACGGACGAAAATATCCAAGAGGTCTATGCCTCGGTGGCGATCGCCCGCGGTGGCGCTTCGCCCGTAGGCGTTCTGCCCGGCAACAGCAAAGAACGCGACTACCTGCCGCTCGCTTTTGCGGACTATATTTTTGCGATCATCGTGGAGGAAAGCGGTGTGATCGGAGCGGCGTTCCTGATCTTTATTTATCTGGCTATTCTCTTCCGCGCCTGCAACGTCTCCAGCCGCTATTCAGACATGCCGGCGATGCTGATGACGATGGGTCTGGCGCTCATGATCACCTGCCAGGCGCTCATCTCCATGCTGGTGGCGGTCGGCTTGGGTCCGGTCACGGGACAGCCCCTTCCGCTCATCTCCCGAGGCGGTACGTCGGTTCTCATCACGTCCGTCTATTTTGGCATCATGATGGGCGTCAGCCGCGAGCAAAAAGCCCTGCGCGAACGCGTACAAGAGACCATCGAAGAGAGCCAAGAAGAAGCACCTATTGTAAATTTGGAATAATATGCGCTATTTGATTTCCGGCGGCGGGACCGGTGGACATATCTTCCCCGCAGTCAGTATTGCCAACGCATTGAAGGAGTTGGATCCCAATGCAGAGATTTTGTTTGTCGGCGCCCTCGGACGCATGGAGATGGAGCGCGTGCCGCAAGCCGGTTACCGCATCATCGGTCTGCCGGTGCGTGGTTTCAACCGTGCCCAGCCATGGAAGAACGTGTCGGTGCTCATCGACCTGATGAAATCGATTCGCCAAGTGAAGAATATCATCCGCGATTTTCAGCCGAACGTAGGTGTCGGCGTAGGCGGATACGCTTCCGGTGCAGCGATGTGGGCTGCCGCGAACATGGGCATCCCGATCCTGCTGCAAGAGCAAAACGGATTTGCCGGAGTGACCAATAAGATACTCAAAGACAAAGCCTCCAAGATATGCGTGGCGTACGAAGGCATGGAGCGTTTCTTCCCTGCCGATAAGATCATCCTGACCGGCAACCCCGTAAGGCAAAACCTTAAACCCCACCCTTACCCTCCCCACAAGGGAGGGGATAAATATCTCCTGATCATCGGTGGCAGCCTAGGTGCACGCACGATCAACGAAGCCGTTGCAGCGGGTATTCCGGCTCTGCAAGCTGCCGGCATCCATGCCGTCTGGCAGACCGGCAAAACGTATTACGAGAAATGCAAGGCGGCATGGGAGGCGGCTGGTTCGCCTGCAAATATTGAGGTGCACGATTTCCTCTCCGATATGCCGGACCAATACGCCAATGCCGACCTGGTCATCTCGCGCGCCGGAGCCAGCTCCATCTCCGAACTATGCCTGCTGGGCAAACCGGCGATCTTGGTTCCCTCGCCCAATGTGGCGGAGGACCACCAGACCCATAACGCCATGGCGTTGGTCAACAAAGACGCTGCCGTCCTCGTCCGCGATGCCGACGCAGCCGACCAACTGATCACGACCGCACTGGATCTGATACAAGATGATAAACGGCTGGAGGGCCTGCATACCAACATTCTTAAGTTGGCGCAAAAAGACTCTGCCAAACGGATCGCAGAGGAGGTCATTGCCCTCGCCAAAACGCATCTATAAAGCAAAAAAATTACTTTTTTCCTTGCATATTCGAGAAAAAAGCAGTACCTTTGCACCCGATTTTAAAATATGCCTTGGTAAAGGCAAGGGTTGAACCCGAGAATATTCCACTAATAGTAAGGGTTTGACCATGACTAAAAGAATCTATATTTTAGGCTTGGCATGCATACTTCTTGCCAAGCCTTTTTCTTTTGCCCTCGCGCAAGAGTCCACGGCTCCCGACAGCGTCTCCATGACGCTCGCGGCGATCTACCAACTGGCGGACGAAAAGAGTCGCGTCATCCGGATCTCCGAGCAGTCTCTGCGTGCGGCACAAGAAGGAGTGCAACAGGCGAAAAACAGCCTGCTGCCCAGTGTTTCCATTGATCTGAGCGGTTCGTACATCGGCGACGCCTACCTCATGAGCCGCGGGTTCAGCACCTCCGGTACGACCGAGGTGATCCTACCCGGATTAGGTCCGCAGACCGTCAACAACGGACGGCAACAGACCCCGCATTGGGGCAACATGCTCTCCGTCCAAGCCACCCAAGTGATCTACTCCGGCGGCGCGCTGACGGCGGGTATCAAGATTGCAGAAGCAGGCGAACGGATCGCTGAACTGGATGTGCGCAAGAGCCGACAGGAAGTGCGGTTCCTGCTCACCGGCATCTACCTCGACCAGGTGCGGCTGATGAACCAACTGGAGGTGATCGACGTGCACATAGACCTCACCGAACAAGTGCTGGCGCAGATGCGCGCCAAAGAGCGCGCAGGCGTGGTGCTGCATAATGACTTGACGCGCTACGAACTGCAACTCAAGCAGTTCGAACTCATGCGCGTCCAGCTGCAAGACGCCCTCTCCATCATCTCCTTCCGCATGCAGACGACCCTCCGCCAACCGGAGAACCAAGTGATCCTACCCGACACCGCTGCCGTCGCGCAGGAGTTCGCGCGGCTGGAGAATGCCCTCTCCGAAGCGGCATGGCAGTCCTCGGCGGCGGATCATAACCTCTCAATCCAGCAGGCACAAGCCGCAACGGACATCGCTGCACAGAAAGTCAAACTCACCCGCGCTGCCTCTATCCCCAAAATAGCGGCGGTCATCAAAGATGATCTCTTCGGTCCCTACACCAATGACCTGATCCCCGTCAACGCCAATGTCAACGCTTGGTTCGTAGGCATCGGCATCCACTATGATCTGGACTCGGCGTGGAAGAACCATCGTGCGATCAAGCAATCCAAGGCGGAGAACCTGCGCTCCAAAGAAGAGCTGGAACTCGCGCAAGAGCAACTGAACAACCGGGTCCATGCCGCCTATGTCAATTTTCTCACTTCTTTCACCGAAGTAGAGACCCAACTCAAGCAGGTCGAGCTGGCGGACGAGAACTACGACACCGTCGAGAAACGCTACAACCATGAACTGGCGTTGCTCACCGACCTGCTGGACGCATCGTCCATGAAACTGCAGGCGAATATCGCGCTCGTCAATGCACGCGTCAACCTGCTTTATAACTATTATCAACTCAAATACACCACCCATTCATTATAATTATGGAAAAGACTAAAATTGCCACCTACGTTTATAATTTGATTATCGTCCTGCTCCTTCTGGCGGGCATCATCTATGTCGTCCTCCAATTCACCCATTTCGGGCATATCGAGTACACCGACAATGCGCGCGTCTGCCAATATATCGCGCCCCAGAACACCCGCGTGCAAGGATTTATCAAGGAGATCCGTTTCCAGTCCTACCAGCATGTGCAGGCTGGCGACACACTCGTCATCATCGAGGACAGCGAGTACCGTCTGCGTCTGGCGCAAGCCAAAAGCGATCTCGCGCGGGCGGAGCAGCAACAGAAAGCCACCGGCTCATCCATCGCCACAACCAAATCCGGCATGACCGTCACGGACGCTTCGATCGAGGAAGCCCAAGTGAATATGGAGAACCTTGCCCGTGAGGACAAACGGTACGAAGCGCTCCTGCGCGAGAATGCGGTCACCCGCCAGCAGTACGACCAGATCCACACATCCTATCTCTCCGCCAAAGCGCGCTACGCGCAGATGAAACAGACTCGCGCGATGCAAAACAACGTGGTGGAGGAGCAGGGCTATCATCTCTCTGCTTCTGAAGCGGCTTTGCAACAAGCCCAAGCGGCAGTCGAACTGGCGGAACTGAATCTCTCCTATTGTTATATCATCGCTTCGCGTTCCGGCGTCGTCGGAAGCCGCGACATCAACCTCGGGCAACTCGTCAACCCGGGGCAGACGCTCGTCTCCATCGTCGATGAAAACGACATCTGGGTGGAAGCCAACTACCGCGAGACCCAACTGCCCAATATCCGCGAAGGAGCGGAAGTAGTGATCCGCGTGGACGCCGTGCCCGATCGGACCTTCAAAGGACGCGTCGAGCGCCTCTCGGACGCCACCGGCAGCGCTTTCTCGCTCATCCCGATCGACAACGCCACCGGCAATTTCGTCAAGGTCGAGCAGCGACTCACCATCCGCATCTCCCTCTCCGAGAACACCCCGGAAGACCTTGCCCTCCTCAAAGCCGGCTATAGCGTCGAAACGGAAGTGAAGTATTGAATCCTCAAATCTTCAAATCTTCAAATCTTCAAATCCCCAAATACCCATGCCTTTCTCCATGCCCATGTTCCATGACTGGGTGCCACGACGCATCCGCCCATGGATCTATATCCTCCAGGTCTTCTGTATCCAGTTCTCCGGAGGCGTCTATCTCGGCGCGCTCGAAGCCGTCCGCGGCACCACGGCACTCATGTTGGAAGACCTGTTGATGCTCCTTTACGCCGGACTCGCAGGCATGGCGGTCTATTTCCCGCTGCTCTTCCGGATGAAGTTCCGCTTCACCAACCAGCAACTCCTCTGCGGAGCCGCAGCCCTCATCGGCGTCTGCAATCTCATCACCATGTCCACCACCAACATGGCGATCCTTCTCCCAGTCTGTTTCATCGCCGGCATGGCGAAGATACAAGGCACGTTCGAATGTATGAGTAATATCCAGCTCTGGATGACCCCCACCCGCGATTTCGGCATCTTCTTCCCGATCCTGCATATCGTCCTCCTCACCGCCATCACCGGCAGCGCATGGCTCGGAGCCGTCTTCGCCTTCCATTTCACATGGCAGATGATGCATGTCTTCACGGTTGGAACGATGTGTCTGGTGATCCTCATCCAGCTCACCCTCTGCCGCCCGTTCTGCCCCATGCCCCAACGCATGCCCCTCCGCGGAATAGACATCTGGACAGGACTGCTCATCAGCCTCCTCATGCTCCTCGTCACCTATTTTCTGGTCTATGGCGACTATCTGATGTGGCTGCGAGCCCCGAGACTGAGATGGGTCCTGGCGATCAGCCTCATCCTCCTCGCATTCATCATGTACCGCCTCAAAACGGTCGAGCGCCCCTATATCTCGCTGGAGATTTTCAAATACAAGAATGTCCTGCCGATCCTGCTCGTCACGGTCATTGCGGAGATCATGCTCGGCGCCGAACATACGCTGGAGGAGATCTATTGGGCGGAAGTGATCGGACTGGAGGAGCACACCAAATGTACCCTTTGCCTCTGGGCGCTACCCGGAGTCTATGTCGGAGTCCTCATCACGCTCTTTTGGCTGGGGCGCAAGAAATGGAAAGTCTGGAAACTCTTTGCGATCGGTTTCGGGTGTATCTTCGGCTATGCGGTCTGGATGTATTTCAATCTGGATGTCAACGTACCTCTTTCGCAATACCGCGTGGCGCTCGTCATGCGCGGGTGCGCCTATGCGATTTTGGCTACCTCCCTCATGTGGTCCTTGCACGAATCGGTCCATGACTTGGAGCATTTTTTCATGTCGCTGTTCATCTTCAATATCATCCACATGTACCTCGCTGGCGGAGCCGGATATGGACTCTACACCACGGTCTTCAAGCATCTCATGGCGGACAACATGTCCCGCTATGGCGCTTACCTCACCCTCACCTCTTTGAGCACGCAGGGCGGTCTTTCTACTTTGAGCGCAAGCGGTCTTTCTACTAGTATTGTCGCCATTTCGCTCAAACAGATCTTCGGTCTCCTCGTCTGGGCGTCCGGATTCATGACCTTGGCGTTCTTGCTGCTGGACATCCCGCGTGTTAGAACCGGCGTAGAGAAAGTGCCCTATTGGTCAGTCTATGGCATTAAAATGCTCACTCGTTACCGTAGGGTCGGTGCCGCGACCACTTCGTGACCACTACGCAACGTCCGTGTACCTTTTTATGCCTATTTTGTGCTTTTTTTGTGCTTTTTCATTAATTTTGAATTTTTAATTTTTAATTTTGAATTTTTTATTGTACCTTTGCAGCCCAATACAAACCACAATCACCCGCCTCTTGGCGCATAAACAATTATAAACCTATAAAACAAAACGCTCTGTTATGAAACTCTCATTCAAAACTACTACTCGTATTGCCGCTATCGGCATGATTATTTACACGTTGTTCATTGTGACACTTTTTCTGATCCGCCATATTGATCCCACGCCATACCATTTCATCTTATGGGAAGATATTTGTGTTCGTCTGATGCTCAATATCCTGCCGCTCAGCCTTATTATTGCCGGTATTGGCTTGTGGAAAGAAAAACCGGCAACCGTCTCCAAGCCATTCCGCATACTGACTATCAGCCTGTTGGCGGCATTGGGCGGCACACTTATTCTTTCTCCTTTTTATGTACATTCCATATTAGGCATAACTCCTATTTTCCCGCCTTTCATTTGGCGTGTCATTTTGTGCGTCGCGAGTATCGTCTGGCTCTTTATGTTAGGGAATCAAACTACGGAAAAAACGCCCTCTCTTTCATTCCATGTCATGTTGATAATAGCGATGGCATTGCTTGCGCTGCCGATTGTTTTAGAGATCATCTCCGGAATAAATTTATTGTTCAACCATAGTATTCTCGGCCTTCGCTCCGGTGTCCTCCAAACCTGGCTCAAATACATCGCCCCTCTCCTGCCTTTGGCGCATTTTTTAAGATAAAATGCACCATAATCTTGCGTATCTCAAAAAATAGTAGTAACTTTGCAGCGAAATTGCTACAACCCTTATGAAAAACAAGTTTATAATTCTATTCCTACTCACCTGTTTAGTCTCGTGCGATATTGATTATAATGAGACGATCAATTGTGATCCGCAGACGAAAGAAATGGGTCTGGAAGGCGGTTCTTTCGCTGTAGATTTCAAGTCCTACGTCAAATGGACTGCTTCAACGAAAGAGACATGGTTGACTTTTGAGCCGGAAGCCGGCGTGAGCGACACCATAGTTACCATTATGGTCGATTCTGCATCCTACCCCCGGAAAGGAACAATCACGTTTGATAATGGATATGCCACCACTACTTTGACTATCAACCAAGTCCGTCAAGAGCCGGAAGATAGCTTACAATTGGAATGATTATGAGAAATGAAATAGGATTCTTGCGATATGTCTTCGCATTGTTTTTGTCTGTAGGGCTATTCATATCCAGCCATGCGGCGGCACAGACCGAAAGCACTACTTTTATTCTCCCGAAACCCAGTTCGTTTCTTCAGTCGGAGCAAGAAAAAGGAGCACAACCGGATGTAAAGGTGGAAAAAAGGCCTTTGTTGCAGCGATACTATGACCATTCGGGGCGTAGCATGATATCCATCTTGAGTGTCGGATATTCCACCTTTTTTTTGATTCCGGCTCCGGGAGTTAATACGACGCAGTATTTTGGTAAACGCCATTTTCTCAATTTTGAAGTATTCGAATGGCGTGCTCGGCTTTTCGGTATGTCTCTTTTCAGTTTTGAAATGGGCGTCAATACGCCGCATGCTTATCCCGGAGATGTCTTATCCACGCTTCTGCGAGGAGGAAAAGAAAAAACAGATGTGATCAAAGCGGAAGGAAACACCATGTGGTTCGCATATAAACCCGGTATAAAAGTCTATATTCCCGTCGCCCCATGGTGTGCCGCGATAGTTTACGGAGGTGTTTCCGTCGATCTCACCCGATTATGGAGCAAAATATACACCGCCTATTACAAAGACCATCCGGAGACTCCGGAGCAGAATTTCTTTCTGGGCGCATACGGCGGAGCCGGTTTTTCCTTTACCCCATCCGCCTCTCTTCCGATAGAAGTTAAAGCGGAGTATCGCCATCCCTTCAAGGGCAATACGGCTTTGGTGCCGCAAGGAATCTATCTGACCGCGCAACTTCATATAGGTAATCCTGTTCGCAAAAATAATGATGGCCAACAAAAAAAATAATACAATGAAACGTATTCATCTCCTTCTCTTTTCTCTTCTCGTCTCAGTAATTGCCATAGCGCAAGTGACCATAAATGAAGAAGAGGGTCGCTACGGCATTTTTAACACGCTGAAGAAACGATGGGTAGTAGACCCCGCGTATTTGAAAATACGCCAGATAGGCATTTACGACGGCTATCTATATTTTGCGCTATGCAGCGAGAAAGACCACAAATGGGGCATCATGCGAAGCGATAACTATAAAAAAATGCTTATCCCGAACATTTTTGACGATGTAGAGTGCTACCCGAACTCCGATCTTTTCTCTACTATTCCTATCTTATGCATTCGCGAGAAGTCGGGATGGGGAATCATTGAATTAGGCTCCGGTGAGTTTTGGTATATCCGAGAGAGCAAGTACAAGTCCATCCGACCGGAAGCGACAGAACGGAAAATTTATTGTCAGTATTGGGATGCGAGCCAACCAGACGATGTATTATCCGATAACGACTTGAAAAAATCGTATGAATATGTGCTCAAAGAGGTTCGCAAAAATCAGGAAACAATTGCCGGAAAACCCAACTCCTCTTCCGAAACGCAATCCAGAAGAGGGGCAGATTCCGGTGTCAGGCCGACGTGTAAGATCCTTTCGCCCGCAGACGGAAGTACCTATTCCTCCAATACCATTCGCCTGCGCTACACCACCAACCTCCGTCCTAATAATTACACCATCACATTCAAGGTGGATGGTGGTATAGTGGAGCCTATTCCCATCGGAACAGAAAAGGGGGCAAAAGTAGAGCAAGGTATAGAGGTGGAGTTGCCGATGCCTCAAGTAGTAGGTAAAGATGTGAATATAGAACTCGAATTAGTAGATAAAAACGACTTCTACGCGACCCCTTCGAGAATTGTAGTAAAGTATACTGGCGAAAAGCAGAAGCCTGCTCTGCGTATCTTTGCCGTAGGAATAAGCGACTATCCCGCTGCCGATCTACCCAACCTCAATTATGCCGCCAAAGATGCGCAAGATTTTGAAAAAGCTGTATCTGAGTCCGATTTGCAAATGTATAGCAGTTTTCATTCCAAGGTCATTCTCAACCACGATGCCACGGCTTCCAACATTCGCAAGGAGTTGGTTGAGTTTTGTCGTAGTGTCAATCAAGACGATGTAGTGATGCTCTTTTTCTCCGGTCATGGTATCAGCGAAGACGAAGACAGCTATTTTCTGACCTATGATGCTTCGGCTGAAAACTTCTATGACGGAGTGGAGTTTGCTTTTATCCGCAGGCGCATGAGCGATATGGTCAATAAACATAGCCATGTCATCATCTTCATGGACGCATGTCAGAGCGGAGCAATGGCGGGAACCAAAGGCGCAGAGGCAAAAGGTATCGCTTACGCGATTCCGGGTGTTATAGGCTACTATTCCAGCACTTCTACAGAAAAATCGGCTGAATTCGAGGACCTCGAAAACGGCGTGTTTACCCATGCGCTGCTGGATGCGCTCAACGGAAAAGCCGCCAATGAGAAAGGCGAAATTACTGCATATAAATTAGAGGACTACCTCCAAGATAACGTCCGGACACAAACCAGAGGCAAACAAACCCCTATCATAGAGAATAATCTCGGTGAGTTCGTGTTGCTGCACACCTCCAAGAAAAAATAATCCATGAAACGGTTCTTCTCCACCATAAGCGCATTCTTAGTAGCTGCATCAGCCATGGCGCAATTATATGCTTTTTCCTTGAACGGCAAAGCACAGATACAACGCGAAGACTCTTTGCGCGATGTGTTTGTCGCCGATCTGCTTTTGGAGAACGATCTGCTGACTACAGAGGAATATGGTTATATCGTCATTTTGGACCGAAAAAACAATAAAAAATATTCCTTACAATCGCCTTTCCCCCAACCCATTCACTCGCTCATCGCGTCGCAGGGAAGAAATGCGAAGGCCCTACCCAAAGAGCATATCCATCGCCAATATCTCCTCCTTATGGGAATAGAAACGGAAGATTCGTCTGCACTGCCGAATGCCGAAGGAGTAACCTATCGTAGCGAAAACATTGACCTCACCATAGCGCATTCTATGGCACAAAATGCAGTAACAGAAACGGTTGATTTTCAGTTCCTTGACCAATTCTCACTGCAACCCGTTCCGCAAGTAGAAGAAGGACAACATGTCATCATACAAATCGAAAATCATACGGACACGCCCCTTTATACCAATATCATAGACAGCGATCCGACCGGAGAGAAATTTGTCCTTCTGCCCGTAAATACCATAGACTCGCTCTCCGATGTCTTCATTCCTCCGCATTCACGGATACGCCTCAAGTCCAACCCTATCTCATTTGCTCCCGGCGGCACCTCGGATGAATTGACCTTAATCGCCCATTCCGAACCTTTCAACATATCCAATGTGATGCGTTTAATCCAATCCGAAGCGATGGAGCCGGCGACGAATGAGGTAGCAGCCGGTAACACGTCCAACCAGGGATATGTCAATACCAAAACAATGGATATTTTAGCAGTCGGACACCCCTGATACCATGCGTAGAATCGTCTCCTTATCTTTGTTGGCTCTCTGTTTCTGCCTTTGCGCAGCGGCGCACGAGAATACGCCTCTCAAACGCCTCGTGCAATGTATAAACGACAGCAATTTTCTCTGCGCAGCGGAGGAGTTGAACTCTGTTGAGGATTGGACGTTCCGGGTCAGCAATGACAAATCATTTATAAATATCAATAAAGCACTCGTTTTTGCCGGATGGGCGAGCACAAGAGGGGCGGAGAGATCAAGGATTCAAAACCTGTGTCTGTACGTTGCACAACAATGCGACTGGTTCGCTCAATATGGCAGCCGTTCACGAAAATATGATGTCGCTATATCCTATTCTATTTATAGTGCAGAGATCCGAAAATCCATTTTAGGCGGGATGCATCCGGACTATGCCTCTTCGCTGGATAATATCGGGCTTTTATATAGTGAGATTGGCGATTTCTCGAAAGCCGAGCAATACTTTCTTCAAGCGTCATACATCTACAAAAATGCGTTGGGAGAGACTCATCCTGAATATGCGGCATCACTCAATAATTTAGGGAATCTGTATCGAAATATTGGTGACTATTCGCAAGCCAAGCAGTATTATCTTCAAGTCTTGGAACTCCTAAAAACCGCGAAAGGAGAGAGTCATCCGGACTATGCGTCTGCGCTCAATAATTTAGGGAATCTGTATCGAAATACCGGCGACTCTGCAAATGCAGAGCAATGTTATCTTCATGCCATGGCTGTCCTGAAATCCGCTTTCGGGGAGAAGCACTCGGACTATGCGGCTACGCTCAACAATTTAGGACTTTTATATTCCGACAGGAAGAATTATGTGGCGGCAAAGCAATACTACCTTCAGGCAGTGGATATTTATAAATCCGCTCTGGGAGAGGCACATCCGACGTACGCTATTACGCTCAAGAATTTAGGTAATTTATATCGGGAGACCGGGGACTATGCGAATGCAGAGCAATGTTATTTTCCTTCCATGGCAGTCCTGAAATCCGCATTCGGAGAGAGCCATCCGGACTACGCAGCTGCGCTCAATGATATAGGCTGCCTATATTATAATTTTCGAGAATATACCAAGGCGGAGCCGTATTTATTGAGAGCACAAGAGATCAGCGAATCCGGTTATATTCAATCGCTCAACTATATGTCGGAGCAACAGAGAAATGCCTATTGGAGCACGATCAAAGATAGATTCGAAACTACATATCCTAACATCACATACCGTTTTTCCTTTGAAAAGCCGGCTATAAGTACTTTTGCCTATAATAACGAATTGTTCACAAAAGGCTTATTATTGACTTCTTCCAATGCCATTAAGAATTCTATCTTGGAAAGCGGAGACACGATACTTATTGGACAATGGGACGAGTTGACGCAGAAGAAGCAACAGATTATGGTGTTGGAGGAGAAAGATCCGCAATCGGCTTATCTTGCGCAAGTAAAAGAAGAAGCTGAGAACTTGGAGAAAGAGATCACACGCAAGAGTGCGGCTTTTAGAGAGAATATGCGGCAATGGAGTATTACTTGGGATAGCGTGAAGGCGGCGTTGAAGCCTAATCAGGTGGCGATCGAGTATATGCGTGCGCCGATAAATAAAGATAGTACGATGTACTGCGCTTTGCTGCTGCGAGACACTTGTTCTTACCCTATTATGATTCCGCTTTTCGAGGAAAAAGAGGTGAGTTCGTTATTGCATCAATCCACGACCGAGAAAGACAGCGCGGCTATTCGGCAGACCTATACATACAGAGATCATGGCGGAGAATTAACCCAACTTATTTGGGAGAAAACTATGCCGTATATCCGCGAGGGCGAAGTGGTATTCTTTGCTCCTACAGGTATTCTGCATCAGATTGCGATAGAGAACCTGCCTTACGACACAACCCATACAATGACAGAGAAATACAATCTGGTGCGTTTGTCCTCTACCCGCGAGCTGGCGATGGACAGACCTGCCATTGAACACAAGAAAGCCACTCTTTACGGAGATATTCGCTATAGCACAACCATCGAAGGTATGGTAGTAGCCGCCGCCAAATATCGTGGCACGCAAAGAGATTATGCCGATGATTTGCCGGGCACAAAAAAGGAAATAGCGGCTATTGATACGATTCTGAAAGAACAGCAACTTCAGGTTCAGATATTCACTTCGAGCGAAGCCAATGAGGAGTCCGTCAAAGCGTTGAGCGGTTCTAAACAGAACATCCTGCATTTTGCGACGCACGGTTTTTATTGGCAGGACTCCACCGGTATTGATCCGATGGAGCGATGCGGACTGCTTTTCGCCGGAGCTAACAATGTGCTCATCGGCTCCCCGGAACGTCTAAAAGACGTAGATGTGAATGACGGAATCCTTACTGCCAAAGAGCTGTCAGTCCTAGACTTTAGGAATGCCGATATAGTGGTGATGTCCGCCTGTGAGACCGGATTAGGAGAGATCAACGGCGAAGGTGTGTTTGGTCTCCAGCGCGCATTCAAGATGGCGGGTGCCAAAACGATTATGATGTCGCTATGGCAAGTGAGCGACGATGCGACACGGCTACTGATGACTTCTTTCTATAGAAATCTAAGTCAGGGCATGAGCAAGCGCGAGGCGTTCCGTAGCGCGCAGCAGGAAGTGCGCAATTATACGGCGGATGGAGCATCTTCTGAGAGCCGAGGAATGTCCGGCAAAGAAAAGATGCTGAACAAGGGAAAGATGGGTGGAGGCAATCAGCCGTCAGAGGTCAGCCGTCAGAAGGAGGAAGTTAGCAAGCCCTATGCTTCGCCTTATTATTGGGCAGGGTTTATATTGCTGGATTAGTATAGTGGGAAAAGTATTTTAGGATTGAGTTGAGAGGTGCGTTCAGACCATAAGCGGGTAGCTTGTGGTCTGTTTTTGTATGCTTTGATACGCTTGTAATACGCTTACTAACATACGAATCACCTATGAATCACCTAAGAATCACCTATAGATGACAGCAAGAAAACAGGTCAAAGCCCCCCGGCCCCCTAAGGGGGGAGGAAAGGGAAATGCCGACTGGCAGTCGGCGCAATACAAAGAATCTAACGGCGGCAAAAATGCCACCGAAGGGAACAAAGAGGACGGCGGAGAGCAATAAACAAAATAAAAAATCAGAAATATTTGCATATATGCAAAAAAAATAGTACCTTTGCCGCCGAAAACCATAAACGACTACAAGACAAACCGTGAAAGGTTATAAGACAAAACGTGAAAGGTTATATTATGAAACAAGAGAAAATGAAAAAGTGGCTTGGCGGATTGGCGATAATTGTACTTTCCGTGGGAATAGCCGGATTTTTTAGTGCCTTTCTGAATACCGACTTTTCGTCAATTGAGATGTTTGCTCCGGTGGAGAAGAAGATGGATTTCCAAGTGACGGACATCTATAACATGATGGCAGGAGACGAGACGGAACGTAATATGAGCCAAGATGTTGCGGTGGTGCTGATAGATAGTTTGAACCGAGAGGAGCTGATGAGTCTGATCGACACGATAAAACATTACGAGCCGAAAGCCATCGGACTGGATATCTATTTCTCCATAGAGAAAGCAGACAATAAGGCGTTGATTCAAACGATAGAAAACACACCGAACATGGTGAATATCGTGATGGTCGAACAAGATCCAGATAGTATTCACTATGTACAAGATACCCTTTCGTTCTTCTACGATAGTCTCTCAACGGTTCCTCACTCCGGTTTTGCGAATTTGGACGTGAATTACACATGGACCGTTATACGCACGTTTGTTCCGTACGTACTCACGCGAGACGGAGACACGATTCCCAACTTTGCATTGGAATTAGCCAAGATAGCAGCTCCTGAGCGTGCGCAAGAAGTGATCAAAAGAGGCAATCCGGAAGAGATTATTGATTTCAGCCACTATGTAATATATACTGCGTCCGTCAGTAGCTTGCTTCAATCCAATATGGCAGAGAGGATAAAGGGCAAAGTGGTGTTGATCGGCGTGGGCAAGGATCCGAAAGATACATATCTCACTCCCATGAGAGATCCAACTCCCGGCGTTCTGATTCATGCCTATGCCACCCAAACGATCCTTCAAGGCGAGTATATTGAGACAAGGGCAGCGTGGAAGAATTGGGCGATAGCCGTTTGTATGTGCCTTGTGCTTGTGAGCCTGCTGCTATTCGCCAACGAATCCGAGCCGGTCAAATACGGACTAAATCTGTCCGTCCGGTTGTTGACGTTCATTATTCTGATGAGTTTAGTATTTATCGGTAGCGCCATATTCGCACGCCACCATATCTATGTTGACTACACTCCGGCAATAAAGATGCTGGTTTTCGGCATGCTCGCCTTCGATCTGGTCTATGCCGGATCGGGTCTTTTCCGAGCAAAACCCAATAAGACAAAACAAACAAAATCCCATAAACAATGAAACGCATTTTCTTTATTATTTTCTGCCTCATCGGCGGTTGGATGAGCCTTCACGCCCAAGCCAAGTATCGTGTGTACTCCTATGAGGGCAAGGTTCAATACAAGCAAAGTGGGAAAAACAGTTCCTTGCAAGCGGTCAAAGCGGATCTGATGTTGGAAGCGATGGACACTATTTGTGTCGCCAAAGGCAGTAAAATCCGTATCATTGACACCCAAAGGAATAAAATCTACACTATCGAAGAGAAGTCAAATAATGCCGTTTACAATCTGGTAAAGGATGCCAAAAACAGCCTTGCCAAACGCATCTTAAACAGTCTGACCAGATCTCTCTTCAGCGCCAAGCAAGATACGCTGAAACATACCATGAAGGTGCTTGGGGCCGGTTCGCGCGGACAGGGCGGCAAGATCGATTATTACGACATGGCGGAGCAGCTGGCATGGATCGGCGCGCAGGCTTGTTCGGGCAAGAAGAGTCCGAAGATAGAGGGTATTACGCTCAAACGGCACAAACTGAGCAGCGGAGAGCTGGATTTTGAGTTTGAGAATCGCACGAACAAGGACTATCATATCAATGTGCTGCATGTGAATAAACGCACGCATGTCATCTCGCTATGTTATGTCATCACCCAGGAAATAGCCGCCGGCTCCTGCCCGATCACGCCGAGCGGTTACTGCTCCTGCGCGATGGATGTCTATTTCCCGGACACGCAGGACGATGTGTATGTGCTGTTCGCAACGGTAGAACCGTACGATACGGAAATACTGGATAACGAATTGGAATATCATTATACCAATACCACCAAAAAGACCCATTCGGACATTCAATACATGTGGTGATATGAGGATCAGATTCTTTCTATTGGGAGCAGTCCTGATGGTGTGTGCGGGGCTCGAAGCGAAACCGCTTATTACGTACAAGACGATCGTTTATACGGACAGCACGCTGACGGACGATATTGCCCGAGACGGCGAATTGAGGGAAGATGGTAGCCGCGGGTTCGGCAGCAGTCTGCTCAATGCGATGGGAAATGCGGCTTTAGGGGTTGCGACCGGGTATATTTCGTCTGTGGTGGATCTCGGTATTCAGGCGATCGGACAACTCATCACGATGGATCGCCGCCACAAAGAGGAATGGATGGCGAACGCTTCGAAAGAGTGCAGTTTCACCAATTCGCTCGGCACGCTCTACGCGATCAATGATTTCTATTCGCAGGGCTCGGAGCTGGGTGCTTTGGATCCGCACGGCATACAATTCAACGGCATAGGATGTCTGGCAACCGTGGATAAAGACACGTCTTTCTATGTCTCCTGCCACCTCAACCGACGCAAGCTGAACCGCATTCGGGACCACTCCAAGTTTGAGCTGATTTTGGACACCATTATCATCAATCCGTACCATTCGCATCTGCCTAATTCGCCGCTTCCGCTGAGTTTCTCGTTTGCGGAGCGAAAGACGTTCAATTTCAAGATGAATATCCAGTTGAAGTCGTCATGGATGGATTTCACTCCGGCGATGCATCGGGACGAAGTGTTGGGTGAATTCGCGTTGGACATACCGATTGATTCAGCGGACGTAAATGCCGATGGATCATTCGTTTACATCCGTCCGAAAGGGCAAGAGCCTCTCTATCAGATCACCGGCGAGAGTTTCATCGTGCCGCGCTCGTACATGCAGATTCCGGATGATTCGTTGGGGTTGCGTGAGCACTATGGGACGGGGCAATACAGCCTGTCGGTGATGATTGAGGAGAGTTGCGAACTGACGCCGGAGTACCTCAAAAACTGGCGTGCGGACCGCAAATACCGCAAATCGCTTGCCAAGGACGACAAGAAGAAAACGACTTTTGACGAGGTGTGGAAAACGATCACCCGCCAGACATGGGACGAATCGCTTCAGGCATGGGTGGTAACGATTCTCAAAGCCCCGGCGGACTACTCCATCAAAACAATGAACGAACAACTGAAGATGAAATAAACACCTTTTATAGCCCTACGAGACTCCCTCGTCGGGCTTTTTGCTTAATGAAACACATTCTTTTTGTCATATTATTGTGTCTGGGTGGACTTGTTTCGAGTTATGCCCAATCCTCCATTTCTGAACTCTACAAGCAATGGATGATTGAGGATATCAACAAGGGCAAATTTGAACGAGCGGCAGAGGAAATTACGCATGTAGAGGATTGGATTTTTTATATAAACTATGGCTTGCCACAGGTGGAGATAGATAGTGCATTTGCTTTTGCTGCGTATGCCGACTCTGTAGGGATGAAAAAATCGATGGTGGATAGTTTGTATATGTACATATTCCGTGAATGTTCTATACTTGTATATTATCACTTTTATAATGAAAACTATGAAGCAGCTATTCCTTTTGCCCAAAATAGCATTACAATAAGTAAAATCGCATTTGGCGAGAACCATCCAGATTATGCAGCGTCGTTAAACGATCTCGGATTATTGTACTTTAACATGGGCGAATACTCCCAAACGGAGCCGTACTATCTGAAAGCTTCAGAGATTAACAAAGCCGTATTAGGAGAGAGGCATCCTAATTATGCATCTACATTAAACAATCTCGGATCACTATATTCTAAATTGGGCGATTATTCCAAAGCAGAGTCTTATTATTTGGAGGCATTGAAGATACGTAAGGCTGTATTAGGAGATAACCATCCTGATTATGCATCTACATTAAACAATCTCGGATCATTGCATATTAAAATGAGCGATTATTCGAAGGCAAAGCAATACTACTTGGAGGCATTGAAGATTCGTAAATCTGCTTTGGGTGAAAACCATCCCGATTATACAATAACATTAAGTAATCTCGGAGGAGCATATGATGACATGAACGACTATGCTAATGCAGAGCCATATTATTTGGAAGCGCTAAGGATTCGTAAATCAGTGCTAGGAAAAAACCACCCTGACTATGCAGAGTCTTTGAAAGATCTTGGCGAATTGTATTATAAAATGGGGGATTATCCCAAAGCAGAACTATACTTTCTTGAATTGCAGAAGACTCGTAAAACCATATTCGGAGAAAACCATCCTAAATATGCTGTGGCATTAAATGGTCTCGGACTGACATATTCTAAGATGGGCGATTATTCAAAAGCGGAACAATACTTTCTGAAGTCACTTAAGATTCGCAAGGAGGTATTAGGAGAAAAACATCCAGATTATGCATTGGCATTAAATAATCTTGGAGGATTGTATAATTATATGGGCGATTACTCCAAAGCAGAACTATACTATTTAGAAGCATTGAGGATTCGTAAACTTGTATTAGGGGAAAAACATCCTGATTATGCCGCAACAGTTAGCAATCTTGGATCATTGTTTTCTGAGATTATGGACTACTCTCAAGCAGAAAAATACTATTTGGAAGCACTACAAATTAGTAGAACCACATTAGGAGAAAAACACCCTGATTATGTCATGTCGTTAAGCAATCTCGGACAGGTATATACTAAAATGGGCGATTACTCTAAAGCAAAGAAATACTTTTTGAAGGCGCTCAAGATTCGCAAATCCGTATTAGGAGAAAACCACCCTGATTATGCAATGTCGCTAATGAATCTTGGATCATTGTTTTCTGAGATTAACGACAACTCCAAAGCGGAAAAATACTACTTGAAGGCTCTAAAAATTTGTGAATTCGCATTAAGCGAGAACCATCCTGATTACGCAATGTCGTTGAAGAATGCCGGATTGTTGTATTCTAGGATGGGCGATTATTCCAAAGCGGAAAAACCGTATTTGCAAAGCCGGCAGATTTATATGAACAGATTTCTTCATTCCATTAGCTTCATGTCGGAGCAGCAACGTAATCTGTATTGGCAAACAATGCAGCATTATTTTTTATATTCATATCCACTATTTACTTACCATTGCAGCAAAACAAAACCATCCATCGCAACTTTTGCATATGACAACGAACTTTTCACGAAAGGATTGTTATTGACTTCTTCCAATGTCATTAAGAGTTCTATCTTGGAAAGTGGAGACACGATACTTATTGGGCAATGGGACGAGTTGACGAGGAAGAAACAGCAGATCATGGTGTTGGAGGAGAAAGATCCGCAGATGCCTTATTTGTCGAATCTTCGTGGAGAGGCAGAACGATTGGAGAAAGAGATTACACGGAAGAGTGCGGCTTTTCGGGAAAATATGCGGCAATGGGCGATTACATGGGATAGTGTAAAGGCGGCATTGAAGCCTAATCAGGTGGCGATCGAATATATGCGTGCGCCGATAAATGAAGATAGTACGATGTACTGTGCTTTGCTGCTACGGGATACTTGCTCGTATCCTATTATGATTCCGCTATTCGAGGAAAAAGAGGTGAGCCAACTGCTGCATCAAACTACCGATAACAAGGATAGTATCAATGCCACTTATGCTTACGATCAAAACGGAAAGCAATTAGCGCAACTTGTCTGGAACAATGTGCTACCTTATATCAACGAAGGAGAAGTGGTTTTCTTTGCGCCAACGGGCATTTTGCATCAGATTGCAATAGAACACTTGCCGTTTACAGAGGCCAATACGATTGGCGACCAATACAATCTGGTGCGCCTTTCTTCTACTCGCGAATTGGCAATCAACCGGCCTGCCATTCCTCATCAAAATGCAACGCTCTATGGTGGCATTTTCTATGAACCGATGGATAAGGATGTGTTACTTGCGAACACCGCTAAATATCGCGGTCTGCAATCAACGGAGCAGCACACATTCATTCGTAATACATCAAAACATTCGGTTGCTCCATATCTGCCAGGATCGAAAGCTGAGATTGATTCAATCCGACCTATTTTGGAGAAGAAAGATATTGCCGTAACGGTCTATTCCAAAGACACGGCATACGAAGAATCATTCAAAGCGCTGAGCGGCAAGCAGCCGAATATTTTGCTTCTTTCTACACACGGTTTCTTCTGGCAGGATTCGACCGCCAAACAAGAGAGTTATTTCAATCAGCGTGGCATGTTATTAGGAGAAGAAAACAAAGTCAGCAAGGTCTCCACTACTATTGATCCATTGGAGCGCTGCGGGTTACTTTTTGCTGGGGCTAATACGGCTCTTTCGGGGCGTAGTGACCGTTTGCCACAAGGTGTGGATGACGGAGTCCTTACTGCTAAAGAGCTTTCAGTCTTAGACTTTAGAAATACCGATATAGTTGTGCTGTCCGCTTGTGAGACGGGATTAGGGGATATTTCCGGCGAAGGAGTGTTTGGCCTCCAACGAGCTTTTAAGATGGCGGGAGTACAAACGATAATTATGTCTCTTTGGAAAGTAGATGACAATGCGACGCAACTTTTGATGACAGAGTTTTATCGGAATTGGATACTGAGCAATGGTAAATTATCCAAACGAGCAGCCTTTCGTAAAGCACAAAACACGGTTCGCGCTCAATACAGTCATCCCGCAGATTGGGCAGGGTTTATTATATTAGACTGATTTTAACAAAATTTACCATAAAATCTTGCATATATGCAAAAAAAGTTGTAATTTTGCAGCGCAAAACAAATACACTATTATGGAATATAAGATCAATACAATTGGAGTGCTCACTTCGGGAGGAGACGCTCCGGGAATGAACGCTGCCGTCCGTGCCGTCACGCGTGCAGCGATTGCAAACAACATCCGCGTCAAAGCTATCTTCCGCGGCTACAAAGGTCTCATGGACGGCGAAGTGCAGGAGTTTTCCACCCAGGACGTGAGCGGTATCATCCAGCGCGGAGGTACGATCCTTAAGTCCGCACGCAGCGAGGAGTTCAAAACGCCGGAGGGACGCAAACGCGCTTTCGAGACCCTCCAACGCGAGCAGATCGACGCCCTGATCGTCATCGGCGGCGACGGCTCTTTCACCGGTGCACGCGCTCTGGCGCAGGAGTATAACATCCCCGTCATCGGAGTGCCCGGAACGATCGATAATGACCTCTGGGGCACGGACTCGACCATCGGCTATGACACCGCGCTCAACACCATCGTTGAATGTGTGGACAAACTGCGCGACACAGGCACCAGCCATGAGCGACTCTTCCTCGTCGAAATCATGGGACGCGATGCCGGATTCCTTACCCTCAATGCCGCCATCGCTGCCGGAGCCGAAGCCGCGATCATCCCCGAACGCGCGACGATCGAGGAGCAGCTCGAAGCCGCTATCGGACAGGGCAGACGCAAACATAAGAACAGCAGTATCGTCCTCGTTCAGGAGCATGCTATCCCGGGCGGTGCGCAGGCCGTAGCGAAAGTGATTGAGGAGAGCCATCCCGAGTACGGCACACGCGTCACGATCCTTGGTCACCTCCAGCGCGGAGGTTCGCCAAGCGCCTTTGACCGTATCCTCGCTTCCCGTCTCGGCTGCGCAGCCGTGCAGGCGCTCATGGAGGAGCAGCGCTCCATCATGGTCGGACTCCAGAACGGCGACGTGGTCTATGTCCCCCTCACCAAAGCCATCAAAGAGAAAAAGGACATCAAGGACGACAAATGGCAAGCCCTCCAAGTGTTGAGCCTCTAAGCATGACCTCCATCCTCTTTGTATGTCATGGCAATATCTGCCGTTCTCCGATGGCAGAGTATATCTTCCGTGACCTCTGCCGCCAAGCCGGACTCGAAGATCATTTTCGGGTTGCCTCCATGGCGGTCTCGACCGAAGAGATCGGCAATGACATCTATCCGCCGGCAAAAGAGACGCTCCGCCGACACGGCATCCCGTTCGACCGCCATTGTGCGCGCCGGATAGACCGCGCTTCGTTCGATCGGTACGACCTCATCGTCTGTGCCGACCGCTCCAACATCCGCGCCATCGAACGTCTGTTTGGTCCGTCGTCCAAGTTGTCCCTCATGATGCATTGGGCAGGCGAGGATCGCGATGTCTCTGACCCTTGGTACACCCGCGACTTCGACTCCGCTTTCCGCGACATCTATGCCTCCTGCCAAGGGCTATTGGCGCATTTATCTCATCCTGAAAATTGAAAAAAATACGCGGTGGTCCATGTCTGGTCAACCGGCACTAACACGTCCGTAATGGTCGCGGAGTGGTCGCGGAGTGGTCGCGGGGGAGAAAGGGTGATTGGTAATCGGTGACGGGTAATGGGTAATGGGTGATGGGTGGAG
This sequence comes from uncultured Bacteroidales bacterium, assembly GCA_902765485.1. Classification (GTDB taxonomy): domain Bacteria; phylum Bacteroidota; class Bacteroidia; order Bacteroidales; family Paludibacteraceae; genus Colicola. The sequence continues at coordinate 65,776 of CACWZZ010000005.1, forward strand.
CAGTGGAGCTGCTCTATATATAATTCTTACACACACGCGTAGGTGTGCATGAATATTTATATAAAAAGAACTGCTCTACTGCTCCACCTGCTCCACCAGGGTTCCGAGTGCGAGGTGTTTTTTATTGTATTTTTCCGATTTTACTTGTGTATGTCAAAAAAAAGCAGTAAATTTGCAGCGCAAATTATGTGACACTTAAACAATACCCGAATGAAACGAGACGTATTTATCAGTTACAAGAGTGAATACCTGCCGGTGGTAGAGCAATTAGCCAAACTATTTGAGGAGAACGACATCCTCTGTTGGTACGCACCGAGAAACCTTAACGAGGACGGACTGGGCAAAGAGTTTGACGACGAGATCGTAGATGCTATCAAAGGCTCTTCCGCCTTTGTAGTACTCCTCAACGATGAGGCGCTATTGTCCAAATGGGTTAAGCGCGAAGTGACCCAAGCAGAGACATACGGCAAGAGGATCTTGCCTTTCGTGCTGGACAAACTGACAGTTGACAATGGTCTCTTCATGCGACTGAAAGAAATACACATGATCACCGCCTATCCTTCCCCAGAAGAGAAATACCCGGTTTTGCTCAATAGCGTGAAACATCTGCTCAATAAATCCGATGTATCCAAGATCACGGACGGAAGCGATGCACCCGACGACAGCAAACCCGAACGAGGTGCCGGTGGATTGGACGATCCCGATGCCTTTGACTTGGACTACGAGGAAGGACTCGCTTTTCTCGAAGCGGACGAAAACGCCGATGCTTTTAACGCCTTCCTGCGCTCGGCGGAGCGGCACAATGAGAAAGCATACGAGAAGCTCTTCTATATCATGCACCGGAACAACAAAGACTCCGATTTCCTGCCGGTAGAGACATGGGAACATATAGAGGAGTTATCCGATGCCGGAGAAGGGTTTGCCGACCTGCTGATGCACTACCGCTATTATGGGATGGGTACCCAAAACGAGATTGCACTCAAATACCTCAAACGCGCACTCGCTAAAAATGTATCGCCCTACGCTTTCTTACAGATGGGTATATGCTATTGTTGGGGATTGGGTGTCGCACTAAGCGACATACAGGGCAAGCACTATTACCTTAAAGCAATTGAAGCCGGTTGCTGGGATGCAACCAGTTATCTGGCACAACTATATAAATATGGAGGAGAAAAAATTGCTATTGACTATGTGCTTGCAGAAAAATACGCCAAGGAAGGCGCAGAGAAAGGGGTAACGCGATGCTACGACACATTACATGATCTGTATATCCAACTCAACCGTAAGGACGATGCGCTACATCTGGCTCAAGAAATGATCGGCAAAGGCATCAAAGGCGGATATTACCTCATGGGAGAATACTATTTTTATGCAGAAAACAATAACGAGGAGGCGAAGAAATGGTATATTCAAGCGATCGACCATGACGACAAAAGAGCTTGGGGAAAGTTAGCCTATATATATTGGGTGCAAGATGAGGACGAAGAGGCATTCCGGCTTGCGAGAAAGGGAGTACTTCTGAAGGATAGTTGGTCATACTTCATGCTCGGAAATCTCTATGAGTACTCGAATGAAGAAGGACACCTGGAGAAGGCATGGGAATGTTATATGGATCAGGTACATAAATTCGGAACAAACGCCGCAGAAAATGCCGCACAACTTTACCTCGATAAAGGGTACCAACCTACCGAGGAACAGATGGAGGATCTCAAGCGATATCTCATTATTGACTCGCAGCAACAACGCATCGGATCTATTCAGGCGCTACTCCGAATTATCCTGATTGAAAAAGGACAAAAGCCTGAACTGACCTATGAAGCCTTGCGAGAGGCACCGGAGGCATACGAATACCTGCGCCGAGGTGCCGAAACCAGAAGCGAGGACGGAGCGAATGCCAACTTACAGTATATATATGCACAAATCCTATTGGGCGATAGCGGCAAATACCACGACCCTTACAAGGGAGAAAAGATGATGACCGAAGCCGCCAAAAAAGGCGAGAAAGAGGCGATTTCGTACGTCTTCCATAATGGCCAAAAAGAAGGAAAGCAAAACCTGGCTCTCTCCCTGATTCAAACCAAGAAATGCCCGGAGGAGTACATTGAAACGATTGCTCAATATGGCAAAGAAGCGGCGACACAAGAGGAACTGCTCGCATGGATTTCACAAGCCGCAAAGACCATCCGAGATAAGAACGAAAAGATCGGCACGCGGTGCGCTCTATATGCTATGGAGTTGGACATATACAAAACGGACAACGATGCTGTTGCGGAGGACGAGATTCAACGCATTCGAAAGGATGTACATGACTACCTATATCTCATGGTAGGATCCGGAGCTCTGTCCAAACTGAAAGAACATGCTCATTTTCTCTTCCCGAACTACGACCCGGCATCCCTAATGAAGGGTGATTTCTCGGATAAAAAGCAGCTGGAGTTATTCCTCGGCTTTAACCGCCTTAAGACAGAACTCACAAAGTACGCTTCCGAACCGCTGGAAAAACATTTCTACAAATACCTCCGCAAGGAATTGGACGAGGGAGAACAGCTCTCCGACAAAATTATTAAATACGATGAGCTAAAGAAAGCCTATGGCGAAATGTTAGAGGCATACCATTCACTCTTTGAGCAGGGGAAAGCCGATGCGATAGACGAACCGCTGGAGTTCACACCGAAAGAACTGAGTCCTTGCTGCACAACCCAAGTTGCTATCGAGCACATGCGGCGCGCGCTGAAGATGCTTCTGGCTTCCCATAGAGCCTACGGAGACAAATGGCAGGAGATTTTCCAACACATGACGGATGGCAACGACGACGAAATTCTGAATTGCGCGGAGAAATTAACCGAGCCCAGTTCGCAGCTCATGCTGATCGAATATGTAGAGGTTTTCCTCGAAATGGAACTCATCACTATAGACAATGACGAACTTCGTACTATATTCGAAGACAAGAAGACCGACAAATTGTACGACAAACTCAATGAAAGCATCCAGCAGATGAACGACAAGGGCATCAAGCACCACTTGCAACTCTTCAAGCCCGATACGCCGCTACCCGAATATTTCGCCCAAATCATGCAATAAGCCAATATGTCTAAAAATCGCAATATAGTAGTCTTTTGGATTGATATCTTAGAAAAAGGCTAAAAATTCGTGCAAATTGCATTTTTTTGCCAAAAAATTTGGTCAATTCAAATATTTGTAGTAATTTTGCACGCTTTTTTGCGGACAGGCTAGATTAAGTTCTCGTCAGAGCACGAGACGCCGCACCGCCCTAATTTCAAATACAGACAGTACAAATGTACGCAATTGTAGAAATGAAAGGCCAGCAATTTAGAGTTGAGGCTGGCAAGAAACTGTTCATCAATCGCATGAACGAACTCGAGAAAGGCGCTACCGTTGAATTTGAGAACGTATTGCTCCTTGACAACGAGGGTAAAGTTAAAGTAGGTGCTCCTTATGTAAAGGGCGCAAAAGTAGTTTGCGAAGTGCTCGACAACGAGTGCCGCGGAGACAAAGTCTTGGTTTTCCACAAGAAACGCCGCAAAGGTTATCGCAAACTCAATGGACATCGTCAGGATCTGACGAACGTCGTAGTTAAAGAAATTGTTATTGCTTAAAAGAAAGGACAACAGAGTATGGCACACAAGAAAGGTGTCGGTAGTTCTAAGAACGGCCGTGAATCAGAAAGCAAAGTATGGGATCGGACCACACTTTGTTCGCTCTTTGCGATGGTATCGTTACCTTCCGCAAAAAACGCGACAACAAGTCGTACGTATCCATTCAACCGGTGGGAGAGGCATAATTTATGTTAACACTCAAACAAATCTACGACGACAAAGCTCGTGTCGTAGCCGGTTTGGAGAAGAAGCACTTCGCTGGAGCCGCAGAGGCGATAGACGAGGTGCTTCGTCTTGACGGAGAGCGCAAAGCTGCGCAGCAGGAGAAAGATGCAGCCGCAGCAGAAATGAATAAAATCAGTAAGTCGATCGGTATGCTCATGGCGCAAGGTAAGCGCGAGGAGGCAGAAGCCGCCAAAGCGCAGACCGGAGCACTCAAAGCACAGATCGCTGAGTATGACGCGAAAATGTCGGAGGCAGAGGAGGCGCAGACCAAACTACTGTTGACCATTCCGAATGTCCCGTACGACATCGTGCCGGAGGGCGCAAGCGCAGAGGATAACCTCGCAGTCACCATTGGCAACTGGCCAAACCAGCCGATGATTGATGCAATCGCCAAAGACGGCGCAGTAGCACTCCGCGACTGGAACGGCGAGGTGGACGAAGCGATCGCCGCAGAGCGCATTGCGCAGAGCGAGAAACTGCCGCACTGGGAACTCGCGAAGAAATACAACCTCATCGACTTCGATCTGGGTGTAAAAATCTCCGGCGCCGGTTTCCCCGTCTATATCGGACAGGGCGCACGTCTCCAACGCGCACTGATCAACTTCTTCCTTGCCGAGGCGAACAAAGCCGGTTATACCGAGATCATGCCGCCGACGGTGGTCAATGCCGCTTCGGGTTACGGCACAGGCCAGCTGCCCGACAAAGAGGGACAGATGTACCATTGCGAGGTGGACGACCTCTATCTCATTCCGACCGCAGAAGTGCCGGTGACAAACCTCTACCGCGATGTCATCATCGACGAGGCGCAACTGCCGATCAAGAACTGCGCGTACACGGAGTGTTTCCGTCGCGAGGCAGGTTCGTACGGCAAGGATGTACGCGGTCTGAACCGTCTGCATGAGTTCTCAAAAATCGAGATCGTGCGTATTGACACGCCGGAGCATTCCGACGCTTCGCACAAGGAGATGCTGGCGCACGTAGAGGGTCTGCTCCAGAAACTCGAACTGCCTTATCGTATTCTTCGTCTCTCCGGAGGCGACATGTCCTTCACCGCAGCGCTTTGCTACGATTTCGAAGTCTATTCCGAGGCACAGCACCGCTGGCTGGAAGTGTCCAGTACGTCCAATTTCGATACCTACCAGGCGAACCGGCTCAAATGTCGTTACCGCCGTGCGGAGGATAAGAAAGTGACGCTCTGCCACACCTTGAACGGCTCGGCTCTCGCGCTCCCGCGTATCGTAGCGGCTCTCTTGGAGAACAACCAGACCGAGGAAGGCATCCGCATCCCGAAGGCGCTCCAACCCTTCTTCGGAGACGACATGATCCGTTAACAAGTTAACGTTTTAACGAAAAAAGCACCATTGAGTGCTTTTTTTTTGTGTATGTCATTTTTTTTTACTATCTTTGCAGCGGAATTTAAAATGCAATAATTTATGCAAACAGCATTATTGGTTATATTAGTGGTAGTGGTTCTGATTTTCGGCTTCTGGCTGATCCAGTACTCCCAATTCCGTAACGAGGAGAAGAAACGTCAGTTTGAGTTGCGGCGCGAGAGCCAGAAGGCTATCTCCCCCATCCGTCTGCGCGCCTATGAGCGCTTGGCTTTGCTCTTGGAGCGAACCAAACCCGAGCACATGCTGCTGGAGTTGCAGAAGAGCGTGCCGGAGGCGATGACCACTTGGACGGTCGGACAAGTGCAGCAATACCTGCTGCAGACCATCCGCGCGGAGTTTGACCACAATCAGAGCCAGCAGGTATATGTCTCCGATGAAGTATGGGACATGATTATCAACGCGCGCGACCAAATGGGCGCATTTGTGATCTCCATTGCTGCGCAAATACCGGCGGACGCTACGGCGCAGACCTATGCTGCCGCTTTGCTGACCGCCTATTCCTCCAACGGCACTACGCCGACCGATAAAGCACTGGAGGAACTGAAAAACGAAGCAAAAGAACTGATGTAACAACCCCACATGAGGAAGTATCTTGTAATATTACTTGCCTTTTTTCCCCCCTTCATGGGGGGAGTGAGGGGGGCCAACGACTCCATCTACATGGGCACGATCGTGAAACTCGACATCGCTTCGCCGATTGTTATACCTGCCATAACGGGATGGGGCGTACAGAACTACGAGATTGCTGCGAACGTACGCTTGGCAAAACGCTTCTACCCCACCCTCGAAGTAGGCTACGCCGGCGGGACGATCGCAAAAGATACAGTAATTAGCTATAACGCACACGGAGGGTTCTTCCGCATCGGAGCGGACATCAATCCGCTAAAAAAACACCCAGAGAGCCCGCACGCACTGTTAATAGGTCTGCGCCTGGGCACAGCCGTGCAGAGCAAAGGGTACACCGACTGCTGGGGAGAAATCGTGGCGGGATGCCAAGTGGAGATAGCCAAAGTGGGGAATACCGCTTTTTACATGGGATGGATGGGACGATTCAAAGTGCTCTTCACCCGACAGCAACGCTATTTCCCGCCGGAATACATACCCGGCTTCGGCTATCGCAATAACCTCGGTTGGGGCGTGAGTTATCATTTAGGATGGAAATTTTAAAACACTTAATATTATGAACAAAACACAACTTTTGAATCGTGCAGCGGATAACATTCGTATCTTGGCTGCAGCAGCAGTAGAAAAAGCTAAGAGTGGTCACCCGGGCGGTGCTATGGGTGGCGCAGACTTCATCAATGTGCTCTTCAGCGAGTTCCTCGAATACGATCCGCAGAACCCCGGATGGGAGGCGCGCGACCGTTTCTTCCTTGATCCCGGACACATGGCGCCGATGCTCTATGCGCAACTCTGTCTGGCGGGTAAATTCACCCTCGAAGACCTCAAGAACCTGCGTCAATGGGGTTCGGTCACTCCCGGACACCCGGAGCGAGAGATCGACCGAATGATTGAGAACACATCCGGTCCGCTTGGGCAGGGACACACTTTCGCTGTCGGTGCAGCCATCGCCGCCAAGTGGTTCAACACCCGTTATGGCGAGATCCATAACCCGACCATCTATGCCTTCATCTCCGATGGCGGTGTACAGGAAGAGATTTCCCAAGGCGCAGGTCGTCTGGCGGGACACCTCGGGCTCGACAATCTGATCATGTTCTACGACTCCAATACGATCCAGCTCTCCACCGGTTGCGGCGAAGTGACATCCGAAGATGTTGCCGCCAAATATCAAGCTTGGGGATGGTACGTACAGGAGATCCCTGGTAACGATCCTGATGCCATCCGCGAAGCACTCATCAAAGCCAAAGCGGAGAAAAAACGTCCGTCGCTTATCATCGGTCATACGACTATGGGTAAGGGCTGCGTAACGGCGGAAGGCGAGAACTGGGAAGGCAAATGCTCGACCCACGGCGCACCGCTCTCCAAAGCCGGTGCTTCATTCGAAAAGACCATCGAGCACCTCGGTGGTAATCCCGAAGACCCGTTCCAGATCTTCCCGGAAGTACAGAAACTCTACGACGAGCGCGCAGAAGAATTGTGCGAACTCGCCAATAAGAAATACGCTGCATACTACGACTGGAAACAGGCTAATCCGCTCGCAGCAAACGAATACGAGACCTTCATGTCCGGCGAAACGCCGTGCATCGACTGGAGTATGATCCAACAGAAAGCCGGAGCTGCAACCCGCAACGCCAGCGCTGTTGTTCTCTCTTATCTGGCAGAGAACGTGGGCAATATGATCGTCTCTTCTGCCGACCTCTCCAACTCCGACAAGACAGACGGTTTCCTCAAGAAGACCCACGCTTTCAAGAAAGGCGATTTCAGCGGTCAGTTCCTGCAAGCCGGTGTGTCTGAACTCACTATGGCGTGCGTCATGATCGGCATGGCGCTCCACGGCGGAATCATCCCTGCCTGCGGTACGTTCTTCGTCTTCAGCGACTACATGAAACCCGCAGTCCGTATGGCTGCCCTCATGGAACTTCCTGTGAAATTCATCTGGTCTCATGACGCTTTCCGTGTCGGCGAAGATGGTCCGACCCACGAACCCGTAGAGCAAGAGGCACAGATCCGTCTCATGGAGAAGCTGCACAACCACTCCGGCAAACCGTCCATGCTTGTTCTTCGTCCTGCTGATGCCGAGGAGACCACCCTCGCTTGGCGCGTTGCCATCGAGAACACAGAGACGCCGTCTGCCCTCATTCTCAGCCGTCAGGACATAGCTCCGGTTCCCAATGTGAACCTCGCAGGCTTCCGCAAAGGTGCATACATCGTTTCCAAAGACGAAAATCCCCAAGTAGTCCTCTTGGCTTCCGGTTCTGAGGTTTCAACCCTCCTTGCCGGCGCAGAACTCCTCCGCGCAGAAGGCATCCGCTTGCAAATCGTCAGCGTACCTTCCGAAGGGCTCTTCCGCCAGCAACCGCAAGAGTACCAAGACTCCGTCCTCCCGAAGGGAATCAAGCGTTTCGGCATGACCGCAGGTCTGCCTTGCACCCTCGAAGGTCTCGTCGGTGAGAACGGCGCCATCTGGGGTCTCAACTCCTTCGGCTTCTCCGCTCCGTACAAAGTCCTTGACGAGAAACTCGGCTTCACCGCCCAGAACGTCTATGAGCAAGTCAAGAAGCTTCTGTAACCAGAAATGAGATGGTGATAATTTGTCACCAACAGAAATAGCATAGATTTGCTATATAAACAAAAACAGGGCTTCGGCTCTGTTTTTGTTTATATAGGTGACCATATGCGTCCGCTTTGACCGACCGATGACCGAGACACAACCGAGAGATGACCGAGACACAAAATACCAAAAATCGCACACGCGAAAACGATTTTCACCCCAACTTCTTGCATATGTCAAAAAAAAGCAGTAACTTTGCAGCCGAAAGTTGCAAAGAATTGATATGAGCAAGTACGAAATTCCATTTCTGACAAGTGCGATACAGGCATTTGCACGCAGGTTTGCCATGACACGGCAAGCGGCTTTCCGCTATTTGCAACAATACAAAGCACTTGCTTTTTTAATGGAGTTCTACGATGTAGAGCACCTGCAGTCAATGGATGATACTATTGATGATATGATACTCGTTTGTCGTCAAAACGGAGGAACACTGGTATGATACTATTCCATGGCACAAATACGGATATTGAGACGATAGAACTTTCACGCAGTCTCAACCATAAGGATTTCGGAAAAGGTTTCTATCTCACGGATTCGCGTGAGACGGCTATCCGTATGGCAACAAAAAAAGCGCGTCTTTTCGGAGGCAAGGCGACATTAATCATATATGAGTTTGATGAAGCGGCTTTGCATTCGGATTTGAAAGTCAAAGTCTTTCCCGAGAAGGCTACAGTAGAATGGTTCTTGTTCGTGGATGCGAACCGTGACCGCGAAACCCCGCAACCGATACACGGCTACGATATTGTCATAGGACCGATAGCGGATGACGGAGTTGTGTTGCAGATTACGAACTATCGTGAACATATCTACACGCCGGAACAAGCTGCTGCGGCACTTCAAGACAAATATCTGGACCAGCAGTATTATTTTGGCACAGAGAAAGCATTGCGTTATATAAGGAAAACAAAGGTAGAAATCCTATGACCCAACCAAGCCATCAACAAATAGCGACCTATCTGACGGACTACGCGATAAGCGAGTTGGTTCGGTATGTGATAGAAGATACCGGCTGTACTTTGGAGCAGGCGATGGAGATGGTTTATAATTCTTCACTTATGCCAGCCCTGCAGGACGAAGAAAACGAACTCTATATCCAAAGCCCTGCATATCTGTATGAGATGATGAATGCAGCAACAACATAAAATAAATGAAATAAGAAAGATGTCATTAGCAAATCAAAATAAGATACAGCAGTACAATGCAATGATTGCATATCATTCGCAACCCATCTTTGCAAAGTTAGGATTTCCTTTTAATTTCAATCCCAATGTTCCTGTTACAAAAGAAGATACGGAACATATGATTGAGATACTTAAATCCTTATATAAAAGAAATATCGAAAACAATCCCTTTTTAACAGAACAGGAGAAAGAATACCAACAACATCAGATTGATGTTCAATTAGAAGGACTAAAACAATTAAGTGGGATTACGAGCGAGCAGTATTAGGCAATACGCCAACTAATGGCAAAATAAAATACACGTCCCTCTCCGAGACGTAAAATATGGAGAAAGACAAGCGCAAAGCGTTGCGCAGACATATTGATATTCACGCAGTAGAGAAATCGCCAAATTCAACGCAGTTTGAATATAAGAAACACAGAGAAACCACTATTTTTCATAAACGGAGTAGGCCGAAAATCCGATAAAGAGTAGGCATGATAAATAATAAAACACATGCCAACTTTTTCTGTTAGAAATGATTTAAGAACAGCAAATATCCCAATAACAATAAGGAATGATGCTGAATATGGTTTTAGGATATGGCTCATATGCCTAGCTAAACGTGTGGGTTTAAATGTGAGAACCATACTAAATATTATATGTCAATGCACATACCAAGGCGAAGATGGAAATTGGGGAGATGAATATATAGAAAATGAAGCAAAAGAAAAATTGGGGAATACAGCTTGGTATTATGTTTATGATGTTGTGGAATCTTTATACAATTACATAGTGGATGCAAGCAAGAAACAAGAATATGAGTCAGAGATAAATGCATATTTTCAAACAAATGGCTATGGTTGGAAATTTGAGAATGGTAAAGTTCTTTTTCGTGGTGATGAAATAGAAGAACGGACATTTGTTAATGCTGTACAATCATTATCTACTATCCAAACTGCCCAAAGTGAGTTAAGACTTGCACTTGACGATATCTCTAGACGTCCAAATGCAGATTCGACTGGAACAGTTCAACATGCGCTGGCTTCATTTGAATGTTTCTGTCGGCAGAAATTTGGGGCAACTACATCTACTTTAGGAGATATTATCCAACGCAACCGCTCTTCTTTTACGCCTCCTCTTGATCAAGCTATATATAAACTTTGGGGATTTGCTTCTAATCATGGGCGACATATACAGAATGGTGGAGAAGCAACATTTGAAGAAGCAGAATTTGTTCTAAATATCTGTGCTTCTTTAATCGTATATTTATCTAAGACTTTACCTTGATAATAGTGACAAACTATAACGTGAGATGCTTTTAATAATCAATATATGATATATGGACGGAAAATTAATACATGTAGAAAACATAGTACTACCTAATGGTGGTATTTATGAAGGTGATGCTTACGAAATGCCCTTTGGCGGCGTTATAACACTATGCGGGAAAGGTGAGGTTGTTAATCCAGACGGTAGCAAGTATAAGGGTGATTTTAAGGATAACCATCCTTGCGGTTTTGGGATACATACATTTAGGGATGGTGATTATCATGTCGGTTTCTTCGACGATATGCCCAATGGTCCTGGGTATCTATGTCTCAACACAGAAAATGGAATGATGATTAGTCAATATCGCGATGGAAAGAAGCATGGATGGTCAATAGGTATACGCCGTGGCATATTTAATTGTTCTTACTTGCAATATGGAAATGTAGTAAAAGATTACACAAGTGAATTTGGATGGATGTACGACTACCTACAGAATAATATATTTATAGCATACAAAGGCAATATGGTGCAAACAAAAGCAGATATTGGTTTTATTAGATATGGGGCACCAAATAGAACTGCGAACGCAGATGGGTATAAATATAGCAAACATGCTATAGGTTATGCTTTTCTACTGGATGGTACAATGCTTGTAGGGTTATTCCCTGACGTTAAAAATCTGAATGGATGGGGAGCGAAATGTTTACCTGACGGGACTTTTCAATCGGGTCATTGGGTTAATAACCAACTCGAAAAGTCTCTTGATCCTGGTTATTTGGAGTTTGCTATTGAAGCGGAGAATCGCTATGCGTCTGTAAATAATAGGATTCAAGAATGAAGTAAGATGAAATGTGAATTACCACTCATTCAAGACATCGATGGGGAGTTAAATTCCCAGTCGCGCCTTCTGCAAAATTGACGATTGAGCTTATAAATCATGAGTAGCGTAGATCTAAATAATCAATTATACCAAAGCCTTTGCGATTCAGTGCGCAAGTGGTTTGAGAAAGATAGAGGATACGAAACAACATTCTCTGTAACCCATAGTGACGGATATCGGACGTATGTATATCCGAAAGTAGTTATTGGAGACGTAGAAAGGGATGCTGAATTGGAAGTAGGCGTCATATTGTGGGAGTCGGACATGCAGCCCTATTGCTGGATATGCTGTAATCTAACATTTAACGACGAGATAAAAGTTACAGAAGAAGATATAGAATTGGAAGTGCTAAGACTCATCAATAGTTACAACTTAGAGAATCCGGCTCGCTGTATATTCTATGATAAGAACAAGGATAAGATAATTATTCATCAAGAATGGAATATCGATCGGGGAGCCGAGATTACAGACAAAGAGATAGGGCAGATGTTAGATAGTTTCATGCTGAATAGCGAAATAGAGGATCTTTGCGCTGTGATTGAATCTGGAGGATGGCGTTTCCCGGAACTATACATCGATAATAGTCCAGTGATGAGCATTCGAAATGAAAAGGCTGATTGCCATTTATGAAGCATATATGATTAAAAACTTGTAAAAATTGAACTGTTTATGTGTTGGTTATGGAGTAAAAAGAAAGAACTTACAGTTTCTGAAATTCTGCACTCATGCACTAGTGTAGGAGGAGTAAATGACAATGTTAATGATATTGATTGCATTGGAATGATGAAAGGGAATAAACTGCATGGATATGGTGTGCGAATTTTTCACAATATAGAAGGCTTGGAATTTGGAATTTTTGAAAATGACAAACTAAAAGTGCGGATGTGGGATGTTATTCATGATATTCAAACACAAATAGGTACTGAATCCAAAATGGTTGCTAGTAGTACGGCTCTCGGCAAAGGAGCATATCTTGGCGAGTACGTATCTATTGCTTCTCACGAAGAAGACCCTTCTTTACGAAAAGACCGTTATGGTATAATGTTTTTTCCTGAAGGTATGTATGTGGGGAAATTTCCACCAGGGTATTTTATGCAGCATTGTGAAGGTGATTTCTATGATTTGAATGGGCAGAAGCATAGTGGTATTTATGATTTTAATATTGCGGACACTCATCGTTGGGGAGATGATAAATTAGGAGGATACTTCCCGAGTTTTTAGAACATCATGAAGAAACTATTATTTATCTTTTCGCTTGTGCTTACATTTTACGCTTGCGGTAATAAGTCCGATAATAGCGCTCTGACTTCAGATGATTCTTTTGTTTTTCAGGAAGAGTGCGTAGGCGTAAGCGATTCCCTTTATACATGGAAAGTGCAGAGACTGATAGATTTTACAAGCAATAAACCGAATATTGTTTTATCTTACGCAGTTCCTTGTGATACAAATAGGAATGACAGCAAAGTTGTCCACTTTACATTCAGTGAGAATTGCAATCCGGAAAGTGAACCGGTAATGATAGTTGTGCTACCTATAAAAACTGAAAATCCGCTTATTCTTTTCTCGGAATGGGATGAGGAAGGAAAAGAATATAGTTCAGAATCTTATGTATTGGCCAATAGTAATATCATGGTGTATACTGATTCTTGCCAAACGCATATCATATTAACGGGTAAATTCGTGAATGATATGTTGGAATATCAGCAAATGAATGTATGCTACATCCGTGACGATGCTCCAGACTACAAAACTATAGAGAACGATATCTATAAGCAATATGTCATTGCAATCCCGGTTGACCTTTACAAGTTCCAAGAACAATACCTTGCCGCTCATAAATGGATGGAAGAAAACCAATGAAACGCGCTCTACTTATCATATTCTCCGTTCTCCTAACAATAATAGTTGCTCTAGTTATTGTTTGCAACGCTATTGTAATTCAAGCAAGTAGGGGGAAATGCTACGATGATATAGACGCTATTCCTCATAGGATGTATGGGCTATTACTCGGCACAGGTCGTAGCGCAACTCCAAGTCCGTATTATGACGCCCGTTTGCAAGCGGCAATAGATTTGTACCGCGCAGGAAAGATAGACTCGGTTATTGTATCTGGGGAAAATCTCTATGAAGATTATTATGAAGTAGATTCAATGGTTATAGCATTGAAGGAATTAGGAGTGCCAATCAAGATGGTTGATCCGTACGGAACGGACACCTATACTTCGTTGCGACGTATAGGTTGTTTTGGAAGGTATTTAAATTCCATGACCATTATTTCGCAGCATTTTCACAACCAACGAGCAATATATTACGGCTCTATTCTTTTTGACGAAACGCCAATAGCATACAATGCCAAAGATACAAATATATGGTATTGGGATATATGGCGTTTATGTCGAGAATCCCTCGCACGCACAAAAGCAGTGCTTATGTCGCTATGCTTATAAAGTACATTTATTTTACAATCTTTTCTTAATCGTGTACCTTAATAATCGGATGTTTATGGAAATTGCTTAATAAAGGCGCGAGAGTGGCTTGAGAGTGGCAGATTGACAACTACAATTTTGTGAGGGGAACAACCGCTGAAATCTTAATAATCGGAAACTTTTGAGGGACGAAAAAAGGTAAATTTCGGGGGTGTTATCGTCCCGTAGGTGTCTCGTATGTGTCTCGTACGTGGCAGGTACGCCTGTCGTGGGGAGCAAAATCTTAATAATCGGCAATTAGGCAAGGGATGCCTAAGGTCAGCGCAACGTCTGCTATTTTAAATGATTTTGAAAGAACATTGATAAGTGGTTGAAATCTTAATAAGAAGATTTTTTTGCCTATTTGCTTGTGTATTTCAAAAAAAAGCAGTACCTTTGCGGGCGCAAAGGTTTTGATATATAGAAACAACTATGAGATTCATATCTTTAATCGTTTGGGCATTGCTCATCATCCTCGCAATATACTATGCCACGGTAATTGCGCATCTGTTTACGAACATGTTCGGCAAAAACGTCGATTTCAAGAAGACACTCATACCGTTCTACGGGTGGAAGGTCTGGTTTGATAATTTTTAATCATTTCAAGAATATGGCTATTAGCAATCCGCAGGGAGGCAATAAACTCCCGATGAAAAAAATCGTATTAGCTTCCGTCATCGGAATCGTAGTAATCGTCTTCCTTTGCTGCATCGGCTCTCTCGTTGAGGATGTCAAGAACGAAGACATCGTGGTTAACCAAGTGCCCATTACCGGTACTATGTATGTCTGGAGCCAGCCGGGTATGTATGCCCAGAAATTAGGACACATCACCTCATACCATAAGACCGAGCAGTTATGGTTCGGTGCGCAAAACAACGGCGAACCCATTCCGGTTATTTTCAACGACGCGTCCAATGGTGAGATCTTCGGTTCTCTCCGTGTCAAGTTACCCACCGACCGCGAGCACATGCTCCGCATCCAGACGGACTACAACGGAATGGACAGACTGATGAACGACCTTGTCCGTCCGACCGTAGTGAAAGTAGTCTATGCTTCCGGACCGCTGATGTCGGCTTACGAGAGCGTTTCGGAAAAGAAAAACAACCTGATTGAATACATCACCGACCAGCTGAACAACGGTGTTTACACGACTGCCGTGAAGATTTCCGAGGTAATCGACCCTATCACAGGCGAGAAGAAACAGCAAAAATTTGCAGTCCTGATTGCCGATTCAACAGCCGCAGGCGGGTATCGTCGGTCCGAGAAATCGCCGTTTGATTACTACGGCATCGAGATCGGTCAGGTTTCCGTCTCCAAGATCGACTACGAAGACCGCGTGAAGAAGCAGATTGAGCAACAGCAAGAAGCCAACATGTTGGTTCAGACCTCCAAAGCCAAATCGCTTGCCGCTCAACAAGAGGCGATTCGTGCAGAGGAAGAAGGTAAAGCACAGGCCGCTAAAGCCAAATGGGAGCAGGAAAAAGTGAAAGCGGTGGAGGTGACCAAAGCCGAGCAGGAATACGAGGTTGCCCGTCTGGAGGCGCTCAAAGCGAACGAAGTCAAGAAACGCATCATTGCCGAAGGAGAAGCTGAAGCAGCCGCTAACCGTGCGAAAGTAGCAGCAGGTCTGACGCCGCAAGAACGTGCCGAGTGGGATTATAAGACCAAAGTCGGCGTGGCTGAAGCCGTGGCTAAGGTGCAATTACCGACTGTAGTCATGGGCGGCACAAACGGCGGTAACCAAACGATGGATATCATGAGCCTAAAGTTCGCAACCGACCTGGTAGAGAAGCTGAGCAAATAAATCGTAAATGAATAAATAACTATCATGGAATATAATTTTTCTGAGATTGAGAAGAAGTGGCAAAAGGCGTGGGAAGAGAACGGCGTTTATACCGTTTCCAATGAGTCCGACAAGCCGCACTACTATGTGTTGGATATGTTCCCTTATCCTTCGGGAGCGGGACTGCATGTCGGTCACCCGCTAGGCTATATCGCCAGCGATATCTACAGCCGTTATAAGCGTCTGAAGGGCTTTAACGTGCTCCACCCGATGGGTTTTGACTCCTATGGTCTGCCGGCAGAACAGTACGCCATTCAGACAGGTACACATCCTCAGGAGACTACTTTCAAAAATATCGACCGCTATATCGAGCAACTCAAGAAGATCGGTTTCTGCTACGACTGGAACCGCGAGGTGCGCACGTGCGATCCGGCGTTCTATAAATGGACCCAGTGGGCGTTCGTGCAGATGTTCAACTCCTATTTCGATCCCAAGACGCAGAAAGCACAGCCGATTTCCAAACTGATTGCTGAGTTCGAAGCGAATGACCCGAAATGGGCTACTCTCTCCGAACGCGAGAAACAGGAGCGGCTGATGAACTACCGCATTGCGTACCTCGCAGACACCAAGGTCAACTGGTGTCCGAAACTGGGTACTGTGCTTGCCAATGACGAGGTTTCCGAAGGTCTCTCCGTCCGTGGCGGCTATCCTGTGGAGCAACGCGTCATGCGGCAGTGGTGTCTGCGCGTGAGTGCTTATGCAGGCCGTCTGTTGGAGGGCTTGGACCGCATTGACTGGACCGAGAGCCTCAAAGAGACGCAGCGCAACTGGATCGGTCGCTCCGAAGGCGCAGAGATGCAGTTCTCCGTCAAAGGCCAGGACGCGCCGTTCACCATCTTCACAACCCGTGCGGACACGGTGTTTGGTGTTACATTCATGGTGTTAGCGCCGGAGAGCGAGTACGTGCAGCGCGTCGTAACACCGGAGCAGAAAGCGGAAGTGGATGCGTACCTCGCACGCTGCAAGAACCGCACGGAGCGGGAGCGTATCGCTGACCGCCGCGTGACGGGTGTCTTCACCGGCTCGTACGCCATCAATCCGCTCACGCAGGGCGAGATACCTATTTATATCTCCGACTACGTGCTTGCAGGCTACGGCACGGGCGCTATCATGGCAGTTCCGGCGCACGACAGCCGCGACTACGCCTTCGCCAAACATTTCAACCTGCCGATCATACCGCTGATTGAAGGCGCAGACGTCTCCGAGGAGTCGTTCGACGCCAAAGAGGGCAAGATGATCAACTCCGGTTTCCTCAACGGCATGGAGGTCAAAGAGGCGATCCAAGCCATGAAAGAATATATCACCAACACCGGATTAGGCCGTGTGAAAGTCAACTACCGTCTCCGTGACGCTATATTTAGTCGCCAGCGTTATTGGGGAGAACCGTTCCCGATATACTACAAGGACGGCATGCCTTATACGCTGCCCGAAGAGTGCCTGCCGCTGGAACTGCCGGAGGTGTCGGACTTCAAACCCACCGAGACCGGCGAACCGCCGTTGGGCAATGCTGCTATCTGGGCATGGGACGAGAAGAACCGCAAAGTGGTAGATAAATCGCTGATTGATAACAAGACCGTCTTCCCCTTGGAACTCTGTACCATGCCGGGCTTTGCCGGTTCGTCGGCGTACTACCTGCGTTACATGGACCCGCACAACGACCAAGCGCTGGTGAGCAAACAAGCCAATGAGTACTGGCGTCAAGTGGATCTGTATCTGGGCGGCTCCGAGCACGCAACGGGACACCTGATTTACAGCCGTTTCTGGAACAAGTTCCTCTATGACCTCGGCTATATATGCGAGGACGAACCGTTCAAGAAACTCATCAACCAAGGTATGATTCAGGGTCGTTCGAACTTCGTCTATCGTTATATCGGCGAGGGCGCGACGGGCAACCTCTATATCAGTTACAACCTCATCGAGAACCCCGAATACAAGGACAAAGTGCAGCCGATTCACGTAAACGTGAATATCGTCAACAACGATGTGCTGGACATCAACGCCTTCCGCGCATGGATGCCGGAGTTCAAGAACGCCGAGTTCGTCTTTGCCGATGGCACTTCGTCTGAACTGACAGGCTACACCGCCGGCGCAAAGCAATATATCTGCGGTTGGGCGGTAGAGAAGATGAGTAAGTCGATGTTCAATGTGGTCAATCCGGACGATGTGATTGCCAAGTTCGGCGCCGACACGCTGCGTCTGTATGAGATGTTCCTCGGCCCGCTGGAGATGTCCAAACCCTGGGACACCAACGGTATTGACGGCGTGCACCGTTTCCTCAAACGTCTCTGGAACATGTACGAGAACATCACCGATGAGGAGCCGACAAAAGAGGAACTCCGCAGCCTGCATAAACTGATTAAGAAAATCACGTGGGACATCGAGAACTTCTCGTTCAATACCTCAATCCCTGCGTTCATGATCGCGCAGAACGAGTTAAGTGCGCTCAAATGCAACAAGCGTGCGATCTTGGAGCCCATCGCCGTTCTTCTCGCGCCGTACGCCCCGCACATCGCAGAAGAAATGTGGCACAAGTCACAAGGTGACCAAGTACCAAGTACCAAGTTTGTGGTCAATGCCGAATGGCCGGAGTGCGACGAGGCGTACCTCGTAGAGGACACACAAAAGTATCCTGTCCAGTTCAACGGCAAGGTGCGTTTCACGCTTGAGTGCCCGAAGGACACCCCGAAAGACGAGGTTGAGAAACTCGTCCTCGCTCACGAAGACACCGCCAAATACCTCGCCGGCAACACGCCCAAGAAAGTCATCGTTGTGCCCGGCAGGATTGTCAACATTGTGATGTAAAGAATGGCAAAGAACGCGCGACTTGGTGTCAATAACTCACCGCAATACTTGGAGCGTTTTTTCCGCAACTTGCTGCTAGGCGAACAAATGCCGCTGCATAACAGAGATCTGCATATATCAAACAAGGACGTTCAAAACGCGGAGACCGAACAAGTACCGAACAAGCGCAGGACAAGTACAGGACAAGCACAGGACAAGTTTGGGACAAGCAATCCAATAAACGCAGAAAATCAGCTATATACGGAAGACGAGAACACCATTCGTTTGGTTCAGACTATGGGGGTTGAGAAACTATCTATTAAGGAAATAATGGCGGCTATAGGGCTTAAAGGTAGAGATAATTTTTTGAATTTATACCTCAATCCCGCCATAGAGAACGGCTTTGTGCGTCTGCTTTATCCCGACAGTCCTCGCCACCCTCGCCAGAAATACCTGCTGACGGTGAAAGGAATGATGCTGTTAAATCAGTTATCGAACAAATAACCTCAAATATGAGATAACTAAATAACATTGCGCGTGACGGTCAAGTGCTTGTTCAAACCGACAATAACACTTATACCCTCACCGGCGCAGAGGTAAAGTAAGGGTATAGCAAAGGTATAGTAACCCTATACAATTATGTGAATGAGTAAATCTGTGAATAGCGGGCAACCATTATTGGCTGCCCGCTAATCTTTTATAATCGTACATCTCTACTCTGCCAGATTGACGGCGTAGTAGCGGATACGGCCTTGCGGCGTGCAGCCGGTGATGAAGAGGACGCGGTCGCGCTCGGAGGCGGAGTTGGCACGACGGACGATGTCATTCAGGTCTTCCTCCGTGCGGACGGAACGGTTGTTGACCTTGAGGATGATGAAGTCCGCAGGCACACCGGCACTCTTCAGTTTGCCCGCCTTGAGCGACTTGATCTGCAAGCCGTAGTTGATACCCAGGCGCTCTTTCTGCGCATCGGTCAGTTCGGAGAACGTGGCACCCAAGACAGACGCTTTGTCCTCCGCGGAGATGACACCCGTACCGCCTTCGCGGTTGGTGAGCGTCGCTTGAACGGTCAGCGTCTTGCCATCGCGCAGGAGTGTGACGGAGACCACATCGCCCGGACGGTGACGGCCGATATGTTCCTGCAAGTCGGTGCCGGTCTTGACGGCAACACCATCAATGCGCGTAATCACATCGCCGCTCCGAATTCCGGCTTTCTCCGCCGCGCCATCCGGCACTACGCGCTCCACGTACGCACCTTGTAACGTGCTGAGTTTCTTCTCTTTCTGCAGTTCGGACGTGATCTCGCGCATCTGCACGCCGAGGATAGCACGCTGCACGATTCCGTACTGGCGGATGTCGCTCACCACCTTCTGCACGATACTCGTCGGCACCGCAAAACTGTAGCCCGAATAAGAACCTGTCTGCGAGGCGATGGCGGTGTTGATACCCACCAGTTCGCCGCGTGTGTTAACAAGCGCGCCGCCGGAGTTACCGGGGTTGACGGCCGCATCGGTCTGGATGAACGACTCAATCTTCATCTCCGCGTTGAGGATGTTGATGTTACGCGCCTTGGCGGACACGATACCTGCTGTGACGGTCGAAGTGAGGTTGAACGGATTGCCGACGGCGAGCACCCATTCGCCGACGCGCAGGTCGTCCGAATTGCCCATGAGGATCACCGGCAGACCTGTCTCGTCAATCTTCAGCAGCGCGATGTCCGTGTTCGGGTCAGTGCCAACCAGCGTTGCCGTGTATTCGCGTTTGTCGTTGAGCACAACCTGAATCTGGTCCGCGCGGTCGATGACGTGGTTGTTAGTGACGATGTAACCGTCTTCGGAGATGATCACACCCGAACCGGAAGCCTGTTGCGCCGGCATCTCACGTTGCTGCCCCGGACGGCCGAAGAAGAACTCAAACAGGTCCATCTGCTGGGACGATACCTGGTTGCGGTACGTGGTCTTGACGTGTACAACGGCATTGACAGACAGCTCAGCTGCCTGAGTGAAATCCGTCTCTCCTGCCTGTGGCAGAGAAGCAAAGCGGCTGTAAGCAGCAGGGATTCCGAGGGAATCATTTGAGGATTTGAGAATTTGAAGATTTGAAGATTGTAGATTGCCGTATTTCAGCACGGCGAGTGTTGTTCCGGCACTGACTGCTGCGACGAGCAGCCCGATGCCCAAAAATCTAAATATCTTTTTCATAGTTCCGAATAATTTTAGTTGCACATTCTTGATTGCAAAATCTGTGCCAGAAATAGACCGATTATTAAGATTCGGGCGTTAGACCAAAACCAGTCTTGGAGCAGCGCAAGGTCAGCGCGACGTCTGCTGATTAAAACGAGGTTGGAACGAGGTTGAAAAGTATATGATTACTAGTCGAGAATGTCGGCGTTCATCCAAGCACGTACTGGTTTCCCCCGAAATTACATCCGCGAAATCCTGCAAATGGCAAAATAAAATGAATTTTATTTGCACATTCGGATTTTTTGTAGTAATTTTGCAAGCAAAATTGCAACGTGCTATTTGAAAGAATGAGAAAAGGGAATAAGGACGGGGCAGAAAACAAAAAAGAGAGCCGAAACTCTCTTTCTGTGAACCAGCTGGGGCTCGAACCCAGGACCCCATCCTTAAAAGGGATGTGCTCTACCTGCTGAGCTACTGATTCTTATCTCGGCTCAAGAGCCTCGAACGATTATTTCAACGCCTTTTCTCAAAAGCGGGTGCAAAGGTACTGCTTTTTTTTGACATGACCAAATATTTTTTGATTTTTTTTACAAAAAACGACATTTTAAGGCATTTTTGCCAATAAAATATGGAAATTCAACTATTAAATAAGCGCAGAGAGACGTCAAACGTCCAAGTCGGCAACATTTTTATCGGGTCCGACTACCCTATTCGTATTCAGACGATGGCGAACACTTCGACCAACGATATTGACGGTTCCGTGGAGCAAGCGAGACGTTGTATTGAAGCCGGAGCAGAGTTGCTGCGATTCACCACGCAAGGCCTGCGCGAAGTGGAGTCTCTCAAAGAGATTCACGCGCAAGTGCTGACGGCTGTTCCGCTGGTGGCGGATGTACATTTTAATTCCGAAGTGGCAGACGCCGCAGCGGAGGTGGTAGAGGCTGTACGGGTTAATCCGGGCAATTACAGTAAGGATCCGACCAAATTGGAGGAGCGTTTTGTTCACCTGCTGCAGATATGCAAGGCGCACGGAACGGCTATCCGTATCGGGGTCAATCATGGTTCATTGAGCGAACGGATGATGGACCAGTACGGCGACACGCCGCGAGGAATGGTGGAGAGCGTCATGGAGTTCCTGCGGATTGCTATGCGCGAAGCATTCCATGAGATTGTCATTTCCGTCAAGGCATCCAACACACGCGTCATGGTGGAGACCGTGCGGTTACTGGTGAAGCAGATGGACAAAGAAGGAATGGCTTTTCCGCTGCATCTGGGCGTGACGGAAGCCGGCGAAGGCGAAGACGGACGTATAAAATCGGCTGTGGGAATCGGTGCGCTGCTGGCTGACGGCATCGGTGACACGATTCGCGTGAGCCTCAGCGAAGCGCCGGAAAACGAGATACCTGTAGCGCGCCAGTTAGTAGATTATTTCGCGGATGAAGAGTCGGTGCGCTACGATGGTTCGGTGCGAGCGGAAGTGCTGGATAATATCGGCGGTTATGCCGAGGTGCGCTATTCGTCGATGGAGGAAGACTGGGAGCTCTTCTGCCTGCAAGCCGCAGCGGAATGCGGACGGTTGCTGTGGGATTACAACGCGCAGGAGCTGACGCTCGTCAATCCGCATTTCTCCGAGAGCCGACTCAATTTCCTGAGCAAGGACATCTTGCAAGCCGCGCGCGTGCGTATATATAAAACGGAGTATATCTCCTGCCCGGGCTGCGGGCGAACGATGTTTGACCTGCAAAAGACGGTTGCGGAAGTTAAAGAAGCTGTCAGCCATCAGCCATCAGCAGTCAGTCAAGGTCTGAAGATCGCTGTGATGGGCTGTATTGTGAACGGACCGGGTGAGATGGCGGACGCCGATTACGGTTATGTGGGCGCAGGTCGTGACCGTGTGAGTCTCTACCGCGGCAAAGAGTGTGTGCTGAAGAATATCCCGCAGGAAGAAGCGGTGGAGCAGTTGTTGAAGTTGATTGCATCTGACCGAGGCACATCTCTCTCCACCGACCGATGACCGACCGATGACCGACTCACAACCGAGCCAAGACCGAGACAAGAAAAATGGTATAGCACAGGAAGAAGTATACACTGCAAGGACAAGAGGTCAAGTAAAGTGACTAGGTGACGATGTACGATGTACAAAGTGAGCAGGCAGGCACAGATTGAATTGCCCGCCTGTTTGCATTATAGGCGAATCTAATAATCGGGCACATTAGGCGGAGGGGGTTAGGTACTCCACTATTGTTCTGATTGTACTTTTCTTAGGACGTTGTCGGGACATGATCCCGTGATGGTCATGTTCTAATCTGTATATTCGTACGGAAAACGATTATTACCAAATAGTAGAAAAGTAGCAGAAAATCGCCCTTTCTCTTGCATATATCAAAAAAAAGCAGTAAATTTGCAGGCAAATTTGGTTTGAAGCACATGCAACACCCGAATTTATATATCATCGTTAAATCGTTAAAATAAAAATACTAATCTTATGCAAAAAAGTCCATTACAAATTGCGCGTCAGAGCTATCAGCCGAAAATGCCGGTAGCATTGCAGGGCGCGGTACGCCTGGTAGAAGGCGAGAAGACACAGTCCGTAGCAGACCAAGAAGAGATCAAAAAACTCTTCCCGAACACGTACGGTATGCCGGTCATTACGTTTGAGCCAGCAGAAGGTCAACCTCAACATTCAGAGCCGTTCAATGTGGGTGTTATCCTCTCGGGCGGTCAAGCTCCCGGTGGTCACAACGTCATCAGCGGTCTGTACGACGGTCTGAAGGCTCTCAATCCGAACAACAAACTGTATGGTTTCCTCGGTGGTCCTTCGGGTCTGATTGACGGCAAGTATCAAGAGTTGACAGGCGAAATCATCGACGAATACCGCAACACCGGCGGCTTCGACATCATCGGTTCCGGTCGTACCAAACTGGAAGAGACTTGGCAGTTCGACAATGGTATCGAGATCTGCAAACAATTGGGAATCAAGGCAGTAGTGATCATCGGTGGTGATGATTCGAACACCAACGCTTGCGTTTTGGCAGAGTATTATCTGCAAAAGAAATGCGGTATTCAGGTGATCGGTTGCCCGAAGACCATTGACGGTGACCTAAAGAACGAGATGATTGAGACTTCGTTCGGTTTCGACACCGCTTGTAAGGTTTATAGCGAGTTGATCGGTAACATTCAGCGCGACGCGAACAGCGCGAAGAAATACTGGCACTTCATCCGTCTGATGGGTCGTAGCGCCAGCCATATTGCGCTGGAGTGCGCTCTCCAGAGCCAGCCGAATATCTGCCTGATTTCCGAAGAGGTAGAGGCAAAAAACATGACCCTGAACGACATCGTAGAGGACATCGTGAAGGTGATCGTAGCCCGTGCCAATGCAGGTCTCAACTTCGGTACTATCCTCATTCCGGAAGGACTGATTGAGTTCATCCCGGCGATGCGTGTGCTGATTCAGGAGCTGAACGACCTGTTGGCAAGCAACGAGGAGTTCGCTTCGCTGGAAGGCGACGACGCAAAGCGCGAGTACGTGAAATCCATGCTGACTCCGGCTTCGTGCGAGCTGTACCGCTCTCTGCCGAAAGGTATAGCACGTCAGCTGACGCTCGACCGCGACCCGCACGGAAACGTGATGGTGAGCCAGATCGAGACCGAGAAACTGCTGATTGAGATGGTTCAGAAGCGTCTGGCAGTGCTCAAAGCCAACGGCGAGTACAAAGGTAAGTTCTCTGCGCTGAACCACTTCTTCGGTTACGAAGGTCGTTGCGCTATCCCGTCGAACTTCGATGCAGACTACTGCTATTCGATCGGTGTGAACGCAACTCATCTGATCGCTGCCGGCAAGACGGGTTACATGTCGCTGGTTCGCAATCTGACCAAACCGGCTGCTGAGTGGATCGCCGGCGGTGTGCCTATCACGATGATGATGAACATGGAGAAGCGTAACGGTAAGATGAAACCGGTTATCCAGAAAGCTCTGGTGGACCTCAACGGCAAACCGTTCCAGTATCTGGTGGCTCACCGCGAGGACTGGGCAGATCCCGAGACCAGCTACATCTACCCGGGTCCGATCCAGTACTACGGTCCGACCGAGGTTTGCGACCAGCCGACAAGAACATTGTTGCTGGAGAGAGGAAAATAAATTTAAGTGACCAAGTGACCAAGTACCAAGTACAAAGGAGTGTTTTGGGGCTACTCCTAATGGTAATCAGCATGACCCTGTCCGCACAAGATTTTTCTGCGGACAGGGGCTTGTTTGAAGCCTATCAGCGCGAGGACATGAGCGTGTGGGAGGAGTATCTGGGAAACCGTCAGCCGTCAGCCGTCAGCCATCAGATGTTGATTTACGAGTACGGATATTGCGGATATATCGTGGCGGAGGCAAAGAAAGAGGGCAAGGAAGCATTGCTGCCGAAAGCCAAGCGGTACGTGCAACAATTCCGTAGCGACGTAGAAGCAGCGAAAGGATCCTTACCGGCAGGACATTACGAGATGTATATGTCAGCCGTCATGGTCTATGAAATGCGGCTTCATATTGCCATTCGCCCTATCAAAGCAATGTCGCTGGCGAAAGAGGCAACCAAATTAGCACCCAAAGATCCGCTGGTATTGGCGTATTACGGCACGTCGCTCTATTACGCTCCGGCTCCCTTTGGGAGTAAGAAAGAAGCGTTGCAGTATTTCAAGCAAGCCAAAGAGCTGTTCCAAGGTCCGCAATGGGAGTATTGCTGGGTGCGCAAGGCAACGGAGATGTATATTAGGGGAATGGAGAAGTGAGAATGAATTATACTCATAAATATTCGATTACGGCGGCGGATATGGACACACGGTATCGGATGACGCCAAACGCTGCGCTGCTGTATTATCAGGATTGCTGGGCTCGGTTCATGGCGTGTTTGCACCTTGCCGCATTTGATATGGTGAAGGTGAACCGGATGTGGGTGATCACTGAGTTCAACGCTTTTTTCGAAGAAGAGACCGCGTTGTGGTCGGAGGAGATAGAGGTGGAAGTGTGGAACAGCGAGTTATCGGCTTTGCGGCTGTATGCGGAGTTCCGTTTCCGCCGTCCGGACGGGAAAGAGGTAGCGCACGGCTATGGCTGCTGGACGCTGCTGGACACCGAAGCACACCGTTTAGCACCGCTGACTCCTTTTGCGGAGCAGATTCCGGTGGTAGCCGAAATGACGACGGAGAGCCATAAGAAGATGCGGTTTGCTAAGCCGTCAGAAATCAGCCATCAGCCGTCAGAGGGCAGCCTTCAGATACCGGAGATCAAGCATCGAGTGAATCCGATCAATTTGGATTTCAACGGTCATGTAAACAATCGGACCTATCTGTCGATTGCGATGCAGCAGGCAGACGAGGCTTTTCTGGATGCGCACGCCATCCGTCGGATTGCGATTCATTGGCTGCGGGAGACGTTCCTCGGCGACACGCTGACGTGCCAATATAAGCCGTCAGAAGTCAGCCATCAGCCGTCGAAGAGCAGCAATCAACAGGCATTGGGAGTGCTTGCTAATCTGACGCGCGAAGACGGAGAGTTATCTGCGCAGATCTATACGGAGTGGGCGCCTCGCACGATAGCGACGGACATTGCTGCACAAGCTCCCAGAGATTGATTTTCCGAGTGGCAGAAAGAAGACGTTTATCTGCCAAAATGGCAGTTATTGGTTCGGGGGTATATTGTTTGTAGTTAAGAGGATGGCTAGTTGACTAGACGACTATATGACTAGCGGACTAGGGCACTAGGGAAACAGAAATTATTAACTAAACAATATACAACTATGAACGGAAACAGTAACAACAACGAGAACTTGAAGAAGTTCGCAATCAACCTCTGCGAGCGGGCTCGTGAAGGTAAACTGGATCCCGTGATCGGGCGGGACGAAGAGATACGGCGGGTATTACAGATACTGAGCCGCAGAACGAAAAACAACCCTATTCTGATAGGCGAACCGGGCGTGGGTAAGACCGCTATCGCGGAAGGACTAGCGCAGCGTATCATGCGCGGGGACGTGCCGGAGAACCTGAAGAAGAAAGAGATTTACAGCCTGGATATGGGTGCGCTCATCGCAGGCGCGAAATATCAAGGTGAGTTTGAGGAACGACTGAAAGGCGTGGTGAACGAAGTGGTCAATGCGGCAGGCGAGATCATCCTGTTCATCGATGAGATCCACACACTGGTCGGAGCCGGTAAGAGCAGCGGCGCAATGGACGCAGCGAACATCTTGAAACCGGCTTTGGCGCGAGGTGATCTGCGTGCCATCGGTGCTACGACGCTGGATGAATACCAGAAGTATTTTGAGACGGACAAAGCGCTGGAGAGACGATTCCAGAAAGTGATGGTGGACGAGCCGGACGAGGCTGCAACGATCTCTATTCTGCGAGGACTGAAAGAGCGGTATGAGACCCACCACAAGGTGCGTATCAAAGACGACGCGATCATTGCGGCGGTAACGCTGAGCGCACGGTATATAACAGATCGTTTCCTGCCGGACAAAGCGATCGACCTGGTGGACGAAGCAGCTGCCAAACTGCGGCTGGAGGTCGATTCGAAGCCGGAAGAGATTGATTCGCTGGACAGACAGATCAAGCAGCTGGAGATCGAGCGCGAGGCTGTGCGGAGAGATAAAGACGAAGCAAAGTTGTCTGCGATCGAGAAACAACTCCAAGAGTTGAAGAAACAAAGCGAGGAACTGAATGCGCGGTGGAACAAAGAGAAAGGTTATGTCGCTACTATCCAGAACGAGAAAGCGCGTATCGAGACGCTGAAACATGAAGCGGAAGTAGCCGAACGCGAAGGCGATTACGGCAAAGTGGCAGAGATCCGTTACAGCCAGATTCCTGCGGCGGAGGCGAACATCAAAACCGCACAGGAAGCACTGCACGCCATCAGCGACGAGACGCTGATCAAGGAGGAAGTGGACGAAGACGATATTGCCGAAGTAGTAGCTCGTTGGACCGGTATCCCTGTTGCCAAGATGATGCAAAGCGAACGCGACAAGTTGCTCCATCTGGAGGAAGAATTGCACCGCCGCGTGATCGGACAGGACGAGGCGATAAAGGCTGTGAGCGACGCGATCCGCAGAAGCCGTGCAGGACTGCAAGATCCGAAACGACCGATCGGCAGTTTCATCTTCCTCGGTACAACGGGCGTCGGAAAGACCGAGTTAGCCAAAGCGCTGGCAGACTACCTCTTCGACGACGAGAATATGATGACGCGTATCGATATGAGTGAGTATCAGGAGAAATTCTCCGCGACACGACTCATCGGAGCCCCTCCGGGATACGTGGGTTACGACGAAGGCGGTCAGTTGACGGAAGCCATCCGACGCAAACCATACTCCGTCGTGCTGTTCGACGAGATAGAGAAAGCGCATCCGGATGTGTTCAACGTACTGCTGCAAGTGCTGGACGATGGACGACTGACGGATAACAAAGGCCGGGTGGTCAACTTCAAGAACACGCTGATCATCATGACCTCCAACCTGACGGAAGAGCAGTTGCGGGCGAATGTCCGTCCTGAATTCATCAACCGTATCGACGAGATCATCCATTTCAGCGAGTTGAGCGAAGAGGATATCCGTGCGGTAGTTGGATTGCAAGTCAGCCGGATCCACGAGATGCTGGCGGCACAAGGTATCGACCTGCGCGTGACAGACGATGCGATACGCTATATAGCGAAAGAAGGTTACGATCCGCAGTTCGGTGCGCGTCCTGTGAAACGGGCATTGCAGCGGCTGGTTTTGAACGAGCTGAGCAAATCGATCATCGCCGGAAAAGTGGATCAAAAGAGACCCGTAATCGTCGAACTGCAAGACGGCGAGTTACGATTTAGAAACTAATGAATAAAAAAAGCGGCTTATTTATAGGTCTGACAGTACTATTAGCCGGGCTGTTTTGCCTGGACGTATGTAGCGGTAGCATGTGGTTATCGCCATGGGGGGATTTGAACCCGATGGAGCAGAATATACTACATGCTATTCGCTTGCCTAAAGCTATTACGGCAGTTCTGGCAGGCGCTTCGCTATCGGTAGCGGGACTTATTATGCAGACGCTTTTCCGCAACCCTTTGGCGGGTCCATACACACTGGGTGTCTCGTCCGGCGCGAGCTTGGGAGTGGCATTGCTGACGATGCTGTCGGCGGTCAGTTATCAGCTGTCAGCCTTCAGTTTTCAGCCGTCCGCTTTCGGCATACCGATTGCAGCATGTATCGGCGCAACGATGGTGTTGCTGCTGGTGCTCGGCGTGAGCCGGAGAGTAACCAGCAACGTCAGTCTGCTGATTGTCGGAATGATGTTCGGCTCGATAGCCGGTGCGTTGGTGAGTCTGCTGCAGAACTTCGCTAATCCGGACGCGCTGAAGTTATTCATCGTCTGGACTCTGGGTTCGCTCAGCAGCGTCGGATGGAACGACATGCAGCTGATGATCCCTATTCTACTCCTCGGCGCGGGCTTTGTGCTGCTGTCGCTGAAGCCGCTGAACGGATTGATGCTGGGCGAGGACTACGCGCGCGGAATCGGTATCAACGTATCGCGTACGCGACTTTTTATTGTATTAGCGACCGGTTTATTAGCAGGCGGAGTGACCGCTTTCTGCGGTCCGATTGCATTCATCGGTGTCGCCGTTCCTCATATCGCGCGAGGGATTTTCAGGACGACCAACCACCGCATAACGATTCCTGCGGCAGCCCTGATAGGCGGATGTCTGCTGCTGGTATGTGATGTGCTGTGTTCGCTGGCGATTTACCCGCTGCCTATCTCCACCGTGAGTGCTCTGTTTGGCGCGCCGGTGATTATTTGGATTATTTTAAAAAAGCATTGATATATGTCAGTACATGTACAGAACAGCCGAATGACGACGGCTAAATTGCGTCAAATGAAGCAGAACGGCGAGAAGATCGCGATGCTGACGAGTTACGATTTCACGTTAGCCTCTCTGGTGGACGAAGCGGGGATAGACGTGCTTCTGGTGGGAGACAGCGCAAGCAATGTGGTATGCGGCAATATGTACACGCTGCCGATCACCGTGGATGAGATGATTTTTCTGACGAAAGGTGTTGTCCGCGCGGCGCAACACGCGCTGGTGGTATGCGACATGCCGTTCGGCAGTTATCAGGTGAACGCCAACGAAGCGGTGCGCAATGCGATCAAGATTCTCAAGGAGAGCGGATGCGACGCCGTGAAATTAGAGGGCGGCGAAGAGATTATTGACGCTATCCGTCGCATGGTACAAGCCGGCGTGCCGGTAATGGGTCATCTGGGTCTGACTCCGCAGAGCGTGAACCAGTTCGGCGGTTATGGTCTGCGTGCCAAGGAGGAGAAAGAGGCAGAGAAATTGATCCACGACGCCAAAATGCTGGACGAAGCAGGTTGTTTCTCCATCGTATTGGAAAAAATCCCTGCTGCATTGGCAGAGAAA
This sequence comes from uncultured Bacteroidales bacterium, assembly GCA_902765485.1. Taxonomy (GTDB): domain Bacteria; phylum Bacteroidota; class Bacteroidia; order Bacteroidales; family Paludibacteraceae; genus Colicola. The sequence continues at coordinate 96,247 of CACWZZ010000005.1, forward strand.
GTGACGAAAACTGTTTCCTGTCCGGTCATCGGTATCGGAGCCGGTAACGGAACAGACGGTCAAGTGCTGGTATTGCACGACATGTTAGGCCTGAACCAAGGCTTCAAGCCCAAGTTCCTGCGTCATTTCGCCAAACTGGCAGAAGACGTGAAAAGCGCCGTGGGAGAATATGTCAGCGCGGTGAAGGACAGCAGTTTCCCCTCGGCAGAGGAGAGTTACTAAAAAAAGAGGCGCGCGCCTCTTTTTTTATGCAGCTCAATGTCTTACGGCATCATCTTTTCTATCTCCGCAGCAATCTCATCCTTGTACGTATTACCCGTCTCGGGATTGATGGGCAGGGTACCAAAATCGATAGTAACGAACGGATAAGTGCTATTCGATGTAACCAGTTTCAGGTCCTTGCGTCCCATACGAACCTCCATGATCTCTTTGAACGGCAGGAGAATACCTTGGGCATAAAGAAGTCCTAATTCTCTATTGGCAAGCACACATCTGCCGACCAGAATATCATGCTGGAACCAAGTCTCATAGTCATCGCCGAGGTTCTCTTTGATGAACGCCAGAGCCTTCGGATTGAGATCTTTTGCCTCGCGTTTCCATTGCTCACGCTGCTGCTCACGCTGCGCAGCCGCCTCGCGGACATGTTCCTCATTCTCCATAACATAATCATCGATAGCAGAGATATATGCATTTGCGCGCGAACGCAAACCGAATAACATCAGAAAATCCGCCAGAAGCACTACGCCGGGATAAGCCAGCGTGCCATAGTACTCGCCCAAGATGAACGGAATCGGCAGATAACAAAGCGCCAGCAAAAGACTGACATAGAGCAGAATACGACACTTATTATGCGCATGACGGATGGCATGAATCGTCTGCTCACGGGTCGCCTCACGAACAACCTTCACTTGCGCTCTCGCGTCGAACCAATTCCAAATCAGGAAAAACGACACCAGCATCAATCCGATGAGGATAAAGATCAAGGTGTAGAGTAAAAATTCCAGTCTCATAGTGTTATTTTTTTAAGGTTAATTATGTCGTGTTTCTAATTTTCGCCGCAAAGTTAATACTTTTTTTGTATATATCAAAATTTTTTTGTAATTTTGCGTCAAATTTTTTCAATAACACCTAATTTATATATCACAATGACGACACAAGAAATGAAAAAAGCCTTCGAAGAGGCTTACGGCCGTAAGGCTGAGAAAATCTATTTTGCCCCCGGACGAGTAAACCTGATCGGTGAACATGTGGACTACCAAGGCGGTAGTGTTTTTCCCTGCGCATTGAGTTTCGGCGCATGGCTTCTGATTGCGCCTAATGCAGAGAAAGTACTGCGTTTCAAATCGCTGAACATGCCTCAGAGTTATGAGATTTCGATTGATGCGATTGCTCCGCAGCCGGATCGCGCATGGTGTAATTATTCGCTGGGCTGTATCGACATCATCGCTCGTCGCCATCCGGAAGCAAAATTGCAGAGAGGATATGACTTGCTCTATTTCGGCAACGTGCCTGCGGGAGCGGGCTTGAGCAGTAGCGCAGCCATGGAAGTTGTGACCGCACGTGCGTTCACAGAGGAGATGGGTGTAGTCATTGCGGATGAGAAGAAATACCGCACGGAGCTGGCTCTGATCGGTCAGGAGTGCGAACATGTATATGCCGGTGTGATGTGCGGCATCATGGACCAGTTCGCTTCGGCGCAAGGCAAGAAAGACCATGCAATTTATCTGAACTGCGACACGCTGGAGTTCGAGCACGTGCCGGTCAAACTGGACGGCATCAAAGTGGTGATCACCAATACTCATAGCCCGCACCATCTGGACAGCGGCGCATACAACGACCGCGTAAATCAATGCAAGCTGGCGGTAGAGCAGATCAGCAAAGTGAAACCGATCAAGCATCTGGCGGAACTGACGGAAGAGGACTGGCGCGAAGTAGAGAGCGCTATCACCGATCCGATTGCGCATAAGCGTGCGCGCCACGTGGTAGGCGAAGTAGCCCGCACGGCAGCAGCCGTAGAGGCTTTGAAGAAAGGCGAGATCGCTTATTTCGGCGAACTGATGACTGCCAGCCATGTATCGCTGCGCGACGATTTTGAGGTAACAGGACCGGAGCTGGACGCACTGGCTGAAGCTGCATGGCAGGTAGAAGGTGTGCTCGGTAGCCGTATGACCGGTGGCGGTTTCGGCGGATGCACCGTAAGCCTTGTAAAGGACGAAGCCATCGAAGCATTCAAAGCGTTCGTGGGAGCCGAGTATGAGAAGAAGACCGGTCTGAAGGCTGATTTCTATGTAGCTGAGATCGGAGACGGAGTGATGCGCCTGGAGTGATATGAAACAGATCCAATTCTATACGATTAAGAGCAGCGGCGGTCTGAAGGCGGAGATCTCCAACCTCGGCGCGAAGATCACCAAACTGCTGGTAGCCAACCGCAAAGGGGAAGTCAAGGACATCGTTCTTGGCTTCCGCACTGCGGACGAATGGCGAGACAAAGAGACCTATTTCAATGCCATCTGCGGACGCGTGGCGAACCGTATCAAGGATGGCAAGTTCAGCCTCGACGGCAAGCAATACCAACTGCCGATCAACAACGGCACAAACAGCCTGCATGGCGGCGTGGAGGGATTCAACGCCAAGATTTGGGAAGTAGTGGAGCAAAGCCTCTATGAGATCAAGTTGCACTACCGCGCACAGGACGGCGAAGAAGGTTACCCCGGCAATCTCGACGTTTGGGTGACGTACACGGCGACCAAGGACAACCGGCTTGTCATTCATTACGAAGCGAAGACCGACGCTCCGACGATCGTAGCGATGACCAACCACGCCTATTTCAACCTCGCGGGAGAAGGCAGCGGAACCGTGCACGAGCATATTCTGCAAGTGAACGCAGAGAGTTTCACGCCGTTTGACGAGACAGCTTGTCCGACAGGAGCGATACTCCCCGTGGCGGGCACACCGATGGATTTCCGCCAGCCGACACGTATCGGAGACCGTATCGACGACCCGTTCTTCGTCCCCGGACGAGGAATTGACAATAACTGGTGTCTCTGCGCAGGCGATGCAGCGAAAGAGTTGCGCCACGCTGCAACGCTGGAAGCCGACGGACGGACGATGGAATGTTGGACTACGATGAAAGGGCTGCAGGTTTATACCGGCAACTGGGTGGAGCCAAACGAAGGTAAAAGCGGCAAGAAGTACGACGTGCAGCACGCCGTATGTCTGGAGGCGCAGAACTGGCCCGACAGCATCAATCATGCCGAGTTCCCGAATATTGTCCTCCGTCCGGGGGAGAAACTGGATGAGATAACAGAGTACAGATTCAAATAAACCCCACCCCCCACCCTCCCCGCAAGGGAGGGAGGGATTTTTATTATGCTTAGTATTTTATTAGCTGTCAGCACACTGCTGACGAGTTGGCAGTTCCGGCAAGAGCCGTCGGAACAGATGCCGCATGTAGATACCCTTTGGCAGGAAGTGACTGTTCCTCACGACTGGGCAATCAGCGGACCTTTCGACCGCGCAAATGACCTGCAGGAAGTGATTGTAGTGCAGAACGGCGAGAAAGAGCCGACCTGGAAAACCGGACGCAGCGGAGGTCTGCCATGGATGGGCAAAGGGCACTACCGCACGCGCGTGAAAATAAATAAGGAGAAGTTCTACACGCTCGTTTTTGACGGCGCGATGAGTCACGCTGATGTGTTTGTCAACGGAGAAGAGATGGTCTATTGGCCGTACGGATACAACACCTTCGATTGCTATATCCTGCCCCATCTGATCATCTCCGACAGCGTGGATATCGATGTCTTCTTGGAGAACAAGCCTCAACAGAGTCGCTGGTATCCGGGAGCCGGATTGTATCGGAACGTGCATCTGGTGGAGAGCGATCCGATCCATATACCGACTTTCGGCATCCTCATCCGCACGCCTAAAATCACAGAGGAGAAAGCGCGCGTGGAGATTGCCGTGGAGCTGCAAAACGGCGTGGAAGAGACCTCCTGTGAGCAAGCCGGCGTACGCATTCAGACCGATTTCTTTTACGACGGCCAGTATGTGGGGACCGCCGAAGGCGCAAACGGATCCTGCAATATCCTCCGTCCGCATCTCTGGAGCCCGGAGACCCCGCATCTCTATGTAGCCAAGACCCAAGTGCTGCGAGGCGATGAGGTCTTGGACGAGAAAGAGACGCGGTTTGGCATCCACATAATCAGTTACACCGCGGAGAAAGGTTTTCAGCTGAACGGCGAGACAAGAAAATTCAAGGGCGTATGCCTTCACCATGACCTCGGTCCGCTCGGAGCTGCCATTCATAAAGATGCGTTGCGTCACCAACTGACGATGCTCAAGAAGATGGGCTGCGACGCCATCCGCACCAGCCATAACATGCCGGCGCCGGAGTTAGTGGAACTATGCGACGAAATGGGAATGATGATGATGATCGAGCCTTTCGACGTGTGGAACCACGGCAAGACCGAGAATGACTACAGCGTAGAATTCAAGGACTGGTGGAAATGGGACATCACCAACATGGTCAAACACTACCGCAACAACGCGTCTGTCATGCTCTGGTCCTCCGGAAACGAAGTCTGGAACCAGGTGTTGCCCGACGGAATCGGCATTGTGACCGAGTTGCAGGAGCTCTTCCACCAGCTTGACCCCACCCGACCCGTGACGAACGGAATGGACCAAGCAATGCATGTGATCCACAACGGTTTCGGAGCAGCGGTTGAGTTACCGGGCTTCAATTATCGCACGAGCCGCTATGTAGAGGGATATGAGAACCTGCCGCAGAAGATGATTCTGGGTTCCGAGACGGCATCTACCGTTTCTTCCAGAGGCGTGTATAAACTGCCGGCAAAGATCCAACCCGACGCCAAGTATCCGGATCAGCAATCCAGCGGATACGATGTAGAATACTGCGCATGGTCGGGTCTGCCCGAACAGGATTTCCAGCTCCAGGACGATTACCCTTGGACGCTCGGTCAGTTCGTCTGGACCGGATTCGACTACCTCGGTGAGCCTTCGCCGTACGATACCGACGCTTGGCCCAGCCACAGCTCCTATTTCGGCATCATCGACCTTGCTTCGCTGCCCAAAGACCGTTATTGGCTGTATAAGAGCCAGTGGAACAAAAAGGAAGAGACCTTCCATGTTCTGCCCCACTGGAACTGGCAGAGAGGCGACAGCGTGGCGGTATTCTGCTACACCACATATCCGGAGGTGGAGCTCTTCGTCGGCAGAAAGAGCTATGGCAAGCTGCGTTTTGCCACTGCGGAAGAAACCGAGCGGCTCGCCAAAGGCGAAACGATCGAAGGCGTGAGCCGTATGCCGGAGGTAGGTACATTTGACATCCCCGAATGGGGAAGTGCGCCGAGGCCGGAACTGCTGCCGAGATACAGGCTGATGTGGTTTAAGGTTCCGTATAAGAAAAAGATGGTAAAACTGGTGGCGTACGATGCAGAAGGAAAAGAAGTAGCGCGCCAGTTTATCCGTAAAGCCGGCGCACCGCATCACTTGGAGGTTATATGGGCGAACGAGAACGAGCATCCGGAGGAGTTATGCTATATGACCATCCGCGTGGTGGACAAGAAAGGCAACCTCTGCCCGTTTGCGGACAATCTGATCAGCTATGAAGGCGATGGTTTTGTAGCCGCTGCCAACGGCGATGCGGCGTGTCTGGACAGTTTTGTCAAACCGCAGATGCACGCTTTTGCCGGTCAATGCACATTCATTGTGAAGAAAGGCAGCAAAGGTACCTTCAAAATGCAGTAACCGCCCATCCGGTATGCAGTCGCCTCCGCGACCAAGCCGCGACCACTTCGTTACCAGTACGCAGGGTCCGAGTACAATAAGAATAGCCCGAGCAGATGCCCGGGCTATTTTGTGTATCAGCCATGCATGGCTGATAGGAAGGGATGTTCGGATTAGCGAACCTGTACACCCTGTGCGTTGTACATCTTGTTGTCGCGAACGATGTAGAGTACACCGTCAACAACTACTTTGTGAGCCTTCTCGGTCAGAGTAACATTCTCGATACCCTCCTCCGGAGCGCAAGCAGCGAAGTACGTGTCAGCGAGGTCGATAGCAATCTTACCATCCTCTGCGCCGTCAGCGAGGTCAGCAGCGTAGAAAGTAGTCTGGGCAAAGCCGATTACTTCGTTGTTCCAGTCGCCAGTGGTCTTATCCAAGAACTTGAACTCATCGATGTTCTTAGCGTGAATAGTAACTGCGCCGTTTACTACTTCTACCGGCTTAGCAATATCCCAACCGCAAGCCTCGAAACCGCCTACGATAGCCAGAACAGCCTCACCGCAAACAGGAGCGTTTGCTACGGTAATAGCGTAGTCAAACTCTTTCTCCTCGATTTCGATAGGTTTCTCGCAGTTGTTCCATGAATACTTAGTAGGATCGCCAAGGTCGAACTCAAGGTCGGTCTCTGCTCCAAGTACCAAGTTTGCGCCTCCGTTGTAAGCATTCCATGCATCCTCTTCAGCGTTATATTCTTTGAGCTCGTTGGTCCAGTTTTTACCCCACTCCTCAGCGGAACGGAATTTGAACTCAGAACCCTCAGCAGCTTTGAAGCTGATCTCGAATACAGCACCCGGGAGGTTGGCCTGCTGACGTTCAGCGGTCTTCAGCTCGTTCATGGTCAGAGCCTCTTGTGCCCAACCGTTGAAACCACCGGAGATAGCAGGAACTACATAGTCCTCGTCGTTGCAGTCCGGAGAAATGAAGGTAACGTTGTACACATGATAAACAGCGGTACAAGGATTATTCTTCCAGCTCTTTACATCAATTACAACGATACCCGGTTGGATATTCTTGATATCCACCTCAGTACCATTATTACCGGGGAGCAACTCCGCATTACCACGAATCAGTTCTGCATCCGGGCCAAGTTGGTAATCCCAGTTGAACAGACCGCTGCCGTCCAATTGGATAGGCTTAGCCTGTACACCACCATGTTCTGCATCTGCGGGATCCGTTGCATCTTCCCAAGAAACGACATACCAGCCCTCGAAGCCATCTACAGCAACGAAGTCAAGCAGAGTAGCGTGATCGGCAGCATTGGGCCAACCTGCATAGGTACCATTGAGGACGATACCGTTGCAGGCACTCTCGTTGTAGATACACATCGTGTAGGTCTTGGTTGCATACGATGCCAAGTCAGCATCGGACGGAACTACCTCACGACTTGCAAACGTAGCAACGCTAAACAGAGCGGCTGCTACAAAAGCGAATAACTTTTTCATAATTCTGTTAATTTAATTAGTTAATAAAGTTAGTTAATAAAGTTAGTTAATATATTTGGTTAACAAACCATTTATTCTATTAGTAACCTATTTCTTCGTTGAGACCTTTCAGGTTCTCATTAGCGGTAACATCTTTGGCAGGAATCGGATATACATTGTATTTCGCATCCTTGCCTGCTTTATGTCCTTCCCAAACCATCGTTGAGTTCGGACCTGCGAATTGTCCGAAACGGATCAAGTCGGTACGGCGGCGTCCTTCGCACCAGAACTCTTTTGCCCACTCAACCAACAGCGCATCCTCATCCAAGGTAGTAAGCTCCGGTGCATTGGCACGGCGGCGCAAGCAGTTGACAGCCTCTACCGCGGGAGCCATTTCTCCTGTACGGAAGCAAGCCTCTGCGTAGGTCAAGTAAGCCTCTGCGAGACGGAACAAAGGAATATCGGTATCGGGCCACTGCGGTTCGCCTACAGGCGAAGCCCAGATCCACGGAGCTTCTACGATAGAGTCATTTCCTTGGGAATCCTTCAGAGTGGTGGTCTCGGAGGTCGAGTACACACCTGTGAATTTAAGAACCGACCAAGAAGCATAGAAATCGGCTGCTTCATTTCCGGTCAAAGACATCTTCTTTCCTGCGGTGGTCTTGGAAGCCATGATTGCACGGTCATCACCGAGAGCAACCGGCATCTGGTACTCATTCAGAGAGATAGAGGAAGCTTTGTTTTTGTCCACCCAGTAATATACGAATTCAGGCGAAGAGCGGAAACACGACCATGTATCCGTCGAGCCGAAAGGCACATAGTTCGCATCGCGAACGGCGCTGACGAGGAAGCGTGAACCGCCCCAGTTCTGGGAATGGATAGCATCCTGATAGATCATGAAGATCGCCTCATCCTGTGCTCCGTTGTTATCATTATCTCCCATAAAGAGCTGCTGGTAAGCCGAGTAGTACACATGATCAGCGGTACGCTCCTTAGCCAGATCAATCGCAGCCTTTGTGGATTTGTCATAGCCATGCAGTTTGTAGGAACTATCCATCAGTTTCTTAGCATACTGCTTTGCATCCGCATAGCGTGCCTGACCATCGCGAGCGCCGAGTGCGGACTCATTATATACCTCAGCGTTGAGGTACAGACGCATCAGCAGAAACCAAGCGCAAGCCTGATCAACACGGTATTTGTTGGTTCTCTGTCCCGCCTGAATAATATGCGGATCGGAAGCCAGTTCCAGACATTCCGTCTCCAGCCAAGCGAACAAGTCTTGACGCGTAGTCGGCATCGGTTTGTTCGGCGAAACGGTCAGCGAGAACGGCACGCGATAGAACATATCCAAGAGATAATAGAAGTTGATCGCACGCAACATACGTACTTCTGCGCGTTGCGCCAATGTCTCGTCGTCCGTATATTCGGTAGTCTTATCCAAGAACGAATTGCAGAGGGTGATATCGAAGTTGAGGCGTGAATAGAGTCCATAAACCAAGTCGTTGCTGGAACTCCATGTCTGGGTACGAATATCCGCCAGACCTACATCATTCCATATCCACCAACCTTCGTCCGTACAGAATTCATTCAGTTCCCAAAACATACGATAGAAGGAAGAAGTACCCTCATCAATGCCATCTACGTCTCCGTTGCCGTCCGGTCCTTTTTGTCCGGTAACACCAAAGGTAGCGTAGCATTTAGCGAACACAGCATCTTTATTAAATTTCGTGTCTGTGTTGGGGTCCAGCGGCGTTCTATCGAGCGAACACGCTGTCATTCCTATACCTAATAAGGCAGCAAAGAATATTTTAGTGTATTTCATAACGCTATTATATTTTTAAGTTTCTTATTTTATTAATCCTCTTATTAGAACTGGAGGCTGATACCCATAACGGTAGTCATGCTACGCGGATAGATGTTATTGTCAATACCTCCGCCGACCTCCGGGTCGAGTCCTTTGTATTTAGAGAAGACGCACGGGTTGGATACAGTAACGTACGCACGTCCCTGAACTTTCGTCTTGTTGAAACTATAACCGAGCGTGATATTGTCAATACGGAGGAAAGATGCTTTCTCTACAAAGAAGTCCGAAGCATACCAGTTGGAGTTCTTCACCAAAGCACCTTTGGAGTCCGTTCCCACTTCGTAAGCTTGGGTTGCATCGTTCCAAACGTACGTGCGGATATCATCGCTACGCATGTTGTCTCCATAATAGCAGCTGAAAGCAGAAGTCAGGACAGAGTGGTAACCGCCATTCTGATTCTGGTAAACTTTATCTGCTTCTACCCATTGCAGGTTGCCAGCCAAGACATCATTGTACACATAGTTTCCGATATTCGAACGGAGCGTGATACCCAAGTCAAAGCCATAGAATTGGAACTTGGTCTGCAGACCCATTGTAACAGGAGCAGCAGGGTTGTGGTAGATGTACTTATCGTTATCGTTGATCTGGCCATCCTTGTTGCGGTCCACGAAATAATGACGAGTTACACCTTGATCATCGGTCATCGTCTTGGTCTCATAAACGAGGAAGGAATAAGCGGCTTCACCTACTTTATGCGCCTGGATGGTATTACCGGTACCGGAGCTGATACCTCCGGTCGGAACGAAGTAGTCCGGATCGTCGGAGAGCAGCTGGGTGATCTTGTTCTGGTTCCAAGCTACGTTGTAGCCCAAGTCCCATTTGAAGTTCTTCGTATCCACGAGCACTGCATTGATAGCAAACTCCACACCTTGGTTGTAGAGGCTACCGATGTTACCGAGCATCTGGTTCTTGAAGTTCGAACCGGCAGAAACATTGACGGTACTCAAGAGGTCTTTGGTACGACGATGATAGTAGTCGATATTACCATTGATACGGTTGTTGAGGAAGGCGAAGTCAATACCGATATTGCTGGTATATGTTTTCTCCCAAGTCAGGTCGGTGTTATAGACGCCCGGACGGCTGGTATAATATACCGCGTTGCCGTTTGCATCTCTACCGGCGAAGAGAGGATTGTCCTCGCCACCATCCAGAACGGGGTAATACGCGTGGTCTTGCGACGTAGCATAAGTCGGCAGGTAGTAGTAGTCCACACCCAAGTTCTGCTGACCGGTGATACCATAACCGATACGGAGTTTGAGGTCATTGATGGCATTCACGTCTTTGAGGAAGGTCTCTTTGATCTTCCAACCGAGCGCTACAGAGGGGAAGAGTCCCCAGCGTGCGTTCTGTCCTTTCGAGTTATATTTAGCGAAACGCGAGGAAGCATCCGCACGGAAGGTAGCGGTAACGAGGACTTGGTCCCAACCATTCCAGTTGATACGTCCATAGACAGACTGGAGGGCATTATCCGTGATATAGGTATTGGTATATCTGTTATAGGGTTTTCCTGCCAATTCAGGATCCTTATTCGTGGTCTGGTAGAAACCGGAACCATCGCTCTGCGTTTTACGGTAGAAATACTGGTTCTCATAACCGACCATGACATCGAAATGCTGTCTCTCCTCTTCCCAGTCGTGTCCGTATTGCGCATAAGCGGAGAACTGGAGGTTATACTTGCTCATATCGCTCCAGCCGTTCCAACCGAAATAGTGGTTGTCATAGCTGTATACCGGTAAAATAGTAGTCTGTTTACCGTAGGAGTAGTCTGCGCCGAAGTTCGCATGGATATGCAGATCTTCGAAGCCGTGAATCTTGTAGTCCGCCTCGATATTTCCGACGAACGAACCTGCGTGTGCACGGTCATTCTTGTGTGCCAAAGCAGCAGCCGGGTTGCCGGTAGTCTGTGAGTTTTTGGTATAGGGCCATGCGTCATCGTTGTATCCGGAAGGAGAAACGATACGCTGGTAGTATCCGTCGAACCAGTTATCGAGCACGTTCTGGGGTACGAGGACATCTCCGTTGGCGTTAACCGCTCCACCTCTAACAGGCATAGTAGGATCCATCGAGAGAGCCGCGCCTACTACGGAAGCAGGATAGCGGTTGTAGATGTACATACCTTTGGTATTGATATTGAAAGCGAGGTGATTGTCCAAGAAGGACGGGCTGAGGTTCAAGGAAGCTGTAACACGCTGCATCTGCGAAGTCTTGATAGCTCCGTTTTGGAGGGTATAGCCCACGGAAGCACGATACGGCATGTCCACGATATTGTTCTTCACGCCACCCATAATCGAGATATTATGGTCGGTAGAGATCGTAGTACGGTAGATTTGGTCTTGCCAATCGGTACTTGCTGTTCCTAAGGAATTGGTTTTCTCTTCGTTATGACCCAGAGCGGTAGCGTATCCGCGGAGTTGGTCCGCGGTCAGCACTTGGGTGCGATTAGTGAGTGTACCGATAGACATGTTACCGGCGTAGCTTACTTTGGGTTTGCTGCCTTTTGCACCTTTCTTGGTAGTAATAAGGATGACACCATTGGAAGCACGGCTACCATAGATAGCGGTAGCGGAAGCGTCCTTGAGGACGGTGAAGCTCTCGATATCGTTCGGGTTAACCATAGAAAGCGGGTTCGATACACCTTGGATACCATTCTCATCCATTGCGAGTCCATCGATGACGATCAACGGGCTGTTGGAAGCGTTCAGAGAAGCACCACCACGAATCGTGATTGCTCCGGCTCCACCCGGCGTACCATCCGCAGCGACTACGTTCACACCGGCAATCTTACCTTGGAGCATGTCTTGAGCGTTGGTCGTCAGACCTTTGTTCATATCATCGGGTTTGATCGCAGTAACAGAACCGGTGGCGTCACCTTTCTTCACTACACCATAACCAACGACTACGACTTCCTCCAGCAACTCGGAGTCTTCTCCCATCCGTACACTCATGTTCGGCGCAGCCTCGAGTTCCTGGGTTTTATAGCCCATATAGGAGATAGAGAGTTTAGCTCCGGCTTTTACATTCAGTGTGAAGTTACCATCAAAGTCGGTGATGGTACCATTGGTAGTGCCGATCTCCAAGATAGAAGCACCAATAATGGGTTCTCCGTTCGCAGCATCTGTAACTGTACCGCTGGCAGTTACTTGCGCAAAAGCTGACATTCCCAACACGAGGAAACACGAGATCAGCAGCGCGCGCAGATTGAATATATTGTTTTTCATATAGTATTATTTTTTCAGGTTATAATAAATCGCGTTGTTCAGCGTAAATGTACTATCCGTACAAGCGGACATTTGCAAAGTCTCATCTGCATCGGCGTTAAGTCTTTTGCAGATCACCTCAAAAGCGCCATCTTTGACGGTAGCGAGGCTCCAATGGTCAGCCGAATCTGCGAAGACGCGTGTAGCAGGTTTTTCTGCGATAGTGAATGTGATGATGGTATCATTCTTGGTAGGATCTTGCATTTGCGGCAAGATCAAGGTATCGGATGTAACCTCATTCACCTGCTCACCATTCGCCCAGGCAAGCGTTTTTCTATGCGAAGAAGCATCGTCGTAGAAACGGATATACGAGATCTTCTGGGAAGCGATGCCAACGGGGATTTGCTCCTCATGTTTGAAGCGTCCGGTAATGGTATCCACGATAATCTTTTTACCCTGACGATGTGTCTCATACCAAGTAGTATCCATGGTCCAATGGTCCTGCATCACATAGACGGGATCATAAGCCGCCCAATCGGAGTTAGCGATATTGGCAGAAACGGACGAAGCGATGTCAGCGAGTGCAGCCATCTCCGTCAGTTTCACAGATTCCGACAGCGTAAAGACATTATTCAGATACAGGACATTCAGCACATCGTCTCCAGCGACGAGACGCGCTTTTCTACCCAACTTAGAATCGGTAAATTCATCCCACACGAACGAATAAGTCTTCGCATCAAACGCAGAGGGGGCACCATCTCCGAAAGAGAAGGTTTTCTTCTCAACCGTATTGTCTGCATGATTAAAATGGAATTGAATGACATCCATATTGTAGCCATTCACATCCACATGACTGCAATACTCCAAGCCTTGGAAAGTCTCTTCCGAGATATTCTTCAGCTCGTTTTCGATGTCAATCTCATTCTTTTTACAGCCGGTAAAGGCTGCCATTATAGCCAACGCCATAATTAGAATTGTAGATTTGTTTTTCATAATAGATTATTTTGTTTGTTGTTATTTTAATAGTAGGGCTAGTCGGACTAGTAGAACTAGAAGAACTAGTTTAACTAGTAGAACTAGGGGGTTGGGTGTTATTCCTTCTCTTTGATGAGGAAGACGGCAGCGGCTCCGAGGAGGAGTAGTACACCGGCAACGACCAGCATACCTGCTTGTACGTGCGCGCATACATATATAAGGAGTGATCTACCGCAGAGGGCTGCAATGATTTGCGGAATGCAGATCGTGCAGTTGAAAAGCCCGAGGTAGTATCCCATGTTACCGCCCTTGATAGCGTTGGTGACGATCGTGAAGGGCAGGGCGAGCATAGCAGCCCATGCAGCTCCGATGAGTGCGTAGCTCAGGAAGAGGACGTATTGGTTCGTGACGAACCAGATAGAGATAAATCCGATTGCTCCGACAATAAGGGAGATCGCGTACGCACCTTTGTTGCCGGTATGTTTCTCCAAGAACGGAAGTACCATTGCCCAGAGGAGAGAGCCGATTGCCTGCACAGCAAAGACCACTCCGACCCAGTCGCCGGCGGACTGATATTCCAGCGCAGCGGTGGATGCTTCGTCCCAGCCGAAGCAGTTAACAGCTATAGCGCCAATCGAATAGGTCCACATATACATGAAAGCAGCCCAGCAGAAGAACTGAACGAGTCCGACTGTCCAGAAAGCGGAGGGCGCTTCTTTCAAGAGTTGGATAAAGCCTTTTTCCTCTTTCTTTTCCTCTTTTTTGCTCAGATCAACCCCGTGGAACTCGGCGTACTCCTGCGGGTTGAGCTCCTTGACTGTAGCGAAGGTATAGAGGCAGCAGAGCACGAGAATCGCCGCTCCTATATAGAAGGACCATTTGACGGAATCGGGGATGACTCCTTCGGGAGCCGTGTTGGCAATACCGATCCACGTGAAGAAAATCGGGAAGAGGTATCCGGCAAGCGAGCCTGCATTGCAGAGCGCAGACTGGATGGCATAAGCCGTTCCCTTCTGCTCCTCGTTGACCATATCGCCAACCATCATCTTGAAGGGCTGCATAGCGATATTGATCGAAGTATCGAGGAACATGAGACTGAAGACGCCAAACCACATGGCGGCGTTCAGCCCAAGGAACGCCGATTGCGCGAAAGTGAAGTTACCTGCGTTCGGAAGCAAGAGCATTACCGCGACAGCTATGAGCGCGCCCACGAGCAGATACGGTTTGCGACGCCCGAGTCGCGTCCACGTGCGATCCGAATATTTGCCCACGAGGGGTTGCACGATCATACCCATGAGCGGGGGAAGGATCCAGAAGAAGCTCAAGGTATGCGGGTCAGCGCCCAGCGTAGCAAAAATACGGGAAATGTTTGCGCTCTGAAGAGCGTAAGCGATTTGTACTCCGAAAAAACCAAAGCTCAGATTGAAGAGCTGTGCAAAGGATAAATTCCGTTTCTGCATGGTATGTATGTTTAAAATCGGGCACAAAGATACTGCTTTTTTTTCGAACATGCAAGAGTTGGGTGCATTTTTTTGCATTTTTTGAGTTTTTTGGGGGCGGAACGTATCGGAAGATTTCGGTTGAAGAAGGGGAAAATTCCATGTTTAGGGGGGCTGTAGAGCATAGTGAGATTGTACTGAGGTCCGCTTACTAACTAATGAATCACCTACTAATCACCTACTAATCACCTACTAATTACCTACTAATCACCTATAGATGACAGCATACTAACCCCACCTAACCTCCCCCTCAAGGGGAGGAAAGGGAGGAAGGGGAAATGCCGACTGGCAGTCGGCGCAATACAAAGAATCTAACGGCGGCAAAAATGCCACCGAAGGGAACAAAGAGGACGGCAGAGAGGACGGCGAAGCCGTGCCCGATTCAATCGGGCGCAATAGAAGAAAGTCAATAACGGATTTTTTATAAGTCAAAAATTACCCAAAATTATCCAAAAATTATTTTATAAAATTATTTTATAAAATTATTTTATATTAATTAAATTAACAACAATTAGCACAATTAGCGACAGAGAAGAAGAGGAAGGAAGGGAAAGGGGCGAAGAAACAAAAGGGGCGGAGAAACAAAAGGGGCGAAGGAACAAGAGGGGCGAAGGAAGGGAAAGGGGCGGAGAAACAAAAGGGGCGAAGAAACAAAAGGGGCAAGAAAATGAAAAATACTAAAAATTGCGCAAAAATTTGCATATATCAAAAAATAATTGTACTTTTGTGGCGATTTTACGAAAAAGACAACATTTAAAGATAAAATCACAGAGGAAATCACAGAGGAAACAAAGATAAAATCACAGAGGAAACAAAGATAAAATCACAGAGGAAACAAAAACATAAACACAGATAAAATAAACAGATATAATAAAGAATAAACACAGATAAAATAAAGACAAAAAAGAAAATCAAGGATAAGATTTATCATGAATGTAACACATGAAGATTTAGTAAAAGCGCTGCAGACTTATTTTGGGTTTGACACGTTCAAAGGCAATCAGGAAGCAATTATCCGTAACATTATTGACGGGAAAGACACGTTTGTGCTGATGCCGACAGGTGGCGGCAAGAGTTTGTGCTTCCAGTTACCGTCGTTGATCATGGAGGGCGTGGCGATCGTTATATCGCCGCTGATTGCGCTGATGAAGAACCAAGTGGACGCGATGCGGAACTATTCGGAGGAAGAAGGCGTAGCGCATTTTATCAACTCGAGTTTGAGTCGCGGCGAGATCAACGCTGTGAAAGAGGATGTATTGGCAGGTCGGACGAAGCTGCTGTATCTTGCGCCGGAGAGTTTGCAGAAGACAGAGAATGTGGACTTTCTGAAGGGCGTGAAGATCAGTTTTTATGCGGTAGATGAGGCACATTGTATCTCGGAATGGGGACACGATTTCCGTCCGGAATACAGCCAGATCCGGAGCATGGTTCAACGTATCGGCAAAGCTCCGATTATTGCGTTGACGGCGACGGCAACTCCGAAGGTGCAGAAAGATATTCAGAAGAATTTGGGCATGCCGGACGCGACGGTTTTCAAGAGCAGTTTCAACCGTCCGAACCTGTATTACGAAGTACGTCCGAAAGACGGCGATATAGACAAAGAGATCGTACGTTACATCCGCGGAATGGAAGGCAAGAGCGGTATTGTGTATTGCTTGGCGCGGAAGGAAGTGGAGGATCTGGCGCAAGTGCTGCAAGTGAACGGTATTAGTGCGCGCGCTTACCACGCCGGAATGGATGCCGCGACACGAAGCGCGAACCAAGATGCGTTCCTGATGGAAGAAGTGCAGGTGATCGTTGCTACGATCGCTTTCGGAATGGGAATCGACAAGCCGGATGTGCGGTTTGTGATCCATTACGACATTCCGAAGAGTCTGGAGGGTTATTATCAGGAGACAGGTCGTGCGGGCCGCGACGGAGGCGAAGGCCAGTGTATCTGTTTCTACAGCCCGGACGACATCGAGCGTCTGCGCCGATTCCAGAAAGACAAGACTCCGAAAGAGATCGGCATCGGCAACCAGCTGCTGTTCGAGACGCAGAGTTATGCGGAGAGCACGATATGCCGCCGGAAGCTGCTGCTGCACTATTTCGGCGAGGAGTACACGGAAGACAACTGCGGCAACTGCGATAACTGCCGGAAGACATACAAGATGGTCGATGCGAGCGAGATTCTGCAGATCGCGCTGGAGACGATTCAGCAGGTTAACGAACACCACAAAGCGGAACATATCGTAGATATTTTGCACGGCAACCAGACGGCGGAAGTGATGAGTTACCACCACGACGAGCTGGAGAACTTCGGAGCTGCGAGCGACGAGGAAGAGAGCACGCTGTTTGCTATCTTACGGCAGGCATTGCTGCGCGGAATGATCACCAAAGATGTAGATAGTTACGGCGACCTGAAGCTGACCAAAGACGGATTGAAATTTATTCGCAGAGCGGGCAAATTCGAAGTGCCGATTGAGATCCACGACGAGGAAGACGAGATCATGGAAGGCGCGGGAGCGACATGTGCTGCTGCGGACGAAGTGCTGTTCTCGATCCTCAAAGATATCCGCCGCAAAGTGGCGAAAAAGAGCGACGTGCCGCCGTTTGTGATTTTCCAAGATCCGAGTCTGGAAGCGATGGCAACGACTTATCCGATCACGATGGAAGAGTTGCTGACCATTCCGGGTGTGGGTGTGGCGAAAGCCAAACGGTACGGAGACGAGTTCCTGCGCGTGATTAAGGAATACGTGGACGAGAACGAGATCATCCGTCCGGAGGACTTGCGGATTCGTACGGTAGCGAAGAAATCGACACGCAAGAAACAGATTATTCAGGCGATCGACCGGCGTGTGGACCTGGACGACCTGGCAGAGAGTTGCGGTATGTCGATGGAAGAAATGATGGACGAATTGGAGGCGATCGTGTTCAGCGGAACAAAGATCAACATCGATTATTTCATCAAAGAAGTGGTTGACCCGGACGAGGAAGCCGATATCTACGAGTATTTCAAGAACGCGGAAAACGACAGTATCAAGGCGGCGATGGAAGAGCTGGGCGAGGATTACTACGACGAGATGCATGTGCGGCTCGTGCGGCTGAAGTTCCACTGCGATTTGGGGAATTGAAAGTTGAAAGTTGAAAGTTGAAAGAAGTCGTCTAGTAGAAAGTTAAAAGTTCAAAGTGGTTAAAGGAGAGATAGATTTTATCACGCTGGGATGCTCGAAGAACCTGGTGGATGCTGAGCGTGTGATGCGGCAGTTGGAGGCGGCAGGCTGGCGGTGTGTGCATGACGCAGAGGATCCGAAAGGAGAGATTTGCGTGATCAACACCTGCGGCTTCATCGGCGACGCCAAAGAGGAGAGTATCAATATGATACTCCGGATGGGAGAGCGGAAGAAGCAAGGGAAACTGCGGAAGCTGATCGTAATGGGCTGTCTGAGCGAACGGTACCGCGCGGAACTGGAGAAAGAGTTGCCGGAAGTGGATGCGTATTACGGGAAGTTCGATTTTGAAAAGATGGTGGAAGGAGTAGGAACCCCCACCCCTACCCCCTCCCAAAAGGGAGGGGAAGCCGGATGCCATCCGGCAAAATTGAAGAATCTTTATGAGCGGAAGTTGACGACGCCGAAACATTACGCTTATCTGAAGATCAGCGAAGGTTGCAACCGGTTCTGTTCGTATTGCGCGATACCGCTAATCACAGGCAGGCATACCAGCCGCCCGAAAGAGGAGATATTGGACGAGGTGCGATGGCTGGTGAGCCAAGGCGTGAAAGAGCTGAACGTGATTGCACAGGATCTGAGCAGCTATGGGCTGGATTTGAAGGATGAAAATGAAAGGACGAAGGAGGAAGGAAGAGGCAAGCATCTGTTGCCGGAGTTGATTGACGAGATAGCACAAGTGCCGGGCGTGGAATGGATTCGGCTGCATTACGCTTATCCGACGGATTTTCCGGAAGGGCTGCTGGATGTGATGGCGAAACATGCAAATGTGTGCAAGTATCTGGACATCGCTTTGCAGCATTGTACGGACCACATGTTGGGGTTGATGCGGCGGCATATAACACGCGCAGAACAGGATGCGCTGATTAAGAAAATACGCGAGAAAGTGCCGGGGATCTGTATTCGCACGACGCTGTTAGTGGGTCATCCGGGTGAGACAGAGGAAGATTTTGAGGAGCTGAAGAAATGGGTGAAAGAGATGCGATTTGAGCGGATGGGTTGTTTTGCGTACTCGGACGAGGAAGGGACTTATGCGAACAAGCATTACAAGGACGATATTCCGCAGGAGGTGAAAGATGCGCGTGCGGCAGAGCTGATGGCTATTCAGCAGGAGATCAGCGGCGAGTTGATGCAACGGTTTGTGGGGAGGACAGAGAAGGTGATTATTGACCGCGAGGAAGGCGATTATTTCATCGGGAGGACGCAATATGACAGCCCGGAAGTGGATTGCGAAGTGCTGATTGACAAGTTGAAAGTTGAAAGTTTAAAGTTGAAAGAGGGGGAGTTTTATGAGGTGGAGATCACCAAAGCAGAAGAATTTGATTTGTACGGAAAAATATGCTAACGAAAGAATTAATCGGAATGATCGCAGAAGATGCGGGTTTGAGCAAGAAAGATACAGAGTATCTTCTGAGCACGATGAATGCCATCATCCGTGAGAACCTGATGGCCGAAAAGGCGATTCAGTTACAGGGTTTAGGCGTCTTTGAGATCAAAGAACGTCAGGCTCGCGTAGTTGTTCACCCCCGCACGGGCGAACGAACCGAAGTGCCCAGCAAGAACCAATTGGTTTTCAGGCCGGTAGCCAACATAAAAGACGAACTTAAAAAAGTGTAATCTATGGCAGAGAAACTAAGTTGGAGCGAGTTACGACGCGCTTTGGCGGTACGCGCCGGCGTGAGCGAGAAGACAGCCGGAGCGTTTCTGAACGGTTTAGTGAACCAGTTGATCAATGGATTGAAGAGCGATAAGCAAGTGAAGATCAACGGTTTGGGTACGTTCAAGTTGCAAACCGTTGCGCCTCGTAAGAGTGTGAATGTGAGCACCGGAGAGGAGATCATGATCGAGGGCTACAACAAGATTGTTTTTTCGCCGGAGGCAGGTCTGAAGGAGTTGGTTGAAAGTCGTCAGCCATCGGATGTCAGCCTTCAGCCGTTAGTCTTTAGCGACCAGCCGAATGAGGGTGATTTTCCGATTGATCCGATAAAGAAATTAGGCGAGCAAGCGGACGAGATCGTGGGTCTGCTGGCAGAGATAGACAGCATCGAAGAGCCGAAGGAGGAACCGAAAGAGGTTGTAGAGGAGCCGAAGGAGGTTGAGACGCCGGAAGAGGAACCGAAGGTGGTTGTACCTGAGGAAGAACCGAAAGTGGTAATACCGGAAGTGCCGGAAATACCAAAAGAACCGAAAGTGGTAATACCGGAGGAAGAGCCGGAGATTATTGTGCAGAGACCGAAGAAGCCTGAGAAAAAGAAATATCATTTCTTCCGGGATGTGCTGATCAGCGTGCTTATTCTGTTGTTGCTGCTGGCAGGCGGGTATTTCTTCCTTCGCAACCAGTTGAGCGGTATTCTGGAGTCGCTGTTGAAGCCGGAACAGGAACAGACAGAGCAAGTGGAGAGTCCCCAAATAGAAAACCCCACCCCGACCTTAGCAGAAGGGGAGGGAGAAGAGGAGAGCCCTTCGCAGCTGGATTTGATTCCTGAAGGCGACATTCCGCAAGCACAGATTCTGGATGAGTTTAATGCCATTTCGGCAGGAGAAGAGTTGGAGGAGCCTTACTCCGACTTGATCACGACGGAGCCGATGCACGAAGGCAGCCGTTTGACATGGATGGCAAAACGGTTCTACGGCGACAAGCGTTTTTGGCCGTACCTGTATGACGCCAACCGAGACAGGATAAGTAACCCGAGCAATATCGAAGTAGGTACGCCGATCCGTGTGCCGCGGTTGACGCAAGCACAGTTGGACACGACCAACCGTGCATCGATGGAGGCATTGGACAAGTTGCGGATTGAGGCAGAAGCAGCGTGCAAAAAGTGAGAGAAGATTTTATTCGCATAGAAGGAGCCGACACCCATAATCTGAAGCACGTGACGGTAGATATACCGCGCAATAAGCTGGTTGTGGTGACAGGTGTGAGCGGCAGCGGCAAGAGTTCGCTGGCGTTCGATACGTTGTATGCGGAAGGGCAACGGCGGTACGTGGAGAGTCTGAGCGCTTATGCCCGTCAGTTCATGGGACGAATGCAGAAACCGGAGGTGGAGAAGATAGAAGGTATTCCTCCGGCGATCGCTATTCAGCAGAAAGTGACAAGCCGCAATCCCCGTTCGACGGTTGGAACCGTGACGGAGATATATGATTATTTGAAATTGTTGTACGCGCGCGTGGGCAAGACGTACTCGCCCGTGAGCGGAGAAGAGGTGCGCAAGAACACGATCCGCGACGTGGTACAATACATGGAGGAGCAGAAAGAGGGCACACGGCTATACCTGCTGAGTCCGATCGTGCTGCCAGAGGGTCGCAGTCTGCAGGAGCAGTTGGCACTATGGCAGAGCCAGGGGTTCAGCCGAATGATGATAGACGGCGATGCCGTTCGTCTGGACGAGCACACGTGGAAAAAAACGGAAGGGCATGAGGCTTTTCTGCTGGTTGACCGTATCGTGGTGGACCATGAGCCGGCGACAAGTAACCGTTTTGCGGACAGCGTGCAGACCGCTTTCTTCGAAGGTCAGGGCGAATGCCAAGTGGAAGTACTAACGGACCAAGGACGCAGGACGAAAGTGTTCTCGGAGCGGTTTGAGGCGGATGGGATTCAGTTCATCGAACCCAGCGAGCACTTGTTCGATTTCAACAACCCTGTGGGCGCTTGCCCCGAGTGCAAGGGCGTCGGAATGGTGATGGGTATTGATGCAGACTTGGTGGTGCCCGACAAATCGAAGTCGATCTACGAGCAGGCTATCGCTTGCTGGCAGAGCGAGCAGATGAAACCATGGCTGGATGCGCTGATTTACAACGCGGCGAAATTCGATTTCCCCATTCACACGCCTTTCTATGCATTGAGTCCGGAGCAGAAACAGCTGCTATGGAGCGGCAACGAGTATTTCCGCGGGTTGCATGAGTTCTTCAAGGAACTGGAGGAAAAGCAATACAACCGCATCCAATACAAGGTGATGTTAGCCCGGTACAAGGGTAAGACCACATGTCCCGTTTGCAAGGGTTTTCATCTGCGCCAAGAAGCAGAGTACGTGCAGGTGAACGGCAAGAGTATTCAGCAACTTTGCGCGATGCCGATTTCGGAACTGGACGAATGGTTTGCCCATATAGAGTTGAATGAGACCGAGCAAAAGACCGCAGAGATGCTGCTGGTGGAGATCAAGAGCCGGTTGCAGTTTATGAAAGATGTGGGGCTCAGTTACCTGACGCTGAACCGGCAGAGCAACACCCTCTCCGGCGGCGAGAGCCAGCGCATCAACCTGGCTAAGTCATTAGGAAGCAGTCTGGTGGGTTCGCTGTACGTGCTGGATGAGCCGTCGATCGGTTTGCACCCGCGCGACACGGAGCGGTTGATCCATGTGCTGAAGGAATTGCGCGACCTGGGTAACACGATCGTGGTGGTGGAGCACGACGAAGATATCATTGCGGCAGCGGATCATATCATCGAGATCGGTCCCGCGGCAGGCAGACACGGCGGCGAAGTGGTCTATGAAGGCAAGCCGCGGCCGGAGCTGTTCCACTATGAGATCCCTGCGCAGAGACGGCATTGGAACAATTATATCGAGATTGAAGGGGCGTGCGAGAACAACCTGAAGAACCTGACGGTGCGTTTTCCGCTGCATGTGATGACGGTTGTGACGGGCGTGAGCGGTAGCGGTAAGTCGAGCCTAGTGAGCAAAGTGCTCTACCCTGCCCTGAAGAAACATTACGGTGGTGTTTTCGCGGAGCATACCGGCGATTTCGGACACCTACGAGGCAGTCTGCAGTTGATGCAAGATATTGAGCTTGTCGATCAGAATCCGTTGAGTCGTTCGAGCCGCAGCAACCCGGTGACGTACCTGAAAGCGTACGACGAAATCCGGCGACTTTTTGCAGAGCAACCGCTGTCCAAACAGCTGGGTCTCACACCGGCTCATTTCTCGTTTAACACACCCGGAGGACGTTGCGAAACCTGCCAAGGCGAAGGAACGATCACGATCGAGATGCAGTTCATGGCGGACCTCGTACTGGAATGCGAACAATGCCACGGCAAACGGTTCAAACAAGATATTCTGGACGTCCATTACCGCGGCAAATCGATCTACGACATTCTGTGTATGACGGTTAACCAGGCGGTGGAGTTCTTCAGCGAAGACCCCGATTGCGCAAAGATCGTAAAGCGGCTGAAGCCGTTGCAGGACGTGGGAATCGGGTATGTGCAGTTGGGACAAAGCAGCAGCACGCTGTCCGGCGGCGAGAGCCAGCGAGTGAAATTAGCTTCCTTCCTCGCGCAAGAAGAGAACCAACCGACGATTTTTGTGTTCGACGAGCCTACAACCGGACTGCATCACCGCGATATAGAAGTGCTCCTAAAGGCACTTAACCGATTGATTAGCAAGGGACATACCGTCATTATTATTGAGCACAATCCGGCTGTGATCTTGGCGGCAGATCATGTGATTGACTTGGGTCCCGAAGGTGGCAAAGAGGGCGGACAGATCGTTTGCGAAGGAACGCCGGAGACGGTCGCTGCATGCAAAGAGAGTTACACGGGCAAGTATATCGCCCAAATCATACAAAACACGAAACAACTATGAAACTGAATACGAGCAATTATCTGCCTCGATGGGGCGTACTGCTGATGGACTTGCTGCTATGCAGCATCGCCTTCTGGCTGAGCGTCTGGGTCGGCAGCGGCTTCTTCCACTATCTGGATCTGAGCCAGCAACCGGTGAATATCGGCATCCAATATCTGGTTGTAATGGGTGTGCAAATCCTGGCGTTCGGCGCTTTTCACACGTTTTCCGGTATTCTGCGGTATTCCACTTTTGTGGACACGATCAAAGTGCTGCTCTCCAATGTTTGCACGGGTTTGCTGCTTTTTGTGATTAATATCGCGATGGACCATAGCCTCGGCTGGCATCCTCTGCTGAACACCGTGCTGGCGATCTATGTACCGACCTCGTTTGTGCTCCTGTTTTCTTTGCGCGTGGGCGTGAAGACTTTGAGCGAGAGTTTTGAACGCAGTCAAGGCAGTCCGATGGTCATGATCTACGGCACGCAGACTGCCGGATTAGCGATCGCCAAGATGTTGCGGGCTGTGGGAAACAACCCCTATCGTCCGGTGGGTTTCATCGCCGACCCAGAAGCACGAACAGGCTATGATCTGGCTGGACTGCGGGTGCATGAATTGAACGAGAAATTATTCACGTGGATGGAGAAACACAATGTGCGGTATGTGATCATTTCGCCGATGAAAATGAAAGAGATCAACCCCGCCAAAGACTTGCAGATCTTCATTGACCATAATATCCATATCCTGACCACGCCGTATTTCACCCAGTGGGAGAACCTCGACAATATCGATATGCAGCGTATCGGACGCATCGACGCCATCCGCATTGAGGACCTGCTGGAGCGTCCGCAGATAGCCATCAACACAGAAAACGTGCGGCAGATCTTGCAGAAACGCGTGGTGTTGGTCAGCGGAGCTGCCGGCAGTATCGGAAGCGAGTTAGTGCGCCAGATTCAGCCTTACGAGCCGCAAGCAACTATCCTGCTGGACATCGCCGAGTCGCCGCTGCACGACCTGATGCTGGAGCTGCAGAAGCAATATCCGAACTCCCGTTTTATCCCTGTGATCGCCGATGTGCGCAACAAAGAGCGCGTCGCGCAGATCTTCAGCGAGATGCGGCCGGACATCGTCTATCATGCCGCGGCGTACAAACATGTGCCGCTGATGGAGAGTTTTCCGAACGAAGCGATCCAGGCTAACGTGTTAGGAACCAAGAACATGGCGGATATGGCGGTCAAATATGGTACAGAGCGGTTCGTCATGATCTCTACCGACAAAGCGGTCAACCCCACCAATATCATGGGCGCCAGCAAACGAATCGCAGAGATCTATGTGCAATCGCTCTTCCGCAAACTGCACGAAAAAGACCCGAACTGCACAAAATTCATCACCACGCGGTTTGGCAACGTATTGGGCAGCAACGGCTCGGTCATCCCTTATTTCCGCAAACAGATCGCTGCCGGCGGACCTGTGACAGTCACCCACCCGGACATCATCCGCTATTTCATGACCATTCCGGAGGCGTGCTGTCTGGTGATGGAAGCCGGCACATTAGGCGAAGGAGGCGAGATCTTCATCTTCGATATGGGCGAACCGGTGAAGATCTTGGACCTGGCGCGCAACATGATCCGACTCGCCGGATACACGCCGGAAAAAGATATTCCGATTGTCTTCACGGGACTTCGTCCGGGCGAAAAACTATACGAAGAACTGCTGAACCAAAAAGAAACAACGATTCCCACCGCCAACGAAAAAATCATGGTTGCCAGAGTGCGCGAGTTTGATTTTGATTCAGTTAACGACCAGGTAAATCAGTTGATCCAAACCAGCAGGATGACCAAACCGTTTACCACCGTCAAGCTAATGAAACAACTGGTTCCTGAATTTATCAGCAACAACTCCATTTACGAACAATTAGACCCGCAATGATACAACAAATACAGACATTCTTTTTAACACACAGTTACCTGATCGGCTTGGTCAGTTTTGCTTTTGGACTTTTGGCGCTGCCTATTGTAATCCGTATTGCCAAAGCCAAAGGTCTGGTAGTGAGACCCAATAAACGAATGAGCCACACCGGCGAAGTGCCTAACATCGGCGGCTTGGGCATCTACTTCAGCGTCATGTTATCCTATCTGCTTTTTGATTATGGACAAGTGGCGAACAACCAGTTCTTCCTGATCGGCGTGGCGCTGATCATGGTAGTCGGCTTTATCGACGATATTCTGGTGTTGACGCCGCTCGCCAAACTATTGGGTGAGACCGTTGCTGGACTCGCGCTCATCGGTTTTGGCGACCTGAGGCTGACCCATCTGCATGGTATCTTCGGCATCGGAGAAATAGGTATTGTGCCCAGTTATCTGCTGTCGCTTTTTGTGCTCATCGGCATCATCAATG
This sequence comes from uncultured Bacteroidales bacterium, assembly GCA_902765485.1. Lineage (GTDB taxonomy): Bacteria > Bacteroidota > Bacteroidia > Bacteroidales > Paludibacteraceae > Colicola. The sequence continues at coordinate 122,165 of CACWZZ010000005.1, forward strand.
CGATCAACCTGATTGACGGCGTGGACGGTTTGGCAAGCGGTTTGGGTATGTTGTACTGCCTTTTCTTCGCCGTTTATTTCTACCTCGTCGGCTCCACCAGCTGGTCTATTCTGGCGATTTGTATGATCGGCGCGCTGGCGGTGTTCTTCATCTATAATGTGTTTGGCAACCGCGGAAAAATCTTCATGGGCGATTCCGGCAGTCTGCTTTTGGGCTATCTGATTACGGCGTTTGTGTTCCGTTTTTGCGAACAGAACGCGTACCATGTTGTGCCGGAAGTGTATCACATGGACGCAGCTCCGGCGGTAGCTATTTGCGTGCTGACGGTTCCTATTTTCGACACCATCCGCGTCAGCCTGACGCGTATCAAACACCATTGTTCGCCCTTCAAACCGGACAAGAACCATATCCACCACCTGCTGCTGCGCACGGGTTTGAACCATTTCCAAACGACCTGCGTGCTGCTCTCCGTGAGTGTCCTGTTCATCGGCTTGGCGATCTTGGGCAGAAACTGGAATATTTGGCTGTTGCTGCTGGCGGATTTCGCTTTGGCAACCGCCCTGACGCTCGTCTTATGGCGCATTCTGAATAAGAAACTATACGGCAATGTTGACGATTGATCACATATCGATGGAGTTCTCGTCCCGACCTGTGCTGGACGACATCTCGTTCCTTGTCAACCGCAAGGAGCGCATCGCGCTGGTTGGCAAGAACGGAGCGGGCAAAACAACCTTGTTGCGCCTGATTGCCGGCGAATACCAACCCACCTCCGGGCGTGTTGCCAAAGAGAACGATATGACCATCGGATACCTGCCGCAGGTGATGCTTTTCCAGGACGACCGGACGCTCCGCGAAGAAGTAATGACCGTCGCGCACGAGGACGAAGCGCGGTTTGTCGCCGAAATGGACCGGACTATCATCGGCTTGGGATTCGAACGCAAGGATTTTGACCGTCCGTGCAGCGAGTTCTCCGGCGGTTGGAGAATGCGTATCGAGTTGGCGAAGATCCTCTTGCGGCATCCCGACCTGTTGCTGCTCGACGAGCCGACCAACCATCTCGACATCGAGTCCATCCAGTGGCTCGAAGACTTCCTCAAATCCAGTCCGTCTGCCGTCCTCATGGTCAGCCACGACCGCGCGTTCATCGATAATGTGTGCGGACGAACGATTGAGATCACGCTCGGGCGCATCTACGACTACAACGTCAACTACAGCCGCTTTGTGGAGCTGCGCAAAGAGCGGCATGAGCAACAAGTGCGTGCCTACGAGAACCAGCAAAAAATGATCCAGGAGACCGAGGACTTCATCGAGCGATTCCGATATAAAGCGACCAAAGCGGTTCAAGTCCAGAGCCGCATCAAACAGTTGGAGAAACTGGAGCGGTTGGAAGTGGATTTGGAGGACACCAGCCGACTCAACCTGCGTTTCCCGCCTGCTCCCAGAAGCGGCGATTTTCCAATTATCGCAGAAGATCTGCGCAAGGATTTCGGTTCCCACAATGTCTTCCATGACGTCACCTTCACCATCCGCAGAGGCGAAAAAGTAGCGTTCGTCGGCAAGAATGGCGAAGGAAAAACAACCCTCGTCAAATGTATTATGGGCCAGTTGGACTACATGGGCACGCTGAAAATCGGACACAATGTCAAGATCGGCTATTTCGCCCAGAACCAAGCTGCCCTCTTGGACGAAAACCTCACGGTCTTTGAGACCATTGACTATGTGGCGGTGGGCGATATACGAACCAAGATTCGCGACATCCTCGGCGCGTTCATGTTCGGCGGCGAAGCCAGCGAAAAGAAAGTAAAAGTGCTCTCCGGAGGCGAACGAAGCCGACTCGCCATGATCCGCCTTCTGCTGGAGCCGTGTAACCTGCTCATCCTCGATGAGCCTACCAACCATCTGGACATGCAGTCCAAAGATGTGCTCAAAGCCGCGCTGCAGGACTTCAACGGAACCATGATATGCGTCAGCCACGACCGTGATTTCCTCAACGGACTTGTCTCCAAAGTGTATGAATTTGGCGGCGGCAGAGTCAAAGAACACCTCGGCGGAATATACGATTTCCTGCGCGCCAAAAAGATTGACTCGCTCCAAGAATTGGAACGCAAAAATAATGACCCAGCATCGGGTCAATCCCGACGGTCAGCCGACGGTCAGCCGACGGTCGAAGCCAACGCTGGTATGACGCAAGGCGCACTTTCGTACGCCGCGCAGAAAGCCGCGGCAGCGGAAAAACGCAAGAAAGAGAAGCAGATCGCAGAGACCGAAGCGGCAATCGCGGAGCTGGAGCAACAGCAAGCGGAGATCGAGCAACTGCTGACGATACCGGAGAACCAGACCCAGGAACTGTTCCAACGGTACGAATCGGTCAAACATCAGATCGAGCAGAAGATGTACGAATGGGAGATTTTAAGCGAATAAACAATAATGAACGAAATCATCGATTACATCATCCGGTGGCTCTGCTACGGAGATGAAGAAGCAGCCAAACGCGTCGCGTACACCGCAGACGAGAGTGCGCTGGACACACACGACCTCATCATTGTGCCGAACGGCTTGTTGGGCAAAGAGCTTGTTGTGCCGGAACTCAAAAAACCGGTGGTGGAGATGCCGCGAAAAGACAAAACCATCATTCGCACCGACATCGTCTATGCAACGTTCTTCTTCTCCTCGCGCGCAGAAGAGTTGATCAACACGCAGCGGGATGAACACGGACGTTTTGCCGCGCGCTTCTCTGTGCTCAATGACAAGAGCCGCTTGCTCATTCCGCGGCTGGACGAATATGCACGGCTGGTCCTCAAGCAACTCAACCTGCCGCTGCCGGAACCGGGATTCGGACATATATACCTCACCCACGACATAGACGCGATTGAGCAATACCGCCATTTGCGCGGAGCAATAGGAGGTATCTTGCGCGGCGAAGGAAAACAAGTGTGGGAATCGCTCAAAGAGATACACAATGACCCGCTTTACACCTTCCCGTGGCTGCTGGAACAGGACGCGCGCGTGCCGCATGCCGATCCGATCTATTTCGTCAAGCATACCCAAGGAAAAGGCTTCGACTACCCGCAATATCCGCTCTGGGGACGCGATTACAGGAGACTCAAGAAACTGCTCCGCCACAGCAATGTCTATATGGGTATTCACGGCAGCTACTATGGCTCTATTCCGCCGATCAAATATAGTAAAATGTACCGCGCGCACTACTTGCGCGAAGACATCGACCAGATGCAGAGGCTGGCGGACGCAGGATACACGGATGATTTCACGATGGGCTTTGCCGACCAAGCCGGTTTCCGGCTCCAGACTTCGCGCGCCATCCGATGGATCAATCCCAAGACCATGCAACTGACGCCGCTCACCCTCCATCCGCTGATTATCATGGACACCACCCTCAGCAATGAGAACTATATGCATCTGGACGAAGAGGAAGCGTATTTCCTCTGCGAAAGGCTGATTGACAAAGTGCGAATGCACCACGGAGACCTCTGTCTGCTCTGGCATAACAGCAGCCTCACGCCGGACAAATACCATAAATCGCTGTATGAAAAAGTTATTGGTTGTATCTGATCCTCCTGCCGCTCCGGGCTACCTGCCGCGACTGCGCTATCTGTGCGACTACCTCGTGCGGAAAGGATATGATGTGACTCTGCTGACCGAGGAATACCAACCGCTGACCTTCGACCATTCCTACCCCATTGAGACCATTCGGATGTACAGCGGCGGCACGCTCGATTGGCTGCTCAAATCCGTCTGGACGCTCCTTACCAATTGGCACGATCGCGCCTTTGCGCAAAGAGCCATACACCAATTAACAATCACCAACAACCAATATAACGCAGTTATTTGTACCTCTTTCTCCGACTTCCCTTTGGGAGCCGCGCAGCGGATTGCCAAAGCCTTGCATGTGCCGCTCCTATGCGACATTCGCGATCTGGACGAACAAGTCGATAACTCGCGCTACCAATACAAACATCAATCGCGATGGCTGATGCCTTTCCGGCGTCTCTACCGCGCAATCCATATCCGCCGCAGGAACGCCGTTCTGCGCGCGGCGGACGCAATCACAACCGTCTCACCGTGGCATGTTGCCTTCCTGAAGCAATTCAATCCCAACGTCCATCTGGTCTATAACGGCTTCGACGAAGCGCAGTTCTACCCGCAGGACATAAAGAACAAGGAGTTCCAAGTGACCTATATCGGCAGCTTGTTTGAATGGCAGAAAGAAGCATTGGCAAAAGTGCAACAAGTAGTGCCGGTAACCATCCACACGCCGCAAAGCGACCCGGTCTCCCATAACAAGTTGGGCGATGCCATCCGCGAAAGCAGTATTATGATCGTGCTTACGAACACCAACACACATGGTATGCTGACTACCAAGTTCTACGAAGCGCTGGGGTGCGAGAAACCCATCCTGTGCGTGCCTTCCGACCAAGGCGAGTTAGCCAAACTGATCCAATACACCAACGCAGGCATTGCGACCGACGATATAGAAGAAATCAAGGCGTTTATCGCAGAGAAAAAGCACGAATGGGAGACCAACGGTTTCACCCGCCAGCAGACGCGCCACCGCGAGGAGTTCTCGCGCGAAGCGCAATGCCGCCAATTTGAAGAAATAATACAACACTATCTATCATGAAAAAAACACTATTACTTGTAGTACTCAGTACGTTGACCCTCGGGCTTTTCGCTTGGAACAGCCCGGTTACTATCCCGGACGTCGGCAATGCCCGTCTGCGCATCGTGGGACAGAATGCAGCGAACTATGTATCGAACTTGGAGTCCTCCAATTCGTCCTGCGACACACAGGAAGAGTTTGAAGCCAAGACCAATAAGATTGCCAATGCGTTTATCGCGTTGCAGGCAGACATCGTAGCCATCTGCGAAGTGGAGCGGAACGATGAGATTCTCGGCTATATAGTAGATGCCATGAACACCATTTACGGCGAAAATGTCTATGCCTATATCACGGACGGGCTGTACGCACATGCTTCCGCCGGAAACTACCAGAGTCTCAAATCCGGCTATATATACCGCTCGGACAAAGTGACGCCGCAAGGCAGCAACACATCCCCTTACCGCTCCGGCGAATACTGCGCACGGCTGCGCATACAAACCTTCAAAGAGAATAGCACGAATGAGAAATTCGTCCTTTCCGTCAACCATTTCAAGGCGAAAGACAGTTCCGACGATGCCGGAGAAAGCACCCGTTTGCAGAATGTGTCCAACCTGATCTATGCGTTGGGAAACATCACCTCTGACCCGGATATCCTGATCATGGGCGATCTCAATTCGTATATGGGCGAAGCACCCATTGAAGCGCTGGAAGAAGAAGGATTCGAAGAACAACTGGTGCGCTTTGACGCAAACGCTTATTCCTATATCTACCGAGGTCAGAAAGGCATCTTGGACCACGCGATGGCGAACAGCACGATGGCAGAGCAGGTCACAGGCGCACGCGTGTACCATATTAATACTGCCGGAGGGTACAACTACAAATACTCCGACCATGATGCCGTGTTAGTGGGACTCAATTTAGGCAAACAGCAGCGGGGAGAGAACCTCGACGACGTCTCAACGACCTCTCGCGCGCACAAGGTTCTTTACAACGGACAGTTATACATAGAGATTGACGGCGTCCGCTTCACCATCACCGGCACAAAGATCCAATGATCAGCATCATCGTTCCCATATACAATGCCGCGCACTATCTGAACGCTTGCATGGATAGTTTGCTTGCGCAGACCGAGAAAGAGCTGCAAATCATTCTTGTGGATGACGGCAGCACGGATGAGTCTTTGTCGCTTGCGAAAACCTATAAGGATCGCGATCCGCGCGTGGAGTGCTATTCGCAGCCGCACGCAGGGCAATCGGCAGCAAGGAACGAAGGATTGCGGCATGCCAAAGGCGAGTATATCGCGTTTGTGGACGCAGACGACAGCCTTGCACCCGAATGGTGCGAAACGCATCTGAAAGAAACGGCTGGCAGCGATTATGTACAGAGCGGCTATCAGCGCATTCTTAATGGCATCGCCGGAAAGACGCAGTTACCTAAACATCGCTATCAGTTCACTTCGCCATGTATGCGGCTCTACCGCCGCGAAGCGATCCAAAACCTGCGGTTTGAAGAAGGAATGATATACGAGGATGTCCTTTGGTCGGTAGATCTATGGCTCAGCGGCGCTGCCTGCCGCATGATTGATTACTGCGGCTATCATTATACCGCGAATCCGCATAGCACTACTTCGCAGCGGCATCCCGAAGCCGAGAAACACGTCTTTGACGAACTCAACAAACGCCTTCCGGGGGCTTCGCTCAAAGGAAAAATGATTATTTTATACACCATAATACGTCTAAAACTACACTTTATAAAACAATGAAAAAAATCTTCTTCACTTTAGTCCTTGGTACTTGGTCACTTTGTACCTTTGCTGCCACGTACTACGCTTCGCCGAATGGAAACGGTAGCGGCACATTTGACAACCCTGCATCTTTCAAAGCGGGACTATTAAAACTATCCCAACCCGGTGACACGTTATATCTTTTCAGCGGACAGTATGACCTGATGACCACAGATGTGAATAACCTCAACGGTTCCACCACCAAGCATATTGTCATCTCCGGCTACGAAGGAATTAATCCCAGTGGCACTTATCCTGCTATTCTCGATTTTCGTCAAACAGCCTACGGAGACCGCGGACTGCAGATCAAAAGCACGTGTTCCTACCTTCATATCAAAAATCTCACGCTCCGATATTCAGGCAAGAACAACCTACTTAACAATGGTAGTTATTGCTTGTTTGAAAACCTTGACATCTACGGTTCTGCCGATACGGGATGCCAGATGAAGAACGGAGGGAATAACACAATTAAGAATGTGGACAGCCATCATAATTTTGACTACAAGACCATGTCCGGCTCTACAGCCAACTTCGGCGGCAACGCAGACGGTTTCGCGGACAAGCAGTTCACGGGAGCAGGAAACCACTATATCGGTTGCCGCGCATGGGGCAACAGCGACGACGGATGGGATTTCTTCCAGCGCGTCAGTTCATCCAACACCATCATTGAGAACTGTGTCTGCTACCAGAACGGACCTGCGTTCTACGACATGAGCCAAAACCCGCGCGCCACAGGCGTGGACAAAGCGTGGTTCGATTCCAAAGTAGGTACGCAGATGATTGACCGCTACGGACAGACGATTACCATCACCCTTGAGCAATTTCCTTGCCAGGGCAACGGAAACGGCTTCAAAATGGGGGGACAATACACGGATCACAAGATCCTCATTCACCACTCCCTCGCCGTAGCGAACCGGGAGCGCGGTTTTGACCAGAATAACAACAACGGCACGATGTGGGTGTACAACAACTCCGCTTATGCCAACGGCTATAATTTCGGTTTCACCACCGCCTATGGCACCAACTATATGCGCAATAACATCAGCCTCAGCGGCAAGAACGCCGACCAGCCGAAGTCGCAGAACAATGCCGCGAACGACCATAACACATGGAACAGCGGTTTCGCTTGCTCTGCCTCGGATTTCCAGTCGCTGGACACGACCCAGATTTTGGCTCCCCGCGCAGCGGACGGTTCGCTGCCGTCCAACGCACTCTTGCGTCTTGTGCAGGGTTCTTCACTCATTGATGCCGGAGCGGATGTCAATCTCGGCTACAATGGTCTCGCGCCGGATTTAGGCTGCTTCGAGACCGACGGAGAGCGGCATGATCCGATTCCCGAAGACACGATTCCGGCTGTACAACCCGAAGGAACACACGCCGTTGCTTTTGTGACCATCCTCGGCGCACAAGAGGACAAAGCCTTGCTCCATTACCTGCGTCAGAACGACAGCCTCTGGATCGTTGAGACCGACGCTACAGACGCTACCATCGACTACAGCGGCTACGACGTGATCGTCCTCGGCGGCAAACCCAACAGCAGCGCTCCCGGCTTTACGCCGCTGAAGGGTTACGACAAGCCGATGGTGTTGCTCAAACCATTCTTGCTCAAATCCGGCGTCTGGGGATGGGGAACAGCCGTTAACACCTCCGACCTTTCTGTCTCGGTGACGAACACAGACCACCCGCTTTTCGAAGGACTCACCATCACCGAAGGCGAACTGCAACTCTTCAGCCAATGCAACACAAATGCCGTCACCGCCATCTCTGCTTGGACCGCAACAGAAGGCGTTGAGACCCTCGCTTCGCCTGTTTCCAACAACGAAGCCTCCTCTATCGCCATTCTGCCTGCCGAAACCGATTGCAACGGCACTACCCTGCCCCAACGGATGATCATGATCGGCGTGTCGGAATACTCCACCGCTTATCTCACCGCCGACGGAATGCGCCTCATCGAGAACGCTATCTGCCTCCAACTCGGCATTGCCAACAATCACCCTGCCGGCTTGGAAACAATCGTAAATCGTAAATCGTCTAATCGTAAATTTATATATGATGGTCAACTCTTTATTCAAGCGGGCGACGCTGTGTATGATTGCGCTGGTCGCCGCATTAGCCGTTAGTGCGCAGGACGCACAGTATCAGGACGTCCATTACACCGTGGACGAGTCGCTTCTGACCGCCGAAGTGGGTCTTAACCCGCGTGCAGCAGGAGAGATCTTCATTCCCGAAACGATTGTGGTCGGGCAAAACACCTATACCGTCATTGCGGTCGGGGACAAAGCCTTCAAGGGCTGCAAGAACCTCACGGCGGTCGTTCTGCCTAAAACGATCCAACGCGTCTATCGCTCTGCTTTTGACGGAACAGGTATTATGCTCAATAAGGAGAACTGGTCGGACGGCTGTCTATGGATCGACTCGATCCTCATCGCAACGGATAAGACCATCAAACCGCGTTTTGTCGTTCCCGAAGGGACACGGCTCATCGCCGCAGGTGCTTTCCAAGGCAACAAAACGATCACCCGCGTCGAACTGCCGTCCTGTATCTCGCGCATTGACCATGAGACCTTCCGCGACTGCAAGAACCTGCAGAAAGTGGTCATTCCTCCCACCATCACCTCTATCGGCGAAGAAGCCTTCACCGGTTCCGGTCTCTATGCCAACGAGAATAAATGGAAGAAAGGAGCGTTTATCATTGACGACTGCCTGATTGCCACCAACAATGACCTGCCCGCCAAATATATCTTCAAGAACAAGATTCCTATTCGCCTCATCGCCGAGCGGGCATTTGCGAACAAGAAGAACCTCCGTTCGGTCACGATTCCGGCTACCGTAACGGCCATCCCGACCGCTTGTTTCTACGGCTGCGAGAACCTGACGGATGTCATCATTCCTTCCTCTGTCCGCACGGTCGGCAACTTCGCTTTTTATAACTGCACGCTGCTGAAGAACGCCCTTCTGCCGCGCGAGTTAGAAACCCTTGGAGCGGGTGCTTTCTATGGTTGCGTCAACCTGCGCGAACAAGTGCTGAGCGACAAACTGGAGATCTTGGGGCGCGCTACGTTCTTCACCTGCCGCAACATCAAAGCCATCACTCTTCCTGCCCACTTGCGCCGCATTGATGCCGGCTGTTTCGCAGGCTGTGCTGCGCTCGAAGCAATCGAACTGCCGCGGACGCTGCTCTTCCTTGGAGACCAAGCGTTTGCAGGCTGCTCTACCCTGCGCAAAATTGTCATCCCTGACGGCATCAATTCGCTTCCCAAACAGCTTTTCCAAGGCTGTACGCGGCTCTATCGCGTGGATCTGCCGGATGGGCTGTACGCCATCGGAGACGAAGCCTTGGACGGATGTCTCGCTTTGGAGAAGATCAATATTCCTGTCTCTACTTTCCGCATCGGCGTGCGCGCATTCCATAACTGCCAGCAGCTGCGCTCAATCGCACTCGTGGATCATATCCACATGATCGAAGAAGGAGCGTTCCTGGAGTGCAAGATGCTGGAGGAGATCGCCCTGCCGGAAGGGCTGGTTCGTCTCCAGCAAGGTGCTTTCTCGCAATGCATCAACCTGCAGAAAGTGACGCTCAACACCCGCATCAAACGCATTGACGACGGCGCTTTCTACGGTTGCCGCAGCCTGCGCGAAGTGCAATGGAACGACAGCCTGCAATATATCGGTTCCGAAGCCTTCCTCGATTGCCGTTACCTCCGCGCACCGATCTTCGCGCCCTCTGTCGAAATAGGCAAAAATGCCTTCAAAGGCACTCGTTAAGTCTCCTGCAGAATGCAACCGATTGAGTTTGTGGACATATTGTCAACGGACTTGCAACTCGCGCACACGGGCTACCTAACGCACGCGCTGTGTATGCGGGGAACAGCGACGCTCTTATTTAACGGAGCAGCGCATCCTTTGCAGCCCGGCGATTGCATCATTATGCAACGCAGCGAGAGTGCGCAGATAGCCGATGCAAGTCCTGATTTTCAGACCATTACGATCTACGTCACGCCGGAGTTTATCCAGATGGCGCTGCCGCTCAGTAACTACGGTACGCGCGGACACATGATGCTCTTCAACGATCCGGTCATGCACCTCAATCCGCGGCAGCAGGAGCGCTGCAAAGAGAATATGGAGTACGTGCGCACACGTTGCGCCGAGGTCGCGCACCGGTTCTACTTGGATCTGACGCTCAATGCCGTGCAGGGCATGATCATTGATTTCTTTGATTTCCACGCGGAGATCTACGATGAGAAGAACGACCTCAGCCATCCGAACGCGCACCTCATGAACCGTTTCATTGAGATGCTGGAGCGCGGCGACTACCGCACGCACCGCGACATCGCCTATTATGCCGACAAACTCTGCGTCACACCCAAATACCTCTCCGAGACCTGCAAATCCATCAGCGGCTGCGGAGCGGCTTATTGGATCAACCGCTATACCTCTGTCGAAATCTCCCGCCTTCTGCGCGACCGCTCCTTGACCCTCGCCGACATAGCAGACCATTTCGATTTCTCCTCCACAGCGTACCTCAGCCGTTACATCCGCCAGAACCTCGGCGTCTCCGCCTCCGAGATCAGAGGCGGAGAGAAATAAAGAATGTACGATTATTAAGATTTTAGTACGGTATTCGTCGGTATCCTGTCGGTCTATCGTGCCGTATGTGAGTCGTAGGTGTCTCGTAAGTGGCAGGTAAGCGCAAAAAGTGACGATTATTAAGAATAAAAAATCAAGCAGCTTTCCTGCCGCTTGATTTCGTATAGTGTTTGACGTATTATTTATATGCTTTCACTACTTTGCTAAATACCCTATGGACTACAATAGTTTTTTCACGCAGCCACTTTATCGCGAGTTTGAACTCTTGCTCATCTTCCATATCAAATCCTTTATCTATCAAAATCACCTTATCCCTATTTTCAGGGCGAGGATTCCATTGCATCGCAAAGCCTAATTCTTTTTCTATTTCCTCTTTTCTTTCTTCAAGAAATGGTAGCATTGTATCGGCTATAGAACTATTGATGTATATACGACATCCAATAGTATTAGTGTTCGTATTGTATGTATCGGATATATGAATATTAGATTTTCCGATGGTTATGTCATACCAATATTGCGGTCGTGGCGTTTGGAGATTACGGAAATCATTTTGTATTGCATCTCGAAATGCTTGCCAGAACTTGTATTGTAAGTTTTCTGTTTTCGTGAGGTTTCCCTTACTATGAGCCATTTTAACGACATTATTCGGTGATGCAACGACATTGAAAACGACAGATGCTTTGTCGGTATCCACCTTTAATAGACTAAGTTCTATCGCATAGAAAGACAATCCACTATTGGTATTTTCATTTAGCCATTCAAATGCTTGTCTATGTTCTTCTGTAAATTTGGTTGCTATCCACACTATTGTTTTCGCACCTAAAACCGAAGTGTAAGTTAAGCATTTACCAAGGTGGTCATGATTTGTTTTTTCTAATTGATTCTCAATTACAACAATATCGTTTGTTTCAACCTCTTTAGCAACAATATCTGCGAAAAAAGGACCAACAGGAACTTCTGTACTGGTAAGTTCAAGATTCATGTTGATAGCATCGCCTAATTGTTGTAAGTTCTCTGCAAGCCACGGAGTAAAATCGTATTGTTCGTTATTCCATTGCTTACGAGGACTGATTTTTTCTAACTTTACTAATTTCATATGATATTTTAATCTATCGTCTGTTTGCCTTTATGTCCTTTTCTCCGGTTTTACGTCTCGGAGAGGGACGAGGTTTGGCTACAATGCTACGGTGAACGGATCTACATACTGAACTTGCCCGTTCTCACAGAAGATAAGCGGTTGGTTGTCACGGCGGTGTTGCTCCACTAATCTACGATGGGTTAATTGCAAACCCTCATTGACTTTTGATTCTAATTCACTTTCACTCATATTTTGTGTATTAATTCGTTCCACATTTCTTGTATTTTGCCGGCGCCGTTCGGACCTGCAATAATATACAGATTAGGGTGTTGCATCGCTTTCAAACGATTTTGCGCTGCAAAATTACACAAAAAAAATGACATGTGCAAGTGTTTTTACTGCTTTTTCGGCGAAATGTGTATCATTTGCCGTAAATTGTGTAACGGATATATAAGAAAAAAGCAGTAATTTTGCACCGCAAAATGAAATTGCGCAATTAACAAAAACACAAATAATATGCAAAACTTTGATTATCAGACACCGACACGACTTATTTTCGGCGAAGGCGTAGTAGAGAAACTGCCGAAAGTGATGAGCGCATTCGGCAAGAAAATCCTCCTCACTTACGGCGGAGGAAGTATAAAAAAGATTTCAGCCTTCAGAAATCAGCCCTCAGCCGGAAGTTTGTATGACTACGTGCATGAGGCACTCAAGGACTTTGAGATCGTCGAACTGAGCGGTATTCAGCCGAACCCGAAATATGATCCTTCGGTTTTGGAAGGCGTGCGGCTTTGCAAAGAGCACAAGGTGGATGTCATCCTCTCTGTTGGCGGCGGTTCGGTACTCGATTGCTCCAAAGCGATTGCAGCCGGTGCTTGCTATGACGGCGATCCGTGGGACCTCATCTCCTACAAAGTGAAAGCCCAGGCAGCCCTGCCGATAGTGGATATTATCACGCTGGCTGCTACCGGTAGCGAATACGACTGCGGCGGTGTTATCTCCCGCACGGAGACCAACGACAAGATCGGTTATTTGGACCGCCACTTGTTCCCTGCCGTTTCGTTCCTCGACCCGACCTATACGTTCTCGGTAAGCAAGAAACAGACTGCTGCGGGTATTGCAGACGCGATGAACCACACCATCGAGCAGTATTTTGCGGAAGACACCACGCTTCTCAACGACGGTTTCTGCGAGTCCATGCTCCGCTCGCTCATGGAGAACGGACGCAAGTGCATCGCTAACCCGGAGAACTACAAAGCCCGCGCGGAGATGATGCTGGCTTGCACGTACGGCTGCAACGGTATTCTGGCACTCGGCAACAGCGAGTCCGGCTGGCCCTGCCACGGCATTGAACATGCCCTCTCTGCCTATTACGACATCACCCACGGCGAGGGATTAGCCATCATCACGCCGCGGTGGATGAAGCACATCCTCAACGAGCACACCCTGCCGCGTTTCGTCAAATACGGCATCAATGTCTTTGACATCGACCCCTCGCTGACCCAATGGGAGATTGCCAACCAAGCCATCGAAGCGACGTACGCGTTCTTTGAGTCCATCAACATCCCTATGCACCTGCGCGAAGTAGGTATTGACGATAGCCGTTTGGACGAGATGGCGCATCATATCGCCGTCAACGAAGGGCTGGAGAACGCTTATGCACCCCTCACGGAGCAGGATATTAAACAAATCTTAGTTGACAGTCTCTAATATGGAAGCATTTCGTGTAGATCCGCGGGTGACGACACCCGAAGCGCAGGCGGCGTATATAGAGCAGGGCCGCAAACTCTTTGCGTTCAACCAGACCGTTCCCTTCACGCCGGAAAATCTTGCGGCAACGAAAGCCCTTTTCGGCGAAAACCTCGGCGAAGGAAGTATTGTGCAACCGCCTTTGAAGGGCGTGTGCTTCGACATGGTGCATATTGGCAAAAACGTCATGATCATGCCGGACTGTCTGATGATGTCGCGTGGCAGCATCACTATCGAGGACGGCGCGATGATTGCAGCAAACGTGCAACTCATCAGCAATAACCACGACCTCTACGAGCGGCAGATCCTCCTCTGCAAACCTGTGCGCATTTGTAAGAACGCGTGGGTGGGAGCCGGAGCAACCATCCTGCCGGGCGTGACGGTCGGAGAGAATGCCGTAGTGGCTGCTGCAGCAGTGGTTACCAAAGATGTCCCTGCGAACACCATCGTCGCCGGCAACCCTGCCAAAATCATCAAAACCATTCCTCCGAAGGAAAACTAATAATGAAATGAAAAAGATCTTTTTAACTATCCTCGCGGGCGTGTTTGCCCTGACGAGTTGCAATGCGCAAAACAAAAATGAACAAATGAAAAAATGTCTTGTAGTCTTTTTCTCCCATGCAGGAGACAACTACTCGGTAGGAAACATCCAAGTGGGCAACACCAAGATTGTTGCCGATTACATCAGCGAACTCACGGGCGCTGACCGGTTTGAGATCGTCACCCATAAGTACGACGGCATGGCGTACAAACCGCTTTGCGACCTCGCGCAAGAGGAGCAGTATGCCGATGCTCGTCCGGCATTCGAACCGCTCATAACGAGTTCAAACGGCGAAGCCGTCAAACCTGCAAACATCAAAGATTTCTTTGCCGGTTACGACGTCATCTTCATCGGCGGTCCCGTCTGGTGGGGCACTTGGCCGCAAGTGATGTTCACGTTCTTCGACACGTACGACCTCAACGGAAAAAACCTCTATCCTTTTACAACGCACGAAGGCAGCGGACTGGGCAACTGCGTGAGTGACTTACGCAAGGCCTACCCCAATGCGGACGTGAAGAAAGGCTTCAGCCTCTATGGCCACGAAGTACGCTCCAACAAAGCGAAAGTAGAGAACTGGATCAAGGGTCTGGAGCTCTAAAAGAATAAAAAAATCCTGCAACACTTGCGTATGTGGGATTTTTTTTGTACCTTTGCACCGTGTTTCAAATTATTCGCAAATATGCCCCGATGTTGCTCGTCGTTATGATGAGCCTGTTTGCTGTGGCTTTGGCGGTAGATGAATACAACGACAGCCGACGCATCGCGGAGGATCTGCGCATTGAGACATGTATGGAGCTGGAGACGGAGGACTATGAATGGGATGAGTCGGATCTGAGCAACCAGCCGGCGTTCAATCTCACACCAACCACCCCTGATATAGTTGGGGAGTCTCCCTTTGTCGGGATTCGGGAGAGAGGTTTTATCTCCGACAAACAGCGGCTCGGCTTGGTGCGCCGTTATACCCCGCGAAAAGCCCTTGTGTGCTATAACTATGCCCTGACATAAACTATACGGTATGAACTCATATGGGTTTGTACCGTTTTTTATTAGTAGAAAGTCAAAAGTAGAAAGACAAATGTGAAAATATATAAATGACTAAATTGTAAATGAACAAATGGATTTTATTTCTATTTTAACAGCCATCTTAACCCTCCTTGCGGGTATCGGAGTGTTCCTCGTTGCCTGCACAATGATGAGTAGCAACTTGGAGTCGGCGGCCTCACGTCGGCTCAAACAACTCTTCTCGCACACAGGCAACAACAAACTGATCGGTGTGGGCATCGGTACGCTCGGCACGGCAGCTATCCAGTCCAGCGGAGCCGTGACGGTCATGGTCATCGGTTTTGTGAACGTGGGCATCATGTCGCTCACGCAAGCCGCCACCATCATCTACGGCGCGAACATCGGAACCACCGTCACCGCCCAATTGGTGGCACTCGGTCTCTCCGGCTCCAACAGCCTCTCCACCACCGTCCTCTTCGCCGCTTTCGCAGGTATCGGTGCCTTCATGATGCTTTTTGCCAAGAGCGATGCGTGGAAGAAAACAGGCGGTATCCTCACCGGCTTCGGAATGCTCTTTGTCGGACTCAGTATGATGGCGAATGCCATGGACGAGTTCGCGGCGCTCGATTCCGTCAAACTCTTCCTCGCCTCTATCCGTAACCCGCTGCTATTAGTGCTCTTAGGAACCATCATCACCGCCATCATCCAGTCCTCGTCCGTCATGACGTCCATTGCCATCACCATGGTCGTCACAGGGCTTATCGCGTTGGACCAGGGCATCTACCTGACGATGGGAAGTAACATCGGTTCGTGCGTGGTAGCCATCATCGCAGGTATGACCAGCGGCGTAGCCGCCAAACGGACAGCAATGATCCACCTGCTTTTCAATGTCTTGGGTGTCGTCCTCTTCCTCTGCGTCGCCTTGGCACTCAGTCTCGTCACCGCCGGCGCCTGGTCCTTCGGTTCGATCTTTGAGCACCTCTTCCCTGCCGCTCCACAGTTGCAGTTGGCGATGTTCCACACGGTCTTCAATGTCACTACAATGCTGGTAGCCCTGCCGCTCACCAACGCGCTCGTCAACCTCGCTTGCCGTATTATCAAAGACCAGCCGACCAAAGACACCAACGAGCCGCACCTCTATTTCCTCGATCCGCAGATGTTGCGCACGCCGGTGGTCGCTATCCGTCAGCTCAAAGCCGAGGTAGAGAACATGGCGAAGATGGCAATCGAGAACTACCAACGGTCCATCCATGATGTCACTACGCTGGATAACTCTGAGCGCGAACTCTTCGACCGGACGGAGAACCAACTCAACTACCTCAACCGCGAGTTAGTCCATTATGCCTTGCTGCTCTCCAACAACCAACTCAGTCAGTTTGACCACCAATACCTCGTCTCCACCATCCGCACAGTCAGCGACCTGGAGCGCATCGGCGACTACGCCAAAAACATCATTGAGTACGCCGACAGTCTCCGCCAGCAGGAGGTGCGTTTCTCCGACTACGCGCTCAAAGAGATCGACCAGATGAACACCCTCATCAGCCAACTCTACGACGCCACCATGCAGGCGTACCATAAGATGGACATGACCGCCCTCGGGCTCGCCAACCAGATAGAGGACGAGGTGGACCAGCTGACCGACGAGATGGAGCGCAATCATATCCAGCGACTCGCCTTGGGCATCTGCAAACCCCAAGCCGGTACGGAATATATATCCCTTGCCCAAAACTCCGAACGTGTTGCCGACCACCTCATCAACGTGGCGAAAACCATTCGTGATTTACAATAACTTTTTAACAGTTTAACAATTTAACATTTTTACAATTATGAAAAAGACCCTTTTATCTGCACTCCTTGTGCTGACAACATGTTTCACGGCTTGTTCCGGTGAAAAAGTGATTGCCTATCTTGAAATGCCGCTTCAGGCGCAACGACTGATTGAGACCCATTTCGCCAAAGCCGATGTGTCCGTAGTAATGATGGACCGCGAACTGCTGAGTACGGACTACGAGGTGCGTTTGAACGACGGCACCAAAGTGGAGTTCGACAAAGACGGCGAACTGACCAAAATTGACTGTGGCACCAAGGCTGTTCCCGAAGCCCTCATCCCCGAAGCCGTGCGTTCGTATGTAGCAACCAACTTCCCCAACACTTTCATCACCGAATGGGGCAGAGACGACCGCCGCTGGAAAGCCGAACTGAACAACGGTCTGGATCTGGAATTCAACAAGAAATACGAGTTCGTCCGCATGGACGATTAAAAGGAAGCGCTGGGAAGCGCTATATAAATATCTAAGTGAGTAGATGAGTTCCCTCTGTGGGAACGGAGCAAAGGTGCGACTGTGAAGCCGGCCTTTGTTTTTTTTGTCTAAAACTTGCATATCTCAAAAAAAAGCAGTACCTTTGCACCCGCTTTTGATAAATGAAACGGCGTGTATCGATCATAGTATTCTTGCTGACCGCATTGATAGCGGTTATCGGCGGCAGTGTCAACTCCCGTCCGCAGAACAGAGTGGAGAGCCATGCTGCTATTCCTGCTCCGCAGCAGATCAGTTATCTGATTTCCGCTTCGGATTGCGCTATCCCTGTGCAGATTGCGAAGATCCAACTGACGGTCATTCATCTCTCTGCACGCCAGCAACTCAAACGCCTCTCACAGTCCGTTTTCGGGCTGCCGGCTAATATAGCCACTTCTTATTCTACCGCGCGAATTATCTATCGCTCGCGCACACTTCTCCGAAGCCTGGAGACCTACGACATCAGCTTCCCCTTCTCCGCTTTTTGGTAATTTACAACGGTTGTTCAAACCCTTTGTATCGGTCTTTTGTCTTGCACAAGAGACCTGATAAATCATTCATTGTAAATAACCAAATTGAAAAATGACAGCCTTAATTATAATCTTTGGATTTGTATTCCTTTTGCTGGGCGCAGAAGGGCTGGTGGACGGCGCATCCGGTTTGGCGAAACGCTTCGGAATCAGCAATCTGGTCATCGGCATGACCGTCGTGGCTTTCGGTACATCCATGCCGGAGTTTGTGGTCAATATGCTCTCCGTGGCGGAAGGACAGACAGACCTCGCGCTGACCAATATTGTGGGTAGCAATATCATCAATATCTTCGTCATCCTGGGTCTGACGGCTCTGGTCTATCCGATCGCCTCTGCCCGCTCCGCAAGGGTCTTTGACATTCCGATGAACATCCTTGCCGGCATCGTGGTACTGGTGGCTGTGCTTGTCACCCTGCCTTTTGAGTCTGTGCCGGGCATGTCCCGCGTCAGCGGAGTCGTCCTGCTGCTGATCTTTGGCATCTTCATGTACCATAGTGTCAAAACGGCGAAGGTGGAACCGGACAGCACAGCAGATTTCAAACCTATGCCGCTTGCCAAAGCCTTGATTTACATCGTCTTGGGACTTGCAGGTTTGATTATAGGCGGCGAGATGATCGTCCGCGGTTCTGTCCGTGTGGCTACCGAATTAGGCGTGCCGGACGCTATCATCGGGCTGACCATCGTAGCACTCGGTACTTCATTGCCCGAACTGGCTACTTCGGTCGTGGCGGCAACCAAACACAACTGCGACCTGGCATTGGGAAATATCGTAGGCAGCGTGTCGTTTAATGTGTTCTTCATTTTGGGCACGTCCGCGCTGATCCGACCGCTTCCCGCCTACGAAGGAATTATTTTGGACGGCATCATGGCTACCTTGGGAGCTGTGTTGGTATGGCTGGGAGTTATCTCCAACCGCCAACACCAACTTAAACGCTGGCATGAAGCCCTGTTATTAACCGTCTATGCGGCATACCTGACGTATAGACTCATCAATGTATAATAATTAAATAATTGATAAAATGGAAAATGAACAAATAAATGATAAAATGGTAAATGACCCAATGGTAAATGGTCTTGTTGCTCGCAAGAGCTCGTTCTTCGGGCTCTTTCACCACTTGGTATATACGCCGACCAACAGCCGGATTTCGGACTACTGCCGCTATTACAGCCAAATCGTACGTGACGAAATGAGAGACCTGTTCTCGCTGGAGGACAGTAAGTTTGAACAGCGTTTGGCAAAACTTCCGGCGTACGAAGAAGCCGTCAACGGAAACGTGCTGGTCGAGGGACAAATCTCCGCCGACAAACAGTTCGTTTCTCTGCGTCTGTACTTCTACGAGCAGATCGACTACCAGCCGGTAAGCAAGACCTATTTCCTCCAAGGCGCAGCGGCGCAACAAGCCGTCCGGGTCTTCAAACTATAAACCCGAACTTCACTTCTGCCAAGGCGGCTCACAGCAATGTGAGCTGCTTTTTTTTTTGCAGAACGCTTTCGACCTCGGCAAACGCCTTGTTCCTATCATCGAGCAGATGCGCGCGTGGGGAAATGATTTCCGTCCCACCTTACAGCAGATTCTCCAAAAGAAGGAGGAGTAGATTTTCTGAATACTGCGCAACCACTCTTGACCGAGCGATGACCGACTCACAACCGAGACAAGACCGACACAAAAAATCGCCCTGCCGAAGCGATTTTCGCCCCAAAATCTTGCATATGTCAGAAAAAAGCAGTACCTTTGCAGCCGAAAGTTGCAAAGAGCATTTAAATTATGAATGATTACCGCTTCATAAACATCAATCAGGAACCGACCGAAGAACAATTAGCTCAATTGATGCGCGAGGTCGCAGAGGAAGCCAAAGAGCGTTGGGAGAAAACCCGCGCTGCCTATTTCGCAGAAATCAAGCAAATGGCGCAAGCTCTATGAGGAAACCTGTCCTAATTGTTATAGCAGGTCCGAATGGTTCGGGCAAAACATCCACTACTCGCTTGGTAGTCAAGCATGAGTGGGCGGAGAAGTGTGTGTATATCAATCCGGATGAGATTGCGCAAAGCAAGTTCGGCGACTGGAATGATGCAGATGCTGTGCGTCAGGCGGTGGAGTATTGCGAAGAGTGGCGCGAACGATTACTAAAAGAGCATAAGGATTTTATATTTGAGACGGTGTTATCCTCGGAGGGAAAAGTGGACTTTCTAAAACGAGCCAAAGAGGAAGGCTATTTTATCCGAATGTTCTTTATCTGCACACAAAATCCGACCATCAACGCTGCCCGTATCGCTAAGCGCGTCATGGAAGGTGGACACGATGTACCGATACAGAAAATCATCTCCCGGTATCAGAAAGCGGTTGTCAATGCAGTGCGAGTCATGCAGTTCGCAGACAGGGTGTATTTTTACGATAACTCGATTGACGACCAGAATGCCCAACTGCTATTCCGTACAACGGATGGTAAGTTCGCAAAACAATATGTTGATTCACTTCCTGAATGGACGGAAACTATAACAGATAATTTGAAACAATAAAATACCCGTCCCTCTCCGAGCGGAGCTTTCGAGTACTCCGGAAAAGGGAAAAAACAAACATAGTAACAAACAAAAATCCGCCTATGGCATAAAACAACAGACAAACAACATACATAAATAAAAGCGTTTGCTTTATTTGAGGATTCGTTCATTTCTCGACAATTTGAATATTACTTCCGAAAATATTGCGAAACGCTCACGTTTCCACGTGGGCTTTCTGCATATATTGGAGTAATATGGGAGTCGAGACCCGAACGAACCAATAAGCAGTTGGCTCACTTTTTTGTATGTACAATGCTAATTATTAACTATAAGATTCTGTTTATTATGAAACAAAAAATTCAAATTCTAATTGTGGTCGCATCCGCTATCATGTGTATCAGCTGTTCGCACAAGTATTTACCCATCGTAAAAACGAATGGATATTACGCACCAGTTCCAACGGCAAAATATGTTGAAGTGGTGCCATCATCCGCTAAATACATTGGCACAATTAAAGCTGTGCCTCGGGATTATTCATTCGAGACGAAAAGTGACTACGAGATAGCCATCAGAAATCTACAAGAAGCCGCTGCAAAAGCCGGAGCCAACTATATTTATGTGACATACGTGAGTGCTCCAAGTAAAGACTACTACTATCGCTTTTTCAATGCTGTGACTCAAAGTTTTGGCGAAGGATTAGTCATAGAAGCAGAATTGTACAGATGACATTTTATTAGTATTAATAATTAATTTTTTGATTATGAAAAAGGTATTCTATTTTATGCTGGTAGTTGTTCTTGCCAGCAGTTGTGCGACAGGTTATTATGCGCCTCACAACATTAACCAATTTGGCACCCAAACACAAGTTATTCTTAGTGAGGCGAATTTCCGTATTGTCCGACATTTGGAAGTGGTCATTGACATCAACAACTCGAATCTAAAACGCGCAGATGTAGAAAAGAGCGCATATGCAGAATTGGTTCGCCGAGCAAATCTAACTGGTAGTCAGGCACTTATTAATGTTTTTATTGAAGAAGTAAGACGAGAGAAAAATTCTTGGGGATTTGTTATAATAAAACAACACGTAGCTGCCCGAGGAACAATCATTGAGTTTCTCGACAAAAATGGAAATCCCATACAATCGGAGGCTTATCAAGGTTCAGCGCCAGTTGCTTCCACAACCTCTACTAACATTGATAGCAAATCAGCAAGTACATCTTATCAAGGTTCTGCTCCGCGTAGTAATCAAACAGATGTACAAGAGCAACAACAGCAGGCAAGTAAATCAGAGACGAGTGTAACTGAAGCTGATAAATACTATATTGCTTGGCTAATTAAAACTGGGCATTTAAAACAAGGTCGTAATAAAGAACTTAAACAAAGATTTGATTTTGAGGAATTGAAAATGCTATCAGATAAGTATTCCGAAAATGAATTACACAGAATGTCAAAAGGACATGATAGAAAATTAGCACGTTTTGCGCTATAATGCTATGATCCATTATTAAACATCAAAGATGTCGTCGCTTTTTGATGGATTTTAACAACTCGCATTTTTTACATTGTTGTGAACACATGTGGAGCGACTAATACAACAACATACTCTCATTTTGGAGTGTGTTGTTGGTTTCTATCAGCATTAGCGGTCTAATAACAAAGTGGTCTGATCTCTAACAGCGTATAGATATTTCTTATTGCTCGTTCTCAACGGCATCCTTAGCGGCGAGGATACGTGAGGCTGATTTTCAACCACGGTTCAAATGGCAGACCTTGCGCGGATGTTGCGCAGAGGTTAGAGTGATGGTGGCGTAGCGTACAAATCTTAATAATCGTCACTTTTCACGCGTACCTGCCACGTACGAGAGGCATACGAAACACCTACCCGACGATAGACCAACAGGATACCGACGAGATACCGTACTAAAATCTTAATAATCGGCAATTATAACAATCACGGGCGGCTCAATGAGTCGCCCGTGGTGTGTTTAGTTACCGATAAAATCCCTATAGTTATTGGGATGGATGACCGAAAAAGTATGATCCGGATAGTTCTTGGCAAAGGTGTCCGTCAGACGCACTTTCCGCACCGGATTCCATTTGAATTCATACGCACGAAGACAACTTTCTTCTGATATAACCAAAAAATATTATATGTTTTTTTTTATTATAATCAAAAATTCTTATATTTTATACGTCTATATGAAGTAAAATGTGCCCTAATGATTCCACTACATGGATTAAGCGTGAACATAGAACAAAATGCTGTACTGCGAAAATTATCAGTATGCACAAATTTGCTCATGTCCGAAAAAAGCAGTAATTTTGTCGCCACGTAGAGAAATGTTTTTTAGGTTTATCGCTTTTGAGGGCTTTTCCCCTAAGGAAGTGAATTGGGTTGGTTAAAACTATCTATGAGTTTACTCATAAGGAGTTTAGACTACCTAAGGCACGATAGCTTTGCTTAAAGCCCTCAAAAGGGTTTATCTATGTTTTTGTTTAAATGAGAAAAATGGTAAATGATATGAAAGCTCTTTTTATCAATGGTTCGCCGAGGAAGACAAACGCCGCTACCGCGACGAGCATCTCCCCACGGGCCTGCAAAACGCTTTCGACCTCGGCAAACGCCTTGTGGAAGAAGCCCAAGCGCAATAAGACCTATAACGCTAAATCAGGGGAACTCTCGCGAGCTCCCCTGACTTCTTTAAAAGCTTTATTTACTGTTTATTTCGCTGCGTAAAGCGCATTCGCCAGAGCGGCTGCACAAAAATATGCAAATATTTTTATTTTAATTTTTTCTCAAAGAAATTTGGTTACTTTGGGAAATTTTTGTAACTTTGCACCCGCTTTCGGCAAATATGTTTTTTATGTTTATTGCCTCGGCGTTTGTAACTCCGCAAGGAGTGTAGATTGGATTGATTAAGCGTACTGGAAGTTCGCTTGCAAGGACGATTAAGCAAGCAAAACCACATCAGCCCGGCAGGGCTTACAAACGGCAGAGGGGTTTTGTAGGTTTTGTTTCATAGTAAATAAGGAAATAGAAAAATGAGAAAATTGCAAAAGGAGGTGGATCCTCAATACATGAACTGTCCGATCCGGAATGTGATTGATAAGTTCGGCGACAAATGGTCGCTCTTGGTGTTGTACCAGTTGCACGACAAAGGCACGTTGCGGTTCAACGAACTGCACCGCGAGATGGCGGACTGCTCCCAGAAGATGCTCTCGCAGACACTCAAACGTCTGGAGCAGATCGGACTCATCAGCCGGCAGGTTTATCCCGAAGTACCGCCTCGCGTGGAGTACAGTCTCACCGACCGCGGTCAGTCCCTTATGCCGCACGTCTCCGCCCTCATCGGCTGGGCTCTGGAGCATTTCGACGAAATAGCAAAATAATACCTACTATGACAGAACGAGAGAAAATGTTAGCCGGAGAGGTCTATGATGCCTGCGATGCGGAGTTATTAACTGACCTCAACCGTGTGAAAGTCCTGTGCCGGCAGTACAACAACCTGTTGCCGACGGATTTTGCCGCACGGACTAAAATGCTATGCGAAATGTTGGGACAAGCGGACGAAGACACGTTCATCAACCAGCCTTTCTATTGCGACTACGGCAAGCACATCCGCCTTGGCAAACGGTTCTTCGCCAACTTTGGTTTGACGGTCTTGGACGAAGCCTTTGTGACCATCGGAGACGACTGTTTTCTGGGACCCCATGTGAATATATACACCGCCTGCCATAGCACCGACCCAGCCGAGCGCAAGACGCGCCATCAGGAGTGGGCAAAGCCGGTTACTATCGGAAACAGCGTCTGGATCGGCGGAAACGTAACCATTCTGCCGGGTGTCACCATCGGCGATAACTGCACGATAGGAGCCGGTTCGGTCGTCACGCACGACATACCCGCCAACTCCATCGCAGCAGGCAACCCGGCACGAGTAATAAAAAGCATCTAATAGTCTGACTAAGAAAATCCAGTGCGCAGCTATCTACACGATGAACGCGCCAACCGTTTCCCGCAGGATCTGCAAAAAGCCTACGACCTCGGCAAACGCCTTGTTGAAAAAGCCAAGATATAGTATCTTTCCGTCTCTCTGTATCAAATTCCGCAAAAATGTAGTAATAGCAAGCTTTTAATGCTTGTTTATACGACTAAAATGAGAAATATGAGCGTAGAAGAATGGATTATGCAATTTTCCCACAAGTTGTAGGAAAAAGTATTTCTGTAGATTCCAAAAGCCATGAAATAGGCTTTGCTCCGGAATACCTATACGAAATAGGTACACCGGCATAGTAGTAACCTAAGGTTCGCTGGCATCGATAGCGTAAAAAAAGCGGCAAATACTAAAATCTGCATTCAGTGTGCAGATTTTTTTGTTTATTGTCTTTCTACTTTTGTCTAAAAATCTTTGATTATATTTGCTTATTCCAGAAAAAAGTTGTACCTTTGCACGCAAAATTTGAACAAATGCGCAAATGATAAAATGTATTAGCTATGTTTTTTCAGAATAGTGTCATCAAGAAATACCTCGCTGCACAGGATGCAGAGCTGATTGCAAAAGCGTGGGAAACCTACAAAGCCTATTTCCTCAACCCAGCCGTGCAGGAAAATATCCGTGCCTCCAAGGAGGAGCAGTTCCAAGAGGGTTTTCTCCGCGAACTATTTGTGAAAGTCTTCGGCTACACGCTCAACCCGACACCGGATTACAACCTCATCACCGAGCAGAAGAACGAGACCGACGCCAAGAAGGCGGACGGCGCTATTCTACGGGACGGAAAAGTCATCGGAGTGATCGAGCTCAAAGACCATAAGACCACCGACCTCAGCCATGTGGAGCGGCAGGCGTTCGGCTATAAGAGCCAGCACAAGGACACGAGATATGTGGTCATCTCCAATTTCGAGAAACTGCGCTTCTATATCGACAACGCCGTCGAGCATATCGAGTGGAACCTGTTCACTTTGACCGAAGAGCAGTTCCGATTACTCTATTTCTGCTTGGCGTGGACGAATATACAAGCCGACAAACCCCTCCAAGCCAAGCAAGATAGTGTGAGCAACGAGGACGAGGTCACCCAGAAACTCTACAAAGACTACTCTGCCTTCAAACGCGAGATATTCGCGGACATATTAGCCCATAACACCGACGAAAACACGCCAAAGGAACATATCCTCCTGCTCTTCAAAAAGACTCAGAAACTGCTGGATCGTCTGCTGTTTATCTTCTTTGCCGAAGACAGCGGTTTGTTGCCGCCGAACTCCATGATAGAGATTCTCAACCAGTGGGAACAACTCAAAGAAATGGATGAGTACGTGCCGCTCTATAACCGTATCAAGAAGTATTTCGGCTACATGAACACAGGCTGGCAGGGTAAGAAATACGAGATCTTCGCCTATAACGGAGGTCTGTTCAAACCCGATGAGGTGCTCGACGGACTGACCATCAGCGATGAGCTCCTAGCGCGTTTCACCCGTAAACTTGCGGACTACGACTACTCAACCGATGTCGATGTCAACATCCTCGGACATATCTTCGAAAACTCCCTCAACGAGATAGAAGAAGTAACCGCGCAGATCAATAAC
>CACWZZ010000006.1 GCA_902765485.1 uncultured Bacteroidales bacterium
AACAAGCCATGCACAATCATACGCCGCGTATTTGAAGCCGTCGCGTAAGGTGATCTTCACTACCTTGAAGCCCATAGCAAACAAGATTTGGAATATACCGATGAGGATGGCAAACACCATCATAGGATGGTACGAACCGCCCATGAAATGCACCGTAGCATTCGTCTCCGTGATGAAATACTGCTTCACAGGAGCAAGGAATGCCACTTCTTCCAGATTGATTCCGAAGAACATACCCGTCAGAATACCGACAATCATGGTCGTTGCGCCCATAAAAACGCCTAACCATCCCCACTCTTTCAGTTTCGGAGCTTTGAGAATGACCGCTATACCTGCCAATAAGATCAACAAGCCGTAGCCTCCATCGCCCAAACAGAGTCCGAAGAACAACATGAAGAACGGCGCAAAGAAAGGCGTTGGATCTATCTCTGTATAATTTGGCAGCGAATAGAGCCGCGTGATCGGTTCAAAGAGCCGGGCGTAGAAGTTATTCTTCAGTTGAATCGGCACTTCGTCCTCCTTGGTCGGATCGGTCTCTTCGTAATACACTTCGGCTGAAGCC
This sequence comes from uncultured Bacteroidales bacterium, assembly GCA_902765485.1. Classification (GTDB taxonomy): domain Bacteria; phylum Bacteroidota; class Bacteroidia; order Bacteroidales; family Paludibacteraceae; genus Colicola. The sequence goes on from CACWZZ010000006.1 coordinate 563, forward strand.
AACATAGCATTCAGTTCCGCCTCTTTATCAATCGGACAGAAACCTTCGATGAGGCATAATGAGCCATCTGCCAGTTTGTCGGTAGAGAGTTTAACTCGCTGCCAATCAATCTGTTGGCGCGCTTCTTGCAGTTCCTGTTTAAGCTTCTCCAGATTCGCTACTTTCCATGCTTCGATACGCGCATCTGCCGCTGCCAAAAGACCTTTCAGATGATCGATCTCTTGGTTCCATTGTGCAGCTGATTTAGCGGGCTGCGGAAGTTCCGTAGCGTTTTCGAGCAGATCCGAGTTATCGATGTTTTGGGATGCCGAGTTATCGACTACTACGAAATAGGTCTTTCCTCCCTCGTTAGCAACCGCTATACCCCACTCTTCCTTGTATGCCTTCTCCGAGCAGCAGAAGAACCGCAGCTTGTAACCCGCTTCTTGCAGTTCCGCGATGCGTTTGGCATCGAAATCGCCCCAAATAGCCACTTGCTGTTGCGCAGTTTTCGCTTCAGCGATACGTTGCTCTATTGCCGCACGTTCTTGGATCATCTGATCCGGCGCACCTTGCTGGAGCAAACGGCGGAGTTCATCTTCGTGCTGCAGCGCAGCCTGAAGCGTTTCGTCATTTTCTATGTCGCCGGCAGATTTGAGCGTGATATCTACTACGCCCAGATCGCGCAATTGGGTAAGGAACGGCTCATAATCACGATGGAACACCAAGAAGGTGTATTTCTTCATTTTCGTAATCATGCTTGTGCCCTCCTTTCTTCCTCTGCACGAGCTTCCGCTTCGCGTTTGGATTTAACGATCTTCTGGCTGGATTTGGAGAGGTTCTCCTCATCTTCCATGAATCGTTTGATTTTACGGATAGCATCCTGATAGCCCGGAATCTGCACTTTCTCAAAGAGGTTCACTTTCTGCGTTGTTTTCTTTCGCGCATATTCAAGCAGTTCCACTTTGCGTCGCACAAACTCCTGACGGATACCCACATCGGCGATAGCTTTGAGTTGCTCAAAGCCATCGGCAAACCACTTCGGACTGGAGAAGAGCGAGAACTCTTTGGCGGAATAGACCACTTCGTCCAACACGGGCACGCGCACGCCTGCGATCTTCTTAACAGACATTCGCACGTCGTCCACGTGGATGAGCGTAGTGTCAAATTCGCCCCAAAGCGCTATCATCTGGTCATAATCTTTGATGCGACGGTTCACCTCTTCGTCCAGTTCCTCCAATTCTTGTTTGGCTTTCTTCACCTCAAGGCGAAGCGCCGTTTCCTTGCTTTGGAGCGTCGGAAGGGTTCTCTGCCGCATTTTCAGATCTTTCTCCAGACCTTGCAGCGATGTTTTATTAAATTGATATTGAATAGCCATGTCGATTAACGATTGACAATTTATCTTTTATTTCCAGGTCAAATAATAATTGTAGTCGGTTCCGTCCCAATCACAGCCATCGTGGTCGGTATAGCCGCCAACCGTATAGGTGACACAGACTTGGTTCTTACCGCCTTTGTGCAATTCGTAGATATAGTACGAAGCCTTAAAACGAATCACATCTTCGGTAATCTCGGTCACTTCCATTTCGAGGAAAGCATCTATACGGTTCATACCTAAATGAATGGGGACCTCTATCGTTCCTTTATCCTCTGACGGACAAACGGTGTAGCCAAGATTACTCCAATCTGCGGTCGAACTTTTGATGGTGATAATTGGGTTGGTTTCCATATTCTTATTATTTTGGCCAGTATTTCTCCACAAGGGCTGCTTTGATATTCACCTCTTCCGGTTTGAAGTACTTACCGAAGAGCGACCAAGCCACATCCAACATCTGAACGGTATTGATGTTCACATCGATTGCCAGAATCTCGCGGCTGTAATCGCGCGCGAAGTCGAGACAGCGGATATCGTAGTCTGTCAAATCGAAACCGTTCTCTTTCTTTGTCTTTGCGTTTGCGGCGTCGGCATACAAGCGAACAGCGGCGTTCATCACCTGCGGATGGTCTTCGCGTGTCTTTTTGCCCGCAACCAACTGTTTCAAACGGCTCAACGAACGGAACGGATCCACGATGACTTTACCGATTTCGGAGTCACGACGGAGGTACAACTGACCCTCTGTAATATAACCGGTGTTATCCGGAATAGCGTGTGTGATATCACCGCCGGAAAGGGTTGTGACTGCAATGATGGTGATCGAACCGCCGCCAATTTCCTCCGGGAACTGAACCGCTTTCTCGTAGATCTTAGCGAGGTCGGAATAGAGCGAACCCGGCATAGAGTCTTTGGACGGAATCTGGTCCATTCGGTTCGAGACGATAGCCAACGCATCGGCATAGAGCGTCATATCGGTCAGCAGAACAAGCACCTTCTCGTGTTTCTCTACTGCGAAATACTCGGCTGCGGTAAGCGCCATGTCCGGGATCAGAAGTCGCTCAACAGGCGGGTTCTCGGTGGTGTTGACAAACGAAACGATGTGGTCGAGCACACCTGCATTGGAGAACACATTCTTGAAATAGAGGTAGTCGTCGTTGGTCAGACCCATACCGCCGAGGATGATCTTGTCCGCTTCTGCACGGAGCGCAACATTTGCCATCACTTGGTTGTACGGCTGATCCGGATCGGCGAAGAACGGGATCTTCTGTCCGGAAACGAGCGTGTTATTCAAGTCAATACCGGCAATACCGGTAGCAATCAACTCAGACGGTTGCTTACGACGCACAGGGTTGACAGAAGGACCGCCGATCTCGATCTCTTTTCCTTCTACAGCAGGACCGCCATCAATAGGCTCACCATAGGCGTTGAAGAAACGACCCGCTAATTGGTCACTCACTTTGAGCGATGGCGCTTTGCCAAGGAAGACCACTTCGGCGTTGGTCGGAATACCTTCCGTTCCTTGGAACACCTGCAGCGTCACTTCGTCGCCGATGATCTTAACCACCTGCGCCAACTTACCGTTCACGGTAGCCAATTCGTCATTACCCACTCCTTCTGCTTTCAGCGAGCAGGTGGCTTTGGTAATAGCCGTGATTTGGGTATATATTTTTTGAAAAGCCTTTGCCATAAATTTATGCTATTAAGTTGTTTCCCATCATACTTTCCTCTCGCTTGTGTCAGTTTCAACCGTCGGCTGACCGTCGGGTGACCGTCGGGGTTGACAGGTAAATGAGAGGTAAATGAGAGTTTTTTTTATCGTTATTTCTTTAGTTGTTTCTCAGCCAAGAGTTCATCGAGTTTCTTGCGGTAATCTTCAAACTCCGGCGAATGGAACTCGCAGTAGTTCATCTGCTTGCAGAGGTTGATGACGCGTTTGAAATAGTCGATCACATCGGTGAAGATGTCGAAATTATAATCATGACGGCAGATGTCCATCACAAGGCGGAGCATGTACTGCTGGCGCTCGAGCGGACAAACGGCGTCGATCTTATCAAAGGCATCCTGCTGGAGGATCACGAAGTCAATCACTTCGGATTTCCAGAACTCCTCGTGGTAATCAACGGGCACGCCGTCGTCACCGAGGATGTTGATCTGCTCCTGGATCTCCTTACCGCGCTGCAGGTAGGTCTTCATGTCGTTCACCATCGGCAGCCACTCTTTGTCAATCAGCTCCGCGATATATGCCTCGAACTCCGGATACTCCACGTATTTGGAATACGAATCAATCGGGTTGACAGCCGGGTAGCGTTTGCGGTCCGCACGTGCCTGCTCCAAAGCATAGAAACAACGTGCCACTTTCTTCGTTCCTTCCGTCACAGGCTCTTTCAAGTTACCACCGGCAGGCGAAACGGTTCCGAGGAAAGTAACGGAACCCGTAGCACCATTATTAAGGTACACGTAACCCGCGCGGGCATAGAAGGCACCGATGATTGCGGAGAGGTCCATCGGGAAGGCATCCTGTCCCGGGAGCTCCTCCAGACGGTTTGACATCTCACGCAAGGCTTGTGCCCAACGGCTGGTCGAATCCGCCATGAGCAGCACGCGCAGACCCATCGAACGATAGTATTCCGCGATGGTCATGGACGTATAAACGGACGCCTCGCGGGAAGCGACAGGCATGTTGGAGGTGTTGGCGATGATGATGGTACGCTCCATCAGCTTGCGTCCCGTGTGCGGATCTTCCAGTTCCGGGAACTCGGTGAAGGTCTCCACAACCTCGTTGGCACGCTCACCGCAGGCAGCGATGATCACGATGTCCGCTTCGGCTTGTTTGGAGATCGCATGCTGGAGCACGGTCTTACCTGTTCCGAACGGACCGGGGATAAAACCTGTTCCGCCCTCGCAAAGCGGGTTCGCGGTATCGATGGTACGAACGCCTGTCTCCAGCAGTTTGAAGGGCCGCGGTTTCTCGCGGTACGCCAAGATGGCTTTTTTCACAGGCCATTTCTGAACCATCGTCACTTCGTGGTCCACGCCGTCAGCATCGGTCAGAACAGCCATCACTTCATGGATGGTATATTCTCCGGCTTTGGCGATTGATTTGACCGTATAAGTGCCTTCGAAGACGAATGGCACCATGATCTTGTGCGGCTGGTGGTTCTCATCCACTTCGCCCAGCCAAGCAGCGGCTTCCACTTTGTCGCCCACTTTGGCGATCGGAGTGAACGCCCATTTTTTCTTCTCGTCGAGCGGGAAATTATACTCTCCTCGTTTGAGGAACACGCCGGTCAGTTTGTCCAGATCGTTCTGCAGACCATCGTAGTTACGGCTCAGCAGACCGGGTCCGAGAGTCACCTCCAACATGTGACCGGTGAACTCTACTTTGTCACCCACTTTCAGCCCACGGGTGGATTCAAACACCTGTGCATAGACGTTTGCGCCGATGACTTTGATGACCTCTGCCATCAGCCGCGTCTCATTTACAAAGATGTAGCAAATTTCATTTTGAGCTACAGGTCCATCGACAGCCACCGTGACGAGGTTGGCGATGATACCTTTTACTTTTCCTGTTGTCATAAAAATATTTACGATTTATTCATTTACAATTTGTTCATTTATGCGTCGATGCGTACTCCTTTCTTCATGTCCGCCACCATAGCTCGGAAGACCCGTTCGCCTTCCTCAACGGTCAGCAGGCTCCAGCGATGCAGCATTACCGCCTCCAGATAATAAGCAAACACCATCTCCGCGGAAAAGAAATCAAACTCCGTGCGATCCTGTAGCCATTCAAAACGGATGGCATCCATCGCTTTCTCGCGCGCCATCAGGTCCTCAATCTGCGCCAAAGCCAGAATCGATTGATAGTCACCCGACAGTTCATTTAGTCCGAAATCTTTCTGCGAAGTATGCGTGCGCAGCTGCTCGGCTACTTCGTCGTTGCCCACAATCTGCGTTTTCATGTCAAAACCGTGCTTGCGGCAAATCTGCGCGACCAGCACATTGTTCATATCGCGGTTGAAGGCAAACCACTCACGGATGAAGCGATTCTTCGCTTTCAATCCCGTCTCCAGCGTAGCCTCATCCATCGGCACACGAAGCAGATCCAGCATCGCCTTGTCCGACTCCTGCATCTGTTCGTCCAGCAGTTCGTCCAATTTCTCCAGCGATACCGGTGCGTCCGATCCGGCTTTCAACTCCGGAAGTCCCGACAGTAAATACTCGTAAGTCATGACATTTACTATTTTGTCATTTACTATTTGTTCATTTAGAACAGCTCCTCAACCAACTGTGGACGAAGCATTTCCTTGAAGTACGCGATGAATTCCGCGTCGCCGAAAGCGAGTTTGTAACCGCCTTTCGCCGGCTGAATAGTGAAATCAGTTTTGATACCTTTCACCTCTTCGATCTTCACGCCCTTCTCCAGCAAACCTTTGGCATTGGCTGCAAAATATTTCTTCAGCGCCTCTGCATCTTTGGCTTCGATGAGTACTTCGCCGTTTTTCGCCATCTGCTCTGCCAGTTTGGCGATCAGCCCTTGCATGAACTTGGCGTCCGCCGTAGCAGCTTTCACGCTGTCCGAAGCGATTTTGTCGGAAAGCAGGTTCGCGATTTCCGTCTTCACGGCATTCACACTCTGCTCGGCATACAGTTTCAACTCAGCGCGAGTCTTCTTGTCCAAATCAGCCGATTTGCTCTCTGCTTCGGCTACCAGCGCAGCAGCCTTTTTCTCTGCCTCGGCAATGATTTCTGCGGCTTTCGCGTTCGCTTTCTCAACAATCTGTTGTGCTTCCGCTTGGCCTTTCTCTACGCCCTCTGCGTAGATCTTGTCTGTTAATTCTGAAAGATTCATATAGTTGATTTTTTAATTATGTACTCTATTTTCTGCCACTCAATCGGGGTTTTGTCGTGGTTGTTTCGTGGTTTTTTCGGGTTATCAAATATTCTTCCCCATAAAATCCGCTGCAAATTTACGAAAAAAAAATAACATAAACAAATGTTTATGCCACTTTTATGAAAATTTAGCAATAATTCAGCAAAATAATACATTTACGGCAGGATAGTTATCTCTACTCGTCTGTTTTCTTGACGTCCTTCTTCTGTTTCATTGGACGCAATCGGTTTGGTGTCGCCATAGCCGAATGCTTTGATGCTCTCCGGCGCACAGCCATAGGCGATCAGTTGCTTGCGCACGGATTCTGCTCGCGCTTGCGAGAGCGCTTTGTTGTCCTCCGGTTTGCCGATATTGTCCGTGTGCCCCGCCAGACGCACTTTATAGCCGTACGTCGCGATAAACACCGCTATTCGTTTCAGCTCCGGCAGCGAACTCTCTTTGATCACATCGCTTCCGGTCTCGAAAAGCAAATTGTTGATTGCGACCGCTTCGTTCGTCTTCAATACCGTGATATTCTCCGGACGCTTGTCTTCGGGCAATGCGATACAATAAATATCATGTCTCCGACCGTATTTCTGCGCATAGTAAGCCGTCTTACCGTCCGTGGTGATTTTGTACCAGCAATCGCGTCCGACAGTATTGATCTGCGATCCTAAATTCTCCGGCTCCGACCAGCAATTCCAACACGTGTCGCTAAGTCTTCTGGTCACCCAAACGTCCAAATCACCTATCGTTCCTTCCCGATCGGACGAGAAATACAGGGTCTTCATGTCGGGATGCAGAAACGGCGAACGCTCCATGCCCGCTGTATTGATCGCTTGACCGATCGAGTACGGTTTGCCCCATCGACCTTGTGCATCCCGTTCGGAAACAAAGATGTTCAGACTTGCCTGCTCTTCTCCTTCCGCCGGATAATTGGCGGCAAAAAGCAGCACAGATCCATCCGCACTAATCTGTCCGTCCGCTTGCCAGTTACCCAGTTGCAGATGGGCAGGCAGCGGTCGCGGTTCCGACCACCCGTACGCCCCGCGAACGGAGAAATACATCCGTCCTTCGATAAACAGCAGCATGGTCTTGCCGTCGCCGCTAACGGAAGTGGGCGCTTCGTTGCGATACGGATTGCTCAACTCCGGAATACGGCGTGCCGCGCTCCATTCGCCTGTTCGAGCGTCCCGACGAGAGACATAAATATCTTCGCTATACGAACCGTCTTCTCGATTTAGCCCTACGAAATACAAAGTCTTATCATCAATCGTCAGCGTCGGACCGTATTCTTCGCCCTCAATGGTATTTACGCTTTGCGGCAGGATCTGCGGCTGAATAGAATCCGGAGTTGTAAAACTGCAGAAAACAAGTACCAGCAGCTGAGCAGCCATCACACGCAGGAACGTAGTAAACGGATAGACCGTGGCATAGCACACAGAAGCCTGGTTATTCTCGCTCGACAAGGATTGCGCGTACGGCAATGCCATAGCCGAAGTCATAGAACCTACCATCAGTCCGACTACATTGAAATAATTCATATGCAGCCATTTATAAGCAATCACACCTACTATCAGCAGCGGAATAATCGTAATCAAGAAACCGTATCCGATCCATAGATAGCCGCCGTTGACCAAGGTCGGCAAGAAGGTCTCTCCGACAGAGAGCCCGAGCGCCGCAAGGAACAAAGTCAATCCCACCTGACGCAGCATCATATTGGCGGAAGTGGTAGAGAAAGTGACCATATTATAATACGGTCCGTAGTGACCAATTAAGATTGCCACAATAAGCGATCCGCCCACAAGTCCTAATTTGAAAGTAGTTCCCATGCCGGGTATCGGAATAGGCAGCAAACCGACGCAGATACCCAATACCATACCAAAAAATACCGGCAACAGATGCGGTACATCGAGCCTCTTCAACTCATTACCAAACGTGTCTGCCACTCGGCTCACGTCATTCTTATCGCCCACAACCATCAGTCGGTCACCCAGTTGCAGAATCATATCCGGCGTAGCCAACAGATCAATACCGGCTCGGTTGACGCGCGTGATCGTTGCATGATATTGCTGGCTCAGATTGAACGATTGGATCCGTTTGCCGTTGCACTCAGGGCGAGTCACGGCTATTCGACGGGAAATCAAATGATCCGATTTCTCTATCTGCACGCGCAGGTCGTAATTCTTCATTTGCCCCAACAGACGCAAGCCGTCAATATGCTGTTTGTCCGTTAAAATACGCAGTGTATCTCCGTTTTTGAATGAGGTCTGCTCATCCACCAGTTCATCCGATCCATTCGGACGGATCACACGGCTGACGACCATCTCCTTCACCGGACACAGACGTTGCAATTCAGGCAAAGTCAAAGTACTAATTTGCGGATTATTGAGCGTCACATCAACGCATACAGGCTCTTCCGTAGCGGCTTGAGCAGCCTCTTTCAGTCGTTTCTCTTCCTCCGGCAGCTGAATGCGGAAAGACTTGCGTATCAACTCAAACGCCAAAATCACTCCAACGATACTCAACGGATAAGCGACTGCATATCCGGTAGCGATATCCGGATTAGTAGTGCCGGTTATATCAAAATAAGCCTGCTGTGCAGATGCCAGAGAAGGTGTAGAAGTCGTTGCGCCGGACATCACACCCGCCATCGTGGACATGTCTATGCCGGTGATATAATGCAGCACTATAGCGCACACGCATCCCAGCAACACGATGGCAGCGGCTAACATATTTAGATGCAGACTACCTCTCTTAAACGGAGAAAAAGAAGGACCGACCTGCAGACCGATTGAATAAACAAAGAGTATCAGACCGAAATCCTTGGCAAATTGCGCCACGGAATGGTCTATCATGACGCCCGCGGAAGCCAAAGCTATTCCAACAAACAACACCCAAGTCACTCCAAGCGAGAATTGCTTGATTTTCGCTTTCTCGCCTAACCATAGACCAATCGTCATCACTATCGTCAGCCAGAGCAGCGATTGCGTGATAGACGGAGTGAATATAAACGACTCAACAGAACTCATTCAGTACATCAAATTTAGGACCAATTATTTTAATCAAACCGATCAACGCCCTTGCGCAGGCACGCTCGATTATCTGTTCCCGCAATTTGCCCAGATGGAAGCGCTCCGCCGTAGTGCCCTCCGGCGTCGCCCAAGCAATCCAGACTGTTCCAACCGGCTTACCGTCGCTGCCTCCTGTGGGACCTGCAATACCGCTTGTAGCTATGGCATAAGTAGTGTTCATTTGTTTGCGAACAGACTCTGCCATAATACGCACCGTTTCTTCGCTTACCGCTCCGTGCGTTTTTAATACTTCTTCCGGCACACCCAAAAGATGTTCTTTCACCGAGTTGTCATAGCTCACAACAGAGCCCCAGAAGAAGGCAGAACTACCGGCATGTTTGGCTAACAGCGAAGCTAATCTGCCGCCCGTGCAACTCTCTGCTGTAGCGATCGTAGCTCCTCTCTCTTTCAGCAATCTGCCGACTATTATCTCCGGAGAATCGCCCGTTTCGTCGAACAAATAGTCCCGGACATTATACTTGAGATGCCAGAACGAATGATCTATACTTTCTTTGCACACATCGCCATAGGAAGACAGGCGCAGACGGATGATTCCATCTTTGGGCAAATACGCCAAATGAATATTCTTCGGCAGTAATCGTTCAAACGTCTCCAAACGGATAGCTAAAGCCGATTCCGATATACCGCTTACCTGCAAAGTACGATGCTGGATTCCGTAATGAATGTCAGCGTCTGTCTGTTCTGCTATAAACCGCGTCACATAAGGCAGTATCTGCTCCTCCATGGCGATTTCCATTTCGTACGGCACACCGGGCATAGAAGCCAGCAGTTGCTGTCCGTGCGGAAAAATCATCAGCGGAGCAGACCCCACTCTATTGGGCAAAATAACCGCACATTCGGGCACCATCCATTGCGTTGCCGTCAGTCGGTTTAGGACATCCGGTCGGTCTTGGTAGAGATGCTCTACATGCGCACGCACGCGCTCATCTTCAATAAGGTGGGTTTGAAAATACTCACAAAGGACCTGCTTGGTGATGTCGTCTTTGGTCGGACCTAATCCACCTGTGGTCAAGACTATATCCACCCGTTTAAACGCATCGTCGATTGCGGCGATGATATGCTCTCTGTCGTCATGAACGGAAGTGATTTGGAATAATTCAATTCCGTTCTCGTTCAGTTTCTGCGCCATCCAGGCGGAGTTGGTGTCCACTACTTGCCCGATCAGCAACTCATCGCCGATAGTTATTATTTCTGCGCGCATTGTTTTTTCCATTCTGTTGCAGTTAGTTCCAATTCATTATACCATGCTTCGCCAAATCGCCGGATTAGCGGTTCTTTTAAGAACTGATAGATCGGCAGATGCAGTTTCTTGCCTTTTATCCGGGCGCAATGACATATATCCCATCGATGATATTCCACGCCGATATATTCGCCCACTTGCGTCAGTCGGATCGGATATAAATGACACGAAATAGGTTTCTTGAAATCTATTTTTCCGGCATTGTATGCCTTTTCTATCAGGCAATAACACCAGCCGTTATGATCCGTACGGGCAAAGACGCAATCTTTATCATTGACAATAGAGGTTACTCTCTCGCCGGACGGATCATTGTATGCTATTCCTTGCGCTTCTACTACCGCTTTTGCCTCTTTGGTCATATCCGGCAGCAGAATCGGTAAGATACTTTGTATCTTCTCCTCCTCTTCTGCGGTCAATGGAGCCCCTGCGTCTCCCTCAATACAGCAGCAACCGCGGCAGACGTCCAGATCGCAGCAGAACTCTTTCTCCAGCACATCCAGACTCACTAATGTGTTTTGTATCAGAAACATCCTTCTGCCCAGATCTTAATTCCCAAACCGATGAGTACCAGCCCGCCGACCAACTCCATATTGATCTTCAGTCTGCCTACAAAAACGCCCAGCAGGTATCCTCCGAGAGAGAATAGTGCTGTAATACCGCCGATTGTGAGCACCGACCACCATAGTTGGTTAGGATATGGCACAAAGAGCATTCCTGTTGCCAGCACATCCATACTGGTCGCCACCGCCAACATCAGCAGATGGCGAAGCGTCCAATTCGCTTTTTGTCTCTCTTCGTGCGACTTATGATACGACTCCCATATCATTTTGCCGCCTAAGAAACAGAGGATTACCAAAGCGATCCAAGGCGCATAAGTATGGAAGAAATCGTCAAATATTTTTCCCGCATAAAAGCCTATAACCGGCATGCCGGCATGGAAGAGTCCGAAAATTAGTGCCATCAAAGCCGGGCGAGGGCGGTTGACGGAATTATGGATGTTGGTTGTCAATCCTTGCACCACAGACACGGCGCAACAATCCATCGCCAGCCCTATTGCCATCAATATGATTGTGAATATACTCATTGCCTGTTTATTGCCGCTTATATTTGTATCGTGCCCCCGTTTTGCCTTTGGCAATAGAGGCTAATTTATTACGGACAAATGTCTTACGAATAGGCGAGATACGGTCCGTAAACACATGGCCCTCCAAATGGTCATATTCGTGTTGCACGATACGCGCTTGGAAGCCGGTGAACACCTCTTCGTGTTCATTAAAATTCTCATCCAAATACCGCATCTTGATCGTCTTAGGACGAATAACATTCTCGCTTATTCCGGGCAGAGAAAGGCATCCTTCGGAATAAGTACAAGTCTCTTCGCTCTCCTCAACAAGCTCCGGATTAATGAATGCGCGTTTGAAATCTTTGCACTCCGGATAGTCCTCTGCCAACTCCGTTCCATCTACTACAAAGAGCCGCCACGGCTTGCCCACTTGCGGAGCCGCCAAACCGCAACCTTCTGCTTGCGTCAGGGTCTCATACATATCCGCAATAAACTGCTTCAGTTCCGGCGTTTGCTCTATTTCTTCAGCCTGTTTTCGTAGTACCGGCTGACCGTACAAATATATAGGTAAAATCATAGTCTCTCCAAATAGCCTTCCAAAATAATGCATGCAGCGATTTTATCCACTACTGCTTTGTCTTGCCGGGCTTTCTTTTTCATGCCTCCGGCAATCATTGCTTGATGCGCCAACACGGAGGTGAAGCGCTCGTCATACATAGTTATAGGTACGTTAGGAAAATGTTTTTTGAATACTCCCATAAACGGCCGGATGTAGTTCATGCTCTCCGATTCGGTTCCGTTCATCTGGGTGGGATGACCGATCACCACTTCATCTACCGGCTCTCGCGCAATGTAGTCGGTCAACCATGGAATAAGATCTTTTGTCTCGATCGTAAGCAAGGGATTAGCCGCAATGCGGAGAACATCCGTTACGGCTAATCCTGTGCGTTTACGACCGAAGTCTATTGCTAATATTCTGCCCATTAGAGATTATTCAGCTTCTCATTGATGGCGTTGTACTCGGCATCCATGTGGAAGCGGTAGTACAGACCTTTCAAGATTTGCATGTATTGACGCTCTTCAGGAGCCATTTTGTGAGCTTCCTCAAAGAACGGCAATGATTTGCGGAATACCTCGTTCATCTCTTCCAGAGCTTTCTTGTATTCCTTATTGTCATTGATGAGCGCCGCTGCTTCGTTCATTTTAACAGCTTGGTTGTAATATACTCTACCCTTGCCTGCCATAGCGTCAGCCAGCGTGGGATCGCAACGCAATGCCTCATCGAAATCTTTGAGTGCCTCGTCGTAGTTTCCTAAACTCTCATCCAGGTTACCTTTGATATGATGGTATTGTGCTACGTTCGGCTCGCGGGCGATAGCTTGCGCCAGGTATTCAACGGCTACTTGCTCCTGACCTGAGAAGATATAGTAGTTGATCAGGTTCTGGAGGAACCAAGGCTCTTGCGGGAAACGGGTTACAGCGTTTTGCAGCGTAGCTACGAAATTAGCTGTATCTTTTACTGCTACGTACTCCTGATAGAGGAATTGGTTTACCGAGATAGCCTCGTAATCGCCGTCTTTCATCTCTTCCAGCAGGGCGATAGCCTCCGGATGTAATTCGCTCTGAACGGCAAAGATAGCTGCATAATACTTATACTGAGTATAAGTAGTATCGCGCGGCATTTCTTTTTGCAGTTTCGGATCCTGCATCATTGCCAACTCAGGAATAGAAATATGTTTCTTGAATGCATTGTATGCGCCCTCGAAATCTTTCTGCTCGTTGAGATAAATACCGTATTTCACCAGTTCTTGCTGTTTGTAGTACTCCAGCATTTTCTTGGCGATGTTGTTGCGGGTCTTTAGGTCCACAACCTCGCGGCCTTTCTTGTCCAGCGTAGGGATCATTGCCAACTCATCAGCCTTGAGCCAGTAGTTATAACTCTCCTCTACTGCAGCTCCGGCTTTCGCTTGGTTAACACCTTTACCCATCATTTGGTTGTAGTTCTCTTGGGTCATTTCCTGATAACCGATCATACCTGCCCAATAATAGGTCTCAACGGTCGGTTCTGCCTCAAGAGCCTCTGCGATTGCTGCACGAGCGGCAGAAAAATCAGGAGTCTCTGCCATCGCATAATTTTTTGCTTTTTTTACCAGCGGGTTTTTCTGAGCAAAGCAGCCTGCGCTTATCAGCACTAATGCTGCCAAAAACAAAGATTTTTTCATACTATTATTCATTTGTTTCATTGTTATTAGTTTCTTCACTCATTCCTTCATCGTCTCCTCCTTCTGCATTCTCTTCTTCCTCTTTCGGAACGATACAGCCGCTTACGAGGCTATCGTTACGTTTCTGGAGTTCGATCAGTTTGACGCCTTGTGCAGCGCGTCCGGTCTGACGAATAGTAGAGATGTCCATGCGGATAGCGGTTCCGGATTTGGTCATCAGCATCAGGTCGTCCTCATCGGTTACCGCCTCGATACCTACCAGATGTCCGGTTTTCTCGGTAATCTCGATGGTCTTAACGCCCTTACCGCCACGGTTGGTGACACGATAGATCGGATTGCCTTCTTCGTCGTCCACCGGCGTACGTTTGCCAAATCCGTTCTCCGAAATCACGAGAATGGTCTTCTCTGTTCCCTTCTCTACACAAACCGTGCCAATTACGCGATCTTGACCGTCATCTTCCAAAGTAATGGCTTTCACGCCGGTTGCTCCACGACCCATCGGACGAACGCCGCCTTCGTTGAAACGAACAACTTTACCATTGTACGAAGCGACTAACATCTCGCTCTGTCCGTCGGTCAGCGTCACGCCGATTAACTCATCACCGTCGCGTAAACCGAGAGCAATAATACCATTGGCACGCGGACGGGAATAAGCCTCCAGCGTCGTCTTTTTCATCAAACCGTTTTTGGTAATAAAGATCAGATAGTGGTTCTGTACATACTCCGGATCGTTCAGACCTTTGACGTTGATACAGGTGCGTACCTTATCACCCTTCTGCAGGTTGATCATATTCTGGATAGCACGACCTTTGGATTGCTTGTTACCCTCCGGCAGGTCATATACTTTCTGCCAGTACAGACGTCCCATTTCGGTGAAGAACATCATGGTCGAGTGCATACTTGCCTGATATACATACTCGATGAAATCCTGATCGCGTGCACTACCGGCTTTCGAACCGATTCCTCCGCGACTCTGTTGACGGAAATCAGCCAGCGGAGTACGCTTGATATATCCCAGATGCGAGATAGTGATTACCATATCGTCATCGGCATACATATCCTCCGGATTGAACTCGGTAGCCATCTTCACGATCTGCGTGCGACGCTCATCGCCGTATTTCTCTTTGATTTCTATGAGTTCAGTATTGATCACGTCATAACGCATCTCCTCACTTGCCAACAGTTCATTCAAATGCTCAATCAATTTCTCGATCTCGGCATACTCTGCTTTCAACTCATCAATACGCAGACCGGTGAGAGCCGACAGACGCATATCAACGATGGCTTTCGATTGCAGGTTGTCCAGCTCAAAGCGTTTCTCCAAGTTGGTTTGTGCGTCAGCCGGAGTGCGGCTTGCGCGGATGATACGAACGACTTCGTCGATGTTATCTACCGCGATGATCAAACCTTCCAAGATATGCGCTTTCTCCTCTGCCTTACGCAACTCATAGCGCGTACGGCGGGTCACAACGTCCATGCGGTGCTCAATGAAATTGCCGATCAACTGCTTCAGATTCAGCAGCATCGGACGACCTTTCACCAGCGCAATGTTATTCACTGCGAAACTCGACTGCAATGCCGTGAACTTATAGAGTTTATTGAGCACAACTTGTGCGTTGGCATCGCGTTTTACCTCCACTACGATACGGATATCGCGTTTCGAGTGGTCATTGATATCAGCAATACCTTCGATCTTCTTGTCGCTTACGAGTTCGGCGATATTCTTCACGAGGTCGCTCTTCACTACGCCGTACGGCAGCTCGGTAATAATAATCCGCTCACGCCCATTATCATCGGTCTCAATCTCTGCGTGGGAACGAATGACAATTCTTCCGCGTCCGGTCTCATATGCGTCACGCACACCCTGATAGCCATAGATCGTACCACCGGTCGGGAAATCCGGAGCTTTGATATACTCCATCAAATCCTCTACCGTGATCTCCGGTACGAACTCATCGTGCATGCGGGCTTTGATATTATTGATGTACGCGCAGCAGCCGTCGATCACTTCGCTCAGGTTATGAGTCGGCATATTCGTCGCCATTCCGACAGCAATACCGCTTGCTCCGTTCACCAGCAAGTTCGGGAAACGGCAAGGCAGCACAACCGGCTCTTTGAGCGAGTCATCAAAGTTATTCTGCATATCTACGGTATCCTTGTCCAGATCGCGCAGCATTTCTTCTGCCAACTTGGACAGACGTGCCTCCGTATAACGCATAGCTGCAGCTCCATCGCCATCGACTGAACCGAAGTTACCTTGACCGTCCACCAGGCAATAACGCATTGCCCACGGTTGCGCCATACGAACCAACGTACCATAGATAGAACTATCTCCGTGCGGGTGATACTTACCCATTACCTCACCGACGATACGGGCACTTTTCTTAGTCGGTTTGTCGCTGGTGTTACCCAATTCGTTCATTCCGAATAACACACGGCGGTGTACCGGCTTGAAGCCATCGCGTACATCCGGCAATGCACGGCTCACGATCACACTCATCGAATAATCGATATAAGAGGACTTCATTTCCTCGTCTATCTTCACGGGAATAATGTGATCATTTTGAATCAAATCGTTGTTTTCTTCCATTGTTGTATAATTGTGATTAATAGATTTTCAAAATTCCGCGCAAAGTTACTGCTTTTTTTTGATATACGCAAATTTTTCTGCGATATTTTTGATTTTTATTTCGTTTCCGAGGGGGTGTCGGTAGAGAAACAAAAAGGGCTTAAAACGCAAATAAATGCCCTTTAAGCCCATTTCCTATAATTTGTGTACCGATTTTTACAACTTAAGTGCCAGTCCGGCGAAGTACGTTCGCGGCGTGGATGGTCCGTAGATATAGTTTGCGTCGCGGAATTCGCCTTTGTCTATATCTCGCTGGAATTGGTCAAGGATATTCTTTATTCCTGCACTCACTTCCAGACAATAATGCTTGTAGAGATGTATGTCGTAAGCCAGTCTGATTCCTAAATCCCAGAAACTCGGCGTTTTCACTTCCTCGTCCTGCGGAATATAACCTGCCAAGTGAGGCACTAACATAGATCCCGTCGCTTTGCCGTTGATGGAGATGGTGAAATCGCGCACAGGCTCAATATCAATCAACATATACGCATAGTTATCCGGAGTATGCAACATCCGCGTTTGCGGCGCTACATCCGCGCTCCATTGCTGCGCTACGGTGTAACGGCTCTGCTGGTATGTATATCCTAATTGGAATGTCACCCACGAACCATACACCACTTTGCCTTCTATATTCAATCCGCCCACCCACGCTCCGGGTGCGTTTGTACGGGTGAATAACAGGTTTCCTTTGGCATCCATTCCGTCCTCGCGCAGGAAGAACACGTCTTGCAGATACGTATAGAATCCTTCTGCCGTCAGGTTCACTTCCCATTTGCCAAATTGGCGATACCAGTCTGCGCTAAGCGTTGCGCTATGCGAGTATTCGGGACGCAGTTTCGGGTCTAATGTGATCAGCGACACACTACCTCCCACCGCCGCTACATGCAAGTCCTCATCATACGCCTGCGGCGCTCTGTAACCGCTGCTGTAACCTGCGCGGAAGACCAAACCTTCTATCGGCGTATAGCGGAATGTGGCACGCGGAGTGACCACCGGCATTTTCAGTAAGTTATGTTTCTCCAAACGAGCACCGATGAGTACACTCCAATGGTCGTTTTTCCATTCGTTCTGCGCGTAAGCACCCACCACATGCACTTTTTGGTTCATATCGCGGTTGTAGCCCAGCATCTTGTCATGCAGACCGTTGTAATTATATTCCGCTCCAACCGTCAGGTCGCCCTTCATCAGACCGCAAGGATACGAGAAACGGTATTGCAGACCGGTGTTGGAAGTCAAATCCGTACTTCTGCCGTATGCCGCAGTGTCTCTTCCTGCTCCGAAATAGCTGTCGCGACCGATATGCTGGATAGCCGAATAAGCGGATACAAAATGCTTCTCGTCCGGCGAGTACCAGTCGAAAGCCACCGATCCGGCGTCAATGTTATGCCGCAACTGCTCCGCAATGTCCGCTTTATGCGGTTCCTCATCGCGTTTGTTGCCTCCGCGGCGATAGTCCGTCGTGTGGTGGTATTCCATGGTGATCTTGCTGTACGCGCTGGTCTTGAAAAACAACCGTGCGCCGGCAGTGGTAGAACGCAACTGCGGTAGTTCGCTAAAACCATCCAGATCGCGGTCGTACGCGCTGCGGGTACGATGGGAAGCAAAGAGGTACGCGCCTATTTTGCGGTTCTCGCTCATGACCGATCCGTTCAGGTCCGTGTTGATGTCATAGCCCGCATGTTCGTTGATATTGCTGGTGTTGGCGATATTGACGAAATTGCGCACCGGCTCTTTGGTAATAATATTCACCACTCCGGCAATCGCGTTTGCGCCATAAATCGCCGATCCGCCGCCGCGCATGACTTCAATTCGGTCAATCATCGCCGCCGGCACTTGCTCCAAGCCATATACCGAAGCCATCGAAGAGAACACAGGCCTGCTGTCCATCAGAATCTGGGTGTATTGTCCCTGCAGACCGTTGATACGAAGATCCGTTTTGCCGCAGTTGGAGCAACTGTTCTCCACCCGCAAACCGGGTTGGAAATTCAGCACATCTGCCACACACGACACCGCAGTTGTCTCAAATAATTTAGGGTTCAACACATTGACAATCGTCGATGTTTCCTGCCGTTTCGTTGCATACCGGTTGGCGGTCACGACCACATTGTTTAACTGCTGCGAGACTTCGCGAAGAGACGCTTTCAACTCTACCGTCTTGTCTTCGATGATATTTATCGGCATCTCCAAGGTCTCGTACCCCACAAAACTGAACACGATCGTCTGCCGTCCGATCGGCAGGTCTTTCAGCAGGTAGTGACCACTCTCATCGGTAACGGTTCCGATGTTGGTTCCTTTCAGTTGCACATTGACGAACGCCATGTGTTCGCCGGTTGCTTCGTCCAGCACGTGCCCCGTTAAGTGCGCATCGTATTGCGCCAGCATAGGCATAGCCAGAACGGTTAATAAACAAACTAATATCTTTTTCATTCCTTTCTTTTTTCAGCTTTCAATCTTCAGCTTTTTCCAAATCATATCTGAATCCGACATACACTTTCCATCCTGTGGTCGGTCCGCATACCATGGACGCATCGAAATCCGGTCCGAAAGGCTGGAAACTGTCTATTATCGGCATGTGTTGCTTGAAATTCGTCATGTTCTCTGCTCCCAAATAGAGGCTGCACGTACGGAAATACTTGGTCACTTGCGCCATCAGTTGCGGATACCAGGTAATGGGTTTCGGTGTACCGTAACCGCCGAGCAAATCTCCGTAAGCGGTAAATCCGTCCGGCATGCGGCTGATGCCGTTGAATTGGGCGGTCACGTCGAACTGCCATTTCTTCAGCGGCGTCTGGTAACTGGTACTAATCACTCCCTTAAACCGATTAGTCAGCGCTTTGGTGCGCAGTTCATAATTGCCCGTTGTACCATTCTTCGTCGTCTGTTTGACATCCGTCCAACGGAAAGCAGCGGTCCATGTCCAGCCGCGAAGGACCTCCATCGAAGCTTCTATCTGCGCGCAATGGGCAAAGGATTTTGCGCCCGCTATGTCGGTCTGGTTATAGACATGTACGGCATGCGGATCCTGGTCCAAATCCACGATCAGCGAGTTCAGGAAATGCGTATAGTAATACTCCGCCGAAAGCTGCAGTTCCCTGCTTCCCATCGGGATATAGAAGGTCGTGCTGATACCGGCATTGGCTGCCCTCTCCTGCTTGATCTCGTTCGCCAGATGCAACTCACGGCTCGACGGCAGTATAAACGAGTTGTCCGCAATCGCATTCGGGCTGCGATAGCCCATTCCCACGCTTCCGCGCAGCGTCCACCATTGGAACGGCGTATAGCGGATATTCATTCGCGGCGTGAAGAAGAATCCGTATCTCGTTGAGTAGTCCGCACGCACACCTGCCACCAGAGACAGCATATCGGCGTATTTGAAACTATATTCCGCAAACACACCCGGCGTCACTTCCCATCTGTCCAGTCTGAATTCTGACGGCTGAAGGCTGAGAGTCTCTCCGTATTTGTCAAAATTGACACTTGCTCCGGCGCTCAAACGGTGGTCGTTGTCAATCAGTCCGCCGCCTTCCCAGTTGCCCTGGTAAATGGCATTGAGGTATGCATTCAGCTGGTCTGCTTTCCATTCCCTGAGACCATATTGGTTATTGAGGTTATGGTAACTGACTGCTGTGATTAACGCCACGGAACTACCGCTCTCTTCATCGAACACATAGCCGTTTTTCAAGAATCCCTCTACCCGCCATGTATTGAGATTGATCCGATACGGATTAGCAATACTGTCTGCCAGCTGTCCGCCTCGTCTGCGGTCGTACAAACCGCGCACAAAAGCCTGGAACGTATATTCGCCGTTCTTGTAGAACCAGCGGTTGGCGATATTGGCATTCTGTATCTTTGGCATGTCCACGAACGAATCATGATTGCCGTCCATTGCCATGTAACTGCCGCCGTAGTGCGCCAAAAGCCCCGTATAAAGCGACTCGTGGTGGTGGTGAGTTTCTTGTCCGTGTGCATGGTCATGTTCTTTTTTCAGCAACTCCCATCCGCCCATGATATTGGCTTCCGCCATCACTTCGGAATTGAACATCAGATTGACCGACAGCGGATTCTGGGTCTGCGGTTTGAGCAGCTCCACGTTGATCTGACCCGAAGTAGCTTCGTAACCGTTGATGACCGACGAAGTACCTTTGCTCACCTGAATACTGCTCATCCACGGACCGGGTATGTATTCGAGTCCGAAGTTCTGCGCCAAGCCGCGCACAGCCGGTGTGTTCTCTTGGATCAGTTGCACATACGTGCCGCTCAATCCCAATAAACGGATCTGTTTGGCGCCCGTTGCGGCATCCGAATAAGCCACATCGACCGACGCATTCGTCTCAAACGCTTCGCTTAAGTTACAGCACGCCGCGCGGCATAACTCTTCGGTTCCGATGGTCTGCGTATCAAACGCCGAAGTGCGGCTCTTGAGCACGCCCTGCTTGCGTTCGGTGATCGTCACCTCGTCCAAAATCACATCTTCCACCAACACAATCGTCAGCGGTTCGCGGTTGAGTACAACTATCGTATCATTATGACATCCGACAAACGAAGCAACCAGCGTATTGGTGCCTCGCACGGGCATGATAGTAAATTCGCCATTAAAATTCGTGGCAACTCCTTTGTTTGTCCCTGCCCAATAAACATTTGCGCCGATCATCGGCTCTCCCCGATCATCCAATACCACACCGCTCACTTGCGCATGGACACACACGCACGTAAATAATATAATAAGGAGTGATATTTTCCTTTTCAATTTCATCCTTTCACCTTTCATTTTTCAAAAACGGCTGCAAAATTACTGCTATTTTCTCACATACACAATACCTAAACTGCGGTATTTTGCCCCTTTTGGCATAAAATTTGTCGTTTTGTGTTGCGTACATGAGATTTTTTTTGTACCTTTGCGCCGTAAAATTTGTTAATTCGTAATTTTTAATTTTTAATTTCATTGTGTACAAAGCCTCGGATAAAATATGCGATTTGATGGCGCATGAGGAAGAAGCCATCCAAATCATCAGCCGTTTCGGCTTGTCGATGGGTGTGGGAGAGCAAACCATCGCGCAGGTATGCGAGTCGCACGGCATTCATACGCCTACTTTTCTGGCGGTGGTAAATTATAAAGTCTCGCGCATCAAAGTGCAGCCTGCGGAGATTGATCTGGATACGCTCCAATGCTATCTGCACAATGCGCATTCGTATTTTCTCGATTTTCGGCTGCCAAGGCTGCGTCAGTCTTTGATGGAGGCGATTCGTCCCAATGATTTCTCCAGCCATATACCGACCCTCATTCTCCGCTGCTATGATGAGTTCGTGGACGAGATACGCACGCATATAGAGCATGAAAATGCAGGTCTGTACGAGGAGCACGAACATGACGACCAACGTATTACCGACAAACTGACGGAGATCAAGAATCTGATCATCAAATATTATCCCTCTCAATCCCTCAACACGAATTCATTAACCACGCATTCCCTTGTTTCCGTCATGTCCGATTTGTGGCACACGGAGCAGGATTTTGCGGACCATTGTGCGATTGAGGATGATATCCTCCGTCCGGTTTTGCAGCAATCATCCGCACACAAACCTTCAAACTCTCAAACCATCAAACCTTCCAACGAACAACTTTCCGACCGCGAGAAAGACATCCTCGTTCAGATCGTCAAGGGATTGAGTAACAAAGAGATAGCGGATGTCCTCTTCATCTCGCCGCATACCGTTATTACCCATCGCAAGAATATCACCCGCAAGCTGAATATCCATTCCACCGCGGGTCTGACGATCTATGCCATCGTCAATAACTTAGTTGATATCAATAGTTTAGAGTAATGAAAAAGCAAATATGCCTGATAATCCTCACCTTTCTCCTCCCCTTCATGGGGAGGTTGGGAGGGGCTTTCGCTGCCTCCTATTCCGGTCGCGTAGTGGATGAGAAAGGAGCGCCGATCGCTTACGCCACGGTCTATCCGGAGATTGCGCCCGAATGGGGAACGGCTACCAACAACGACGGTTTCTTCTCTTTCGAAGCGAACCTCGTGCCGGATATGAAAATCATCATTTCCTTCATCGGCTACGAGAAACTGACCATTCGTGCCAACGAATGTCAAATTCTCTCCCCCTCCGACGATCCTTCCTCCTTTCAACTTTCACCTTTCACCTTCGTCCTCAAGGAGCAGCCCATCGCCCTCCAAGAGACCGTCATAGCTGCCAAGCCCTCCAAGCAGAAGAACAAACGCAAACAGATGGCTGCTCTACTCCACGCCGTCTATGTCAAGCTGGAGGAAGAGTTTCCTGACAATAACGCCCAATACCAAGTCGTCTCCGACGTCCGCATGTACTGCCCGGCAGATCGTGCCCTTGAGGCTAAGAACGCCGAGAAAAGCACATGGGGAATGGAGCAGATGATTGCCAATATCGTCGTTCTGCCCGAGCAAGCCAGAGAGGGACGCGACTCCGTGCAGTTCCAGGGACGCTACTGCAAGCGTTTCTTTGACGCGCAAAAACGTGCGCAAGCGGATTCGATCTTAGCCGGAGACGCGATCGAGCGCTTGGAGAAAAAACAGAAAGAGAAATTCATGCGCAAGGCTGCCAATGCCGTGGACAGCGGCGTCGTCGTACACAGGGCGCTCTTTGCGATGGGAAATATGCGCTATGATTTTGAGCAGACCATGACCGACACGCGCCATTGGACCGTTTCCAATGAATCCGAAGGAGAAACGGTTCTGACCCATACTCAAAAAGTCTCCAAATATCTCGGGTGCTTCAAAATGACTTTCTCCCGCCATTATATCGTGGACTCAGAGACCTTTGCCGTGCGCCGTTTTTCCGAACATGCGGAGGTCAAAGTGACCATTCCTTTTGGCATCAAACTGAATGCCGAGCAGCTCCAGATGCTCAATCTGGTCAATATGGGAGAACAACAGATCCAAAAATTCCGGCTAAAGAAACTGCGCGGGTCGGTCGATCTCAACACGATCTACCAGCGGCAGGACGGGCATGTCTATCTCTTGGAGAAGAACATGATTTGCGATGCGCATATCTTGGGTTCCAAGAAAGCGGAGATTCCGTTGATCGTCAAGGCAACCCAGCGTGTCACCTCTCTCCGTACTCAAAACATCGCTCCCCTCACTCCCTCTCAAATCACCCGCCGCGTCAAACGCGACATCGTCGAGATATATTAAAAAACGACCATTAAATTACAACAAAATGGCATACTCTCTTGCGTATGTCATTTTTTTGTAGTAATTTTGCACCGCAAAATCATTAATACTACCAACTACAGTATAACCTCGTCGCTTGCGGACAGTGCTTACGAGCACTCCGGTAAAGCACGCATCCCTCACGATGTAAAAAGGAGGACATATTGATTAAATTAGCGTTTGCTATTTGTTCTACACCACATTAAAACCTAGGAAATTTTAATAAGGTTGACAGAAAAACAAATTGTAAACGTCCGTTTCGCGGGCGTATTTTGTTGTTTCTGTCAGGCAATTCCTAGGGCCGTAATGTGGGCGACAAATTCTCGTCCGCGTTTTTTTGTGCCCTAAGATTTCGAATCACAGAATAAGTAGCGAACCATAACAGACGCTACTATGACAACTGCGCAACAGCAAAAGGCTGCCGCTCTTTTTGCGCAAGAGTGGCAAGGCAAAGGCTATGAGAAAGGCGACACTCAACGATTTTGGTTGGAGTTACTCCAAAAAGTATTAGGTGTTGAGAATCCTTATCAGTTTATTACATTCGAAGACCAAGTGTTAGTCGAGTCCACCAATTTTATGGATGGATATATTGAATCGACTAAAGTCCTCATTGAGCAAAAGAGTATCGAAAAGGAATTGGGTAAGGGAATTAGACAATCCGATGGTTCTACCCTTAATCCTTTCCAGCAGGCGAAGAAATATATTGTCGGCTTGCCGCTTTCACGTCACCCTCGTTGGGTTGTTACTTCCAATTTCAGGGAGTTTTGGGTGTATGATATGGAGCAGCCGAATGGTGAGCCACAGAAGATACTACTTGAGAATCTGGAGAAGGAATACTACCGTCTTCAGTTCCTTGTGGATGCAGGGAATGAGCACCTGAAGCGCGAAATGGAGGTTTCGGTAAAGGCAGGTCTGTTAGTCGGTCAGATTCACGACAAGTTATTAGAGCAATATATTGAGAAAGATACAGTTCAGACTTTGCACAGCCTGAATGTATTGTGCGTGCGGCTGGTGTTCTGTCTGTATGCGGAAGACGCAGGTTTGTTTGGCTCTAAAACAGCTTTCCATGATTATTTAGCACATTATGAGGCACGAGATATTCGTCGTGCTATGCTTGATTTATTCGACGTGCTCGACACGCAGGAAAGCGAACGAGATCCGTATATGGACGACCGACTAAAGGTATTCCCTTATGTCAATGGAGGTTTGTTCAGCCATGATTCTTCGCTCGTAGTGCCGCATTTTACGGATGAACTGAAAGAATTGATGCTCTCCAAAGCATCAGCGGATTTCGACTGGAGCGAGATTTCTCCAACTATCTTCGGCGCCGTCTTTGAGAGCACATTAAATCCGGAGACTCGTCGTTCCGGCGGCATGCACTATACGAGTATAGAGAATATCCATAAGGTGATAGACCCACTTTTCTTAGACGAACTCAAAGCAGAGTTTGAAGCGATCAAGCAGTCCCTTCCAACGCCCAAACAAGATTTTACGAAGCGCAAAGTATATGACTTGCCCGTAACGGCTAAACAAAAACTCTTGGCTTTCCAAGACAAATTGGCTTCGCTCACGTTCTTTGATCCAGCTTGCGGTAGCGGCAATTTCCTGACGGAGAGTTTTGTTTCTCTGCGTCGTTTGGAGAATGAGGTAATTAGTGTGCTCTATTTAGGTCAATCCGTTATTGGTGATTTCGAGAACCCGATAAAGGTAAATATCCATCAGTTCTATGGAATAGAGATTAACGATTTTGCGGTCTCTGTAGCCACAACAGCTCTATGGATAGCGGAGCAACAGATGTTGCAAGAGACAGCAAAGATCGCTTCTTTTAATATCAATGCCTTGCCACTCAAAGCATACCATAACATCCACGAGGGCAATGCGTTGCGCATGGAATGGGACAACCTCACCCCAGCCCTCTCCCAAGGAGAGGGAGTATATATCATGGGTAATCCGCCGTTTGTGGGAGGTATGATGATGAGTAGAGAGCAGAAACAGGAAATGCTGGATTTGTTCGGTAAGAAAACAAAGGGAATAGGAGAATTGGACTACGTTGGAGCATGGTATCTTAAAGTTTCTCAGTTGATGCTAGTCAATCCACAAATCAAAGCAGCACTTGTTTCTACCAACTCTATCACTCAAGGCGAACAGGTAGCCATATTATGGAAACCGCTCTTTGAACAATATGGTATCCATTTTGATTTTGCATACAGGACTTTCCGCTGGGATAGCGAAGCGGATATTAAGGCACATGTGCATTGCGTTATAATAGGTTTTTCTCGGCTCTCACGCGCCGAGCACACAACAAAGCGAATCTATCTTTCTGATACGCAAACGATCCTTGCAACTAATATTAATGGCTATTTAAGTGACGCGCCAAATGTGTTTATAGAGAACCAAGGAGCGCCTCTATGTGACGCTCCGGCTATGAACTTTGGTAATATGCCGAGAGACGGAGGAGGATTTATATTATCAGAGGAGGAGAAGGATGAGTTAATACGGAAAGAACCTTTGGCACAAAAATGGGTACATTTCTTTCCAGGAGCTAATGAGTTTATTAAAAACAAGAAACGATATTGTTTATGGTTGCAAGGCGCGAGTCCTGCTGAAATCCGTCAATGTCCGACCGTATTGCAACGTGTCAATAGTGTTCGAGAAATGCGTTTGGCAAGCTCAGCTGCATCTACTCGCCAAATGGCAGAGACTCCAACTTTGTTTGCTCAAATAACACAACCTTTAGGTACTCCATTTATTATTGTACCGAGACACTCTTCAGAAAAACGTAGATATATGCCACTAGGTTTTATGGGAGGAGATGTTATTGCCAGTGATTCAACGCTTATCATTCCAGGAGCCTCTCTTTACCATTTCGGAGTGCTGACCTCTAATGTGCACATGGCGTGGATGAGAGTCGTTTGTGGACGGTTGGAAATGCGTTACCGCTATTCTAAAGATATCGTTTATAACAACTTCCCTTGGCCGATGCCGACAGAGGAACAAAAAGCCCGTATTGAGCAGACCGCACAAACTATTTTGGACGCACGCGCCAAATATCCGGATTGCTCTTTGGCTGATCTATACGACGAGGTAACTATGCCGCCGGAATTGCGCAAGGCGCACCAAGAGAACGATCGTGCGGTTATGGCTGCTTATGGTTTCTCTATCAAAATGACCGAAAGCGAGTGCGTGGCTGAACTATTCAAAATGTATCAGGCATTGACTACGCTTTGAGGGCGTGGTATATGATAGCGCGGAGAAAGGCGGGGAACTGGAGGTAGCGTTTGCCAGAGCCTTTCAAGTGATCGATGGGGGCTTGCGGGTCTGGATGTGAGCCTCTTTTGCCCGGAATCTGGGCGTCAAAACGAGTCTTGTACTCCGCGAGAAGGAGACGCGCTTCGTCCAAAGTGTAGTATTCCGGGACATGATTCATCTTGCGGATACGCAGCTCCAAGTCCAACATGTGCTGCTGTTGGTCGGCAGGCGTTTGGTCAAAGCGCGCGACAAAAAGGATCTGCGAGGCTCTGCGGCAGGCTTCTGTCCAAGCGTTATGATTAGCCAATTCCGCTCCTTGTTTAGGATTCTTCTTCCAGTTGCGCGGATGTTTGACGACATAGGCTTCCTGGCTTCCTTCCGCTATGACCCGACCTTTGTCATCGCGGAATTTCTTCCGGCGGTTGATGATCTTTTCGTTTTTTCCTAACGCCCCGTGTATTTCATCGAAGGGGTGCGATAATTGTGCTTTAGCCATATTTTTGAGTGTTTAAGGATCCGCCAAATGTGGCGGATACAGGGTTGTTTGTTGCGGTTTGGTTATGCTGTGGGGCGCTTGTGATTAGGTTACTAACTAACGAATAACTAACCAATCACTAATGAATCACTAAAGAATCACTAAAGAATCACTAATAGATTACAGCAGCAAAACCGGGTGCAAAGGTACAATAAATAATCGGAATATGCAAATTTTGAAGGGAAAATTTTCTAAAAAATCGCTTAAAAACTTGCATATATGAAATTTTTGTTGTACCTTTGCAGTCGATTTTGCGGTGTTAGCACATCGGTAGTGCATCAGCTTCCCAAGCTGAGGAGGCGGGTCCGACTCCCGTACACCGCTCACAGCAGATCGGTCTATCGCTGCGGAGGGAAAGAAAGTCGTTGCCTGTATAGGCGTAGAAGAGTGATCTTCAGTGGCTTAATCTCATCAGCAGAGGAAAGTCCGGGCAGCACAGAGCAGCACAGCGGTTAACAGCCGTCAGGCAGAGCGACGATGAGCAACCCACCCTACCCAACCCACCCGCTCAACGCGCGAATGTTTGGTCCCTGCTACAGAGACGAGTCGCTTCCGGTGGCAACATCGAAGCGGGTGAAACGAGCACACTGTGCGCTGCAATTCCAAGTAAACCAACGTCTGAGCGCTGCTCGCGTGAGTTGGAGGGTAGGAAGCGAGAGAAGGACATGGTAACATGTACCTCGAGATTAATGATAGACGCCCGCAAGGGTACAGAACCCGGCTTATAGATCTGCTGCCCCCTCGGGGGCTTCGCAAAGCGTTAAACTGTTAGACTGTTAAAGCGTTAAATTGTCAGACCGTGAAAAAGTTTTCCGATATCATTCGATTTGTACGCTACGACATGTGGCGCGTCACGGCGACTGAGTTCGACGGGGTATTTCAGAAATTAGGCTATAACATCATCCGCACGATTGTTCTGGTCGTACGCGGTTTCGGCAGCAAGAACCTGAACGACAAAGCCAAATCCCTGACCTATTCGCTTATCTTCGCCATCGTGCCGATATTGGCGATGATTGTTGCTGTGGCAAAGGGTTTCGGCGTAGCGGACGTGATTGAGGCCCAACTGAATAAGTCTTTCTTAGGCGAGACGAACCTTGTTCCGACGATCATGGAAATGGTACAACGATACCTTGACACGGCGCAAGGCGGCGTCTTCATCGGAATCGGTATTCTGATCCTCCTTTGGGCAATCTATTCGTTCTTCGAGTCCGTCGAGACCGCGTTTAACAAGATATGGAACGTCAAGAAATCGCGTTCCATCCTCCGACAGGCGACTACCTATATTGCGATCGTGGTACTCATTCCGGTTATGGTCGTTTGCTCGGCAGGTATCAATATTTTCCTCAATACCACGATCGAGAGCACCGTACATGTGGAGGCGCTTCATCATTTCGTGCATACATCCGGCGTCAAGTTCCTCCAGTTCGCTATCTGCTGGCTGCTGTTTACCGTCATGTATATCGGTATTCCGAACACCAAAGTGCGGTTTATGAGTGCGCTTATCCCGGGTGTTATCATGGGCACGCTGTTTCAGTTGCTGCAGATGCTGTCGGTCTATTTGATCACTTTGTTGAGCCGCACGAGCATCGTCTATGGAGCGTTTGCGACGATCCCAATTCTGATGACATGGCTGCAATACACCAGCCTCCTGATTCTCATTGGAGCCGAGATGAGTTACGCCATCCAGAACAACGAAGAGTTTGAATACGAATCGGACCTCAAAAACATGTCACGGCGGTACAAAGACTTCATTATGCTCTATCTGCTCTATACTATTATTCGGCGTTTCGAAGCAGACGAAGAGCCTATGACGGCGCACGACATGGCTGTTCGCGACCATTTACCCATCCGGTTGGTAAACCGATTATTGGGACGAATGGTAGAGACCGGAATCCTGCGCGAGGTGTATGTGGAGGGCGAGGAAGAGAAGACATTCCAGCCTGCGATGGACACGCATAAGATCAGTCTCGGCATGGTAATCAACCGGATTGAGAAACAAGGAAACGAACTGTTCCTGCAATCGCCGTCCGACGAGATGCAGCAGTTCTGGCAGAAATACACAGCGATCACCGAGAAATACGATGCGCTGGGAGAGATTATGATTGATGAATTGTAAGCCCCCTCCAACTCCCCCTATAGGGGGAGAGAAAGAGAAATGGTAATATGTTAATTAATATTTATTATGAAAAAGACATTTTCCCTCTTAGTAGGTGTGCTGTTGGCAGGATGGCTGACGGCTGCGCCGAAGATTGAGCAAGTAGAGCCGCTCTGCTGGTGGACCGACATGCAGATGCCACTGACCGTTATGTTCCATGGTCAGGATCTGAAGGACGCCGAAGTGAGCGTGCAACAAGTGGTGAACGGCAAGTTGATGCGCGGAGCTTGTCACGGGCTCGTGCCTCGCAGCCAGCACAACGCCGAGAGCCCGAACTACCTGTTTGTGGATTTCGGAGTGTTCCAACCCGGTACATACCGTATTACCCTGAAGAAAGGCAACAAGAAAGCGACTTACGACTACTCTATCGCTACGCGTCGTGAGGGCAGCCGGAACCGCGAGAGTTTCAATACATCCGATGTAGTCTATCTGATCATGAGCGACCGTTTCGTGGATGGCGACGAGAGCAACAACTCTACCAAAAACACCCGCGAAAAAGCCAATAAAGCAGATGTCAACGGACGCTGGGGAGGCGATATTCAAGGTATCATCAATAGTTTTGACCATATCGCCAAGCTCGGTTGTACCGCAATCTGGCCGACGCCGATGCTCTGCGATGACGAGGAAGCATGGTCGTACCACGGCTACGCTTGCTCCGATTATTACCATATTGACCCGCGCTACGGCTCCAATGCGCTGTATGCAGACATGGTTGCACAGGCACACAAGAAAGGTCTGAAGATTTTGATGGACATGGTGCCAAACCATTGCGGCGGCGCACACTGGTGGATGAAAGATCTGCCTTATCAGGACTGGATCAACCAGTTCCCGGAGTTCACCAACACCAACAACTGCTTCACCGCCAACTACGACATCAACGCTTCGCAGTACGACAAGCAACTCTCCAACCGCGGCTGGTTCGACAAACCCATGCCGGACATGAATCTGGAGAACAAAGATCTGCTCAAATACTTCCAGCAATGGGCAATCTGGTGGATTGAATATGCCGATTTGGACGGTCTGCGCGTGGACACATATCCGTATATCGAGAAGATCCCGGGCAGCGAATGGCTGGCAGCGATCCGCAAGGAGTACCCGAATATCAATATCGTCGGCGAGTGCTGGACACGTCCCGCTCCGGCTGTGGCTTACTGGCAAAGCGGCACGAAGAACTTCGACGGCTTTGACTCCAACCTGCCGACCGTTATGGACTTCCCTGTAGAAGAAGCAATCCGCCAAGCACTGGAAAATGACGGCAATTATTGGGGAGGCGGTCTGACCAAAGTGTATGACGCCATGACGATGGACTACATGTACGCCGATGTCAACAAACTGCTGACATTCCTTGGCAACCACGATATGAGCCGCATCCGCGATGCCGTCAAAGACCGCGATATTCGTCGAGTCAAACTGGCATACGTGCTGTTGGCGACGATGCGCGGTATCCCGCAAGTGCTCTACGGCGACGAGTACGCCATGTATTCTATGAACAAAGAGGACCCGAACAACCACTCCTATCTGCGTGCGCCGCTGCCGCAAGGCAAAAAGGTGAACGAAGAGATGCAGGATATGTTCAATTTCCAAAGCCGGCTCTTCAACTGGAGAAAGAAAGAACCGGTTCTTCACACCGGCAAAACCATGCATTTCATGGCGCGCAACAACACGTACGCATTCTTCCGCTACAATGATAAAGAGGCTGTGTTCGTGTTTGCAAACGCTTCCGAAGAACCGCGTACTATCCCCACCGAAACGTACGAGGAGATCCTCAGCCAATACAACACCAAGGGAATCAATCCGTTAACCGGCGAAGAAGTGGACCTCCATCGCCCGGATATAGAGGTGAAGGGGCTAAGTACCGTAGTAGTAAAACTGAGAAAATGAGTATAGATAAAACGTGCCCCCGCTGCGGGGCACATTTTGTTTGCACCCACGATGCGTTCTGCCAATGCGTGGGAGTCAAACTAAATGAAAAAGCGCGCGCATACCTGCGCACGCACTATGAGGATTGCCTCTGTCGCAACTGTCTCGAAGAGATCGCTCATCTTCTAGGATCCTAAGATCCTAGTACAATCTATTGGCAAAATGGAGCACGGAATCGGGGGCGTTATTCAAAATATGAATGACGTCCTCGAGCATTTCTTCAGGGTGCACTACCCCACGCTCCCAGAAATTATTAGCGCCATTCGGCAGACGCTGTTTGCGCCAGTTATAGACACGCCCGTCTTGAAACGCCTTGAACCATGTGTGCTTCTCGTCCATCTCGGCGAGTTCAGCCAGACTGTTTCCTCCGGCTCCCACCCATACATCGGCGTCATGGAAATAGCGCAGGGTCTCCTCCACCGTCAGCGGAATAGAGGTCTCACGCTCATCGTCATAGAAAGGATATTGCGCGCCTGCGTCCTTGAAGAGGTACGCCAGGTAGTTCTTGCCGGAAGGCACATACCATGTACCGCGGAAGTTATTGCCGGACATGATAGAGACGGATTCGGAAACCTCGCGCGTCAGACTCAAATACTTGCTTTCGACCTCATTGAAGATGGAGTCGGCTTGGTGAAGTTTGCCGGTGAGCGCACCAAGGACACGGATCCATTCCGCCCGCGCAAGCGGAGAGTGCTCCTGCCACTCGTTGATATAGAGGGTGAACACTCCTAATTTCTCCAAACGCGTGGCTTCCAGATTGTCGTACTGGCCATAATTGACCGCCAGCAGCACATCCAGTCCGGCTTGGAGCGTGCGCTCGGCAGAAGGTTTCATCGAGTCGCCAAGGTCAATCTCATCGCCCTTGACAGGCGTGTAGATCAGTTCGGGATTGCATACCGCCGCCAAGCAATCGATGGCGTCCAAGGCATAGAGGAAACCGACCTGCACGGTACTCATAGTACCGAGTCGCTTCATCGGTTCCTTCACGCAGATGCGCTGGTAAGGCTGAAAAACCTCAACCACCACTCCTGTGTCCGTCTCATGGAGACAAAAGCCTGTAGCGTACTTGTTCCCCTCAGGCACACTCCCCTGCTCCGCCGAGTGCTGTGTGCACCCGACGAAGCATAGAAGCGTGAAAATCAATATAATGGTATGCTTAACTCTCATTATTTGGATGCACCGAGATTGTCGATACAGAAGTACGTCGGAGTGGTCAGACCATACGAATTAGTTTTTGTACCACTCATGGTGAAATGCAGTTCATCCACTTTGCCGAGCGTGCTCAGGTCCACATAAGTCCATTGATTTACAATGTTTGTTCCCTTCGCCAGATAGAACTCAACCGTGCTGTTTACTTCCTTACCCTCCAGCGAACCGCCAATGGTCAGCAGGAGATGGTCGTTCTCGGTGAAGCCACCGGCAACAGTGGACATTTTATCTCCCACTTTAATCATGGATTCCACCAGCGCAGTATTGCAAACATACATGCCCGGAACCGTTGCTGCTTTGGTCAGTTTGATGACGTTCGGCGAATACGAATCGGAGTACCAAACCAAGAAGTTCTTGCCTGCATAAGCACCTCCGGCAGCCGATTTGTAAGCATCGGCATAGCCGTTTTTAACATCTGTTGTTGTTTGGTTGGAAACCACGCCTCCTGCGGTCATAGCACCTCCCCAACTAACGGTCTGCTGGATCTCAAAATTACCGCTCTGCAGGAACGCAAGTGTGTCATTGGAATACTTGAAGGTACTCTCAATGGTCGCAGGAGTAATGGCTGCCTCTTCAAAGGTAGCGATAGTGTTGTTCTCCACGTCTGTGCGCGGCTGGCAAGCAGCAAATGTCAATGCCAATGCTGCTACGAAAAGAAATGATTTTTTCATAACTCTTTGTTTTTAAAATTGTTAATAATTGTTGTTAATAAAATTTGTTAATAAATATAAGTGTATTACGCACTATTTTATATGCAGGTCAATCGCTCCGGAGAGCTCTGTGCTGAGTTCGCCGGTTTGCGGGAAAGTCTCATCTACCGCAGTGTAGATACGGACGAAATCTATGCATGGCAGTGAAATAGATTTGCCATCCGCATCTACAGCCCACGATAAATCAAAACTTGTTCCTTCTATGTCCGTGTTCGGTTTGTTGTCCACATAGCCGAAGTCCAAGATCCGCTGCACGTTCTGACCGCCTATATTCTCGGTCAGCGGCGCTAACAAGGCACCCGTGAACGTGATACTTTCCGCCTCTATCCATTGCGGGTAATAAGGCTGGGAATGGAACGCATTGCGGATCGTATCGCTCGCGCGTGTATAAGTCTTCGACACATGGTGTTGTGTCGTCGGATCGTCGTACATAGAGCCCTTCAATTCATACCATGTATCGTCCGGGATGCCATTCTTGTTCTCATCGCGGCTCACCAGCACAATTCCCGGTTCACTACTGCCGTACGCCTCATTGCCGCTCATAGGAAAAGCATTGCCGAGAATCCGCAGGTCATAGCCCTCTTTGTTCTCCACCGTGTGGTCAAAACCGAAGGTGACGTATCCACCCCATCCGCCTAAACAGATCATGCCTCCGGCATTGTTGGCGATCGCTTGTTCGCATTTGCGGCACATGGCTTCCGCATCGTCTCCTTCTTCGTATTTAGGCAGCACATTGACAAACTGCCCCATCGCCGGCAGGTACTCATACACGCGCGAGATATAAGGAGAGAAGGCTTTTGCTGTGTCCTGTTTCGTGGTATCCGGATAGAGGTCGTACGCTCCGCTCACACGGCACAAATGCCCCGGAATATCGCCCGTTTGGGCTCTCCAATGCTCCTTGCCGTCATAACCGTAGCAATGCAGCACACCGGAAGAGACATAATTCTTGGCGTCTGTAATATAAATCACATCATTTGTTGCCAAGAGACCGTACGGATTTTCGTAACTGCTGATATCTATCGGTTGCTCCAACTCCATAAAGTCAATGGTAGAGATAGCACGTAACTTATGTTGCTCTTTATCAATAACATACGCAGTTGATCCATTGATAGAGATATTGGAAACTCTCATAGGAATCTGCTTTCCGGGTCGAATAAAGTCTAGGATTACCACGGAAGTATCAGTACATACCCACAATTTACCGCTGTTATCGACTCGAACCCGCTGCGGATTCGGTCCCACGGTGATTTTCTCAGTCTCTGTAAAGGACGCTAAATCAATGACAGACAGCGTGCTGTCATGGCGGTTGGTGATATATCCGCCGGAGTTGACGACATAGAGTTTGTCGTCCACGATGCACAGTTCGTCCGGCTGGTGTCCCACTTTCACTTCACGGGTGATTTCCAGCGTAGCCGTGTCCACCTCAAAGACCGATCCTAATAGTTCCGGCGTCGCCACCGAACCGACATAGGCACTCACGTACATCTTATTGCCCTTGAATGCCAAATAGCGGCAATTCGGGATTTCCACTTGGCCTATATGGCGCGCTTTCCGGTCCATCACTTCCACTTTGTGCGAGCAGTTGATCACCGCGTAGAGCCTGCCGCCGTACGCCTGAATATCATTTCCCACATCGCCTAATTCCTTCAACTGACGCGGGTTTTGCGAGCCATACCAATTGGAGTAATACTCGCCGGAATGGAGGTTGATGTAGTCCAGCCGCGCTTTGTTGGAACCCATGTTTCCTTCGCATAGGACATACAGCCCTCCCTCGCGCACTTCGTCCGTCACATGCGTGCCGATCGTGGGATAGACCACTTCGTCACCTCTACATGAGTAAAGAGTAAGGAGTAAGGAATAAAGACAAAAATGTATCGCATAATACATACCTGTCTTTACTCGTTGAGCGAAGCGGTCTTTATTATTTATTCCTAATATCTTACAGCTACTGTGCATCGTACATTTTGTTTAGGCATCGGGTAGTTTTGGATTACTTCGTAATCCTGCCCGAGCAAGTTATTGATTTCCAAATTGGCTTTCAGCCACCATCGCTTGATCCCCCACTCCCCATAGAGCGACAGGTCGTGGGTGTACCAAGGCTGCACATAGTTGTACACGATGTTCTCCTGCTGGCTATAGCGTTCGCCGACGTAGATGAACGAATAGTTCAGACCATAGTGGTCGCCGCGTTTGCTTTGCCAGTCCAACTCGACGACCACACTCCCGCTATGCCAAGGAATATAAGGGATCTGGTGCCCGTAATAGGTGTCATTGGGATTCGTCATATCGATTGCTGTCTGGTACGTGTAATTGAGTCGTCCGCGCAGCACAAAACGCAAAGGCAGGAAAAGCGACATGTCCGCTTTGGCATCCACTCCGTTTATCTTCACCGTTCCGAGGTTCAGCATCGTCCATCGGAACTGCTGACCTTTCGGATACGCAATGATCTTATCCGTCACGCGGTTGTAATAATAAGACGCGGAGATATTTGCAGTCAGCCATTTATGGCAGACACAATATGCCAATTCGACGGAGTGTTGGCGCGCCAACTCCGGACGAAGCGAAGCATTGCCGAGGTCCGTATAATAGAGGTCATTGAAAGTCGGATAGCGGTAGCTCTGTTTATAGAAAGCATTGATACTCAGGTCGATAGCAGGATACGGACGGAGCGAGAAGAACACTCCCGGAGTGACCCGCGGCATATTGCGATCGACCGCAGTCATCAGCACAGAAGCCTGCATTCGCAGGTACTCCTTGATATTAAACGCCGTAGCCGCCGAGAGCCAATGAGAGTGTCGCAGGAAATGCTCCTTTGAGTCATTGAGGAGCAAGTTCGTGCGGTCGAGCGTGTTATACTGGTAGTCGTACGCCAGCGACAGATCCCACCAATTGAAAACCTGCACTTTGTTTGCCAGCGAGAGATAGACCTCCTGCTGGGTGTATTCGTTATTGGAAGGCAGAAGGCGCTCGTCGTAGTTCTTATAATGGGTGTAGTCGTTGGCATATTTAGCCAGCAGGCGCGTGCTCCAGCGACCAAACCACTCGTCCTGCCACTGCGCTTGGACAAAGGAATTGCGATCCCATAGACGCTCCCCGTTCCGCCACACGTTATTGACGATCGCGCCCGGCACGCCGCGCTCGGAATAGTAATTATAGGCATGCACGCGCCAGAATCCCGTCGTGCGATAATAATGATGAAATCCCACTTCCGCCCGCACGGCATTGACGTCGCCGTTCTGGCGGATGGCGATCGTGTCATAGGCAGTTTCTCCTGTCGGCAACACCCTCCTATAGCGGAAGGGATACTTGCCATCCGAATATACGTACTCGGCATCCAGGGTCAGCGAGAGCGCATCGGTCAGTTTTACATCCACACCGATATTGGGATTCGCCAGCGCAAAGGAGCCAAAGCGCATCTGCCCGCGCACATGCACTTTCTCGTCCGGTTTGAAATAAGGTTTGCGGGTGGTCAGATACACATTGCCGGCAGAACCGAACTCACGGGCAGACTGAAAAATATCGGATTTCTGACCGTTGAAGAGCTGTATCTCCTCCATGTTATCCAACGAGAAGCGCCCCAAGTCCACTTGCCCGTTCTGCGCATTTCCCAGCTGCACGCCGTTGTAATAGACCGCTGTATGCTGGCTTCCCATGGATCGCACATTGATGGTCTTGATACCTCCCACTCCGCCGTAATCCTTCAACTGCACGCCGGAGAAATAGCGCAGCGCGTCAGCCACAGAAAGGGCATTGAGACGCTGCAGTTCCGCTCCCTTGAGGGTCTGCGGCACGATCACATCTTTCGAAAGCGCACGCGCCGTGACCTCCACCTCCTCGATCTGGAAGCGGCTGTACAACGAATCTACCTCTGCCTCGCTATCCGCGAAAACAGAGTGCGCACAGAGTGCAACGATTAGTATGAGAAATATACGTTTTGTCATTGTTCAGTCCTATTCCAGGAGGACTTCTCAATCATGCAAAGCGTTAGCGATCTGACTTAGGTCTCGCGACCATCACAGTTGCCGGTCAGTCCGGGATTCGCACCCGAGTTCTCTTACTTCTTTGCGGGGTCAGTTGTTAGATCTATTCCTAATTTCTTAAATGTCTTCCAGTCCACTTCTTTCAGCATCACCGTCGAATGCGCTTGGCATCCTTTCAACAAAGGAAGTGTCGCCAATGCCTTGCGGCAGTTCTCGTCCTGCAGCGAGAGAACCGAGAGCGCTACCAAGACCTCGTCCGTGTGCAGACGCGGGTTTTGACCATGCAAATAACTGATTTTAGTTTGCTGGATCGGCTCAATGATCTTCTCCGGAATCAGTCGTACCGAATGGTCAATACCTGCTAATTCCTTCATTGCGTTGATCAACAATGCCGCCGAAGAGCCCAGCAGATCACCTGCTTCGGAAGTAATGATCTTACCGTTCGGCAACTCGATTGCCGCTGCGTGCGCAAAGGCTCCATCGTGCATCGCTCCGCTCAGCGCACGGC
The DNA here is from genome assembly GCA_902765485.1 of uncultured Bacteroidales bacterium. Taxonomy (GTDB): domain Bacteria; phylum Bacteroidota; class Bacteroidia; order Bacteroidales; family Paludibacteraceae; genus Colicola. The sequence goes on from CACWZZ010000006.1 coordinate 38,492, forward strand.
GCTCACGCGCTGCTACGGTCGTACGGCGGTATGCCGTCGTGATACCCACTTGCTGCTGCAAAAGCGCCAGTTTCTTGATCTCAGCGTCATTGCATTTGCCGTTTGCCAGATGGCACAAAGCTTGGAAATAACGACGGATGATCTCCTGCTTGCATGCCTCACGCACCACCTCATCGTCGCTGATACAGAAGCCGACCATGTTCACTCCCATCTCCGTGGGCGAATGATACGGACTCTTGCCATAGATCGAGGTGAAGAGCGCATCCAAGACCGGATAAATCTCAATATCGCGGTTGTAGTTGACCGCAGTCTTACCCGTTGCTTCCAAATGGAACGGGTCAATCATATTGACGTCCTGCAGATCCGCCGTAGCCGCTTCGTACGCTACATTCAGCGGGTGCTTCAACGGCAGATTCCACACGGGGAAGGTCTCAAACTTAGCATATCCTGCATCTTTGCCGCGGGTATGCTCATTGTAGAGTTGGCTCAAGCAAACCGCCATCTTGCCGCTACCGGGTCCAGGAGCCGTGACGACCACCAAAGGACGCGTAGTCTCGATGTAGTCATTTCTGCCGAAACCCTCTTCCGAGGCAATCAAGTCCACATTATGCGGATAGCCCTCGATGATATAATGATAGTAAACGCGGATTCCTTTCCGCTCCAACCGCTGGCGGTATGCGTCCGCCGAACGCTGGCCGGAATAGTGAGTTATTACAACCGAAGACACCATAAATCCACGGTTAATAAACTCTTCGCGCAAACGCAGCACATCCTCATCATACGTAATACCCAGATCTTGGCGCACTTTGTTTCGCTCAATATCTTCCGCCGAAAGAACGATCAGGATCTCCAGCGAATCGCGCAGCTGGGTCAACATACGTAACTTGCTGTCGGGCATGAAGCCCGGCAACACACGGCTCGCGTGCATATCATCGAAGAGCTTACCACCCAACTCCAAATACAGTTTGTTGTCAAACTGCGCGATGCGTTCACGGATGTGCTCCGACTGAATGCGGATATATTTATCGTTATCGAAAGCTGTTTGCATAAATCGGGTACAAAATTACTACATTTTTTGCATATGTGCAAATTTTTTTGTATTTTTGCAGACGATTTTATAAGACATATGTACTCGCCGTTTGCACTCCCGCCCCATCCTGCTGCGCAAAAAGCCGCGGAGGATATAATAAATAAGGTTCATGCGTATATGCGCGCGAACCCGCATAGCGAGTTACATCAATGCGGCAAGATGTTCGGTGTGCTGGTTGTGGAGCCGTCAGCTGTTATTCCATATTTGGCAGCTTTCTCTGCTCAGTTGGACGGGTCGTATTACCATGAGGGCTTCGTGCCGCCGGTCTATGAGGCTTCATCGCTTCCCGTCGGAACATCCCGTGAGGAGTCGCAGCGGCTGCAACGATTGCTCTTTGCAAACTATAATTTCCTTAATATCCGCGGAGAGCAGAAGAATTTACTGGACATCTTTCAGAACGAGAAACGGATTGTTCCTGCCGAAGAATGGTTCTCCAAAGCAAGCACTCCACCCTCTAAATTTTCCCTTCCTCCTGCTGGAGCCGGTGAATGTTGCGCACCCAAGTTGTTGCAGTATGCTTTTGCGCATGGTCTGAAACCGGTTGCTTTGGCTGAGTTCTGGGTTGGAGCGCCGCCGAGGAATGAACTGAGACGCGAAGGCGTTTTCTATGCTCCTTGTTCCGGCAAGTGTGTGCCCATTTTACGCCACATGCTGCATGGTTTAGAGATGGAGGAACCGCAGAGGATAGCGGCGGAGAACTTATGCCGTCAGATCGAGGTGCTCTATGAGGATTCGTATCTGATGGTGGTGAATAAACCTGCCGGGTTGCTCTCTGTTCCGGGGAAAGAGGGTCAACTCTCGCTTGCGGAATACCTATTATCTCATGGCAACTATGCTTTTCTTCGTCCGGCGCATCGCTTGGATCAAGACACAAGCGGTATTCTTGTTCTCGCCAAATCGCCGGATATATATACTGCGCTGCAATCGTATTTCCAGCGACGGGATATATTGAAGCGGTATGAAGCGGTCGTGCTGAGTGAGGCACCTCTTCAGTCCGAGGGATTCATCGATTTGCCTCTGCTCCCTAATCCGTTTGACCGTCCTCGTCAGATGGTGGACCGCGCGCATGGCAAGCCGTCTATCACCCGCTATTCCGTTCGAGAGATATATGCGGACGGGCGGATATTTGTTGACTTCTTTCCGCTAACCGGTCGGACACACCAGCTGCGGGTACATGCGGCACATCCGGAGGGGTTGAATGCTCCGATCATAGGCGACCGGCTCTATGGCGGTGCTCCGGCGGAACGGCTGATGCTGCATGCCGCGGAGATACGGTTCCTTCATCCGGCGACAAAAGAAGAGATGCATTTCTGCATCCCTTCCGTCTTTTAATCTTTACTTTCTCCTTCGGATTTCGACTCTTCGTCGTCTTCGTCGTGGTGGTAATAATAATACGACCTGTACGCCTTATCGTCCTTGACGAGCGCGCCGTAGATCTTACCATACAGCCTGCCGTAGCGTTTGGATTTGCTGTTGTTGCCGCCGTAGCCATATCCATAGCCTCCGTAACCGCCATAGCCGAAGTGGCCATATCCGTATCCGCCGTATCCGCCGTAGCCGTAGCCATAGCCGGATCCGTACGAGTGGCGTCCTTCGGTCGGGATATCAGACAATACCAACTGGATCTTCTCCGGATTTTCCACCACTTCCTGCATCTGCTCCAAGGTCTGTTTGCAGAACGATTTATTGGTCTGCATACAGCGGATCACATAGAGGCACATATCGCTTTGCTCGATAATTGCATAGGCATCCGGAACCAAACCAATAGGCGAGGTATCAATGATGATAAAATCATAATTCTCCCGGGCACGTTTGATCGTATCAGCCAGTTTGTCCGAATGAACCAACTCTCCCGGGTTTGGAGGGATCGTACCGGCATGAATAAAATCAAAGCCGAATGGTGTGTCGCGCGTATAGACATCTTCTTCCTCACAGTCGCCGATCAGGTAGTTGGAAACTCCCACTCCGTTCTCCAAACCCAATTTGGTATGGATGTTCGGTTTACGCAAGTCCATGTCCACCAGCAGCACTTTCTTTCCCGCCATGGCATATAGAGCGGCCAAGTTGGTAGCCAGGAAGGTCTTACCATCGCCGGACTCCGTCGAAGTGATACAGATCACCATCTTATCCTTACGGCGAAGCACAAACTCGATGCGCGTACGGATGGCTCGTAGCATCTCCGCATAACTGGATCGGGGCGAAGCGCGAACCAGCGTCGGGTTTTGGTTCTTGGCATGGCGCAAAGTACCGATCAAGCGGAACATTTTCATCTTCACCACATCCTTCGGCGAACGGATTTTATTATTCAGCAATTCGCTCAGAATAATGAGTACCAACGGAATCAAGAAACCGATGATGAGATACGTGGAAGTCGTCTTCGATTTGGCTTTGGCATTCATAATCGCCGTCGTACGCGCCTTGTCCATAATGGAGTTATCCGGAGTGTTGGACGCTTTCTGGATTTCCGCCTCTGCGCGTTTTTGCAGGAAGAAAGTGTAGTAATTATCGTCGATGCGGTAGTTTCGCTCGATGGCAACCATCTGCAACTCTTTCTGCGGCAGCGTGCGCAGCATAGCTTCTGCCTCGCTCGTACGTCGCTGCAGGTCTTCTTTCTCTATCGCCATCGCTGCTCGCATCGAGTTGACCAACTCTTCGATGGAGGCTTTTACGTTCTCCATGTCCTTGGTATATTTGGCGTAATAGACGTTTTTCTCTGTCAACTCGCCACGCTGTATCCGCAGGTCGTTCAACTGCTTTACGAGGCTCACCAGACTGGCATCGGTTACTCCCATCGTGGAGGGCATAATTACAGCGTCGTTCTCGATATTTGTATGGATGTAATTAATCAGGTAGTCAAAATACGTCTCGCGCAGACGAATCTCCATCTTCTGCTGGTCATACGTATTCAAATAGCCCATGATCTGACCGGCATAGGAGTTGACGTCAATGATTTTGTTCTCCTGGCGGAAATCGGTCATGGCTCCTTCGCTCACTCGCAGAGACGATTGCAGGTTCTCCAACTGCTCGTTGATAAACCGGATGGAGTTCTCCGCCACTTCGTTCTTTTGCTCCAAGTTCTGCAACAAGTATATCTTCGCCAACTCATCGATGAACTCGCAGTCGCGTTGCGGCGTCTCGCTCACCAGAGAGAGAGCCAAAACGGTTGATCCCTCTGTCACGAACGACAGTTTCAGTCTGCTCATGAACTCATCTACCAGCGATTCATGTGAACGGAAACGGAAATATATCTTACCGCTATTCACCATCAACTCTGTCGGCCAGACGGTGATATCAAACAGCGGACATGAGACCGGTTCGCCATAGCGTGCTTTCAAATCCAGCGGAGTATCCTCATTCGTTGAAGCAATGCGTATGGTTCCGTCGCCCTCAAAGTTCACTTGGTACAACACTCCGTACGCCCGGGGATCCAAGCGAGTCGATTCCACCAAAATAGGTGTCTGGCGGTAGAGTTGGCGCGTTTTGAACCGACCTTGGGTGATATACTCTACGTTCAAGAACGGCAGTGAATCCACCACTCGGCTCATCAAGTCGTACGAACCCAACATGATCATTTGGTTGTTCACATTCTTGTAGCCTGCGTCCACGCCGAAACCGCTCATCAGGGCAGAAGCCGAACCGCCGTACGTACCGCTCTCCTTGATGACGATCGTGCCTTGGGAGTAATAGGTCGGAATCCAGCGTCTATTCTTCAGCATGGCAAGTCCCATCGCAATCACCAGCGCAATCACAAAGAGATACCAGTAGTGCAGGAACGTGAACAGCCACTCCAAGGGATTGAAGTTCATCGATCCCTCATCGTCATCGCCGTTTTGCTGTTGCTGCTGCGGGTCGGTTTGATAGTATTGCTGATTGCCGCCCGGCATGTAATAATTGTTGCCTCCCGGTGCGTAATACGGGTTATTACCACCCGGAGCGTAATATGGATTATTTGTGCTCATAGTCTTTATTTATACAGGTTTGCCACATAGTTCAACACAGTGGTCAGCAGAGCTACGCTGCTGGTGATCAGTCCCAAGAAGCCGGTGTAAGTCGGTACTTTGTAGAAACTGTCCTTTGTGCGCGCCACATAAATGACGTCGTTCGGATAGACGTAGTAGTATTTCGAGTCGATGATACTATTCGTACGCATATCGAACTCCAGCACTTCGGGTTCCTGACCTCCATCGCGCGGACGGATGATACGTATATGCCGTCTGTCGCCGCTATTCATCACATCTCCCGTCATAGCGAGGGCTTGGAAGATATTCAGTTTCTCCTTATATATATAATACCTGCCGGCACGTGCGTCGCCGACTACCGAGAAATACTTGTTGTACAGCGCTAATTTCACATCTGCATCGGGTATGATTTCCTTGAATGCCGCGCGTAGCGTGTCTTGCGCCTCTACTTCGGTCAGACCTGCTATTTTGAGCGGCTCCAAGAATGGCAGATCTACCGTTCCGTCCGAATAGACACGGTATGAATTGGCATATTGCGAACCAACGGATGTGTTGTTGGCGCCCAACATCTTGCTCATCGTCTCGTCCAGCGTGATCAGACGGTAAATGATCTCGTCGTTCACACGGATACGATATGGTTCATAAGGCACGCTGTCATAAACCGGCAGTTTGTTTGCCTTTGTCGGTTCCTGCAAGTAACCGATTGCTTTGTGGCTGTAACAACTGGACATCAGTACAGCCGTGAGTGCCAATGCTATGAAATAGATCTTTCTCATTGGGCACCTCCTTTCGCCGGCATTGCCTTGTTGCTGCCGCTGCCATAATATTTCTTCACGTGGTTGATTCCGGTCTGTACGATCGAGTAAACGAACACACCGAAGGAGAGTGTTGCGGCGGTCACACCCACAACTGTTGCCGCCGAGTTGATACCAAAACTGTATCCCGGGATCTTACGGATATAAATGATGTCGTTCGGCTCGATATAGTAGTACTCCGAATTGACCAAGTCTTTCGAGCGCGCGTCAAAGGTCTTAATGGTAGTCACGCCGTTTTTCTCGCGTACCAGCTTGATCTCTTTGCGGCTGTTGAACTCTCCTAAGTCACCTGCCATGGCGAGCGCTTCAAAGATGGTCATTTTCTCTTTGTTGATCATGTATCGTCCGCTTTGTGCGCCTATGACGGAAAACGAGCGGTTGACGATATTCACCTCCACAGAAACTGTGCTGTAGCCTGGCACCTCTTTGAGCAAGGTACTCAACTCTTCCTCCAGTCGGACTTTCACTTGACGGGTCGTCATTCCGCGGACATAGACCTTACCGATGGTGGGGAAATCAATATATCCCTCATCGTCAATCAGATACGTATATAAATCGTACGATCCGTATGTCGTCCCATTACTCATCTGTTGGCGCATCGACGAACCGTTTCCTCCACCGGAATTATACATCTGCATCACTTTCTCGTCAAGCGAATAGACATATACATACAGTCGGTCGCCGATTCGCAGTTCGTAATCCTCAAAACTCAAGGTATCCGCGTAATGGGGGATGTATTTGTCCGGCTCCTGCATATAGTTCACTTTGCGCGCCGTGACACACGATGAGAGTGCAAGGCAAACTATAGCAGCAATTAGTATATTTTTTATCTTTATCATTCAATAAATGATTAAATGGTAAATGACTTATCTCTTCTCATCCCATCCGAACGGGTGTTTGGCGAGTGGCAGTTTGGCTAACGGATGGTAGTCGCCTACCAAGCCGATCGGTTCGGCATGACGGATTTCCGCTACGGTCTCGATACAGGGTCTCGCTTCGCTGATACGGAAACCGTTTCCCGCTAAGATCTGTTTGTAGCTCTCCGTGTGCAGTTCTGTGAATCCTTGGCTGAACTCAAACTCTTCTCCGTCGATACTCAAGGTACGGTATGTCCGTTTCTCGCCCTGTACGGCGTTAGCCGGCAGACACTCTGCGTTGATGCTGAGGAAATAACGCACGCGCGCTTTCTCCAGCTCCAAGTATCCTGCCACGCGGTCAAAACTCATCACATGCACGATATTCTTCTTCACAGGTCCGAACACCCATTGCAGCATATCGTAGAAATGCACGCCGATGTTGGTTGCAATACCGCCGCTCTTGTGTACATCGCCTTTCCAAGAGGAGTAATACCATTTGCCGCGAGAAGTGATATAAGTCAGATCCACGTCGTAGATCTTGTCTTTCGGTCCCTGCTCCACTCTCTCTTTGAGTGCACGGATCTTGTCGTGCAGACGGAGTTGCAGGATTGTATAAGCCTTATGACCTGTTTCTTCCTCCAGCTGAACCAAGTTGTCAATGTTGTACGGATTCAGGACCAGCGGTTTCTCGCAGATCACATCGCATCCCAGTCGCAGTCCATAACGGATGAAAGCATCGTGGGTGTAGTTCGGCGTGCAGATAGAAATCCAGTTCAAAGGATTATCCGTACGCATCTGCTTGGAGCAGAAACGGTCGAACTGTTCATTCTCGGTAAAGAACGAACAATCCGGGAACGAACTGTCCAAGCGTCCCACAGAATCAAACTTATCGTACGCCACCAACAGGTTGTTGCCTGTGTCCGCAATCGCTTTGATGTGTCGCGGCGCTATATATCCTGCCGCTCCGATTAATGCAAAATTCAATTTCTTATCCATATCTTTTTAATACAATTCTTCATGTTTTGTAGGATCAGCTCCCGATACCATTCGAAGCGTCTGTTCGTCCACCGCTGCGGATGGCTTGTGATCATCACATGCAGCGGCATTTTTCCTGCTTCTACCGCCTTAATCAGTTGCTGCGTCGTGTGCCAAGTCAGTCCTTGCGCACTCCATTGGTCCTGATACGCAGGTATCTTGTCGCGCACACTCACTTTGTAGCCGTCCCAACAGCGGCCTGTGTCCGTCAGATAGAACACATCGCTGAAATCCGTGTCCATATAAGGTTCGCCGATGATTCCCAACTTACGGTAGTCATAACGTTTCCACAAGTCTTTGCCATCCCATTTGCTGGTCGGAGCGCCGTGCATACAGATAGTCTCGACTGCATAAAAACGCCTGAAATACTCCAGCCATGTCTCAAAATGCGTATATGCTTTCTCCACGTCGCCGTGGCAGAGACTCATATCTTCGTAATGGTATCCGATCTCGTGTCCCAGTTTGGCGATAGCTCGAATGGCGTCCGGCAAGGACAATTGGTTTTTGTGGCTTCCGGCTTGAATGCCTTGTTGGTCATAACAGCCGCTCTCCGGCGTCCGGAAATAATAGGTCGCACGTGCGCCGATGGAGTGTTCGATCTGCGCGGTCCGCAAGCTGTTCGACGGCTTGGCATCCACGTCATGACGCAGGATTACAAATCTCTCCGGTCTCCGTCCTTTGCAATACTCCGCATAGGAGATCAACTCGTACCCCGCTTTCTGCAAACTTTCTAATAGCTCCCTATATATGTCCAAACTAAAATCTTTCATTACCTCTCCGCCCGCATCGGGTTCTCCAGGAAATCTTTGTATGCCAGACGGATTCCGTCTTCCAGCTCGGTCTTGTACGTCCATCCGAGTGCCGTTGCTTTGCTCACATCCAGCAGTTTGCGCGGCGTGCCATCCGGACGGGTATGGTCCCATTCTATACGGCCTTTGTAACCGATCACTTTAGCCACCAATTCCGTCAACTCTTTGATAGTCAGTTCCTTGCCCGTTCCGGCGTTGACGGTCTCGTTGCCGCTGTAGTTATTCATCAGGAAAACGCAGAGGTTCGCGAGGTCGTCCACGTACAGGAACTCGCGCAACGGACTTCCGGTTCCCCAACAAGTGACGCTCTCTGCCCCGCTCTCTTTCGCTTCATGGAAGCGTCGGATCAAAGCCGGCAGCACATGGCTGTGCTCCGGATGGTAATTGTCATTCGGACCATAGAGGTTGGTCGGCATGACGGAAATATAATCCGTTCCGTATTGGCGGTTCAGAAACTCGCAGTATTTGAGTCCGCTGATCTTTGCCAGCGCGTACGCTTCGTTTGTCTTCTCCAGTTCGCCTGTCAGCAAACAGCTCTCTTTCATCGGCTGTGGAGCCAAGCGCGGGTATATACAGCTCGACCCCAAAAACTCTAACTTCTTGCAGCCGTTCTTCCACGCGGCATGAATGACGTTCATCTCCAGAATCATATTGTCGTACATGAAATCCGCCAGCGCATTCTGGTTTGCTACGATGCCACCCACTTTGGCTGCCGCCAGGAACACATATTCCGGCTTCTCGGCTTCAAAGAACGCTTCTACCGCTTCTTGGCGGCAGAGATCCAACTCTTTGTGCGTGCGGGTGATAATATTGGTGTAACCTTGGCGTTGCAACTCGCGAACGATCGCGCTTCCCACCATTCCGCGGTGGCCCGCTACATATATCTTCGAATTTTTCTCCATTATTTCACTATTCCTTTCTCCAAGTATTCGGCGAGGTTAATATGCTCGCGCGTCACTTTCTGCATGTCGTGCTTTACCATCAGTTCAACCAGTTCTTCGAACGAAGTCTTCTGCGGGTTCCAACCCAGTTCGCGTTTGGCTTTCGAAGGATCGCCAAGCAGATTCACAACATCCGTCGGACGATAGAAATCCGGGCTGACGCGCACAACAATATCACCAATTCTGACAGCTGACTTCTGACGGCTGATGGCTGATGGCTGATGGCTGATGGCTGATGGCTGATGGCTGACGGCTTCCACTATTCCCTTCTCGTCCACGCCTTCGCCTTCCCATCGTAACTCTATTCCCACGTGGTGGAAAGCGAGCGTAGCGAACTCACGCACGGTATGCTGCACACCCGTTGCGATCACAAAATCCTCGGGCTTGTCGTGTTGCAGAATCAGCCACATGCACTCCACATAATCCTTGGCATAACCCCAGTCGCGAAGCGAGTCAAGGTTACCCAGATACAGACATTCCTGCATTCCATGCGCAATACGCGCAGCAGCCAGCGTGATCTTCCGCGTCACAAAAGTCTCGCCCCTTCGCTCGCTCTCATGATTGAAGAGAATACCCGAGCAACAGAACATATCGTACGCCTCGCGGTATTCTTTGATAATCCAATATCCGTACAGTTTTGCAACCGCGTACGGGCTATAAGGATGGAAAGGCGTGTTCTCGTTCTGCGGCACTTCTTCCACTTTGCCGTATAGTTCGCTCGTCGAAGCCTGATAAATGCGGCAAGTCTTCTCCAAATGGTTCGTCCGCACAGCTTCCAGCACACGCAGTACGCCCACCGCATCCACATCAGCGGTAAACTCCGGCGCGTCAAAAGAAACCTGCACATGGCTTTGTGCCGCCAGATTGTAAATCTCGTCCGGCTGCACTTTGCCCACCAGCTTCACAAGCGACATGGAATCGCCCATATCCGCATAATGCAAATGGAAATGCGGCGTGCCCTCCAGATGCGCTATTCGCTCGCGGTAGTCCACCGAACTGCGGCGGATGATCCCGTGTACTTCATACCCTTTTCCCAGCAGAAACTCCGACAAATAACTTCCGTCCTGTCCCGTCACTCCTGTAATCAATGCTACTTTCGCCATATAAATATGTATTCAATTAAATTCAACAATTATATTCAAAAAACGCAAATTGTATATTCAAAAAACGCAAATTGCGTGCAAAGGTACTACTTTTTTTTTATATATGCAAGCGCGCGCGCATTTTTTTATAATGAACATTGGTTTTTTTATTAATGAACATTATTTTTTATTTACTATTGTTGCGATATTTTAAGTTTTGTATAATGTAAATCACTATTACATAGTTACTTATGCATTTTCTTGTACGTTTTGCATTTCTGTCGCATATTTGCGACAGCCCTATATCCTTATTTATGCTTTCTTTCTTTTACATTTTGCATTTCTGTCGCATATTTGCGACAGCCCTATATCCTTATTTATGCTTTCTTTCTTGTACATTTTGCATTTCTGTCGCATATTTGCGACAGCCCTAATTATCTGAGTTGATTTCCCATCCTTTTCATTCCCTACCCTCCTTCCTGATTTTTCCTCCTTTTTTTCCTCTCAAAAGGGGGTGATTAGGGGGTGATAAGGGGGTGATTAGGGGGTGATTAGGGGGTGATTCTTATGACGCTGTCGGGAAACAGCCTGTCTAATGAGGACTAACGAAAGCAACAATCTTGCAAAAAAAACGCACAAATAATGGCATATGCTTGCATATGTCATTTTTTTTTCGTACCTTTGCACCCAAATTTGTGTCCGAACGGACGAATGTAATGATAAATCATTAAAATATATATAGATAAATCATATAAAAATAATAGACTTATGGCAGACAAACAACAAAGCGGTATGATGTTCAACGCACTTACCGCAGGCAGTAAGATTGTAGGAAACATCACAGCGGATAGCGATTTTCGTGTGGACGGATTGATCGAAGGTGATTTGAATTGCTCCGGCAAAGTAGTAATCGGCGAAAGCGGTCGCATCAAAGGAACTGTGGTATGCGGCAATGCGGAGATATTGGGTTTTATGGAGGGCAAGATCACGTGCCACCAGCAGCTGTCTCTCCGCGCAAGCGGTAAGATCAGCGGCGATGTGCATACCAAGACGCTGATTGTTGAGCCGGGTGCGATATTCAACGGTACGTGCGCTATGGGAAATCAACCCGCAACTACAGAGAAAAAGAACTAAAAAAGAACTAGATAAACTAGATAAACTAGATAAACTAGATAAACTAGTTAAACTAGCTAAACCAGACCCCCCAAAAACTACCATATCATGAAGATCAAACCATTTAGAGGAATACGTCCTCCGAAAGAATTAGTAGAGTTGGTCAGCAGTCGGCCTTACGACGTGCTGAACTCGGAAGAAGCGCGCGCAGAAGCAGCTGGGAATGAGAAATCGCTCTATCATATCATCAAACCGGAGATCAATTTTGAGCCCGGGACCGATGAACACGATCCGCGTGTGTATCAGGCGGCTGTGGAGCAATTCGCTAAGTTCCGTAAAGAAGGATGGCTCGTGCAGGACGCAGAGGAGAAATACTATGTCTATGCACAAACAATCATGGCGGACAATCCGCTCTCGGGAGGCAAGCAGAAAACCCAATACGGACTCGTGGTGGGTGCTTGGGTGGATGATTACCTCGAAGGACGGATCAAAAAGCACGAGTTGACGCGCAAAGACAAAGAGGAAGACCGAATGAAACATGTACGTGTACTGAATGCCAACATGGAGCCGGTTTTCTTTGCTTACCCGCATCGGGACGACTTGGACGCGATCATAGCCGACGTGACGAAAGGTGCACCGGAATATGATTTTGTGGCAGCTCCGGAAGGATTCAGGCACACGTTCTGGGTAATCAACGACAAACAGACCATCGCCAAGATCACAGAGATCTTTGCGCAAATACCGGCTATGTACATTGCGGACGGACACCACCGGAGTGCAGCAGCTGCAGGAGTCGGAGCGGAGAGGAAAGGGCAAAACCCCACCCCAAAAACAGATGAGAGACCGGAATATGAGTTCTTCTTGGCGGTTTGTTTCCCTGATAATCAATTGAATATCATAGACTACAACCGCGTAGTTAAAGATTTGAACGGGCTGACGGAAGAGGAGTTTTTGGAGAAGTTGAAAGAAGACTTCGAAATATCGGAATACCGGAATATCGAACTTTCGCCCGATTGCAAAGAAGTGCGGCCGAAAGCGCTCCATAATTTCTCGCTCTACATGGGCGGAAAATGGTATTCGCTCACCGCCAAAGAAGGACGCTACAACGATGCAGACCCGATCGGCGTATTGGACGTAACGATCTCCAGCAACCTGATTTTGGACAAGATACTCGGCATCAAAGATCTGCGGTCCGACAAACGGATTGATTTCGTGGGTGGAATCCGCGGCTTGGGTGAACTCCAACGCCGTGTGGACAGCGGCGAGATGAAAATGGCGCTGGCACTCTACCCCGTTACCATGCAGCAGATCATCGATATTGCCGACTCGGGAAATATCATGCCGCCGAAGACCACTTGGTTTGAGCCGAAGCTAAGGAGCGGATTAGTCGTTCACAGCCTGGAGAATTGAAAGAACTAGTTAAACTAGTTAAACTAGATAAACTAGTAAAACTAGACACAGTAGATAGAATGATTAAGAAAATCATTTACATATTTTTAGCGTTGGTGTGCTTGACGAGTTGTAGTATTCAGCAGAAGATCAAGCGCGCAGATAAACGATTTGCAATCGGAGAATATTACGAAGCAGCAGATATCTATAAATCCTGCTACAGCCGTCTTTCCTCCAAGAAAGACCGTGATTTGAAAGGGTATGTGGCTTACCGGCAAGGAGAATGTTACCGGTACATCAATAATCCTCGTGCGGTCAATTGTTATCAGAATGCCCTCCGTTGCAAATACCAACTGAAGGACTCAACGATCTTCCTGAACTGCGGTTTGGCGATGCAATACCAAGGCAAATACAAAGACGCAGCCAAGAGCTATGATCTGTATCTGCAATCCCATCCGGATAACTATGTTGCTTTAGCCGGCAAATACGCTTGCAACAAGATTGACGAATGGAAGAAAGAGACTAGTCGGTACAAGGTTTCCGAAGCGAAGGAGTTTAATCAGAGACGCACAGGCAACTTCGCACCTATGTTTATCGGAGAAAATACCGATGCGTTGATGTTCACTTCCAACCGACAAGAGAAAGCAAAAAGCGGAACGAAGAAGTTAAAACGTCCGAGTAACGTAACCGGACAGCAGCTTTATCAACTTTACCAGACGCGCAAAAATGCCGCAGGTGAATGGGAAGAGATCGTACTTGCGGAAGGATTGTACGACGCGCCGGAAGAGGAGAAACAGGCGAACGATTCAACCGGAGGCAAGCAAGCCGGAACAGCGGAGATGGGCGTTTGTTGCTTCACCAAAGATGGTCGCACGATGTATTTCACGTATTCGAAACCGATCAACGGAAAAGACTTAGGAGCCAAGATCTACAAGAGCGACCGCTCCAGCGGTGAATGGGGCGAAGCGCAAGAGGTGAAACTTTTTGCAGACAGCTCAATCACGGTCGGACATCCGGCTTTGAACCCGACAGGCGACACGATTTATTTCGTGAGTGACGCAGAAGGAGGCGAAGGAGGCAAAGATATCTGGATGGCGGAGCTGGATGGTTCCGAATGGGTGAATGCACAGCCGTTGGGCAAAGGAATCAACACTCCGGCAGACGAGATGTATCCGTATGTGCATGCAGACGGAACACTCTATTTCGCCTCCAACGGACATCCGGGTTATGGCGGACTGGATCTATACAAAGCCGTGCGGGACACGACAAACAAAGACTCCGTTGTATGGGTGCTATATAACATGGGCGCTCCGTTCAACGGCATAGGAGACGATTTTGGAATCACTTTTGCCGGCAACACGCAAGACGGCTTTTTCTCGTCCAACAGAGGCGACAAGAAAGGATATGACAAGATTTACCGTTTTACCTTGCCGGAGATGGAGTTTATCGTAGAAGGTCTGATCACGGACGAAGGCGGCAATCCGCTGTCCGACGCGCATCTGCGTCTGGTAGGTTCCGATGGCACCAACAGCAAACTGAATGCACGGCGCGATGGAAGTTATAAGATCAAACTGAAGAAAGATGTCAAATATGTGATGTTAGCCACTTGCCGCGGACACCTCAATGCCAAAGAGCAATGGACGACCCTCAACCTGAAAGACAGCAAGACTTATACCGTTAATTTTGCGCTCAACCCCATCAGCCGTCCGGTGAAGATGGAAAATGTATTCTATGAGTTCGGCAAATGGGAAGTGACCAAAGCGTCGGAGACGGAGTTACTGCATCTGGTAAAACTGCTGCAAGACAATCCCAATATCACGATAGAGCTGTCTGCGCACACGGATATGAAAGGAACCGACGAGTTCAACAACGAACTGTCGCAGAAACGTGCGCAGAGTTGTTGCGATTTCCTGATCAAACAAGGAATAGAGAAAGAGCGTCTGACGCCGGTTGGTTACGGCAAGACGAAACCGGTAATATGCGACAAGACGCTCAACAAACAATATCCGTTCATCCCTGTGGACCAAGCACTGGACGAAGCGTTCATTCTCTCTTTGCCGGAAGACAAGCAGGAGATTTGCAACCAGATCAACCGCCGGACGGAATTTAAAGTACTCAAAACGACTTATAAGTTGTACTAATGAAACAATATTTAGATTTATGCCAGCGCGTGCTGGACGAAGGCACGATCAAACATGACCGTACGGGAACAGGAACGATCTCTGTTTTCGGACACCAGATGCGGTTTAAGATGGAGGACGGTTTTCCTCTCCTGACGACCAAGAAACTGCATCTTAAATCCATTATTTATGAGCTGTTATGGTTCTTGCAGGGCGATACGAACGTCCGCTATCTGCAAGAACACGGCGTGCGGATTTGGAATGAATGGGCAGATGAGAACGGCGAATTGGGTCCCGTTTATGGTCACCAGTGGAGAAGTTGGCCCGATTACAACGGAGGCACAATAGACCAGATTGCGAACGTCGTGGAGACGATCAAACATAATCCGGACAGCCGGCGAATGATGGTAAGCGCTTGGAACGTGGCGGAAGTGGAGAAAATGGCGCTTCCTCCTTGTCATTGCCTCTTCCAATTCTACGTGGCGGACGGTAAGCTGTCGCTCCAGCTCTACCAGCGCAGCGCGGATATATTCCTCGGCGTGCCGTTTAATATCGCTTCCTATGCCCTTTTGCTCCGGATGATGGCGCAAGTGACAGGACTCCAATGCGGCGATTTCATTCACACGCTCGGCGACGCACATATCTATCTGAACCATCTGGATCAGGTGAAACTGCAACTGACGCGCGAGCCGCGAACGCTGCCGAAGATGATTATTAACCCCGAGGTGAAGGACCTGTTTAGCTTCCAATACGAAGATTTCCAATTGGAAGGCTATGATCCCCACCCTCATATCGCAGGAGTAGTAAGTGTATGATTTCCATTATAGTAGCTATCGCAGAAAATTACGCGATCGGCAAGAAAGGTGATCTGCTTTGCCATCTGCCTGCGGATCTGAAGCATTTCAAGGAGATTACTTCTGGTCATACAGTGCTTATGGGTGAGCGGACATTCTTCTCGCTTCCGAAACATCCGCTGCCTAATCGACGGAATATCGTGCTGACGGACGTTCAGGGCAAGACTTTTGAAGGAGCAGAAGCGGTTTATTCGCTGGACGAACTATGCGCAAAGATCTCGCCGGACGAAGAAGCGTTTGTCATCGGCGGCGGAATGGTGTATCGCCAGATGATGGAGCGCGCCGACAAACTCTATATCACCCATATCCACCATTCCTGGGAGGACGCAGACACGTTCTTCCCGGAGATCAAAGAATCCGAATGGCGACGGACGACCGCAGAGCGGCACGAAGCGGACGAGAAGAACCCTTATGCATTTACCTTTGCAGAATATGTCCGAAAATAATTTTGCATATATTATCAGTAAATCGCTCTCTATTAATGAGCGTAATGTAGCAGCGGTTTTGGCGCTTCTGGACGAAGGAGCGACGATTCCGTTTATCGCGCGATATAGAAAGGAGAAGACCGGAAGTCTGGACGAAGTGCAGATCGCAGCGATCGAAGCGCAATACACCAAACTGCAGGAACTTGCCAAACGCAAAGAGACCATTTTTGACCGCTTGGACGAGCTGGGAGTGGACGATGCGGCATTGCGCAAACGGATTGAGGAATGTTGGGACAGCACGGAGTTGGAAGACCTCTATCTGCCCTATAAACCGCATCGCAAGACCCGCGCTGACATAGCAATCGAACGTGGTCTGCTGCCCTTAGCGGAAGAGATTTTGAAACAACGCCCTATGCAGCTTCCGAAAAACGAGGAAGACCTGCAGGGCGCACGGGATATTATCGCGCAACGCATCTCGGAGGACGAAAAGAGCCGCAATGCGATCCGGCGTGAGTTCACCTATACCGCAATCCTTACGACCAAAGCGGTCAAAGGCAAATGCGACACACCCGAAGCGCAGAACTACAAAGATTATTTCGATTTCAAGTGCCCGTTGAAGCATATCAAGAGCCATCAGATGCTGGCTATCCGGCGTGCGGAAGCAGAAGGATTTATTCGTGTAGATATATCGCCGGACGGCGAGAAGGCGCTTGATAAATTAGCTAATTTGTGGCTTCGCACATCCAACGACACGGCTTATCAGGTAGAGCTGGCGATGGAGGACGGCTACAAGCGGCTGCTCAAACCGGCGATAGAGACTGAGTTCGCTGCGCTCTCGAAAGAGAAAGCGGACGCAGAAGCTATACAGATCTTTGCGGACAATTTGAGGCAGTTATTGCTCTCTGCTCCATTGGGTCAGAAACGCGTTCTGGCGCTCGACCCGGGATTTAGAACAGGTTGCAAGACCGTTGTGCTGAACGAGCAAGGCGATTTGCTCTTGCACGATGTGATTTTCTTGCATAATTTGCAATCGACCCAACGGCTGCAAGAGTTTATCACCAAATACCGGATTGAAGCGATCGCCATCGGCAACGGAACAGCGAGTCGCGAAACAGAGCAAATGGTACGAGAAGTAACAAAGGGACTAAGTACCAAGGGACTGAGTTCTCCGCAGATCTTTGTGGTCAGCGAAGCCGGAGCGTCGGTTTATAGCGCAAGCAAGATAGCCCGAGACGAGTTTCCGAACGAAGATGTCACGGTGCGCGGAGCGGTCAGTATAGGACGGCGGCTCATTGATCCGTTAGCGGAATTGGTGAAGATCGAACCGAAATCTATCGGCGTGGGACAATACCAGCACGACGTGAACCAGACGGAGCTGCGCAAGAGCCTGCAACAGACCGTAGAGAGCGTAGTGAACTATGTAGGTGTGGACGTGAATACCGCCAGCCAGCATTTGCTGACATATGTGTCCGGCTTGGGACCGACCTTAGCACAGAGTATCGTGGATTACCGCGCGCAAAACGGCGCTTTCACTTCCCGCAAAGAACTGCTCAAAGTGCCTAAATTAGGCGCAAAGACATTTGAACAAGCCGCAGGATTCTTGCGTCTGAAAGGTAAGAATCCGCTGGATAATAGTGCCGTACACCCGGAGAGTTATGCGATCGTTGAGCGGATGGCGAAAGACCAAGGATGCACGGTGGCGGATTTGATTGCTCATAAAGAGTTGCGGGACAAGATTGATTTGAGCCGGTATGTGACAGCCGAAGTGGGCATGCCCACTCTGACCGATATACTGAAGGAATTGGCTCAACCGGGACGAGATCCCCGCGGCGAAACGGAGGAGTTTCATTTTGACGAACATGTCCACACGATAGACGACCTGCAGGCAGGAATGATCCTGCCTGGGATTGTGACCAATATAAGCGCTTTTGGTGCATTCGTGGATTTAGGCGTGCACAAGGACGGTTTGATTCATATCTCAGAAATGGCGGACAAACGAGTTTCGAATCCGCAAGAGGTGGTCAAGTTGCATCAGCATGTGAGAGTGCGCGTAGTAGATGTGGATCGCGCGCGAGGCAGAATACAATTGAGTTTGAGGAAAATTTAAGATTATGGCAGACGATAAAAAGATTATTTTTTCGATGGTGGGACTGAGTAAGAATTTCGGTCCCCAGAAACGCGTGTTAAACAATATCTACCTTAGCTTCTTCTATGGCGCTAAGATCGGTATTATCGGTCTCAACGGAGCAGGTAAATCGACTTTGCTGAAGATCATAGCCGGCGTAGAAAAAGAATACCAAGGTGAGGTCGTTTGGTCGCCGGGTTACAGCGTCGGCTACTTGGAGCAAGATCCGAAACTGGATCCGAACAAGACGGTGCGCGAGGTGGTACAAGAAGGTGTACAGCCTATTATGGACATGCTGCGCGAGTACGATGAGATCAACATGGCTTTCGCAGAACCGGACGCTGATTTCGACAAACTGTTAGCTCGTCAGGCGGAGTTGCAGGACAAATTGGACGCAGCGGACGCATGGAATATAGACCAGAAGTTGGATCGTGCGATGGACGCTTTACGCTGTCCGCCGGACGACGCAAGTGTCACTACCCTCTCCGGAGGTGAGCGCCGCCGTGTGGCGCTATGCCGTCTGTTGCTGCAGCAACCCGATGTGCTGTTGCTGGACGAGCCGACGAACCATTTGGATGCAGAGTCGATCGATTGGCTGGAGCAACACTTGCAGCAATATGCCGGAACGGTGATATGTATCACGCACGACCGCTATTTCCTCGATCACGTAGCCGGATGGATTCTCGAATTGGACCGCGGAGAAGGTATTCCTTGGAAGGGCAATTATTCTTCTTGGCTGGAGCAGAAGACGAACCGAATGGCGCAAGAGGAGAAACAGGCTTCCAAACGTCGCAAGACCTTGGAGCGCGAGTTGGAATGGATACACATGGCTCCCAAAGCGCGTCATGCAAAGCAGAAAGCGCGTCTGGAGGCGTACGACAAGATGCTGAACGAGGAGCAGAAAGAGCGCGAGGAGAAGCTGGAGATCTTTATTCCGAACGGTCCGCGTTTGGGTAATAAAGTAATTAACGCAGAAGGAGTAGCCAAATCGTTTGGCGACCGACTGCTGTTCGAGGATATGAACTTCATGTTGCCGCCAAACGGTATTGTGGGTGTGATCGGTCCGAACGGAGCCGGCAAAACAACCCTCTTCCGTATGATCATTGGCACGGAGAAAGCGGACAAAGGTACTTTCTCGGTCGGCGAGACAGTCAAAATCGGTTATGTGGACCAGCAACACGCAGATATTGATCCCAACAAGTCCGTTTTTGAGACTATCAGCGGCGGAACAGAGTTTATCCGCGTGGCAGGCAGAGAGATCAATGCGCGTGCTTATCTGAGCCGTTTTAACTTCACCGGCGCAGACCAAGAGAAGAAATGCGGTGTGCTGTCCGGCGGAGAACGAAACAGGCTTCATCTGGCTCTGACACTCAAATCCGAAGCGAACGTGCTGTTGCTGGACGAGCCGACGAACGATATTGATGTCAACACCCTGCGGGCATTGGAAGAAGGATTAGAGAACTTTGCCGGATGTGCTGTTGTGATCAGCCACGACCGCTGGTTCCTGGACCGTATCTGCACGCATATTTTAGCGTACGAAGGCGACGGCAAAGTGTTCTGGTTCGAAGGCAGCTACTCGGAATACGAAGAGAACAAGAAAATGCGTCTGGGCGAAGAAGCGTGCCAGCCGAAGCGCGCCCGCTACCGCGGACTAATTGAGAGTTGAGAGTTGAGAATTGTTACGGCGGGTAAGTACATATATCCGGCAGCGGGAATTGTTGGAAAAGGACAAACCGGTGTTGGTGGCTCTGAGCGGAGGCGCAGACAGTGTGTCTCTGCTGGACGTACTGGTTCGTGCAGGCTATTCGTGCATTGCGGCGCATTGCAATTTTCATCTGCGGGGCGCAGAGAGCGATCGGGATGAGCATTTTGTGCGCGAACTATGCCTGCAAATGAATGTGCCGTTAGAGGTCGTGCAATTTGACACACTTACGTACGCGCGTACGCATAAGATAAGTATGGAGATGGCAGCGCGGGAATTGCGCTATGCATGGTTTGAAGAAACGGCTCGTGCGTATGGATGTCAAGCTGTGGCTGTGGCACACCATCAGAACGATCAAGCGGAGACCATTCTGCTGAATCTCAAGCGCGGAACAGGTCTGCGCGGATTAGCGGGAATGCGTCCCAAAAGCACGAATCCTATGGCTCCAAACGGAGTGCCTGTTGTGCGACCGTTGCTGTGTACCACGCGCGATTACATAGAGCACTACCTGCGTGACAAACGCGGTTTGGAATGGGTGACAGACAGCACGAATAGCGACACTTCTATCACTCGCAATGCGATCCGTGAGCAGTTGAAAAACTACAGCAAAACAGAGATTGAGCACATGGCTCAAACGGCAGAATACATGCAGGGCTATGCAGATATATTGGACGGCAAAGAGACGCGCGAAGCAGGAATTGCTAAGCTTTACGAAGAACTTCGCATGTACGGATTTGCCGAAATAGATAAGATTTACGATGCGTTGCAACGAGGAGAAGGAGGCAAGGTTTTTACCTCCAAGACCCACCAAGCAACGATAAAAAAAGGAAAATTATGCATCACTACGGTATCATAGGATTCCCGCTGATTCACTCTTTCTCGGCGAAGTATTTCAACGAGAAGTTTGAACGGGAGAAGATAGAGGCGGAATATAGTTTGTATCCGATAGAGGAACTGACAGGCGAACGGATGGATGAACTGATGCGTTCGTTGGACGGTATGAATGTAACTATGCCGTATAAGAAAGCCGTCATTCCTTATTTGGATCGGCTGGACGAAACGGCAGAAGCCATCGGAGCGGTGAATGTCATTCATAATCGCGTGGGTTATAACACCGACTGCTTGGGATTTATCGATTCCATCCGTCCGTTGCTTCGTCCTGATGACCAACAGGCTTTGGTTTTAGGCACAGGAGGAGCGTCCAAAGCGGTGTGTTATGGGCTGCGCAAATTGGGTGTTTCCCCCACTCTCGTCAGCCGTACGCCCAAAGAAGGCATGCTGGGATATGAGGAACTGACAGAAGATGTGATGGCGCAATATACCGTCATCGTCAACTGTACGCCGCTCGGAATGGCACCGGAGACAGACACGTTCCCCAATATTCCGTATCAATGGATTTCAGCACGCCATTTGCTGTTTGACTGCGTGTATAACCCTGAGGAGACGTTGTTCTTGCAGAAAGGCAAAGCGCAAGGTGCCATCACTCGCAATGGAATGGAGATGTTGGTCGGACAAGCCAAAGCAGCGTGGAAGATTTGGAATAATGAATAAAGAATAATGAATATTCGTAATATGAGAAAATTATTTATTGTGCTCGTCGGAGCAATGATCAGTTGCGCAATAAGCGCACAAGTGTTGACAGAAGGTGAATCGGCGTTCGTTTATTATAGCCCCAAGACCGCTATTTCGCTAGATTTCACCTATACGGTGGAGACGCAAGAGCGCGGAATCTATGCGGAGTTTGCAGAGGATTTACTGGGCGCAACCGAAGCGATCGAATCGAACGAGACAAACTGCGTGCTCAAAGAGGTAAAAATCAGTACATCTACCGCCACGGACTACTCCCGTCCGCATAAAGTGGATATAGAGAGCGGATTTCCGATGCTGCTTAGCATCAATGAGAAAGGTCTGCTGACGGGTTATAATGTGGCAGCGGAAGGTAAAAAAGGAGCCCAACAGCAGCGCAAGGTCAGCGCGAGGTCTGCTGAAAAGTCTAGGATTAACAGCATAAAGATAGCACCTTACCCTGAAGAAGTACTGAAAACCGGTTCATTGAGAGAGCAAGCGCAGGAAGTAGCCAAACAAATATTCCGTATTCGCGAAACAAGAATGTATCTGCTGAACGGAGAAGTGGAGCATGCTCCGGCAGATGGCAAATCAATGGAATTGGTTCTCAATGAGTTAGACAAACAGGAGCGTGCATTGACCGAATTATTTGTCGGAAAAAAGCATTGCAAGAAAGCGCATAAAATGGTTCGCTTGGAGCCGACGGACGAAGGACATCTGCTGTTCTTCTCCGACGAAAACGGATTTACCGAAGGCGATAATATTGATGCCGACACGATTGAGATTCGTATGACATGCCGGGCACAAAATGCCGCTCCGGCAGATCCGAAAGCAAAGAAAAAAGGTGGCGAACTATCGCAAATCGTATATAATATCCCGGGGCAATGCGAAGTGAATGTGCTGTACAAAGGTCGCCAACTTGCCAACCGCGAAGTGCCGGTGGCTCAATTAGGCATTGATGTAGCGCTGCCAAAGAGTTTATTCACCGGCAAGGAACTGCCGAAAATCGTATTTAGCGAAAAGACCGGAAACATAGTTTCTATTTCAAAATGAGAAAGTTAACCATCATAGTAGCCCTATTGGCTTCCGTTTATCTCTCGGCGCAGGAATTGAATTGCACCGTGACGATCAATTCCGACCAAATCGAGGGCAGTAACAAACAGATCTTCAATACGTTGAAGACCTCTATCGAGGAATACATGAGCCAGAACCGCTGGACAAATATGAGTTATGCCGAGCACGAGAAGATCGAATGCAGCATGCTGATTGTGGTCCAAAAGATGGAGGATAATTTGTTCACCTGCGAAATGACGCTGCAAAGCCGCCGACCTGTTTATGGCACGACGTACACCACTCCGCTGCTGAATTTCAAGGATAATTCCTTTACGTTCACATACCAGGAGTACGACCGTATCGAATGGCAGCAAAACCAGTTTACGACCAACCTGACAGCGATGCTGGCGTATTATTGTTACCTGATCATCGGACATGACCAAGACAGTTTTCAGCGGCTCGGCGGAACGCCTTATTTCCAGCAATGCGAGGAGATTGTCAATATGTGCCAGAGCGCCAGCATGGATAATTCGGAGCAGAGAGGATGGCTGGCTTTCGAGAGCAACAAAAACCGTTATGCGTTGATAAACAACTTGTTAGACGAAGCGTTTAAGAAATACCGCAATTATTACTACGAATACCACCGTTTGGGTCTGGACGAGATGAGCGGCAATGTGACAAATGGTCGCGCGCGCATCGCAGAAGGAATGCCGGTGCTCAAAGAGGCGTTTCGGGCTCGTCCGGCGACGTACGTGATCAACACTTTTCTGGACGCCAAAGCCGATGAGTTGGTGGATATTTTCAGCAAAGGAACAGACAAAGAGAAGAAAGCCGTTTATGAGCTGCTGATGGATATTGACCCGACGCGGCAAAATACGTATGAGAAAATTCAAAATTAAAAATTCAAGATTCAAAAATTAATGCTGAAGCATTTACACATACAGAATTACGCGCTGATCAGCCATCTGGACATTGATTTCGGAGCCGGATTCTCGGTGCTAACCGGTGAAACGGGCGCAGGAAAGAGTATTATTTTAGGTGCTCTGGCGCTGGTTTTGGGCGCGCGTGCGGACAGCAAAGCGATCACCGACGGCGAAGATAAATGCATCATTGAGGCGGAGTTTGACGAGTATATCATCCGGCGCGAACTCTATGCCAACGGCAAAAGTCGTTCGTTCGTAGACGACGGAATCGTGACTTTGCAGGAACTGAAAGCACTGGCAAACAAACTGATCGATATCCATTCCCAGCACGCAAACCTGCTGATAGAAAACGCTGATTTTCAATTGAGTATCATTGACGCCATCGCGCAGAATGAGACACAGATGGCGCAGTATTCTACGGATTTTGAAGCCTATACGGCGGCAGTAGAAGCGCTCAATAAGTTGCAATCGCTGGCAAAGAAAAGCCAACAGGACGCGGAGTATATCCAGTATCGGTACAAGATTCTGGACGAAGCAAATCTGCAATCCGGCGAGTTGGAAGAGCTGGAGCAAGAGCAGTATCGTTTGAGCCATGCGGAGGATATTCGTATGGCATTGATGACTGCCGTTGAAGCGCTGAATGGCGAACAAGGAAGTGCGCTGGACGCGTTGCATGCTTGCCGTCTGGACGATGCGGCGCCGGAGTTGCAAGAACGGATTGACAGCGCACGGATTGAGTTGCAGGACATAGCCGAAGAGGCGGAGCATTTGGCGAACAATATTGAGATGGATCCGCAACGGCTGGAATGGGTGGAAGAGCGAATCGGTTTTCTGAATGACCTGCTGCGCAAATTCAGCGCGGAGACGATAGACGAACTGATTGCGACCCGCGATGAGTTGGCTCAACAAGTGAACCGGATGGACAGTTTTGAATACGATATTGAGCAGGCGCAGAAAGAGGTGTCCGCCAAGAAAGAGGCTCTCACCCACTCTGCCCAAGCCTTGACCAAGAGCCGCCAAGCCGTTATTCCGCAGATTTGCGAGCGGTTGGTGGACGGGCTCAAACGGCTGGGTGTCGCGCACGCCAAAGTGGAGATTCCGATTACTGCCACGCCGGATTTCACGCCCAACGGCAGCGACGAAGTGCAACTGATGTTCGCTGCGAACCTCAACCAGAGTCTGCGGGCTGTGAGCGAAGTAGCTTCCGGTGGTGAGATCAGCCGTCTGATGCTGTGCGTCAAAGCCTTGATTGCCAGCACAAAAGGTCTGCCGACCATCATTTTCGATGAGATTGACACCGGCGTAAGCGGAGACATAGCTACCCAAATGGCGGCAATTATGCGCGAAATGGCGGCGCACCGCCAGATCATTGCCATCACCCATCTGCCGCAGATCGCTGCGCTCGGACAGACACATTACAAAGTGTTCAAAGCCGACACGGCACAACGCACCGAGACGCATATCTCGCTGCTGAACGAAGAAGAACGAATCACAGAGATCGCTACTATGCTGAGCGGCAAAAATCCCTCGCCGGAAGCGATTGCAAATGCCAAGCAGTTATTATGTTGCCATTAGCAGAACGAATGCGTCCAAAGACGCTGGATGAATATATCGGCCAGAAACACCTGGTGGGCGAAGGAGCGATCCTGCGCCAAATGATAGAGAGCGGCAATATAGCCAGTTTCATTTTGTGGGGTCCTCCGGGTGTCGGCAAAACGACGCTGGCACGTATCATTGCACACCAACTGCAACGACCGTTTTACACCCTGAGCGCCGTAACAAGCGGCGTCAAAGAGGTGCGCGACGTGATTGACAAAGCCAAACGCAATGCGTCCATGAACAGCGGACTTTTTGCGCCGGCAGACAGTCGTAGCCCGATTCTCTTTATCGATGAGATCCACCGATTCAGCAAGAGCCAGCAGGACAGTTTGTTGGGCGCAGTGGAAGAAGGCACGATCACGCTGATCGGAGCGACGACAGAGAATCCGAGTTTCGAAGTGATCACGCCGCTCTTGAGCCGCTGCCAAGTCTATGTGCTCAAGCCGCTGGACAAAGAAGACTTGCTGGAACTGCTGCAGCGCGCTTTGACGCAAGACGAATACATCCGTTCACTGGGCTTGGAAATAAAGGACACCGAAGCAATCCTGCGCTACAGCGGAGGCGACGCACGCAAGTTGCTCAATATCATTGAGTTGGTCAGCAACAGCGGCGTTAAGGTCATTGATAATGAGACGGTTACAAAGCAGTTGCAGCAAAATCCCGTTGCCTATGACAAGGACGGAGAAATGCACTATGACATCATTTCGGCGTTCATCAAATCCATCCGCGGCAGCGATCCGCAAGCGGCAATTTATTGGCTGGCACGAATGATCGAAGGCGGAGAAGATCCGAAGTTTATTGCGCGGCGATTAGTCATCTCCGCGAGCGAAGATATCGGGTTGGCGAACCCGAATGCCATGTTGCTGGCGAACACATGTTTCGAGGTGGTGAATAAGATCGGCTGGCCCGAAGGACGTATTCCGCTGGCGGAAACGACGATCTATCTGGCTACTTGCCGCAAGGATAACTCGGCGTATTTGGCGATAGACGAAGCGCTGGCAAAAGTGCGCGAGACGGGCAATCTGCCTGTGCCGTTACACCTGCGTAATGCGCCGACAAGTCTGATGAAAGAACTGGGATACGCGGACGGATACAAGTATCCACACGATTTTCCGGGGCATTGGGTAGAACAGCAATACCTGCCGGACGATCTGGTCGGAACGGTATTTTGGAAGAAAGAATAGTGGCAGGGCTGTACGTACATATACCGTTTTGCAAGTCGCGATGCCTCTATTGCGATTTCTTCTCCACCACCCTTTTGGAGCGGCGGGAGGAATACATGGAGGCGCTATTAACAGAGATCCGTTCCCGGCGCAACGAAGCGGGAGAAATCCGCACGATCTATATCGGCGGCGGAACACCGAGCACCTTGAAACCGGAACAGATCCGGCAGATACTAGACGCCATCGGAGCTACAGCAGCCGAGGAGATCACAATGGAGCTTAATCCGGGCGATGCGACCTTGGAATATATGCAAGCCGTCAAAGAAGCAGGCATTAACCGGCTCTCCATCGGCATCCAGTCGTTTCAAGACTCGCTGTTGCGCTTAATCGGTCGCCGACACAATGCCGCGCAAGCGATAGAAGCTGTCCGCATGGCGCAAAAAGCGGGCTTTGAGAACCTCTCCATTGATCTGATGTACGCCCTTCCGACGCAAACGATGGAGCAATGGAAAGCGGATATCGAGACGGCATTGGGGCTTAACGTGCAGCATATATCGTCTTACGGGCTGATGTACGAAGAAGGAACTGCTATCTCAGAGCAGCGCGACGTCGGCGCGATCTCTGCTGTTGACGAGGATACAGAAAACGCCATGTATGATTACCTATGCGGACGACTCCAAGAAGCGGGTTTTGTGCATTATGAGGTCAGCAATTTTGCCCTGCCTGACAAGGAAGCGCAACATAACAGCAGTTATTGGAACGGCACGCCGTACGTGGGCGTAGGCGCGGGCGCGCATAGTTATATAGGGAATATACGAAGTTGGAATCCGGACGATCTGGATACCTATATTCGCGGCATAAAAAACGGCGATCCGGTGCGAGAAAGCGAGACCTTAACGGAGACCGACCTGTATAATGAACGAATCATGTTGGGACTGCGCACGAACAAAGGTATAACTATACCTTCAGACACGGTATCTCGTCGGTATCCCGTCGGTGTTGCGGACTACCTCAAAAACGGACTTTTGCGCCAAAGGGAAGACGGACACATTGTAGCGACCCAAAAGGGGCTGCATGTATTAAACAGAATAATTGAAGATTTAATGATATGAAGAAAAGTTGGTATAAACCATTTTTATTGTGGTTTTGGGGACTCTTTTTAGGAGGAATAGCGGTTGCTTTCCTTGTGATTTGGCTGATTACGAAAGGTGCGTTGGGTTATTTGCCACCGCTGGAGGAGTTGCAAAACCCGAAGAACACCTTTGCGAGTGAGATCATTTCCTCGGATATGCAGTCGCTGGGACGTTATTACCGGTATGAGAACCGTATCGGCGTGCAATACACGGACCTTTCGCAGGACTTGATCAATGCGTTGATTGCGACCGAAGATGCGCGTTTCTACCAGCATACCGGAGTGGATTTCAAATCCATGTTTCGTGCGATTCTCAAACTGGGTCGCGCAGGAGGCGGTTCTACCCTCACCCAGCAGTTGGCGAAACAACTCTGGTCGCCGCGGGCGAACAATATCTTCGAGCGCGCCATGCAGAAACCCATCGAATGGGTCATTGCTACCAAACTGGAGCGGCTCTATTCGAAGGATGAGATTCTGCTGATGTACCTCAACCAGTTTGATTTTCTCTATAACGCCGTGGGAATCCAGTCCGCTTCGCAGGTCTATTTCTCCACCACGCCGAAGGATCTGAAAATAGAGGAAGCAGCGATGTTGGTCGGTATGTGTAAGAACCCGTCGCTCTATAACCCTGTGCGTCATCCCGTGCGCGCTACCAACCGCCGTAACACCGTGCTCGGGCAGATGGAGAAATACGGCTATATCGATGAAGCCGCACGCGATTCGATTGCGGCTCTGCCGCTGGAGTTGCACTACCGTTCGGTGGACCACAAGCAAGGTATCGCGCCTTATTTCCGCGAGTACCTGCGCGGCGTGTTGACTGCCAAAGAACCCAAAGAGAGCGACTACTCGGAATGGAACAAACAGCAATACCAACTCGATAAATATCAATGGGATAACAACCCGCTCTATGGTTTTTGCGAGAAGAACAAGAAGCCGGACGGTAGCAAATATGACATTTATCAGGACGGTCTGAAGATCTATACGACCATCGATTCGCGAATGCAGCGCTATGCCGAAGAAGCGGTCAGCGAACACATGCAGGCGCAGCAGAAATCGTTCTTCAAGGAGCTGAAGAAGAAAAAGAACGCTCCTTTCTCTCGTACGCTCACCCAAGCGGAAGTGGACGGAATCATGAATCGCACAATGCGTCAGTCCGAGCGCTATCGGGTGATGAAACGCGCCGGAGCAAGCAAAGATTCGATCATGGCGGCATTCCATACACCGCGCGAGATGCAACTCTTCTCGTACGACCGCGGCGTGATTGACACCGTCCTTTCGCCCTATGATTCGATCAAATGGGAGAAGAGTTTCCTGCGCTGCGGATTCATGTCCATGGACCCGCATACAGGTCATGTCAAAGCATACGTGGGCGGACCGAACTTTGCTCATTTCCAATACGATATGGCGACCAAAGGTCGCCGGCAAGTGGGTTCGACCGTCAAGCCGTATCTCTACACCCTGGCAATGGACGAAGGCATGTGGCCCTGCGAGAAGACCATCAACGAACCGATCACGCTCATTGACGGCAACGGCAACGAATGGACACCGCGCGACACCCACGATAAATACCTCGGCGACACCGTCACCCTCACATGGGGTCTGATGAACTCCTCCAACTGGATCTCCGCTTATCTGATGTCGCTTTTCACGCCGGAGCAGCTGGTTAAGATGATGCGCTCGTTCGGTATTCAAGGTCAGTTGGATCCGGTTGTTTCGCTCTGTCTGGGTCCGTGCGAAGTGAGTGTGGAGGAGATGGTGGACGCTTACACCACCTTTGCGAACAAGGGAATCCGAACCGAACCGCTCTACGTCACCCGTATCGAAGACGCCAACGGCAATATCATCGGGATGTTCACTCCGCGCACGCACGAGATCATCAGCGAAACCACGGCATACAAGATGATCTATATGCTCCGCGCCGTGCTCGATCATGGCACAGGTGTGCGCGTGCGCTTCAAATACGGTATTACCGCACCGATGGGTGGCAAAACGGGTACAACCAACAATAACTCCGACGGTTGGTTCATGTGTTTCACTCCTTCGCTCGTCAGCGGCACGTGGGTCGGCGGTGAAGATCGTGGCATACATTTTGATAATATGGCAGAAGGACAAGGTGCGTCGATGGCGTTGCCCATCTGCGCGCTCTATATGCAGAAAGTGCTGGCAGATCCGGACTTGGGCTACAGTCCCAACGAGCAATTCGATGTGCCGGCATGGTTTAATCCGAACGAAGGATGCGAATAATTGAGAATTGAGAATTGAGAATTGAGAAATTTATATTATCCTTGGTACTTGGTACTTTGTCTCTTGGTACTTATGCGCAACTGAATACCGACCGTATTACCGCGATCGGACGGAATGCGCTGTACTTTGAGGATTACGTACTCTCCATCCAGTATTTCAACCAAGTCATCCACCTCAAGCCATATCTCGCGGAGCCCTATTTCTACCGCGCGATCGCGAAGATCCAATTGGAGGATTATAACGGCGCTTTGCGGGATTGCAATGCGGCGATCGAGCGCAATCCGTTCTCGCCGGGTTGCTATTATGCGCGCGGATACATCTACCGCCAACTGAACGAGCTGGAGAAAGCCGAAGCGGACTACACCGAGGCGCTCCATTTCTCGCCGGAGAATCGCACCTATATGTTATTGCGCGCAGACACACGCGCGATGATGAAGCACTATGACGCCGCGCTGGAGGATATAGAGCAGATGCTCAAACGCGAACCGCAATCGGCTTCCGTCTGGAGCGAGAAAGGACAGATCTGTATCCATAAAAAAGACACCCTGACCGCGCTGGAAGCGTTTGAGAAAGCCGCTCAGTACGACAAGAATAACCCTGCCGTTTGGTCTGCGCTCGGCGTGACGAACCTTATGCTGGAGCGAGAGGACGATGCCTATGTGCAACTGACCCAAGCCATCAATCTGGGCTCCAAATGGGCAGGAGATTATATCAACCGCGGTGTGATTCATTACCACCGCCATAACTACCGCGGCGCGTTGAGCGATTATGACCAAGCGGTGAAGATGGCGCCGAGGGATGCTGATTGCTATTATAACCGCGGTGTGATGCGCCAGGAAGTGGGCGATTACAACCGCGCTTTGGAGGATCTGAATACCGCTATCTCATTGGCGCCGGATCGCACCGAGATGCGCTACCAGCGTGCGTTGGTGGAGATGCAACTCAAGCAATGGAGAGCGGTCGTCAAGGATATGCAGGCGATGATAGACCGATATCCCTATTTCCTGCCGGCTTACTATCTGGCGTCGCAAGCCAAAACCAAGTTGGGCGACACCAAAGGCGCATTCCAATTCCGCCAGAAAGCGCAGGAATTAGAGTCCCGCAAAGAGCAGATCCAAGCGCAGCAAGCCGCGCAACCCAATACCGACATGCAGATCGCACAGGCGCAACCGCAAAAGAAAGACCACCGCAAAGAGTTCTCTTCCTCCACGGCGCAAAACCAGACCGACCTGCCGGAAGAAGAGGAGCAGAAATATGATTCGCAGACCCGCGGAACGGTGCAAAAACGCCACCAGGACGTGGTCAACGAATCCAATATCGTCCTCTCGTATTACAGCCAGGACATCAGCCTCCGACGCACCAATTACTACCATCCGCTGGTGGAGCAACTCAATAACAGCGGCGCACTGCCGGCGGCGTTGCGCTTCACGTCCGAAGAGCTGGCGCTGACGGCAGAAATGGTGGATTTCCATTTCACGGAAATAGCACGTCTCTCGCGATATATAGACGAAGCC
The DNA here is from genome assembly GCA_902765485.1 of uncultured Bacteroidales bacterium. Lineage (GTDB taxonomy): Bacteria > Bacteroidota > Bacteroidia > Bacteroidales > Paludibacteraceae > Colicola. The sequence goes on from CACWZZ010000006.1 coordinate 70,002, forward strand.
CCCACGGCGACGCTCTATTTCGCACGGGCGATTGAGTTTGCGATCGTGCAGGACTACACCTCCGCGATTGACGACTGCACCCGCGCGGCGCTGATGGCGGACAAGAATCTGGAGCCGGTGCTCTATTTCTGCCGCGCTAACTGGCGTTACAGACTGCTGGAATACCAGCGCACGACCGGAGAACAGGAAGCCACCGCCAACATGGATTTCGAGATCATGCTGCGCGATTATGACCAAGTACTGCGCATGCAGCCGGATTTCGTCTTTGCGCTCTATAACAAAGCCAATATCCTCTGCGCGCAGAAGGAATACAAAGACGCCATCGATTATTATACCCGCGCCATACAACAGGACGGCGATTTCGCTGAAGCGTACTTCAACCGCGGACTCACCTATATCTACCTCGGCGAGGACGAGAAAGGACTGGCTGACCTCTCCAAAGCCGGTGAATTGGGTATTTATCAGGCGTATAACATGATCACAAGATTTAAGTAAGGTGAAAAGTGAAAGGTGAAAGGTGAAAGGAGACATAGAATATGGTGGTTGAGAGGGATAATTGTCCTTTCATTTTTCATTTTCGTCCTTCCTCCTTGCCGCGCGCAAGTGTTGTACGAAATCAGCAAGGGCGGCGCGCGGCAGAAATCATTCGTTTTGGCGACCAATAAATACGTCGATATGCAGTTTATCGACACCATTCCGAATGTATTCAAATGCTTCGGGAAATGCCGCAAAGTGGTCACGGAGTTTGCCATGCAGGACTATGAAGCACTCGCTGCGCTCCGTCAAGCAGCCATCCTGCCCGACTCGATCAAACTGTCTAATTTCTACAGCGAAAGCGAGTACGAGTTTATCGACAATAGTCTTCGCATTAACATCGGCATGGGATTAGATAAATTATGCCGGATGAAACCGTCCTATTTGACGGAGATGTTTCGGACGGAATTGATGAAGCAATGGCTCCAATATGACGAGCAACGATCCATGGTCGGATTCTTTGAAGCCGTGGCGGCGGAGAGGGATCTGCCGATCGTCGGACTGGATAACATCGGCGAGACGATGTATATGCTCTTCGACCGAGAACCCTTCCATTGGCAATGCAAGGAGCTGATGAAAGTCATGGAGTACCCGGAAAACGAAGTCAAACAGGAGCGGATCATCAGAGAAATGTACCGCTCCGGACGACTGACGGACATTGCCTTCCAAGTGGAGGGACCCGATAATACAACCTCGATCTCTTTCTCGGACTACAAGGTCTATTGTGCCCGCAATGAGCAATGGGTGAAGCGGCTCAAACCCATCTTGACGGAAGGAGGAGCGTTTATTGTGCTGGACGCTGTCTATTTAGGCGGAGAGAAAGGTCTGCTGCAACTCCTTCGAGCCGCCGGATACCGCGTCAGACCCGTTAACAGGGGGAGGAGAGTTGAAAGTTAAATTTTTAATTTATATAATTTTATGAAAAAGGTATTTTCTGTATTCGTAGCGCTCGTTTTGGCGCTGAGTATGAGTGTTAACGCTGCGGAACGCGGCAAGTTTATCCATCTCGACGCTTCGGTTAACAAGAACCTGAAGCCGCAGATCGCTTTCTGCCAGGACCACAAGGACGGCAAGGATGTCACAACCCTCATCGTCAAGACCGTTAACACGAATGAGTTCAACGAGTTCACCGATGAATCGCGTATTCTGATCCGTTTTGCGGATGGCAAGACCGCGCGACTCAACCGCGTTGCCGGATCGGAGGTGAAGAAAGAGAAACGCACCGAGAAAGCAGCGCGTGCGACGATCACCAAGTATTGGACCGAGACCGTGTATGAGGTCACGCCGGAGGTCATTTCCGAACTCGAAGCAGGTGTCGCGATCATCAAAGTACGTATCGTCTTCAAAGCCAATGATGCCAAGGATTATGAGATCGCAGAGGGTTACCAGCCTAAGATGGCAGAGGATCTGCTGAAATCGTACCAAGAGGCTGCGCTGAAAAACAAAAAGAGCAACACCGATCTGAGTGATGAAGATTTCTAACAAGGTGAAAGGTGAGAAATGAAAGGAGAAAGGAAACATAGGTATAGGTTGTTAGGATTAGTCATCCTTTCAATTTTCAATTTTCAATTTTCAATTAGCGCGGAAACGCTTGGAATGCGGGAGTTGGGCGATTCGCTTATGGCGTACACCGGTTTCTCGCCCGTCTGGTCGCCGCGGGTGCGCGTGAACAACATGCGTATCAACGGCAAACAAGTGACGATCAAGACCAACGCCACGCTCCGCGATTACCGATGGACACCGGAGAATGTTGCGGAGATCAAGCGCAAAGTGAGTCTCTGGACTTTGGGAGAACCGGATGGAAAGGTCACTATTTATTCTGCCGGAACGGACATCGAGACGCTCATCACCGCTTGCGCCAAGACCCAAGCACCCACTGCCAAATGCAAGATCTCGTCCGACCGCTATTGCGATTTGACGGACAAGACGCTGGTGCTCTACCCCAGCCATGGTATGTTCTACCATCGCGGCAGGGACGAATGGATATGGCAGCGCGCGACGCTCTGGACCACCGTCGAAGACCTCTATAGCATGGAGTATGTGCGCGTCATCAAGCGCATGCTGGAGAATGCCGGTGCTACGGTCTTAATGCCGCGGGCCGACTTGGACCAACATGATATAGGTGTCTCCGGCATGCCCCAATGGGCGGAGGGCGCACGCTATTGGTTGGAGAGCCAAGGGGTGGACTCGGCGCTTTGGAATCTGTATGATGGAAACGAGTACAAGGACGACATGAAATGCCGTGCTATGTGGGTCAATGCGCAGGACGCACCGATTGACCTCTGCGTGGCGTTGCATACCGATGGATTAGACAGCGGAGACGACTCCACGATCATCGGAACGCTCGTCATCTATACCGCCCATGACGACGACGGCAAATCAACCTTGCGAGACGGTAGAGACCGCGAGACTACCAATCGTAATCTCGGAGACTGGATACAGACCCAGATCACAGAGGACTTGCGCCATATAGCTCCCGAATGGACCAGAAGACAACTCCGAGAAGCCAATTATTGCGAGTCCCGCGTGCCTGTTGTGCCCAGTATCATTTTGGAGCTCCTGAGCCATAAGAACATGGCGGATATGAAGTACGGATTGGATCCTGCTTTCCGTTTTGCCGCTTCACGAGCGGTCTATAAAGGTATCTTGCGCTATCTCAACGGACGCGATGCCACCGTCCAACCGCTGCCTGTGCGCCAACTGGCGATTGACCAAACAGGTCTCTTGCAATGGCAGGCTCCGGTGGACACGCTCGAACCGAGTGCCGAACCGCTCTATTACATGGTCTATGTCCAGGAGAACGACGGCGAATGGGATGTACAGCAGGTGGATCAAGGTACCCGACTCCAACTGACCCTCACTCCCGGAGTGCGGTATAATTATTATGTGGTCGCGGGTAATGACGGCGGTCTCAGTTTCCCCAGCCCCGTCATCAGCGCGTACATGTCTAACAGTCCGAAGGACGATCTAACAGGCGAAGCCGGTCAAACAGCGAAGCGGTCTAACAGCGAAGCGGTCTTAATCATTGATGCTTTTGACGATGTCTATGGACCGGAATGGTTTGCCGACTCCACTTTTGCAGGTATTGTGCCGGGCAGTTATGCCTGCGAGGACCATTTCTCTTGCGCTTATCTGGGGCAACAATGGGATTATAACCGTTCCCATCAATGGATCAATGATGATAACTGCGGTTGGGGTGCGTGCGACAGAGACCATGCCGGACAACTCACAATCGGCAATACACGCGATTGGGCGGCGCAACACGGACGTGTGCTCCAGAAGATGAAAATCTCGTATATCTCCTCCACTGCCGGTATGGTAAATGAACCATACGGCGAAGCAGATCGTATGAACGAAGTGAATAAAGAAATGTCAAATGCCAAATGTCAAATGCCAAATGTCATCGATATCATCTGCGGCAGACAGCGCAATCCCCTGCCTGACTCGCTTCGGGCGCAGATTGGCGCATTCATCAGCCAAGGAGGCAAAGTGCTCCTCTCCACCGACCATTTGTCTGCCATTGATCCGCAATGGGCGAAACAGAAACTGCACGCATCGTTCTATGCTGCCCATGCCACTCGCAGCGGCAGAATATCCTTCGAAGCAACCGGCGAAGCCGGAGCAATGATCAATCGGCGTAGCCGAAGCAATTATAAGCTCTTCCTTGAGCCCAATGAGATGCAGCTTTTTACTTGCCATCCGGAGGGATTAAAACCCGAGAAAGGAGCGGTTCGTATGGCGGAGTACAGGGATATGCGCTGTACGGCAGCGGTGGGCTATACCCATCCTCAATCCGGTGCCAAAACTTTGGTCTTTGGTTTCCCCTTGGAAGCGGTCATCAATTTCGAAACTCTCTATCGCTTTTCCATCGACTGGCTCTTGGAAAAATAGGACCTTTGCAGTCCGTTTCGTCAAACAACACCATGCCATGATCTATCGCTCCATAAATATGATTTTCGAACCCTCCGAGCTGCCTGTTCCTACCGAGGAAGAGGTGGTCTTTGAGGCTCGTGAGATCCTGCAAAGGAGCGGTTGGGGCGTGCCGCTGATTGAGCGGTTACGCCGGATCGCAGCCCCCTATTGGCGCGAGGCGCTGGCGCGCTGTCTGATGGAGCAATGGCGCGAGCTGGTGCGCGACAAAGACGAGCAGACCTATTACTACGACATGGACGGCGCAATCCGGTTCTGCTGGGAGGAAGCGGAGTTCGCTGCGGAAACACAAACGCCTGAGGCTGAGAACAAACCCGCTGAAAAGAACAGACCTCAGAAACAAGTCGTAAACGTCTATATACAGAAAAACTACGGACCTATAAATATCGATTCCAATGTCACTTATCATTAACACCAATAACGGCCCCATTTACGAGGGTTGCAACGTTACCATCAACAACGGAAAAGCGGAGACCGTCTCCCCGAACACCGAACGTCCGGCAGCGTCCGCCGAGGACGTACAGGACGTACAATCCGCACCCATAGCTTGTTCCCAAAAGGAACAAGCACAACCTCGTTTTGCGCTGCTGACGGCGCAGTGTATCCAAGAGGGCAAGGCGGAAGCGGTGGAAGCGGAACTGAGAAGCGCGGCAAACGGCTCGGCGGCTAAGTTAGTTGCGGCAATCCGAACCAATGAAGCACTGGGTTACCTCGATACCAAAAACATGAGTTCGCAGGCGCTCTATGACGCACTAAACGCCTATTTCGGGCTTCGGTACAGCGTCCCCAATTTCACCAAGTACCGCCGATAATAGTTCCGATTAGTTCCGCAATAAAGTTCGGTTTAGTTCCTTTTTAGTTCCGAATAGTTCTTTTTAGTTCCATAATGCAGTCACAATTTCCGTGGCTGCTTTTTTTATGCTACTTTTGCACCGGAATTCCTGGGAGATGGGCTTACGTCCAAAGAAGCACTCGATCTCCTCACACGCGTAAATAATAAAAAAAATAATTTATAAATTTATTTATTTTTTATGTTTACTTTTAATGATTTATGGCTTTTGTTACAAGTTGGATCTGAGTATGAAAGTCTCAAACGTAGTTGCGAAAAAATGTGGAACGCTTTCCCCGAAAAACGTAGAGAACTCATCTATCGTACTATCGCGGAGAAAAAGAGTTTGGGAGAGTTTGTCGATTATAACCCTTATTATGCCATCCAGAAAAACGCGAACCCTCAACCCAAGTTCCTCAATGGATGGGAGCAGGATGAAGCGCTGGAGGAAGGTATTCCGCTGGTCATCGTTCGATACAATAGGCATTGCCTCTGTTGCACAAGAGAAACGATGGAGGCGCAAAACCTCGAATTTGTCAGAGATGTATTACCATTTGTCGATTAATTGTTGATTCAGGCGAAAAAAAGAGGAAAATTGTATTTTTTGGAAAATTTTTTCACTTCGGAAGGAACACCAAAGTAGGTTTTGCTATTATCTTTGCACCGTCTTTCGTGAGAGAGGCGGTGTTTTAGGTACCTTTTAGCATGCTTTCAAAAACCGTTCAATCCGCTGACGTCGCGCCGACGTCGCGCTGCTCTCACCACAAAAACAACGTCCATTAGGTCGGATATTATCCGACGAATTATTAACCCAAAAACCTTAATTATGGCACACTACAAACCGATTGACTTGGTGGACCACTACCGAGGGAAGATCTGTTCCCATTCCGACACCTACTTCCAGAAACGTGGTAAGACCCTTTGCACAGGGCGTATTTGCAACCCGCGTACCAAACCCTTCTCTGCCGAAGAGCTCGCGCGCCAAGCCAAATTCGCACAAGCCCGCGCAGCAGTCCTTGCCCTCACGCCGGAGCAAATCACCGCCTACGAAACCACCTTCAAGGCGCAGCTCAAATCGCCCAACCCCAAGTATCAAACCCTCCAAGGCTTCATCTTCGCTCAGGAGTACAAAAAACTCGTTTAACAATGAAGAAACTATTGATTATGACAGTCATTATGACGACCATCGCATTGACGAGTTGCAACGTGACGCGGGTGATTACCAACGAGAGCCAGTATGTGCAGAGAGGGGATACATCGGTCGTCATTCAGACGAAGACCATCGAGACCTACG
>CACWZZ010000007.1 GCA_902765485.1 uncultured Bacteroidales bacterium
AAATCGACTGAATAGATATACTAAAATATACTAATCTCTGCGATATTTGGCAAAGTTTTGATACTTATACCGAAGCCCGAAATAGGCGTTTAGTGCGTCGTAGAGAGCCTGCGAACTCATGTTTTTGGTGTCGAGATAACCCAGTGCTTCATTGGTTCGGATGGCAGCAACTAACTTAGCCGCCGAACCCTTGGCTGCGCTCCTCAGTTCCGCTTCCACCGCTTCCGCCTTGCCCTCTTGGATACACTGCGCCGTCAGCAGCGCAAACCGCCCTTCCGCTTTCACTCCCGCTCCCGCTTGTGCTTGTTCCTTTTGGGAACAAGCTGCTTCGTCCGCTTCCACGGTCATGGGTCTAATCTCTCGAACTATTTGCTGCACATGGGTATGCGTGCCGCCAATGAATTGGCTTTCAATATGTTGCTCGGCGATGAAATTGCCGGCTACATAGATGTTGCGTTGTCTGTCTTCCATAATATTATTGCTTGTTATCCTCAAAAGGTATTGTAGGCAGGACGAAACGATCGAAGTCTGATTGGTAGAGTGCGTCTTGTACGACACGGTACTTTTCAAATTCTGTTTCCGCTTTCATTTGTGCCAGTTCCGCAGAGATCTTTCCTGAGTCTTGCAGGATCTCTCTATCCCATAGTTTCAGGAAACTATTCAGCCGCTCTTCCCAGTCTGCCATTGTCATGGGGATGTGTCTCATAGCTTGTAATTCTGCAAAGTCCAGATATGCAGATACAATACGTTCCAATTGCTGGAGTTCATCTTCGGTAAGATAATTTTTGGCGATAGAAACATCGTATTTATGAATTTTACCGTTAGGAGCACCTTCCCAAGATGTCAAGCCCATGTGTTCTTTTTCCGCATCTGCCCTCTCGTATATTAGTTCCGCAGCCGTGTGTTGGTGAATGGAATAATGCATCTTGTTTTGTACCGCAGCGAAGAAGCGTTGTGTCGCCGCTGCAGTTGGATCATAGTCAATGCTCGTAGCATATATGTCCGTGATTTTTTGGTAGAAACGACGTTCGGAGATGCGTATCTCACGCACTTTCTCCAATTGTTTCTCGAAGTAGTCTTTGGTGAGGATTGTTCCACCATTTTTCAATCGTTCGGAGTCCATCACCCATCCCTGGATTGTGTAGTCTTTCACAATGGCGTTAGCCCATTTGCGGAATTGTACAGCGCGCTCGTTATTTACCTTAAAGCCCACAGCGATAATCATTTGCAGGTTGTAGTGTTTTACTTCGCGTGCAACCTGCCGTGTGCCTTCCGTTTGAACTATTCGGAAATTCCTAATAGTTGCATCCTCTGTCAGTTCATGGTCAGCGTATATCTTTTGAATATGCTCATTGATAGTAGGTACTTCCACTCCATATAATTCCGCCATCAGGCGTTGGGTTAGCCACAGGTTCTCGTCCTGGTAGCGCAATTCCACGCTATCCGGTTGGTCTCCTATAGTGCTAGCAAATGTAAGATACTCCGCTGCAGAAGAGCGTATAGTAATTTCTTGTGTTTTCTTTTTTGTTGCCATAGTTTTAATCTTTTGTTGTTTGTGCGCCAATGGCTCCTGGGGAGACATTGTCTATATGAGCACCGACATGCTTATCTCCTGCGATGTAATTGCCGGCTACATAGATGTTGCGTTGTCTGTCCATAGTGGTAGTTGCGGTTGGTCGTTGATATTCAGTTTGCGTCGTGCGGAACGTGCAGGCGCGGTTAAAGAGACGTGATATTGTTTGCCAATAGTCTGTTTTTCGATATATTGCGAGGTAACGATATTCGGTCGTTCTCTAAGTTCTTTGTTTTCGGCGAGGAGTTGAGCTTTCTCTGCTTTGAGTTGCTCGATTTGTCTTATTAGTTCGGCTTTTTCTTGTTCAAGAGTCTGATTTTGTGCATGTTCGAGCGCAAGGGCAGCGCGCAACTGTTCCTTGTTGCGGAGCACTTGCTGCATCTCTATCTGATGTCCTTTTATGAGATCATCCTGTTGGGTTGAGAAATCAATTAAAGTTTCTATGTTAAGGTCATCAGTAGGCACAATTTACTCATCGTTTTCCTCTGCCGTACGCGTTCGCACGCGTGCGATCATTTTATAACACTCGCCGCCGATAGCGTCATCGTATTTATTGCAGCGGACGAGATCAAAGATAATTGTATTCTTGATATAATCCAACTCCATGTGGTCATAGAGTTGTTTGGTGTTGATATAATAGTAAGCACCGGATTTGCGTACAGCAAAAGCACGGTCATTGCTCTCTGCATCGACGACCGCCATGTAGAGCACATGCTTCTCTTGCGTGTCGGGCGCAAGTACGACGGCTTTGTTTTCGTCGATTTTGAGCTGCTCAATAGCATCTGTATTAAATCCTGTTTTGCCTGTTTGTTGAATTGTAGCCTTAGGTTTAAGACTATAATCTTTAGCATTTATAACTTCACCAATCATTTTATTTTTGATTTCTTTTTAATTTCTTTTTCAAAATTCGCAGCAAAATTACAATAAATTTTTTAATTGAGCAAATTTTCTTGAATAAAAGTGTACGAAAATATGTGTTTTTCTTGCGAATGGTGTGAGGAAATAAAAAATCGCCCGTTACTCGCGGACGATTTTAGCAGTTGGATGGTACCCGACGAAAAGAACGAAGCAAAACGCGTCTCAGAGGCGGCGCGTTTAGTATGGCTCGGAGGAATAGAAGTCAATTAAATGGGTTACTGCTCACCAAAATCCGATAAGAATTGTGCATTCATATCGTCCATGTCTGCAATCAACTTTAAGGCTAAAGCTTTGTCATCGTATTTTTTCATTAAGTCTGATAAAACACTGAAACCTGTATTGGCAAATTTATCCGCCAAAGGGAATACATTGTCCGAACTTGTAATTTTTTCCAAGTTGCCCATGCACTCAGCTTCATGTGCTGCAAAATACGCTGCCGAATATAAGAAACGTTTCGGCTGATCTTTGACATATTCCTCTCGTATCAGAGACTCTTTCGGTCCATCCAATTCACTTGGCAGTCCATTGTTATAACCCAATGCAAACACAAAATTATACAATGTAAGACGACTGGAAGTGCTATTACTTAGACGGAAATAGTCTTGGCGGTCAACATCTGCCAAAACACCCTTTTTATTCTTGGTAGAAATATTAAGAAATGCCATAGTTGTTACTTTTTGATTTTCGTTATACCATTTTCAAAACTAAGTTCACAATATGAACTATATTTCTGATTCAATTGTGCACGCACATTCTCATCATATTCAGTAGGAGTAAAAGAGAGAATAACCTGCTTGGAATCAGCAACATCCAAAAGGACTTGCATAAAGTTGACACGGTTTTTCTCTCCGACACGTCCTAAGGGAGTATCAATATAAAGAAGTGAATCATGTCCGGAAGTTTTCTGGAGCGCAATCGTAAATGACAATGCCAATAGGGCACGCTCAGCCGCACTACAAGAACCTAATGTTTGTTCGCCATAAGTATCCAATAATTGGAAAGAGTAATCTTCGAGGATATTAACGCGCGAAAAAGCACCTTGCTTCCATATTAAGCGACTAAATATATCAAAAGTCTCCTTCTGCATCTCCTGACGACATTCTGTGAGAATTTCATCTTTTGTTGAACGAAGAATCTTAAGACTTTTCTCACAGAAATCCATTTGACGTCCATAGATTTCCATTGCGCTGTTATTCTTTATAGCTTTATTCAGTTCTTCCTGCGCGGTTTCTGCTTCTCTCTTATATTGTTCAGCGAAGTGTTGTTCACGTCCTAATCGCTGATTCTCACTATCTAATTGGCTTTGGCAGGTAGCACGATTATCTATAGCATGGCTGATTTCTTCCGTATTGGGAATAGTGCGCAAGAATGCTTCTAATTCCCCACGTAGCCTTTCAGCATCTGCTAACTCATCTTTAATACGAGATGCATCTTTCAATAACTGGTTCTTTTTAGCAGTATATCTTTTCATTTGATCAAAGATACCTCTAATAGCCATAGAGGCTTTGTTTAACTCAGCAGATGTCGCGGAAGAGACTTCTAACTTCTGTAGTATAGATAATACATGTTGCAGATGTTCCGTGTCTAAATGACTTCCACATATAGAGCAAACTTTACTATCGCGTATAGCTTCTACTAATTTACGATCAACTTTCGGAGGGAGATTTCCCGCCTTTTCTTGCTTTTTAATGTAGTCGTAAAATTTCTTTAATGCAGGATAAAGCGCAAAGTACACATAGTATTCTTGAACAAATTCTATCAATTGCTCCTTTGCCCTTCTTTCTTGCTCTGTTAGAGATGTGATTTGGCGATCGACAGATTCCAGTTGTTTCATTTTGTCTTTCAGCCCATCATGCCCTTTGATTTTCTCGTTCAATTCTTCTACTTGCGCCCTTAACTTGCCTATATTGCCTTTGATAATAATAACTTTATCTTGCTGGTCTTGATACCTTTTTAATGCACTACCTAAATTTTCTTGGGCAGTTTTTACTTGTGAGTCGCCATATTTTGCAAGGGTCGGAGCAATTTCCAAGCGTTCAAAGCTTTCAATATTCTTAATAGCTTTTTCAATAACAGAAGCTTGCGTTAAGTCCTTAATTCCACTCTCAATATTCTTTCTTTGAGAATCTTTGAAATACTGATCCATCAGCTCACCATCAAAGAAGATGTATTCGTTAATCTCTCTTGGCACATAACGAGAAACCCACATTTGAACATCATCTTTATTTTCAATAAATTCAGCTCCTCTTGCTCCACCGGTTCTTACGGCGATGATATTAGTTTTAGTTTCAACAGCATCAGCCGCAGTAATACTGAAAGTAGATGTTCGCATGAAATCCATCGTGGAATTCATTTCGTCAAGAGACATTCTTACTGTTACAGAAACATCTCCGAACTTTTTGTTTTCCCGTCTAAGTTCTTCTACATATTGGCTATTGATTCTTCTGATGGCAGTATTTCGATCTCCTAAATGCAACTCTTCACCATACAAACACCACGTAAGAGCGTTGAGAAGGTTAGTCTTTCCTTCTCCATTTTCACCGATAATGATATGAATGTCTTTCTGACCAGACTTTTTCGGGAATGTAAATTTCTCGTCTCGATATTGACGAAAATTCTTAATCTCAATTGATTCGATTCGCATGGCCTTATTTAATTTGGTTAATTACTTTTTCAATCTCGCGTCTCGGCTGTTTGCCTTGCTCGATATAGGACAATAACGATGGCAATTGGATTTTTATAAAAGAATCTCCATCTGCCTTTTCTCTAATTTTCTGAACAATTTTTTTGTTTAGTGCCATAAGTGTATTGGATTTAATTTAATGCAAAAATATTCTTTAGTGCATCAGCAGAATTTATTGCTAATACTGCTATTTCATTGAGGCGCGCCAACTCTTTCTGACGAATCTTAGCATCAATATCTCTCATTCCATCATCAACAAAGCATCCCGAGGACTCAACACAAATATCATATAGATATGCATAAGATTTAGACGCTTCTTGGCGAATAATACGACCTATTCGTTGCACATACTCGCGCGGATTAGTACTACTTGCCATTAGAATACCTCTTGCAGCAGTCGGAATATCTATTCCTTCATCTAAACATTTTATAGCCACGAGTGCCCGGTATCGTTTCTCTACAAACTTTTGGATGATGTATTGTCTTTCTGTTTTACCGCCGTATTGAGATTTAGGAGTGGTTCCCTCTTCCTGCGTTAATTGGTGAAATAATATACCTTTCTTATTCAAAATCTCTACTACGTGTTCTTTTTGTTGAGGCGATACAAATATGATCAGGTTCTCTAACTCGTCTTTTGCCGCTAACTCGTCTAAGATTGATTCTAAAACCGGATATTTATTCTCCGCATTTTTAATTATGTTAGCCCGTTTCTCAATCAAACGTTCATATAATTCAGCAGCATCATCATCTGTGTCTTTGACGCGATATAGCTTACTAATTCTATCTGTTAGGTTAGCATATTCAATGCCTTCGTCATCGGTTAATGAGACACGATGGATGTTGTAGTAATAATCAACTAAGAAGTGTTTACCGGTTAACGGATTTATTTCTGCAAGCGCATTTTTTAGAGTGAACTCAAAATGCACATTGCCAAAGTAATTATCAATTATTTTTGTACCAGAATCATCAAACCATCTGGAGGGAGTTGCACTCAGTCCTATTCTGTAGTCATATCGTTCCATCAATGCAGCACGAAGCTTTCTTGCACCAAGCCAATGAACTTCATCACCAATAAACAATACTTTCGAATTTGCGCCAACATTTTCCTGTATGATCGAAATAAAATCAGGCGATGATGCAGTATCATGAGTTGTGTATAATATACATTTGTTAGCTAAGCCTATGCGATTTTGTAGGCATATTGTTGTAAGAGCATTTCTCCAATTATTATGCGTGCCATCCACCACATCGGTTTCATCTGCTACAATACCAAGTTTCTCTACTTCGCCTTTCCATTGTTTCGCTAGAGTGTTCTGCGGACAAGAGATTATGGTTATTACACGTTCGTGCTGATGCATGATATAATTCATGCCAGCAATAGCAGTTCTTGTCTTACCAGTTCCCGTAGCCATTTCAAATAGCATAGAAAAGCCCGATTCTCGCCACTTTGCGAGCGCATCCTTTTGGTAGTAAAAGAGCGAAATCCCATCCAGTTCAAAGGGAGATTTAACGGCTCTTTTCCGTTCGATATATTTCTTAGCAGAAATAGAATCTGTCTCAAAGTCTTTCGAGAAAGCAATTAGTTCCTCACGGACTGCTTTAGGTAATGGTATAAGGCTTATATTATACTTACTCCCCGCCCAGATCTCATCAAACTTCTCGCGGTCGTTCTTGTAATAATCCGCAGAATCTTCCCAGTCTTTGAAGACTTTAAATTCCTCATCATTATGCGTCCACGCAGAAGCGGTTTCATTTATTGATCCACTAAAAGAGATATGATTACCTTCTGCGTCGGTAAGGATGCCAACCTTTTGATGAAAGAGACCTATTGAGAACAGGTTCTCCTTTGTTAGGGGATTTCCTTTTGCATCTACTACGACTGCTAATTTAATCTCTAAGCGTCCTTGCGAGAGTAGCCATCCGAGTGCTTTCACATGGTCACATAAAAGTGCATTCTCTAATTGCTCTAAATTAAGTCCGAGATCCAAAGCTGTTATATCTTCGCTATTATCAACTACTTTCTGAATAATAGACATGTCTTCGGAAGACAAAATTGGACTTGTAATTAGGCGCATTATTCCTCCATTTTGAATAAATTGCGCCATTCCTCTGGCTGCTACGGCTAATGATGTGGACGTAAAGAATCCTGCTATTCTGTCATATAGAATAGCACTTGCGAGAACCGGTTCGTAGAAATCTTGTACGATATCACCTATACCAGATTCATAGCATGATTTTATGTCCAAATCTTTAAAGCTCATAGTCTATATATTTTCCTACGCAGTTGATTAGTGTTTTTACGTTACTTCTCCGTCGTGCTTGTGTTGATTCCGAAAGTAAGGAAAAGTAAGATTGTAGCCGTTCGGTGTCCCTATTTAGAGCATAGAAATTCTGTATTAGCGGTATATAGAGCAATAATTTCGGCATCAACTCTTTTTGCTCCTCTTTGGATAGAGTAATGAATGATACTCCCAAATACGAAGGATTTATCTTTCCTCTTTGCACGTAGCATAAACCTATTTGTGCTGCTGTTTTAGCATGGTTCTCTCCATATTTGAAATACGCTCCGTCTTTCTTGGGGCTTTTCAACAACATATATCCCATTTGTATAAAACCGATGTCAGATTCTCTTGAAGCAATAGTCAAATATGGAGCGTTATAAACGGCATCGTCAAAATCACTAAATTGCGTTATATCCGCAGAAGAAATGGGGTATTCCACAAAGTCTTCTTTGATAATATCTATAATCTCTTGAACGGAATATGACTTTAATTCTTTGAAAATAGACAGGCATAAGTTAACCATGGCACTATGCTTATCCTCAGGATCTGGACACATTTCATCCACATGCAGTAAATGAGCATAGAATAATGAAATGAGTTTTTTCGATTGTTCTTGTGTCATAACGTTGCCATTTAATTGTTATCTTGTTTTTCCCACAACTGCGGGTTCTTTAGGGTCTCCATTTTATAGTCGAACATTTCAAGCAGTTCCTCACGATGCTCAGGGAACATTTCGAGAACATCCATAACGGTCTGTAAGGGACGTGAGATATTGCGAATCTTACCTCTTGCGTCCTCCCGCTCGTAATAACCGGCTTGTAGATCATGCTCAAAGTCCGAAAAGGATTTTATCTTCTGCGGGACGTTGAAACCAGCCTGTTCTTCCCAGAAAGTCTGATTACGATACGCGTATTCCCAGAAGGACATCTTCTTATAAAATGCCTGCTGATTACACCAACGCGCTACCTGTACATAGAAATTCTCTATGGGCGCTTTATGGTAGTCCTCATGGCGCATTACATAACCGACACATCCATATTGCATAAGTACCCGAATACGTTGGAATAACTCCCATATATCACGGTAGAACTTATCAAAACCATCCGGCTTCTGCATAAATCCTGTAAAGAGATAGAACTTTGTACCTTTATTCGGACAATGGCGTTTCCATATCTTTAATGCACGCTCTATGAGATCTCTATCTTTCCAATTGTCAAAAGCATAAATAAAGTCACCATGATATTTTGCACGAGAGAGCATTTCTGCCATTTCTTCTCCATGTGAACTCTCCGCTAATTGCCGTTCATCCAATCCTTGCCTAAATTGGAATGAGATTTTGTTATCAATCAGGTGTTGCAGCATAGGTTTCCATACATTATATGGAGCCGCCAAGAAGTTATCATCCCAGAAATACACATACGGACGTGTCTTATCGAGGAACCATTCCAATTTGGAATATGGCTCTACACCGTTCTCCAATTTATTGACGCAGAAAGGACAATGACGATAACACTTGCGAGTTAGGAAACCGATAGAATAATCCAAATAATCTTTGTACTTGTCGCGTTTAAATCCGGCATCAATTTGGTTTTGGACAAACTCGTCATATAGATGGTAATATGGCATTTGTACTGCCATGTTTATACCATTCTTTCCAGTATGCTTACATGTGAGTGTCAGTAGATATTCATCCTTCGGCAACTGCTCCATGTCTTTGTCACGCAACTCTCTAAACTTCTGGATATTTTTCTCGTTAGCATAGTAACCTGTTCCGCCGATATGGAATTTCTTACGTTCAGCAGCTGATGCATTTCGGTAAAAAGCCGGTTCTTCTGTGAACGTGAACACTCGCGACATGAAGATATGTGCATATTGCTTTATGTCTGCATTGGGATCAATAATCAACTCAAATGGAATGTTGTTATCCCATAAATATCCGGCAATCTTCAGAAGAACCAAGTTCGGGTGACGAGTACCATTACAAAGAAGATCTGCATCGACCAAACCAACTTTTTGTTTGTTTAATGTGCGGTAGTAATTATAAAGTTCTTTACCGGTTAGAAAGATTGGTGTTCCTTTCTTGTGCTCGTTCTGTTGTTTAAGTAACCACCATAGACTAATCCGTTCAAACTGCACTTCATCACCTAATGTAAATACCATATAATCGCCATGAGGATTTGGGTATTTCAATTCTTCCATTTCCTCTAAGGTCTTATATTGGCAGGCATTTACCGAATATATTTTGTAGCGATTGTTATAGCGGTTTTCGTATAATACGATATAATCAACTGCGTATGTTTGTGGATTCGTTTCGTCCACTCCGCCTTTGGTATTCTCGCTTGTGACGCGGATATTATAAAGATGATTTTGCTCTATCCAATCTTTCGATTTCTCAGGTACGTAGCCTATCAAGAAACGTCTCTCTACGTAATCGCGGAAAAGGCGGACATTATTCTTGTTCTCGATATCTACCTCAGAGAAGTTGAATGTTAGTGTTTTGTCATCTTGTTTATTTTTCATTCATGATACCCGCACAAAAAAGCGGGCTTCAATGTTACTTGTCCCGCTCCTTTTGCTCTCGCATTGCCAGTATAATTGTAGGTCAAGCAACACGAAGCCACGCCGTATATAGATACAACACACCCTGAGGCATGTGTATAAATATACCAGCAGTGTTCATTGTTGCAATGCCTTGACAATTATTTATTTTGAACTTGCGAGATTCAAAGGAGCCAAGAACAAAGCGTAATAAAACGCTGTTAATATTTCAATATGTACTCACTTTTTTACGCTGCTGAGCTCAGCGGTATTGGTTATGCACCCAAATTTGCGTGCAAATTTACTACTTTTTTCTGAGATATGCAAGTTTTTGTGGTAGAAAGTTTATATTGCCGCGAAAATGCCACAAAAAAAGCCAGCCTCCGCCGACTTGTCTGTAATACTCATCTATAGCTTGTTCCTTTTTGGACCTCAAAAGGAACAAGCCTCACTAAAGCTTGCATCTTTTTTTACACACCAACAATCACAATAAAAGCACAACCCTTATGGATTGTGCCTCCAATTTGTGCGACGCGTCTCACATTTTCAAATTGTACGAACTAGTTCAAAATCTATTTTTTGTCCATTTCATCTTCATGGAGTAGATATTCATATTCGGTGCCTATTAGGCTTTCACGATCATATTCTTTTCTATACTCCATAATATAAAATGCAATACTTTCGGGATATATTTTCCAATAAGTTCTGCATACTTGCTTGTACAACTTTAACATTCGTTCGTCCCCCGCATACATCAACAACCAATCAAGCATCCTCTCCACTTCATTTTGTGTCGCTTTTTTATCGCACAATTCTTGAACCAGAGGTGTGTATGCAATAACCGCGTCATTGTGTAGTTCTTTAAGCCGATGCGCGATTACCGATACATCTTGCAATAATTTCTCCTCCTGATTCATTATATAAATAGATTACATCCTGTTCTTATCTCTCTTCTCCCCCCACTTGCCTTGTTCCTTTTTTGTGCGTCAAAAGGAACAACCTTATTTGGTTATGCATTTCATTCGCCCATTACTTTTTTGTATAAATCCAGACCTTTTTCTGTCAGCCGATATGTCTGTTCGGGCTTGTTGGGAGCCCCGGGATAGGACATTGTTACATAACCTTGTGCAACCGCCGGCTTGAGATAATTGTAGATAAAGTTTCTTCTGCTCTGCTGCTTCAATCCCAAGTCCGCTACAATCTGACGCCGCGGTAGAGAAGACCGACCAATAACCAGCACCATCCTACGCACTCGCAGATCCACTTCCGTTCTGACAAAAGGCCGATCTATGCTTTCCGTGTCATTCGCCATTCCCGCAGCCGAAAGATCCATGCGCACATGGCATGATTGCAGACCTTCTTCAGGTTCCGGGAAGTCGCTATCCTGAAACACCTGATGCCCTGCTTTCTGCAACGCAGCCTTGATCTCAGAAATGAATCTTGTGCTCTCTTTATTTTCCTTAATAAAAATCTTCATGGTGCTATTTTCATGCTTATCCTCTCATCCGTACTTGTTCCTTTTTCATTCCCCCAAGGAACAACCCATTACGCTCTCCCCTTATATGGCTTGTTCCTTTTTATCCCACAAAGGGAACAAGCTATAACCCGATCTCTTTCCTACTATTAGTTTTGCCGACTTGCCTGTTATTTTTCAATTATCTCCCAATGACCGCCTTTATCCGGGCCGACGCGACGGAGAAAACCATTCTTTTGCAATACTTGCAAGTTATATTTGACTCCTCCGAGACTAACGATTGTGATATCATGAGCCATATTCTGCTGAGTTGCATAGGGATGTGCTGCCAAATATTCGAGGATAGTTTTCTGAACAGTGGTTAATTTCTTTTGGATAGTTTTCTGGATAGTTTTCTGGATAGTTTTCTGGGTGGAAATCGTTTTTTCTGGGTGGTTTCCTTCTCCCGGAAGCCATGCGTATGGAATCACAACACGGGTAAAATGATCCATAAAGACAAAACATTCCTTGCCATATACCTTGAGAACACGTTGAAGCCCGGTTCCCAAAGACTCCACCAACTCGACATCGCGGAACACACGCATCAGTTCTTTGTTGCGCGGGTTGCTAACTCCATTAAAGAAGTCCTCTTGGTTCATGTCGTTAGGAAGTGTGCCTGTTGATGTTATTTCCAAACGGTCAGAGAAAAGTTCAAACTTAGGCGGTACTTCGTTAAAATAATCATTGTGCACAATAGCATTGATTACAAGCTCGCGTACTGCACGCTCATTCCACAGCGGTGTGTCCGTGCGATATGGATAGCCTATGGAACTTTTGACTGTATTTTCAACACGCAAACGGTCTAAGACCTGATCCGTAGCTTTCAGTAAAGAACAATAACCATATTCATGGTTTTCTATAAGATCATCCCGGTCTTTTCCAGCATATTTCGCTACTTTGATAGACGTGCTATTTTCGTCTGCTAACAAATATGCCACATAGTTGTATTTACCATCGTCTGTTAAGAGTTCCAGACTTTTAGCAAAATTACTATTAAGTGTTAGATGTTTGCTGTCATAATAAATGTTCAACTGGCGGAAAGTGAGGTCCGTTCTCGGAGAGGGGATGTGTTTGAGAGAACGGCGCACTCTGCGAGAAAACAAATCCTCAATCTGCGCTTGCGTCATAGGCTCCGCTGCCGTTCCAACGCGCGTAAAGCAACCTTTCGGGGAGAGGCCATATTGCTTTTTGTAATATGGCTTCTCCGAACCGGATGAGACAAACACCCTAATGACAGGCACTCCTTCTATGCGCTCAATCGTAACGTCAAATAGCCCCATTGGGGAAGGGAGAATATTGTCACGAAGTCTGTTCTTAATAGTAAGCATGTCGCCATCTATATCCTTCACGCCGACAGGCTTACCTGCATCATCTACGCCGATGTAGATAATACCTCCCTCGCGGTAGTTGAGGAAGGCTACAACCTCTTTCTCGATGTCGAGTTCGCGAGTCAGTTCGCGCTTAAACTCTATGCGGTTGGATTCTGTCATAATCGTTTATTTTATACATCGCACGCAATTTGCGTGCAAAGATACTAAAATTTTCGGATATGTGCAAGGAAAATCGCAGATTTTCGGTTCGAGAGGACGTTTCTCTTACTCAAAAGAGAGATACGGGGCGAGGCGGAGGAGAGTGGAATCGGAGAACTCGGGAAGGGAACGGAGATCGTCGATGGAGGTGAGACGGACGTATCTGCGGCGAAGGGTGTAGATCGCTTTCGCCTGCTCGAAACGCAGGTACGGATGACGCGCCAGCTCCGACGCAGAGAGCGTGTTGACCGTGAGAAGTTGAATGTCAGCGGTGTCCGCCGTAAAATGGGAAAGGAGGGTGTCCAGCGATAGTCTGGCGAAAGGTTCGTCCTTTAGTTGCTCCGGGCTGTAATAGCCGCCGAGTGCTTCGCGGTATTGGACGATGCGGAGCGCCGTATAACGTCCTATGCCGCGGATGAGTTGCAGCTCCGTTGTGTCGCAATGGTTGAGGTCAAGGATGGTGTCTTTTTTGACCGATTTAGCGAAATAGAGACCCATCGAATCGCGCCAGAGCGAGTCGGCTTGGTGAACCGAGTCATACCATTGCTGCAGTTCCGCTTTGTAGGCTTCGTGGCGTGCGTTGAGCGCCCGTTTGACCGAGTCATACCGCGCTTCGCGTTCTTCCTTCCATTGGATATAGCGTAACGAGTCCGCCAGACGGATGGAGTCCTTGCGTTCCGCCCAAGATTTCTTCGCCGGTTTATCGTTTTTGGAAGGGTCTGTCTGTTCGGTCGGGCGGATGGCGAAGAAGAGCCATATACCCAGTGCGAAGGCGAAGAGGACGCAAGCTGCGAGCCGTTGCTCGCGCGCCAGAATATGCCAGTCGCGCTTAGCCATGGACAGTGAGATCTACCGCGCCGTCAGCGAGGTGCGAAGTGACCGAATCTCCGGGTCGCAGATCTGCCACGGAGCGAATGATTTTGCCCTCTTTGGTGAGGAGCGAATAGCCCATCCGGTAGATGCGTTCGGGGTTGCATGCCGCCAGCCGTTGCTCCAGCATTTCGATGCGGTGCCGGCGGATGAGAATCTGCCTTTCTGCGGTGCGCGCAAGGCGAAGAGAGAGGTTTTCTATTCGCGAGGATTGCTCGTCCAGACGATGGATAAGCCATTCGGCAACGGCGGTGGGCGTCTTGAGCGCTTCGTGGGCGACGAGGTCAAGGATCGAGACATCGCGTGTGTGCCCGATACCGGAGAGGATTGGCAGTTCGAACTGGGCGCAGACGGCGCAGAGGGTGTATCGGTCGAAACACGAGAGATCGGTGGTCGCGCCGCCGCCCCTTATGATTACGACGGCGTCGAAGGATTGACGATTGGACGATTGACGATTGACGATGGCTATCTCTTCGAGGGCAGCGAGGATGGATCGTTCGGCGGCTTCGCCTTGCATGATCGCGCCAAAGAGCGTGGTCTCAAAATGATACGGCGACGCGTCCAGTTGGTGCTTGAAATCTTCGTACCCGGCGGCTTGTGGCGACGAGATGACTGCGATGCGCCGGATGAGGGTAGGGAGCGGGATCAGTTGCTGCGCGTCGAGCAGTCCGTCCGCCTTCAGTTGGGCAATGGTCTGCTGCCGCTGCCGCGCTATGTCGCCGATCGTATAAGAAGGGTCAATGCCGATGATAGAGAGGCTGAGCCCATAGACGGCATGCCATTGGATCTCAACTTCCACAAGGACAGACATCCCAATTTGCAGCGGCTGCCCGGTCTCGGACTCGAAATACGCCATGAGCAGCTCTTTATTGCCCGCCCAACAGGTAGCCCGCATCTTGGCGCCTGCCCCCCGCCCCCCTGAAGGGGGAGAGTCTATTAGCTCCAGATACATGTGCCCGCCCCGCTCGGAGAGAGAGGATATTTCCGCTTTCACCCAATAAGAGGATGCCAGTGTGTTGTCTAGAACATCCCCGATGATGAGACATAGTTCGGTGAGAGTTAATGGCGCCATGGATCGCAGAGGATACAATGCTCTTGCGGCTGGAAGCCGAAGAGGAATGTGAGACGGACGCCGACAAACAGATTGCGCATCCAGAAGGCTTTGGCGTCCGCGGTGGAGAAGATATGATCCATCCGATAGGTGGTGAAATCATAGATCGTCTCGTCCGGGATGCCGTAGAACACATTCTTGGTGTTCGGGCAGATATTGAGCATACCGAACTCGGCAAACGCCGCCACACGCAAACGTCCGTCGAGACGGTCTGAAGGCCGCAGACGGTAGTCTCTCGCAGACTGGCGGGTGTTGTACTCATATCCTATTTCGGCGTGCGCCATGAGGTCGAACTTGAGTTTCAGTTGCGATCCCGTCCGCTCCGCCGGCACGTCTTTCCGGAAACCATGATTGTCCATCTCCTCCCAGACTCCGACATAGCGCTCGTAGAGACCGGAAGTGGAGATCAAGGTCTTCTGGCGCGTGTTGCCCCAGAACGCATAGGTGGCATGCACACCGGCGAGGAAATAGCCGATACCCTGCGGACCGAAGAAATAATGTCCGAAATAGAGCGGAATCTGACCGTACGCCTGCTGCGACATATCTTGCCGCTCCGTGAAGGAATGCTTGAGCGTGAACTGCGCCGGCAGGATAGACGACCAAGTGTCGGTCATGCCGGGATGGTAGATCGCCGTGTCGGCTATATTGGTGAATACCTTTTGGTACGCCACGCCGAGACCGGTCTGGAGCAGGAAACCGTTGTATTGGAACTCATAGAGCAGATGGAAACCGGCAGCTCCGCCACCGGGTGCCACTCTCGAAGCCGGCATAGGACTGACGAAAGACGACCACGATCCCTCCGCCGAGAAACCGATGAGATGGTGCGCACCGGCGTACTCCGAGGCATGGAGACCAAAGAGCACATCCGTGCTGTTCTCTACGTCTTTGGTAGAGAAACCTCGCTGGGACGCCAGTTCCTTCTCGTGGTACTCATTTGCGGAATAGCGTCGCTGCGCCCAAGTCAAAGCGGGCAGCAGACAGAGCGTCAGAATGATGATGTATCGCAGTTTGGACATTGGTCTCGTACAATAACTTTAATAGCTCTATAGGGTTCTTCCGGTGTGTTCTCCGACCATAGTTGGACGATATACATGCCGGAGACAGCAGGCAGTTGGATCTCGGTGACATCGGCTCGGAAGAGTCCCTCCGAAACGAACTTGCCATCGTTGGTCGTCACGCGGTACATACCATCTTTGCGCGAGAGGATATAAGCGGTCGGATGGTCGGTGACGATACAGGTCGGCGTGACGGCGAGATAGCCCATCGTGGGTGCGAAATCATTATTGATCGGGTTCGCCACCGCTTGGATCTCGCAGGTCGGGAACGCCTCTTTCTCGTCGGTACGGGTGAGTTCGACGTGGTAATACGCGCCCGGAGTCAAACCGGTCGGTATATGGAGATACGGTCTGGTCTGTCCGATGAGCATAGAGTCGCCTTCGTACCACTGGTATTCGGACCATGTGTAGCCGCCGTTGTAGTGCTCATTGAGGATGGCGATGACGTCTCCGTGGCGCTGCTCCAATACCCACTTCGGATAGCTCATCATGATCTCCAGCGGGAATGTCATCAGACTGTCGGACAGGCAGACGCCGTTCTCAAAGGCAATCTGTGCATGGTACTTATCCGGACGCGGATAGTTCTCTTTGACGTCAATCCGCGGCGTCGGAATATACAGCTCGTACTCCGTTCCGGCTCTCAGGTTCGGCTCCATCAGGATATCTTCCTGGTCCTCAAAACCTGCCTCCAGCGAAGCTGAGTCATACCGCACGGTGTAACTGATGGGCTGGAACTCACCGCCATAAGTGTATCGGATCGTATAAGTGAAATCCTGACCTGCTTCGTTGATACAAACGGGTTCCGGCGTCAGCGTTACAGTGGTCGGCGGTATGGCGCGGAGCGTCAGCCGGTAATGGATCGGGCAACCCCAGAAGTTATCATGGACGAAGGTGTATTCGCCTCCTTCGGTCCATTCGTATTCGAGGAACGTATAGGTCTCGCCGACGCAGATGGTGTCCGTCCAGATCGAGTCGGCACTCGGGGCAATCATCAGATGGAGATACATGATCGAGTCGCATTGACCCACTTGGGTCTTCGTGCGGATCGTGTCGAAGAACTCCTTCGGCTTGTCCCAGTTGCGCGAATCGGCTATCTCGGCGTTGTAACTGCGTCCGTTCCATTCGAACTCCTCGCCGTAGCATTTGGAGACCTCCACCGGAATCTCGTACGGCTGATCGACAAACACATGCAGATAGTACGTAGAGTCGCACCCGGCGGGTGTTGTGCCGAAAATAGTGTCGTACAGATGCGTCGAAACCATGGAACTATAGGTCACTCCGTTGGTGTAGTCTTTGCCGTCCTTGTCTTGGACAATCCATTCGAACTCATCGCCCGTACAGATTGCCGTATCGGTATAGAAATGGTATGCCGGTTTGACCACCAGATGGAGCGTATAGGTCGAGTCGCAGCCGCACGATTTGGTCTTCAGACTGTCGTAATAGGTATATTCGCCCGGCACATCGGTCGGAATAGAAGATACCGGCTTGCCGTTCGCGTCCCGCAGCGCGAGTGTATGTTCGTTGGTCTCGCCCGGACTGATCCAAGCGTACGGATCGGACTGGCAGACCGTGTCATATTCGACGAGCGTTGAGCCGTAGAAAGGCATGAACGTCAGATCCAAGTGGTGTTTCTCGCCGCAAGGGCTGGACTCGTCTTTATAGTCCGCTTCCACAAAAGTCAATCCGCCCGAACGATAATAAATCTTCTTGTAGTGCCACCAGATGGTGTCGTTCATACAGAGCGTCGTGTCGTACTGCCAGTAGCCGGAAGGCATGACCTCCAGCCCGAGCACATAGACCGAGTCGAAGATATGCGTGCCCACTTGATAGTTCACGGAGTCAAAATAAGTACCCGTCCGTTGCTCGTTCATCTTGGTCTTCGTGCGCCAGTCGTAGCGTGTGTTGGAGCAGACAGCGGTGTCGAAATGGAACTCATAAGTCGGGAACACGAATACGGAGTCGTGGACGATCGAGTCACAGCCGTTCGCCGTGCGCAGCGTGTCTATAAAGAGGTACTCGCGCATCGTGCGTCCGTGCGCTAAGGAGTAATCCACCGGAGTGCCGTCATCGTAATAGTGGAATAGTTCGCTGGAGACAGCCTCATGGGTGTGTTGGCGCGCATAAGTGTCTCCGCCGAAATGCCAAATCAAGTCGTTGTCGCCGATAGAATCGCGCAGGAGGGTGAATTTGACTTCGCATATCGCGATCTGCACATAGTGCACGCTGTCGCAGTTGAACTGCGAGGTGTTCACCACCGAGTCATAGTGGCTCTCGCCTTCCCTGCGGTCGATATAGATCACGCGCTCGTATCGCTGCGCGAAATCAGCAGGAGTGATACCTGCTGCCTCAAAGTCGAAATCATATCCGACAAAGAGCGTTCTCGGCTGCGTGAAATGAATGATGGTGTCATTAGAAGCCATCGAAACAGGGTCCGTCAGATCGACATAGCGGCTGTTATACGTCGGATGGATGACGAGCGTCAGCGTCCAGACGCTGTCGCAATGCATCGGCTTGACGGCATGCGTCTTTGGATTCGTGTAAATGGTGTCCGTCAGCATAGAGTCCACGATCTGAATCGTGCCATGCCGGTCGGTCGGAATGGTTGTAATCGGACGGCCGTTATAATACAGCCTGTGCTCCACGCCGTTGTCGCCGGACATATGGTCCGTCCAGCGGTATTCTTCGCCTTGACAAATCTCGCTTTGGTCCGTGTACTCGTAATTCGGATATGCCGTCAGACGCAGCACATAGATGGAGTCATAATTGAGAGCCGTTTTCAGACTGTCATAGTATATCTTCTCTTGATATGCTTCTGGCAGATCGGTAATCTCAATCACTGTGTCTCTGCCGGTTATCGGACTGGTAATCACCCAGTTATACATACCGCAGTTGGCGCAAGTGGCATCGTAAATCGTATCGCGGAAGACTTGACCGATTTTCAACTCCAAGGTACGAACGGAGTCGCAGGAATGAGTGCCGACCGGCTGGGTCGTGAGACGGTCCACAACGGTTTGCTCGCCCGAGCAACGGATCACTTCTAACCCGTCCGGATTGTCAAAGACAGCAGTCATACCCGCATAAATACGTCTCTCCCAATGCACCGTATCTTCGCTGGACATCGTGTGCGGCACGTGGATGTCATGGGTCGGCAGAACGACCAGAGTACGGTGGATAATAGAGTCGCAGCCATGAATGGTTTTCAGATTGTCCACCAGCTCGAATGTACCGGCATTATTGAGTCGCTGCGGGTGACGTGTGTTCCACTCGGCATGATCCGCTCCTGCCCATTCGTAATAGACAGGAGTCGAACTCAGCACTTGGCACACCGTGTCGGGCGTCTCGCGCTCGTTCAGATAAACCGGATAAACCGTCACGCGATGCAGAACCATACTATCGCAACCGTGGACTGACTCGTCGTGAATCTCCAGATCGTAGGTCTCGCCTGCCGTCCAGGGCTTCGAAGAGGTGTTATAAATCGTTCCGTAGAAGTCGTAAGTCTCATTCGCGCAGATAGCTACCTCTTTCTTCTCTGCCAAATAGGTCCGGTAAATCGTCAGATCCAGCGTCAGAATAGAGTCGCACCCGTACTGAGACTTCAATCCGCGGCGCGAACTATAGTGGCTTCCGCTCACCCGTTTGCTCTTCTCCGGCTTCGGACCTTCGTAGTTAATACCGTAGAATAGCGTGTCCTGCCATGTGAACGAACCGTCGTCGCAAATAGTTGTTCGCGTGGGCACGCTATACGGTTGACCCACACGCAGTTTGAGCACGCAGATCGAGTCGCAACCCGTGTCGTACGTCTTCATCGTATCGCGATAAGTGAACTCGCCGGGACGAGTAACAGGAATGGCATTGAATCTCGGGTGTTTCTCCCACGAATATGTCTGACCGCTTACACCCGGACTCCAGCATATCGTGTCGTATGTCATCTGGTCCTTATAAACGGTATCGACAAAGAAGGTGACGCTGTCTATAAACCGGCACATCACCTGCGTAACGCCATCCACAACACCTGTCACCTCTACATTAAGCTTGTAAATGTATGGGGTGTTGCAAAGCTTGCCATTTGAGTCAAAATCTACGTAGAATCTTGAGTTGGTCTGGTTGCGGTACAAGTGTTTATCGCCCTGACATACATGGAATGTATGTTCCTGACCGTCATCGCTCACGAATTGCAGACGCAGCGTATTGCGCACACTATCACATCCGCCTTGCGGGCAATTATCGCAATCCACATACTTCACATTTTCCCGATAAGTCTTAGGACTATCCCAGCCCACTTCGTCCGGAGTATAACGTTTGATCTCTCTGCCGCTGCCTTTTTCTGTCCAAATATAGACGCCTCCCATCTCCTCCAACTGCGATTTGCAGACATTCGCGATAGTCGTGTTGTTGATGACTGTCTTTACCACCAGATGCAACTCCAATATCGAGTCGCAGCCGTTGAATCTCGGACAATGGGTCTTAAACTCCTGATAGTCGGAGCTGCCCATACAGCCCTTCGCGCGAAGCGTGTCAAGAAGAACCGTGTCCGCTTTCGGCCATCTGGTCGGGTTGTACTGCGAGTATTTCTTGAAGAAATCGCCGTATTTGTCGCCTAATTTGCTCAACCCGTCCTCGCACACCACCGTGTCTTTGTGCTCGAAATAAGAATCGCAGACATACACCTTGAACGTGCTCAGCGAGTCGCAGCCGTTGACCGTCGTGTAATGGCGCGTGAAGGCGTACGAACCGGTTCCGATATTATACTGCCATTTGTTGGGATTGACCGCTCCCGAACGAGTCGCAATAAACATCGTCGAGTCCTTTTTCGTCGCGTCGTAGAGGTTCAAATTATCCTGCGTGTAAAGGCTGTCGTAGAAGAATTTGATTGTGTCCCCGATACACATCACATGCCATGTCGTGTCATCGTACTGACGCATCACGCGCACAACGGTATTGAACGTGTCGCGCTCCCATTTGTCTTCGGGAATGTCGCAGAAAATAGGCTTGCGGATCACGATGCCGCGCACCTCAAAGTCCTCAAATGGCTCCTGATTTTGCGCAATCGGCAGCAGATGGAACTGGTGCTCCAACTGCGGACGAACTACATCCTCCGAGAGTTGCTCTATCGGTGTAAAATAGCCTCTGCCTTGGATCGAACCTTCAATCTCCCACACGGTCTTGTACCATGCATTATAGGTCTTGATCGGGAAATCAAGAATCGTGCTGTCGCACACAAAAGTGGAGTCCAGCAGATAAGTGTCGTCGTTCTGCAGCACTTTGTCCAAGAACCATCCGCCTTCTGTGTTGCTCACATAGTTCGCTTTCCATTCCTCCGATGGCGCGCCGTCATGGTGTACATCATACTGACGCGAATTATCCAGCAGGAACAGCGTATCTTTCTGCGGCGTGAAATCATAGCCCACAGGGTACATATACGTCTGTCCGTCATTCATACCATACACATAGCCCGAGAAGCATTTCTTGGGAGCTGTAATGGTATGAAGACGATGCGTCAGAGGAATCGTCGCTATCGAATAGCCGCTGACGTATGGGGTCGTCGAAAACTGGCTGCTGATATCATTTCCGTTCAAACGGATGCCGCTTACATCCGATGTGCGAGCCCAAAGACGCATCTCGTGCACCAAACCACCGTCGCCGCCGTTATAAGTCTGAAAAACAGTGGTGTCGGTTAAATACTCCAAAGGAGGAATAATGGTCATTGCCGGATCGCCTTGCAGGTGACGTTTGCGAACGCCGCCTTCGATGGCATCATAAGGGTTCGCGGCGCCCGCAGAGGAATACAGATACACTTGTATCGGTTTGTCCGCTTCGATATACGTCTCCATACCGTCCAGATTGCCGCCCAACGGACCTTGCAAAACCACAATGGAGTCGTCGCGAGATGACATGGTCCAGTTTTTAGTCCCATCTATATTGCGAACAACAACAGACGTGTTATCCAGCAATCCCGACACATGAATCTCATTATATTGCGTGTGATTGCCGGTGGGAGGAATCAAGAATTTCTTACCCCATTTGGTCACAGGCAGCAACTGGTCGTATGCATGATCTTTACTCATCGCGTCCTGATTTGGAACGGACGCCAACTGGTTGCCGCTCCATACGGCGATCGGCTGATCCGCACAGATTGTCGAACCCGACAAGTCAATCACATCGTCCGGATCCTCCGGATTTGGGGCTTTCGAGCGAACGATATAAATCTGTTTGCTTCCGCTTAAAGGAATATCAATATGCTGGGTCTTTCCTTTGTTGCTGTTCACGGGCAGATCAATCGTCACATTCGTTGTGCCGGGTTTGGTCGTCATGATAACAAACTCAGTCGCCATCTCGTCCGCGTCGGCGGTCTGAACGATATACTCCGTTCCCAACGCCTCCACTGGCAATATATGCGCGCCGTCAAAACTATAGGTTCCGGTTATACCGTATTGGTTGATCGAATAAAGCGTGAATTTCTCGTCATTCAAACTATATACACGAATACCTTTGCGCAACGGCGTCTCTTCTTCTGCCGCAGACAAGTCCCAATAGATTTTGGGTTTGTCTGGTAAATCAAACACAATTTCTACGGATTGACCTCCCGCAATAGGATAGTTCTTCGTAGAACCATCCGGCATCTCTACTACAATCGTATTGCTGTTCCGCGAACTGGCAATCAACATCAGACGCAAGTCCTGATCAGAGGGAAGAGTTCCGCCGTTCGGCAGCCACGCTACGAAGAACTCGCGACCTTCG
Organism: uncultured Bacteroidales bacterium; assembly: GCA_902765485.1. Classification (GTDB taxonomy): domain Bacteria; phylum Bacteroidota; class Bacteroidia; order Bacteroidales; family Paludibacteraceae; genus Colicola. The sequence continues at coordinate 22,811 of CACWZZ010000007.1, forward strand.
GTACTCGTCACTTCCGGCAACTGCTTTACGGGCACTTGTGCCCGCAAACCGCCACACCAACTCATCGCCAGCGCTAAAAACAATACTATGTACCGAAATCGCTTCATCTGATTTCTACACCCGTAGCCGTGTAAACGCGTTCATTTTGAATAATATACAGCTCCCCGTTACGGAGAATTTTCTGATTTCTGACGGCTGAAGGCTGAATGCTCTCAATCCCGTCCGCCGGATTCAGATGTTCCGGATTCTCTTGGAAATAAACGCGCACACCATAACAACGCAGTTGTTTCGGACAACTCAGCGTCACGCTCTGCGCATCAATATTCCGTATCACCATAGCCGGAAAACCCTCCATGTCGTAATCTACATCCGTCAGATATTCGATCTCGCCAGGGTCGCAAGTGGCACTAAAAGCCTTGCGCACAAATCCGTCTATTTCAATACCTTTGATAGGCTCGGTTGCCGTAAAAGTTAAGCTGTAATTGGCGTTGCAGTTGAAATAAGCAGCCGTCGTGTCCGTTGCTTTGATAATCGATCCCTGACCGCAATAAACCAATATATTATTGCTGATAAAAGCATACTCGTTCTTGAAAAATTGCGTGTCCGGCACATTCACCGCCGTCGGCTCAGCGTAGTTGTAATTGGCTTCCAGATCTTCCTCGGTCGGCAGCTCGGTTTCTGTCGGCTCGATCACTACGGCTTCGCCGCCGACAACTATCTTCTGGATCCGTCTCTGACCTGTTCCTGTCAGGGTAAACACCACTTCTTGTGCGTTACCTGTCCAATGATCCACTTTCCAGTCGTTCTTGTCTGCTGCTTCGCCGCCGGAAACTAACTCACCTGTGCTGGCACTCAAACCTGTATATTTCTTGTTGCTCGCGCTACTCTTCGCGCAAACCAACTGAATGTCTTTCAATTCGTTACCGGAGATAGTAATGGTATTTCCTGTGTATAAACGCATCTCAAACTGGCTTGTCTCGTAGTCGGTCGTCGCCTTCGGAGCGTTCTGACCGCTACCTTGCGCGATCGACAAACTTATTCCGTCTATCGTCTGGCTCATATCCTCTGCTGCCGCAAAGGTAAATACCGTCTCTCCCCGCACGCTCATTGAGAGCCACACGCACATCATTATGCCTAATAATTTCTTCATGATTTCTGTATGCACATTAAAAACGGCGCAAAGTTACTACTTTTTTTTGACATACGCAAGTGCGCGTGTGTTTTTCTGTCTTTTTCTGTCTTTTTCTCTTTTTTTTCCCCATTTTGTCCCTTTCTTTTTATCCCTTTCACCTTTCACCTTTCAACTTTCACCTTTCAATTTTCACCTTTCACCTTTCACCAGTCGTTTACCTCTCGCCGATGTGCCGGCGAGCTCCTTTCACCTTTCACCTTTCAATTTTCACCTTTCACCTTTCACCTTTCATTGCCACGCAAAACCCCACAAGCATCGCATAGTAAATCCCCACCATTCCCAAGCCGATTTCCACTTGTACCGTGCTCCCGGGCAGATGTTCGATCCATTCCACGCTATGGTTCATCGTCCACGCCAAACCCCAAGTCACCTTGCTGAACAATACTCCGATACCGCTTCCGCCCAAACAAATCGAAATCAACCCGCAAGGCACCAAAAAGCCCGCAATCGGCAAAACAATCAAATTGGTCAGCAGAAAATAATTGCTGATCTGTCCGAAATAATACATCGTAATAGGAAGCGTCCCTAATTGCGCCGCAATACTCACCACGACAATCCCCGCAAAATAATGGAAAACCTTCCCCCACACCCGGTCTCGATATCTCGCTATACCACTATTTCGATAAATCGGCGAAAATCCTTCCATCAAAACCACAATCGCTGCCGTCGCCGCAAAACTCAACTGAAAACTGACGCTCCATAAATCCTTTGGATTTACAATCAGAATTAATACTGCCGCCGCAGCAATCGTATTCAACGAAAAAGCCTGCCTATACACCATCCGTCCGATCTCAAAAATCGTCACCATCAATACCGCCCGAACGACCGAAGGAGTCATGCCCGTTAACCACGCATAACCCCACATCGTTATAATGACCGCCAAACCCAACGCCAGTCGCCCTAACTTATTCTCATACAGCGGCTTATAACGTCCGCCTAAAGTCAAAATCCCAAGTAAAATTGCATAAATGATTCCGGTATGCAGACCGCTTACTGCCAGCACATGGGCTGCTCCTGAAGCCTGAAAATGCCGCTTCAACTCTTTCCCCAACTCTTCCTTGTACCCCAGCGTCAAAGCACCCACCGTCGCCAACTCATCTCCGCTCAATCCTCCATCCTCCAACCGCCCGTACAACCGCTCCTGCAACCCCTTCTGCAACCGCTCCTGCATAGCATTTGGCTTCGCCTTGTTCCCGTATCTTGGCGGAGGCTCCATAAATAGCAGTATTGCCGCCACCAGAGGCAGCAGCAATACAACCATCGGATATGCCCGTATTCTCTCTCGCATTCTATCTTTCACCTTTCACCTTTCACCTTTCACCTTTCAACTTCCTTCACCTTTCACCTTTCAATTTTCACCAGTCGTTTACCTCTCGCCGATGTGCCGGCGAGCTCCTTTCACCTTTCACCTTTTTCCTCTCAAAAGGGGGTGATAAGGGGGTGATTAGGGGGTGATTAGGGGGTTATTCAGCACACATTGCTATGACACAAAAGGGAAAAAACTTAGCTTTTCATCACCCGAATAGCGTTCTCTGGGTCTTTCGCGCAGAACACAGCACTTCCCGCTACCAGCACATCCGCGCCGGCTTCAAAGATCGAACGGGCGTTCTTTGTATTCACTCCGCCGTCAACCTCTATCAGCGTCGGCAACCCGCGCCGATCGATCTCTTCGCGCATAAAACGAATCTTGTCCATCGTCTCGGGAATAAAACTCTGACCGCCGAAACCCGCAAAAACGCTCATCAGTAGCACCATATCCACCTTGTCCAAATAAGGCACCAGTCGCTTCACGTCAATATCCGGATTGATAGTCAGACACGTCCGAACACCCTTTGCCTTGATCAACTCCAGAATAGGCATCGGATCTTCCACGGCCTCCAGATGAAAACCTACCGACCATGCCCCGGCGTCGCAAAAACGCTCCACGTATTTCTCCGGATGAACGATCATCAGGTGCACATCCAGCGGCTTCGTACAATACTGCTTGAACGGTTTCATCAGCGGAAAACCGAACGAAATATTCGGCACAAATGTCCCGTCCATCACATCCACATGCAGCCAGTCCGCTTCGCTGCGGTTAATCATCTCTAATTCCTCTGCCAGATGTCCGAAATCGGCAGACAACACACTCGGAGCTATCAGTCTCATAACAATATCAAATTTCAAATCTCAAATATCTAATTACTATTGTTGCGATATTTTAAGTTTTCCTTTTTTTGATTTGATCAGCAATGCAAATTTTTGAATAATTGTTGGTAATTTTTGACTAATAAAAATTTTATTTATGTTTATTGCTTTTGAAGGCTTTTACTTGCAGAGTTGCGGAGTTTGATGGTAAAAACTATCCGAAAGCTTGCTTGCGAGGAGTTTTTACCAGCAAAGTACGCATAGAGCGAAGCTCAAAAGCCTTCAAAAGGGTTTATCTTTGTTTATTTTCTTTAAAATCTCAAATGTCAAATGTCAAATCTCAAATCTTCAAATGCTCGTTCTTAACGAGCTTGTATCCCTTATACCGCACAGCGATAATCTCATATCCTGCCGGTGTCAGGTATCCGCGTAAATGATTGATATACACGCCTAAAGAACGCGCTGTGAAGGCATTGTCCTCTTTCCATAGTGCCACCAGAATCCGGTGTTTATCGACTACCTCGTTCTCGTGCCGGCATAGCATCAGCAGCAGGTCGCTCTCGCGCGAAGTAATATGCTTCCCATCGAAATGCTGATGCACGGCGTCAAACACTTTGCCGTTCAACTCAAACACCTTCTGCTTGTTCTCTTCGAAAGCGCGTACACGCCGCAAAATAGCCTCCATACGGCATATCAGTATATCCATCGTGAACGGCTTCGTCTGGTAGTCGTCGCAACCCAATTGAAAAGCCCGCATCTGGTCCTCGCGCTCGCTTCGGCTCGTCAGCACAATCAACGGTATATTCGGCAACCGATGGCGAATATCTTTCAGCAACTCATAGCCGTTCATTCCTATGCCCTGCAACTCCATCAGCACTAAATCCCAAGACGTCTCGCGCAGACATTCCAGTCCCGCGCGGCCTGTATGGACCACGTGAGCCTTGTACCCGCGACTGCTCAAATAATCGCTCAATACGGTGGAGAGACTCAGGTCTCCGTCTATGATCAGAATTTTGCTTGCCATAAAAAACCGCTGCAAAATTACGAAATTATTTGCATATATGCAAAAAAAAGTGTAATTTTGCACCGCAAAATTGTTAAAAACCTATGAGCAAAGTACTTTTGATCTCTACGGGAGGAACGATCACGATGGTCCGTAGCAAGCACTCCGGAGCATTGGTTCCGGCGGATATCGAGACGTTCAAGGCGTTTATGCCGGAGCTCTTTGCGGGAAATATCCATGTGGATATTCAGGCGTTCTCGCCTCTTCTGGACTCATCGGACGTCAATCCCGAATGTTGGGTAAGAATGGCGCGTATGGTCTATGACCATTACGAGGAATACGACGGCTTCGTCATCCTCCACGGAACAGACACCATGTCCTATTCCGCCTCTGCACTCTCTTTTATGCTCGAAAATCTCTCTAAGCCGGTTGTCTTCACCGGCTCCCAACTACCGGTGGGTGTTCTCCGCTCGGACGCGAAGGAAAACCTCCTGACCGCGATTGAGATTGCTGCCGCGCAGGACGAAGAAGGAAATGCGATCGTTCCCGAAGTCACTATCTATTTCGAGGATCGCCTCTTCCGCGCAAACCGTACAACCAAACGCAATGCAGAGCATTTCTCCGCCTTCAACAGCTATAACTATCCTGCGCTGGCGAAGGCGGGCGTGCATATCACGTACCAGCCTCACCTGATCCATTATACGCCGCTGGAGAAACCGCTCGTTCTGCATACCCGTTTCGATTGCAACGTGGCGGTACTCAAACTCTTTCCTGGTATTCAGCAACCCGTCGTGCGTGCACTCCTGCGCACGCGCGGTTTAAAAGGTGTTGTCCTCGAAACCTTCGGAGCGGGAAATGCTCCTACAGACAAATGGCTCTATCGCGAACTCAAAGCAGCGGTGAAAAAAGGCATCGTGATTGTCAACAAAACCCAATGCAACACAGGATCGGTCGAAATGGGCTTATATGCCGTCTCACTCAATCTGATGAAAGCCGGAGTCATCTCCGGATATGATATTACCACCGAAGCGCTCCTCACCAAAATGATGCTACTCTTCGGCGAAAACCCGGACGATATAGAACTCGTCCGCACACTCCTCGGAAAAGATATCTGCGGAGAAGTAACAGTTGATTAACCTTATAATAAATGAACAAATGGTAAATGACAAAATGCTAAATGGTCTTGAGCCTCAAGGCTTGTGGAACTGCTTCTACAGCCTTACCCAAATCCCGCGTCCCAGCGGCAAACGCAAAGAGATTGCGGATTTCTTGGTCAACTATGGTAAGTCACTCGGCTTGGAAACCCTCCAAGACGAAATCGGCAATGTCCTCATCCGCAAACCGGCTTCGCCGGGAATGGAGAACCACCCGGGTGTGATCCTCCAGGGACACATGGATATGGTCCCGCAGAAAAACGGAAACAAAGTCTTTGATTTTGAGAAAGATGCTATCCAAGCCTATGTAGAGGAAAACGGCGAATGGGTTACTGCAGACGGCACGACCCTCGGAGCCGATAATGGTATTGGAGTAGCTACTGCCATGGCGATTTTGGCAGACAAGAATGTCGTGCACCCGCCTTTGGAGGCGTTCTTCACCATCGACGAAGAAACAGGTATGTACGGTGCAAACGCGCTGCAACCCGGATGGCTCAAAGGCAAATATCTGCTGAATCTCGATTCCGAGACTGAAGGAGAACTCTATGTCGGTTGCGCCGGAGGCGTCGATACCACAGCGACCTTCTGCTACCAGGAAGTAGAGACCGAAGAAGGCGACATCGCGCTGAAAGTAGAAATCAAGGGCTGCAAAGGCGGACACTCAGGATGTGACATCCATCTCCAGCGCGCCAACGCCATCAAACTGCTCTTCCGCGTGCTTAAAGAAGCAGTCGCAAACTACGAAGCGCGTCTGGTTTGTGTCGAAGGAGGTTCGCTCCGCAATGCCATTCCGCGCGAGGCTTCGGCGATCATCACCATCCCTGCTGATAGTTACCAGGACGTGCAGGATCTCATCGACCGCTGCGAAGACCTCTTCCTCCGCGAATACGACGGAGTGGACGGTGATATCTCATGCACGGCAAAAGAGGTGGACTGCCCGAAGACCGAAATGCCGGAGGATGTTCAGGATTACCTCATCCACGCTATCACCCTCTGCCCGCACGGCGTATATCGCGTGATTCCCGAAGCACCGGACATCGTCGAGACGTCCAACAACCTCGCTATGATCTCTACAAATACCAAAATGGTAAATGACCAAATGGTACATGTCGTTGAGGTCTGCTGCCTCACCCGCTCATCCGTGGAGAGCCGCAAAGAGGAACTGCAATCGATCATCCAGTCCGCTTTCTCCCTCGCCGGAGCAGATGTACAGTTCAGCGGAGCTTACCCGGGTTGGAAACCGAATCTCAAGAGCCAACTTCTGGCTACGATGAAAGCAACTTACGAGAAAGAGTTCGGCGCAGAGCCGCGTGTCATCATCATACACGCTGGACTCGAATGTGGTATCATTGGGGCTAAATACGAAGGAATGGAGATGATCTCGTTTGGTCCTACCATTGAGCATCCCCATTCCCCGGATGAGCGTGTGAATATCGCTACTGTGCAGAAATTCTATCGCTATGTAATAGCTGCTCTACAGCAGCTTTAGTAATCTCGTCGTCGCGCTCAAAGAGAGGGAAGAAGCCTTCGTCTCCTAAGATATTGCGCACGATATAGGCATTCAAAAGTCGCGTCATTAACGGGCGCGATTTTTGTATCTCTGCCTCGTTCGGCTCTACGCCCTTTTCCTCTGCGAAAGCAACAAACTCACGCAGGACATTCTGTTTCAGCAAATATTTCTCCAGCGATTGCCATTCCTTGAATTTGCTCAACTCTTTACGGTGCTTGTCCGTGTATTGGTATGCAAACTGATACGTGTAAGCTAAATTGACGCAACGGTTATACCACGGAGTATTGAGCGTCGTGTCGCGACCAACAAACACATCCGGCATGATACCTCCGCCGCCATGAACGATTCGGCCGCCTTTCGTGCGATAGACCGTGGTATCCGAGAAATGAATCGAATCAGCCGAATAGAACTCACCGTGCTCAAATCGCTCCATCAGCTCGTTTTCATAATCTTCCTGATCGCCTAAGGTATAAGGCTTCTGGATACACCTTCCCGACGGAGTGTAATACCGCGCTACGGTCAGACGAACGGCACTTCCGTCGCTGAACGGCATTTGCTGTTGAACCAAACCCTTGCCGAAAGAACGTCTTCCTACAATTATAGCACGGTCGTTGTCCTGCATAGCGCCGGCGAAAATCTCACTCGCAGAAGCAGAGAAATTATCAATCAGCACAACCAGCGGAGTGTTCTTGAATCGTCCGCTGCCGTTCGCGTTCGCTTCATACCGCGGATAAGCACGACCTTCCGAATAAACAATCAGATCACCTCTCTGCAAGAACTCATTCGCCATTCGGATAGCCTGTTCCATGTAGCCGCCGCTATTCTCGCGCAAGTCCACAATATAACTCGTCGCACCTTTCGCATACAGATCCGCCAAAGCGGAGATAAACTCTTTGTAGGTCGTCTCGCCAAACTTGTTCACGCGCACGAAGCCGATCTTTTGTCCTTTGTCCTTTGTCCCTTTGTCACTTTCAATGATGAACTTCGCGTCCACGCTTGTCACAGGGATGTCTCCGCGGGTGACGGTGAAATAGAGCGGCTCTTGACTTCCGGAGCGCAATACACCGAGTTTCACTTGCGTGCCTTTCTCGCCGCGCAGCGTCCGCATCACTTTCTCGTTGTTGATCTTCTTACCCGTGAAAACACTGTCGTCCACGGTGATCAACTTATCGCCGGCTAAGACACCCACGCCTTCGCACGGACCGCCGGCTATAACTGCAACGATGCGAACCGTGTCTTGTTGGATGGAGAATTGCACACCGATACCCGAGAAAGAAGCGGCTAACTCCGAATTCACCATCTCCAGATCTTCCTTCGGGATATACGAACTGTGCGGGTCCAGCTTGTGAACCAACTCGCTCATCACTTCGTCGGTGATGCTGTCAATGTCCAGTTCGTCCACATAGGCGCTTTCCATCAACTGCAACAGACGATCTACTTTCGTCTGCTCCATCTGCCATGTGCCGTTCTGAAATACAATCCGTTGCGCGTTTGCCTTCTGGCTCAACGCCATGCCGACGATGATTCCGATTACCACGCCGAGCACGGTTAATGTTGGTAAAATGTATTTCTTCATATTTTTATAGATTATTGTCTCTTTCCGAATTCTCAATTATTGTGCCAAAGATCGTATATACTCGTCCGTCACGGAGAATAAAGAGTTGACCGTTACGAATAAATTTGGTGGCTTGGGAGGACCCTCCGTCCTCAACGGTTTCTATTTTCGTTACCTCCTTGCGGGTATTGCTCTCTACGGTAATGTCATCGATATAAACTTCATTAGTCTCATCTCCTCCGGCAAAGCGGAATGCAATCACATGTACATCCTCCGGCGCGTTTTGGAAATCAACGGTAGAGAGGGAGTATTCTTCATAACCTGAGATGGAAGCAACGGAAACAAATGTAGAGGAATCTGCCGGATTCAGCAGGTAACCCACCTCCAATATTCCGGTCTCGCCTTCTTCCGGACCAAAATTCTTCGAATAGAACGAGATAGCAAGTGTATCTACACTCGCCTCAAACTCCGGCAAAGCGACCATGCTCCAGGAGGCGGAATCGGCAAATAAATCCAGTATTCCTCCACCCGAATGTGTTCTATAACTCGTTGGATTGCCCCAAGCCCGCAAGCCTGTTTGCCGGTGGCCCCATTGTTCCCAGCAGTAAGGCAAATGTCCGGCAACATAAGTAGTATTGGCGTGCTCAAAATCCTCTTGGTATGGTATCGCAAACGGCGCACATTCCGTAACAAAATAAACAGACGATTGGAGCGGATCGGAAGTCCGGTCGCCGCACGCAGTAGATATATGACAGTCCAGATAATAGTATTTTGCATATTGGAGACCCTCTATTACGCACAAGGTATCCGGATATTCCTCCGCGTAGAAGAGCGTGTCTTTTCCTTGCGAAATAACCACATTAAAATGCGTGTTATCTTCAAACTCCGGCTGCCAGTGGACCCGCACGGAATGGCTGGTAACGGAGTCTGCCAAAACCCTCAAAGGCGGATGGCAGTTATTGATATCCTCTATCGTGATATCGTCTATCGCTATGCCGGAATAATTAATTTGGTTTTTAGGCATATTCGGGTTGTAGTATTTGAATGCCAGACGCGCACCTGCCGGTACTCTCTCCAGACGATAGTTCTTCAGACCGTACCATTGTGATGCGGGCGTCATAGTGGTGAGCGCTACAAAAGCCGAATCCACCAAACTATCCTTCGGGAAATAACCAAGCGTCAAATCACCGCGACGATATGTATCGGTTAGTTTATAGAAGAACGAAATCTGCTGCGTGCTCAAATCAATGTTCATCTCCGGCATAATGGCATAGGAGGGATAGTATGCCGATAACTCAAAGAGCAGGCTTTGCTTGCTGTTATGAACATAAGATGGAGCCGATGTCACATAGATCCGCTGCGAGTAATACAGGCTGTTGGCGTTTATCACATTCCAGCAGTTAGGTGTCGTGACAGATTCCGCTTTATACGGATATGCCACATAATGCTCGAAACTCTCATTGTACAGCGATTCAATGGGCTTACACTCCGTCTTGATAAAGAAACTCTCTGTGTATGGCTCCGCGCTGTTTCCCGGCGTGCAGATAGTAGCCACAGAGATATTCAGCTTGTACTCGCTTGAGAAATCCAATCCGCTTATCTGAACAGAAGGCATATAAACTGTATCGGATAACATAACCGAATTGTCATATTCATTAGTAACCGTCACCTCATAGCCGTAAGGGTTTGCCCGCTTGGGAATCCATGAGAATGTAGCATTATTAGGACCTACCGAGTCTAACTGTATGTCCTCTAAAGCCAGACAGCCGGGAGCATAGTCCACCGTCACATCGTCTATCATACCTGTTGGCATTAACCCTGAAGAGCCGGATGTAAATCTGTCGTAGAGAATAGCAATATATTTATAACCCGCCGGTACTTGGTCTAAATACACCAGATGCTCTGTAAATTTCTCACTTTGCGGAAGGGTATCAATCGGGATAAAGGTCGTTGAGTCATTCGGATTGCTCATTGCTCCTACGATGAACGAGCCGTGAGTAGGATCGATCAACGAGTTACGGGTCCAGAGGCTTATTTGTAACTTGTTGACGTCCTCCGAGAACTCCGGCAGGATGGTATATATACCATAATTATTGCCGCTGATATACAGCGTGTTTTCGCATGAGTGGCAGTAAGAATAACTGGAATAGACATACGGATAAATACTATATGCTGTCGGACGCAAAATCTTTCTCCAGCAGGAGGGCATTTGTCTGGTGTCGGCGCTGGTACTCTCGAAATTCTCTATAAACGGTAGCGTCACGATCGGGGAACCGCAATCTGTTTGAGTTTTAAACGAGAACGTGGCTTGCCTCGTACGGCTTAAATCGCCCTCGCCGCAATTAGCGCGCACATACGCGGTTATAGTATAAGGTGTCCTGTGCGTCAGACCGCTAACCGTGCAGCGGTTGTCGGTCACCGTATTATGAAACAACGTGTCTCCGTTGATGCCCAATACCAGCACATCCCATGCCTGTTCGTCCTTTCCGGGCGTCCAGGACAACTCCGCCGTAGTTGCATATACCGTGTCCAAACGAATATCCTTCACAGGAAAACAAGTCGGTAATGAATCGATTTGTACACTATCTATATAGCAGTAACTATTACCATAACCGAAGGGGCTGTATCCGTTGTATTGGAACATGATATAATGATCCGTTGACGGCGCATTATATAGAAAATATTCTGCACGGCGGTATTTCTCCTGAGATGCAGGCAAAGTATCCAACGCCGTAAAAGTGGAGGTATCCGACGGATCCGTAATAGTGCCTATTACGCATGGACCATACGCACCCCATCTCGAACCATATTGCGTATGCTCCTGCTCATAGAAAGAAATCATCACTTCATTGGCGGGGAGTGCCAATCTCGGTGTGATGGCGTACGCGATTCCGTTTGTGCCGTTCAAAGACAAGTATTTCGCAGAAGCATTGCCTGCGATGCTTGTGGTACTGGAGAATGTCCAGCATGCCGGCTGTACACCGACAGTCTCATTCTCGAAATCATTTACGTATGGGACTGAGATACCATTACACTCATCCGCATAAGCGACACTTGCCGATAGCAGCATAACAGCCCAGATAGCGAATACGGGCAAACGGAACTTCTTCATCCTTCTTCCTTTCAGTTTAGTCCTTTAAAAACTCTACCTCCACGCCGGCTCTTTTGAGCAGTTCCACACCGTCCATGATCCGGTACTCTTCGCCGTAAACGACCCTTTTGATACCGCTCTGGATAATCAGCTTCGAGCACTCCAGACACGGCGAAGCCGTCACATACAGCGTTGCGCCGTCGGAACTATTGTTCGACCGCGCTACCTTCGTCAGCGCGTTCGCCTCCGCGTGCAGCACGTATGGTTTGGACACGTTGTTCTCGTCCTCGCAGATGTTCTCGAAGCCCGAAGGAGTGCCGTTGTAACCGTCAGAAATGATCATCTGGTCTTTCACCAGCAGTGCACCCACTTTGCGGCGCACGCAGTAACTGTTCTCCGCCCATGTACGTGCCATACGCATGTACAGGTAGTCGCGTCTTTTCTGCTTATCCATAACAATTTAACAGTTTAACGATTTAACAGTTTAACACAAAAATCCTTTACATCAATCCCGTCGAATGTGCCGCTGCTCATCATCAGAAGCGCTACATTCCGGCTTTTAACGGCTGAAAGCTGACGGCTGATAGCTTCTTGCAGTGCCAAGCTCTCCGTGAAGACCTCCACATTTTTCGTGCCGAACGCTTCACGCACCTCGTCTGCCGTAATCGGCGTAAGACGCTTATGCTCAATCACTTTCGGGTTGAAATACACGTACGCGACATCCGCTTCCGCCATACAGTCTTTGTATTGCGGCAGGAAATCTGCCATTAGGCTGCTGAAGGTATGCAGCTCCATACAAGCTACCAACTTCTTCTCCGGATACCGTTCGCGCACGGCATTGATGGTCGCTTTCAGCTTGCTCGGCGAATGAGCAAAGTCTTTGTATGCCACGGATGTCTCCGTCTCGCATATCTTCTCCAGACGGTTCGACGCACCCGTAAAAGTGCTGATCTCGCGGTAGAAATCATCCGGCGCAACACCGATGCAATGACAAGCTAACATAGCCGCTTGCAGGTTCTGCATGTTGTGCCGCCCGAACACTTGCATCTTTACATCGCCCTCATAAGCGTCGTAAGGAATACAGCTGATAGCGGATGGCTGATGGCTGATTTCCTCCGCAAGAAGGCGCAGGTTCTCGTCCCCCTGATAATAAATAAAAGCTGACTTCTGATGGCTGACTTCTGACGGCTCAATACTATTCACAAACTTGCGGAACGTATCTACGTACTGCGGGAATGTCGGGAACACGTTGATATGATCCCAAGCGATACCGGTCAGAATGGCCACATGCGGGTGGTACCAAAGGAATTTACTCCGCAAATCGAGTGGGGAAGTGAGGTACTCATCGCCCTCAAACACAGCATATTTGGCGGTGTCGGAGAGACGAACCATCCGCTCGAACCCTTCGATCTGCGCGCCGACCATATAATCCGCTTCGATCCCTAATCGCTGCAGCACATACAGGATCATACTCGTCGTAGTCGTCTTGCCGTGACTGCCTCCAACCACGATACGGATCTTGTCCTTCGTCTGCTCATACAGATATTCGGGGAACGAATAGATCTTGATTCCCAACTCACGCGCTTTAACCAACTCCGGATTATCTTCGCGCGCGTGCATTCCTAATATAATAGCGTCTATTTCCGGCGTGATACGCTCCGGATGCCAACCCATTTCGTCCGGCAGCAAACCTGCCTCGCGCAAATGAGACAAAGCAGGGTCGAATATCTCATCATCCGACCCCGTTACTTTGTACCCAGCTTTGGAGGCGACAGCCAATGCCAGATTATGCATCGCTGCACCGCCAATAGCTATAAAATGTATTCTTGTCATAGGCTGACCTAGGTTTACCTAGGATATCCTAGTTAAACAGTTTACCGAACTCTTCGTGCGAGATCTTCTTCTGCTCGAGCTTCACTACACCTTTCAGCGCCTCGTAGATCTTGTTCTCTGCTACACGCTCTACGATACCGCGCAGTTGGTTCTCCTGCTTCAGCATCTCGTTCGCGTAGTTGGTCAGATATTGGTCATCTACGTGCATCAGACCGTACTGCATGAACTGCATACGTGCTACTTCTTTCGCGTAAGCCTCTACGTCCTCTTTCTGCACGTCGATCTTGTATTCTTTCATCAGCTGGTCTTTTGCCAAATGCCATTTCAGCTCCTCCAGCATCTTGTCGAAATCTTTCTCAAGCTCCTCTTCGGTCATTTTCTCGTTGGTCTCCAATACCCAGCGTTTGAGGAAGGCAACAGGGAACTCAACCTTCTCCATCTTCTTCATGATCGCCTCTTTGGCGTCCAGACCGAATTTGTATTTGCTGTCCTCAGCCATGTTAGCTTCGATCTCTGCTTTGATGCGGGCGCGGAACTCAGCCTCGTCTTTCGGCGCGTTCTCGCCGTAAACCTTGGTGAACAGCTCCTCGTTCAGCGCTGCTGCCGTGTGGCGGGTGATCTCTTGGATCTCGAATGTGAAATCGCTCTTCAGCTCCTGAGCCTGCTCTTTGGTAATACCGAGCAACGAACTAACCTCTACTTCGCTGTCAAAAGCTTTAGCAGGGTTGAAGGTAACTACGTCGCCCACTTTGGCGCCGATGAATTTCTTCTGCTGCGTCTTCTGCTTCATGTAACTCGGGTTGAGGATTGCGCCTTCTTTGACGATCTCGCCGTCAACCTCTTTGGCAATACCTTTCACGATGTCGCCTTCTGCCACTGCCTCTGCCTGGCTGTACTCGCCGAAGCGCTCGCAGTAAGACTGTACTTGGTTGTTCACCATCTCGTCCGTCACTTCGATCACGTATTCGGTCAGCTTGTTCTTGCCCGTCAGCTTGGCGTCGAACTCAGGAGCCACTGCGATGTCGAACATAAAGGTGAAAGTGTCCTCGTTCTCTAAATCAATCTTCGGAGACTCTTTGCTGGGCAGCGGATCGCCAAGGATATTCAACTTGTTGTCCTCGATGTGCTTCTGCAGACCTTCGCCTACTTTTTTGTTCAGTACGTCTGCGAGAATACCTTTGCCGTACATTTTCTTCACCAGCCCTGCGGGTACCATTCCCGGACGGAAACCCGGCATCTGAGCTTTGTGGCGTACTTCTTTCAGTTGTTTTGCCACTTCTTCCTGATAGTCTGCGCTCTCAATCGTCAGTGTCACAACAGCCGTCAGGTCTTTTAATTCACTTTGTTCAATCTTCATAATATATTGTTTTAATTTTTAATTCTCAATTCTCAATTCTCAATTCTCAATTGCGCTATACGCGCCCCGCTCTCTTCCGCTCCAGCTCATCGAGGATAATCTTGCGGATGCGCATTGCGTGCGGAGTTACCTCTACGTACTCGTCCTCTTTGATGTACTCCAGCGCTTCCTCCAGACTCATGCGTACGGGCGGCGGCAATACAGCCTTGTCGTCCGCGCTCTTCGAACGCATATTCGTCAACTTCTTGCTCTTGGTCACGTTGATCACGATGTCGCCCTCTTTGGCGTTCTCGCCTACCACCTGACCGGCATACACCTCTTCCTGCGGCTCGATGAAGAACTTGCCGCGGTCCTGCAATTTGTCCAGCGCGTAAGCGTAAGCCGTTCCGGCTTCCATGGCGATCAGCGAACCGTTGTTACGCTTAACGATCTCGCCTTTCCACGGCTGGTATTCCAGGAACCGGTGAGCCATGATCGCCTCGCCGGCACTCACGTTCATCACATACGTACGCATACCCATGATACCGCGGCTCGGGATTGTGAACTCCAGATGAACGCGGTCGTTCACCATCTCCATCTTCGTCATCTCGCCCTTGTGCGTGCTCACGAACTCAATGATCTTACCGCTGCATTCCTCCGGCGTGTTCACCGTCAGACTCTCCACCGGCTCACATTTGACGCCGTCAATCTCTTTGATGATCACTTGCGGCTGACCTACCTGCAACTCGTATCCCTCGCGACGCATGGTCTCGATCAGCACACTCAGGTGCAACACTCCGCGGCCGAACACACGCCAACTGCTCTCCTCCGCTCCGCGTTCTACGCGCAAAGCAAGGTTCTTCTCCAGCTCTTTGTTCAGACGATCCTGAATATGACGGCTCGTTACGTATTTGCCGTCCTGACCGAAGAAAGGACTGTCGTTGATGCAGAAGGTCATACTCATCGTCGGCTCGTCGATCGCGATCGGCTTCAGCGCCTCCGGGTTCTCGAAATCGCATACCGTGTCGCCGATCTCGAACCCGTCAATACCGATCATCGCGCATATATCGCCGTTCTTCACGACATCGGTCTTCACATGCCCCATGCCGGAAAAGGTGTGCAACTCTTTGATCTTGGTCTTCACCATCGTGCCGTCTTTCTTTGCCAGCGTCACGTTCTGTCCGTCGTGGAACTCACCGCGGTGTACGCGTCCAATGGCGATTCGGCCCACATAACTGTTGTAGTCCAGACTCGTCACTAACATCTGCGGCGTACCGGGGTTCTCCTCCGGAGCCGGGATATACTCGATGATAGCGTCCATCAGGTCCGTCAGATCGGTCGTCGGCTTGCGCCAGTCTTTCGACATCCAGCCTTGTTTTGCGCTTCCGTAAAGCGTCTGGAAATCCAACTGGTCGTCCGTCGCATTCAGGTTGCACATCAGGTCAAACACCTCTTCCTGTACCTCGTCCGGACGGCAGTTTAGTTTATCCACTTTGTTGATCACTACGATGGGCTTCAAACCCAACTCCAGTGCTTTCTGTAGCACAAAACGGGTCTGCGGCATCGCGCCTTCGAACGCGTCCACCAGCAGCAATACACCGTCTGCCATGTTCAGCACACGCTCTACCTCGCCGCCGAAGTCCGCGTGCCCCGGAGTGTCAATAATGTTAATTTTTGTACCCTTGTAATCGATGGCGACGTTCTTCGCCAGAATCGTGATTCCACGTTCGCGCTCCAGATCGTTGTTGTCCAGAATCAGCTCCTGAGGCTGATTGCTGAATTCTGAATGCTGACTGCTGACAACTTTTGCCGTGTACAGCATCTTGTCCACCAGCGTCGTTTTGCCGTGGTCTACGTGCGCAATAATTGCTATATTTCTTATATTTTGCATAATCTTTTTTGTACGGCGCATTCTACGCCATTTTAAATTCGGCGGCAAAGGTACAAAAAAAAAATGACATACACAAGAGTGTATGCCACTTTTCTTCATTTTTAAGTGGATTTAAGGGTCATTTGCCTGTCGCCTTCATTACCACTTCGTTACCACTATATACTGTTCTAGGTCATTCCATTCCCCCTAATACATTGTATGTTTTGCCGTTTCGGAGAATCAATAACCGTCCGTCGCGGACTATCTTCTCTCCCTCTCCGACGGCTGACGGCTGATCGCTGATGGCTGAATTTTGAACTACCCCCCACGACACATTGTCGATGTAGTACGTCGCCTCACCTTTCTGCCCGTTCGGACCTTTGTAGCGGAACGCCATATAGAACGCATCCGGGATATTACTCTGATTCTCCAGATGAATCACAAATGGCACCCACACTCCGCTCTCATCGGCTGTCTTGGGGATGGATAAGCCGTCAAACACTTGGAAAAATGGCTTCTGCGGATCGCTGGCGTCAATGAAATAAACCTCCAAAGTCGTACTTCCTGCCTCTTCCGGCAGATACTCTCCCATCACCGAGAAAGCAAACACTTGCACAGGGGCGTTTGGGTAATCCAACGCAGGCGTCACCAGCCACATCTCCCACACGCCGGTCGAGTCGCGGCTGTACTGATAACTCGTCGCCTTCGCGTATCTCTCCTTGCCGCGTGGGGGAGTGGTGGTCGCTTCGTCGAAACCCCACCACGGACGTTCATCCAATGCCGCTACGTTCTGCCAGCCGTCCAATTCAAGCGTTTTGTTATGTCCGACACTGTCGAAACGCTCCTCCAACTGTGCCATCGGCTGCGACGCATCCCATTGAAAATCAACCGACCAGTCGATGTTCTCTGCGCTCTTCGCTTCGGCGGTGCCGTTCAGCGTCACAATAACAGTATCGGCGTTCGCACTCGTGATCGTCACGGTCGATTGATAACTCCCTGCCTCCATCGGCGTGAAAAAGACCGTCACTTCCGACTCAGTATTTTTACTGAGTGTACTTTCTAAGATCGTGAACGCTTGCCCTTGCACGTGATTGACCCGCAGATGAACAAAATCCGTGCAATTCTCGCTTTTGACAGTAAATTTACCGGAAATCTGTTTCTCTGCCACGGTCTCAAAAGTAGGAATAATAGTCGGCGTTACCGTAATGGTCGGCATTGCCTCCGGGTCGATACAAGACGCGGTTAGTTTGATACTCTGGAAAAGGGTGGTGTGGCTCAAATTATCGATGTTTACTATCGCACTATGCGTACCCGCTCTCGTCGGCGCGTAAGTAATAATCAGGTCGCACTCGCTCTCATCCGCAGCCAGCGCGCTCCGCGACAGACGGAATTGGTCTGCGTCGGTATAAGATAACTCAAAAGTCGTCGTACCTTGTACGTTCCCGTGCGTAATATGAACCGTCTGAAAATCAACGCTTTGACCGATCTCGCAACTCACGCTGCTCAGCGTCTTGGGCAGCACGGTAATAAACGGTTCGTCGGACGTCTGTGCCACCGCTTCGAAACTCACCGAATCAACCAGCACATAGCTGTTCTTACTCGCTTTGAATTGCAGCATAAACGATTTGGCATTTTGCGGCCTGGTCGTTTCGATCACCAAAGTCTGCCATTCGCTCTGAACCGTGTCACTCAGCACGCGTTGCAGTTTCGACGCATCGTGGCTCTTCAGACCGTCAATAATCGTCTTATGCTCCCAATAAGCGTCCAACGAGATCTTTCCGTCGTTTTTGACCGTAACGGCTTTATAATGAATCGTCAGCCGGAAAAGCGCACTGTCCTCATAATACGCCTCGGTCAGATCGGTAACCTCCTGATAAACAGTCGCGGCGGTTGCGGCACCTAATTTCATAGCCGCTGCTCCGTCATACACATCGCTTGTCTCCAGATGGGTGCAAAAACCGCCCGAGCGGTTCCATTCCGCGAACTCCGTATAGTTCCCAAATATTCCGTTATTCTTCTCCTCGTACTCCTCAAAACTGCCGTTTTTCAGTAGGTTAGCAGAGCCCTCTTCTGCCCTGACAGCCTCGCTCCAAACGAGCACAAAGCCCAGCATAGATAATAAAATGTATATCTTTTTCATATTCCTTTATATATATTGGCTGCAAAATTACAACTTTTTTTTCATTTACACAAGCATCCGCGCCTAAAAAATTTGATATTCATGTGCTTTTTGTCAACTGCAATTGACAATTTGTTAGTAAATAGTACGAATTAGTGATAATTTGTAAAATCGACTCCGCAGTTTGTAGAAATTTATCACTTTTTGCCAAAAATATTTGGTGCTTTCCAAAAAAGGCAGTAATTTTGCACCGGATTTGAAAAAAGCTATGTCAGATATGCATCGGAAATCTGAATGCTGAAAGCTGACTGCTATCAAAACAATCGATCTTTAAAAGAAAGGAATTAAAATGAAAAAGGTATTAGTTAGTTTAGTGACTGTTGTCACATTGTTAACTGGTGTAACCTTGGCGGAAGCCGCTAAAAACAATGATAATTTCACTGTACGCTTCCGCGAGAACACACTCGTTGTAGCATCAACCCAAATGGAGGAAGCACGCATCTACTCGCTGCAGGGCAAACTCCTCCAGAAGGAGAAAGGCAAATTCGTAGAGTTTCCTTTGGAGCGCGGCACATACCGACTCTATGCAAAAGTTAATGGTGAGACAGTCTCGCGGAGAATAGAACTCCGTTAATTTATTTAAGGTTAATTTATTTAAGGTACAAAAAAAACGAAAGGACGCTTCGGCGCCCTTTTTTTGTTGTTTCTGACTTTCCTCCCTCTCTGTGCATTTCTCGCGCATTATTGCGCGAGCCCCCCTTCATTTACCTCGCTGCCCGAATATACAGCGGCACGGAGATCGCGAGGAACACGATATTCGGCAGCCATGCCGCCATGAACGGACTCATGACGTTATTCACCGAGAAAGTGGTGCTCACGGTCGAGAATAAGATATATGCGGCGGTCAGCACAATACCGATGCCTAAGTTCTTACCCATTCCGCCGCGCACTTTGCGGCTGCTCATCGTCACGCCCAACAGCGTCATGATAAACGCTCCCAGCGGAGAAGCCCAGCGTTTATGGTATTCCACCTCAAAGGCTTTCACATTGCCGCTCCCTCTCTCCCGTTGCCGCTGCATATAATGCCGCAACTCCGGCGTCGTCATCTCTTGCGCCTGCTGCGCCGTGATGAATAACTCGTCCGGAATGATCGGCAGAGTCAGATCCAGCCTGTTCCCCCGGTGCAATTCTTCGCGCAGACCGATGAAATTGCGCTGCGTGAAATTATCGAGGTGCCAATTCTCCAGCGAATCATAATAGATACGGTCGGCTGTTGTACGTTGAACCAGCGTCTTGCCGTCGAATTTCTCTATCGAGCACCGGTAACCGATACCCGACCGCCGTTGGAAGGACTCGATATACAGGATCGTGCCCGGCTGCACCTCCATCTGGATATTGCGCGCGTTCTCACTTGTGAAATGCTCCACGTACTTGTCGGTGAAATGCAGCATCCGCGCGCTGCTCTTCGGAATCACCCATCCGCCTAATAACACACTAAGCACAAACAGCAGCGTCGCAGAGAAAGCGTAAGGCACCATCAGCCGGTGGTAACTCATGCCCGCGGCATGCATGGCGATGAACTCCGAATTACCTGCCATCTTGCTCGTGAAATAGATCACAGAGATAAATATGAACAGCGAACTGAACATATTCATATAGTACGGAATGAAGGGTAGGTAGTAGTCCAGAATGATTTCGCGAAGCGGCACTTGGTTCTCAAAGAAATCGTCCATCTTCTCCGTCAGATCAAAGATAATAGCGATAGACAAAATGAGCACGATTGAAAAGAAAAACGTGCCCAAAAACTTCCTGATAATATACCAATCTAATCGCTTCATCTTATTCCCTGTCGTCTAGTTAAACTAGTTCTACTAGTTCTTCTAGTTTCACAGCCTCGCTGTGATTGAAGGCATCACGCTTGCTTTCCACGCGCTGAAATCCCCTGCAAGGATATGCGCTCTTGCCTGCGTCACCAGATCCAGATAGAATGCTAAGTTATGGATCGATAATATCTCCAGTCCCAGCATCTCCTGCGCGTGTATCAAATGCCGCGCGTAAGCCCGTGTATAAGCGTGATCGACATAACTGGTGCCTGCGGGATCGAGCTCCGTGAAATCGTCCTCCCATTTCTTATTACGCAGGTTCATCACGCCGTTCCAAGTGAAGATCATTCCGTTGCGCCCGTTGCGGGTCGGCATCACGCAGTCGAACATATCCACACCGCGTTCGATCGCTTCTAATATGTTCCATGGCGTACCAACGCCCATCAGGTACCGAGGTTTGTTCTCCGGTAGGATGTCATTGCAAACCTCGATCATGTCGTACATCACCTCCGTCGGTTCGCCTACTGCCAGACCGCCGATGGCATAGCCGTCGCGGTCCAAGTCCCGCAGCCGTTTGGACGCCTCTTGACGCAAATCCGTATAAGTGCAACCTTGTACAATCGGGAAAAGGTGTTGTTGGTATCCGTAGAGGTCTTCCGTGCCGTCGAAACGCGCGATGCAGCGGTCCAGCCACCGGTGGGTGCGATCCATCGAGTCTTTCGCATACTTGCGATCCGCAGTGCCCGGACAGCACTCATCAAAAGCCATCATGATATCCGCTCCGATCTCGCGCTCTATGTCCATCACGCTCTCCGGCGTGAAGAGCAGCTTGCGTCCGTCTATATGACTGCTGAAACGCACACCCTCTTCCGTCATCTTGCGGATGTCGGTCAGGCTGAATACCTGAAAACCGCCGCTGTCCGTCAAGATCGGTCTGGTCCATCCTTCGAACCGATGGAGACCACCGGCTTTATGCAAGATCTCGGTCCCCGGACGAAGAAAAAGGTGGTAAGTGTTGCCTAATATGATCTGGGCTTTGATATCCTCTTCCAGCTCCTTGCGCTGCACGCCTTTGACCGTTCCGACTGTTCCTACCGGCATAAATATCGGCGTCAGTATATCTCCGTGGTCGGTATGTACAACCCCCGCCCGCGCTCCTACGCCCTTCGCCTCGCTATGTAGTTCAAAAAATGCCATACTCGTTATTAAGTTTTAGTAAATCGAAAATGCGGTGGTACGGCGCTTGATGCGCCTTTGCGTTCCAGCCGTGCGTCTGTTCGATGAGCAAGCTCCTCGCCCTGTCGCCCTGCTGATCCGCTGCGTCCGGCTTGATAGCCGTTTTACCGCCTTACAAAAATGCGCTTCGCTTAAAAAAATATCAAAAATAGTTAAAAAACTTCGATATTTCCGTTATGATTGTAATATCTCTCTATTTGAGCTTTAGGACTGGTACCGAAATTTACAAGAATGGCAACCGGCCAGCCTGTTCCTCGCAGATAACCGAAAGTTTGATAATGTTCTCGTTCTGTTAATTGGCTGAGAGCCTTACATTCGATAATAATATTGCCTATATTGCTCTCTACTACCAGATCCATTTTTAAGTAGGCTTTCATTTGTTGGCCTCTATAGAGCGGATGGTATTCTAATTCCTTGTGAATAGTGAATCCGTTTGTAGTCAGTTCTGTAGCCAATGCTTCTTGGTAGATATATTCCGGTAACCCTGCTCCCAATTGGTTATGCACCTGCTGCATGCAACCGATTATGCCATAGCAAGTAACGATTAACTCTTGCCGTCTGGGGTCTTCTACGATATGGATGATGGACTTATCTGCCATATTTTCTGTATTTTCTAATCCCGAAGGGATATTTTTGTAAGCAGCCATGTTGTCGTCCATTAGGGACGATAACAAGCGTAAGGGACTATTAGGCGGCTGCGAGACTTGCTCGCAAGCCGGTTAAGAGGCAATTACGCTCAAGGCCGTGTAGGCCGAAATGGCTGCGCATTTTTCTTTTACTCTCACACACGGTTGTTCGTGGGAAACACAATGCTCGGCTTGAAAGCCTTCGCCTCGTCCGGCGTCATCAGCGCGTACGCCATGATAATCACCGTGTCGCCTACGTTCACCAAATGCGCGGCAGCGCCGTTGATACAGATACAGCCCGAGCCCCGCTTGCCGGGGATCACATACGTCTCCAGACGCGCACCGTTCGTGTTATCTACTACCTGCACACGCTCTCCGGCATAGATATTAGCTGCCTCCATGAGCGCTTCGTCTATCGTGATCGAACCGATATATTCCAAATTAGCCTCGGTCACCTCTACGCGATGAATCTTCGATTTCAGTATGTTCAAATACACAGTCTAACGATTTAACAGTTTAACGATTTAACGATTTTACGGCGCAAAGGTACTGCTTTTTTTTGACATGAGCAAGAAAAAATGCACTTTTGCAACAAAAAAGAGCCCCGAAGCATAATTCTTCGGGGCACCATCGGGTTGCCGACGCGACCATCTCGCGATCATCTCGCGACCATCACGCGATCATCACGCGATCACCTTAGGACGACGTCGGCCCCACAATAGGGTGACGTCGGTCCAAGTCTTATTCCACACGGGCTCCGCGGGCGTCGTACATCTTGCCGTCGCGAACGATATACAGAATGCCGTCAATCATCACTTTTCTGACTTCTGAAGGCTGACCGCTGACGGCTTCAATATCCGTCGGAGTATTCTGTACCGGCGAGATCTCCAGGAAGAAGCGGTTGGTGTATTCGCCTTCGGAGAGTGTGACGGTGTAGTCCAGCGCAGAGAGGTTCGTGCGCGTGTTCGCTACATTATCGATCAGCGTCACGCCGACTCCGCTTGTCCCATCCGGCATCGCGAACGTGTATTCTCCATCCGCCCGGATATTTGCACCAATAGGAATAACGGTCGTCTGATCACTCATCGGCAACGTATTTCCGGCAACAGGGATATAGTTCTCTACGAGGGTGTAGATATTCGCCTTGTTGGCGTTCTTCTCTTTCGCCAGATCCTCTCCGAAGACAAAGTTGGCGCTGACCTCTTCATCGTTGCTCAGTTTGACGAAGGTCTGGTCTTCCATCTTGTCGTTTCGTAGAATCTCCAGCCGGAACTCTTCACTTTGCGGCTTATCGCTATACGTGCGGCGTGCTACGATTGGGGAAGGAGTGGCACTTGCCAGACTCCAATTCAGCGTTCCGTGGTACTGTACGTAGTATGCGTGCATTGCTTTGAACGGATAGCTTGTGCCGCTTTGTACCGTGTAACTATTATCGTTGGCGTTCCATTCATACAAGAACGGCAGGTCTTGCGTCCAGTTGAGCGAAGAGTTATCCTTCCATGTAACTGTACCTCCTCCGTCTGTCAACGATGTTCCGTAGTTAGCGTAACTCGGTACTCCGATGATGTTCCAGTCGCTATCTACCTTTGTTCGGTTCTTGTTGATGTCCGGACCGTTATTGCCTGTGCGGTCAATGGTACATTGGTATGCAGGTACTTCCACGGTAGCCGTAGTCTGCTTAATTGTGCCGGCGGGGGAGACGGACGGGAAGTACAACTCTACCTGCTGAATCTCATTGCTCCAGAAGGTTCTGTCTGTTGCTTGCATGAGATCAAGGTCCAAGGCAAGAACATAACCCATACCGCCTTTGAGTACTACTCCGTTGCGATCCCAGATATATTCCCAGAATCCTTCGCTCTCAGCCCAGAAGCCTTGCTTAGCGCGTTCTTCTCCGTTATAGCGCATCATTACCCAATGCGTGCCGTATGTTCCGAAACCGAATACTTCGCTCAGGTTGACATCGAACGGGAAGGATATCCAATACAAATTACGCTCGCTTGCTGATTTTTGTGAACCGGCAGCTAACAAGGGGTGGTATTCCGATATATGAGCGTCTGTATCGCTGTGATCTTTCGCGTGGTCAGTCGGATTGGCCCGGTTATTCAGTATCCAGCGGTTGAAGCGCATCACACCATAAACGGTATATACATCCGTCAGTTTTGCCTCATCATCCTTGAACGTCAATTGTTGTCCGGCTTCTTGGTGCTCACGGATGATCATTAGGTCAGCATCAATATCTTTTGTGCCGTCGATTTCACTACCATCCGGCAGGTAAGCTGCTATCAGTCGGTTGGTCTTGAAATCATAGATCAATCGCGCATTGCAAGTTCCTCCTGTTCCTCCGATGAGTTCAACGGCAGACTCGTCTTTTGTGAAAGCACCATTGGCATAAGTTCCTCGGAAGTGTTGAGCGCCATTCTCACTGACTTCGTTTTGCGCGTAGCAGGCGTACAATTTAAACAGCGTACCCGGAGTTACTTTGATTTCGCGCTCGTAGATCCAGTTCTCGTTATCCTTGAAGATTGCCTCCCAATTGTTTGTTCCTGCGTCGCTACTTTCTCCACTGCCGCTGAGAGCAGTTCCATTGCTGTTCCAGAATGCAGCGTTGCCTTTAAGAACCAAGAACTTACGAGAAGTGTTGGTGGAAGAACTCATGTATGCACGGGTAATTTTATTGGTGCGCTCGTCGTACATGAATCGGATGTTTGCGCTAAACTTATCATTAACAGGATCAGCCGCTCCATCGCTATTAAGCCATCCGGGACTAGTCATATTGCCTAAATCTGTTATATCACTCTCCAGCGTATCAGATATGCAGGAACTATAGTCGTTTGCAATAACGAACTTGATATTCTTACCTCGTTCGCACCATTTCATGTAGTAGTGCGTATAGAGTTCACCGAATTTATTAGTGGAGCGATCTTTGGAGAATTCCGTGTAGGTCATCTGGTGGTCAGGTGCGCGGTAATTATCCCATCCTGTTGTGCCGGCTAAATCCGTGCGTATATAATAATTGCCTGTATATGCCGCGATATTTGTTACGGAGATAGAGCCATCTGTTTGCGTAGTAGTGAAATTGTACACGCCGGAGGAGGTGATACCGCTGAGATCAATCGTACCTCCTGCCACATCTTCCCATGTTACTACACCTGTTTCTGCATTTATTGCTTTCGCGTATTGGAATTTCATGCTTGCGGCATCTTTCTTAACATAGAACGATACGATGTCTTCTGCACCTTCTTTTTTCTCTATCGCGCGAGAGGGATGATACCAGTTGGCAGGTTTGGTGTTGCCGGACCAGAGAGTCTCTCCTGTCTCGGTGTAAACAATTCGGTAGTCATTTGTTGCGATCGGGTAGTGTACTCCGAGAAGGTATTTGTAGGAATCGCTATTTTTCCCGAAATTCAGTTTAAAGATATAGTCTCCTGCTACAGAGGTCTTTAATCCCGTTCTTCCTGAAGTTTCTGTTGCACGAACCGTTTCGCCTTCGTCTCCACTATCGCCTTTCTTGAATGTAGTGCCGGAAATACCTAAATATTGTCCGTCAGCGCGGTAAATCTCGAAACCGTAAGTTCTGCTTGCGTCTAATTCTACAGTCAACTCCATTGGTAAAGTCTTGTTTGCGGTGAACTCAAATGGTATAGATTGCAATGTGGCTTCGCTCCCTCCGGTTCCATTATAAATCTTCAGCGTATAACCTGTGTTCTCCGGATAATTCATCCAGTAGCCTTGGTTCGAATATTCAGCTTTGTTATTATTCAATTTCGTCTTAGGCTGACCAGCCAGAGGAACAAACATAATCATTATCGGATGTGTTATCTGTTCCAGAGTTAGATTTGTCCATGTTTGCGAATGCGATATTTTCATATGTGCCATAGCCGGCAGCAGTATAATCGAAATACCAAATGTTTGTTCCTTCAATCTGCGTCATATGACCATGCATCATACCATTATATGGATATGTGCTATCAAAATATTTGCCTTTATACGCACCGGTACCAAAGTTATCCGCCCAATATTTATTGTTTGTATAGAAATATACCCAGACATCGTCCCAACCCAATGTATTATTGAAATAGATCATGTTTTTCTTATTGTACACTGCGGTTAGGGTACCATCGTAGTTGGCTTTCATGTAGATGGTAGCTGTGGTTGTGGTAGAAACCTCAGCCGATTTATTCGTACTGATGATAACACCGTCTCCGGCGTTCCATTGCGTGAAGGTATAGCCGGTGATTTCTGCCGGAGTGATTGCTTCTTCTGTCCACTCCAGCGGACGACCTGCTATCTCTTGCGAAGGAGCCAAGGTGCGGCCGTCGCTGTCCTGATAACGGATCGTGACTGTATGAGCACTGGCTACAACGAGATCAACCTCTTTGGTGTCCAGTTCTGTACCTCCGTCACATGAGGAGCCCGTGCGTAGCACGCATACCACTTTGTATGTTCCACCAATGGCCGGTGCATTGAACGAAACGGAATTCCCGCTCTGAGGTGTAAATCCTTCTGTAGTCAGCAGGTTTCCATTGCTGCGGAGGATTTTCCAGCATAGGATGGTGGAGCCCTCTTCGGGAGAAGGCGCAATAGTCGGCGTTGCCGTCACACTCGCACCCGGTGCCACAATTCCCGAACTCAATGTGAGATTTGTTATTTCCGCCTGTTTGAAGTAAGCATAGAGGGTAATTCCGTCATCTTGAATCCATTTCTTGTCTGCGTCTGTGTAGTCTGTGATATTTGCAATCCATGCTCCGTTGTTATCGGTAAACTGTGTGCCGGCTCCATCTGCTGCGGTAAAGTAGCCCATGAACGCATAGCCATCAGCCGGCGTAGGCTTCGTGATAGCCGGCAGAACAGCATTATAGATGGCAGTTGCGCTTGCTGTTCCTGTTGTTTTTGCGCCCGTTTGTGTGAGCGTAATAGTATAGGTCTTCGGCGTAAACTTCGCGTAAACGGTTGTCAAATCAGCTGTGACATTTGTCAACTGAAGTGTTTTTGCACTCTCATTGATAACGATAGTAGAACCATTATGGGTGTATGGAGTGGTACATGCTTCGTTGCTGTACCATCCACTAAACTCATAACCTGTATTCACTGTTGCAATGGTAAAGGTAATAGAACCGTTGTCGCGGATAGCTTGTCCTGTAGTGATTGGATAATTCTGGCCATCCACAGCGGTCACAGTTCCTGCTTCATCTATATTTTTACCAATAGTGATGAAGCGAGAAGTCGGATATTCTATTGCTAATTTCTTATCTGTCAAGTTCCATTTGAAATGGTATGTACCTTGTGCTCCTGTATTGAGATATAGGTCTCTATTGCCGGTAGCATTGGTAACGGCTTTTTCTACATCACCTACTGCATAATGAATCTGGTTTTCATCGTTGTCTCCGGATGCGTAGCCATACCATGCATCATTCTTTTTGTCATATACTTTGAGCAGGTATGTTTTGTTTGGCTCTAAAATAATATCAATATAGCCCTTATCTTTTGTTTCAACAACTTCATATGTATCTAATACTTTCGTGAAATCTTCCCAACCACCTATTTCCTCTGTGCCGACGATAGCCCATTGTTGGGTAAAGTTCGCTTGCAGTGTTCCTGCGTTAGAGGCGTTAACGGTAGTCGTCAATTCCGTTGGACTATTGATGGTTAGTACACTGCCGTCTTTTTCTTCCCAACCAATGAAATAGTAGCCAGTAGCAGGAGTTGCGGTAAACGATGGTGCCGTTACTATACCTGCGGAAGCGTACTCTGGTGATGTGTTACCATTACCATTGTTGTACGTGGCGACATTATACGTGTTTTCCGTATAGTTTGCATAAACCGTAGTGGCAGCACTGATAGTGGTCGTGTAGGAAGCTTCGCTACTTAGTTTTGATCCTCCGCTTGCTGCATTGTACCAACCTTCAAAGGTATAACCTGTAGCAGCAGTCTGGCTGAATGTAACTGATGTGCTTGGTGCAATCTTTGTGCCGGAGTCAAAAGCGGTTGTGTTGTCTATCTTTGCCGTTACGGTACTGCCGCCCGTGCGCATGCCATAGTTTACAACATATGAGGTCGGGTAGGTTACACCTAACTTATGTGTAGATTTGTTATAAGTAAAGTTATATGTTCCGCTTGGGTACACATCAGCTGTGAGATTGATGTTTGCTCCACCGGATGTAACAGACACATTACTTTCAGTACCGGTGAAAGTTTTGCTTGCGCCATACCATACGGCATTATCCAGAACTTTGAACTCATAGTTCGTAGCACTTCCATCAATACTAACTGAATATGAGCCATCATTACCAGTAAATTCGAGGTTGTTGCTCTCTGTCCAACTATTGAAAGAACCGGAAATAGCATAAATCTCTGGGTAATAAACAGATACTTTAGGATTGCTGCCAGAGAAATCAATCTTAAAGGTGTACGTACCGGCGAGGGTAGTGGTCATATAGCAGTCTCCTGCGTCAGTTGTGAAAGTCCAATTTTCCACATTACCTTTTATGTAGTAAGCCCCATCATCTGCACTATTGTCGTTCCCATACCATGTTTCACCGCTTTTCACTTTAAAGCGGTAAGTGGTGTTTTTCGCCAAAATAACAGTCGTATAGGCCACAGTACCGGTTGACTCTCCGGTTTTCTTTGTGAAATTATACGCAGTACCAAAATCATCAACAAATGAGCCTCTTAATTCCCAAGCAGTTGTCAAATCCTCGGCGTAAGTGTATGTGGCAGTACCTGCGGCGGTGGCTTTGACGGTGATAGAGGCATCTGTCAGTTCGCCTGAAACGAGCGTCACACCTCCTGTTAGAACCCAACTGCCCCATGTGTAGCCGCTATTAGCTGCACCGGTAGTTATTGTTACATTGGTTACATTACCTATTTGGGCAGTTCCGTTGTTGCTCGGTGACCATCCTGTTGCGGAACAACTTATTGTTCCCGCTGCGGCAGTGGGATTAGAGACTCTGACCGTTACAGCATATTTTGTTTCTGTCCATTTCGCATAGAGGGTCTTGGCTTCGGTGACAAGGGATTTCTTATCGCTATCTGTGTAGCCTGTTTTCGAGGCAAGCCAGTTACCGTTGGCGTCAATAATCTGTGTGCCACCGCCATCTGTTTCCGTATAATATCCGCCAAAGGTGTAGTTTGTCTTGGTCGGCGTGGTGATAGTGGATAGTGTCGTCGATTTGTATGTGGCATCCACATATTTTGTGCCTGCGGATGTGGCAGATTGGTCATTCAGTGTGACGCGGTACGTTGCGGCAGAGAAGTTGGCGGTTAGAGTGCCGCCGCTACCGGTGGCTTTGATTTGGGTTGTGGCATTGGTGGTGTTATTGATGGTAATGCCTCCACCGGATGAAGTCCAATTGACAAATTGGTAGCCTGCGTTTGGTGTGGCTATGATGTCGCCGCTCCAACTATCGGGTGTAGCACTTGCCGATGTTGGAGATACTGTTCCATATCCGGATGGGGAAACGCCCACTGAAACGGAGTATGTGGCAGCAGAGACGGTGAGATTAATAACATAATCGTCAATGACAGGATCTGTTGAAGAAGCAGAGCAAACGCGTAGTTTGAATGTTTGTGAACCTGCGTTGTAGGACAATGCGCCGGATGTCCACTCTATATTATCAGTAGTTATATTTACGGGACCATATAAGTATCCGCCTGCGGGATTGATAATTATAAACCGTTGTCCGCTAATCCAGTTGGAAATGGTGGCATTAAATGTAAATAGTGTGGTCGTATTTGCTGTTGCAGGGTTAGGAGACATAGTACCGGTTACGGTGGTTTGCAGCCATTCGGCGTAGTATGTTTTGTTGCCGGTGGCGGTGGTGCTGATGGATGTGACTGCAGAGCCGCTGAAATCGCTGTTTTCATACCAGCCGCCGAACTTATATCCTGTGCGAGTTACGTTAGTTGGAAGGGTGGCTCCGACGCCGTAGGTGTAACTTGTTACATTACCAGAATTTATTGTGCCGCTGTTAGTGTTCAAGGTAACGGTGTAGGAGTTTGCTTTGAATCGTGCATAAATAGCCTTTGTGGAATTTGGCGCATTGTATGTGTATTCCGCAGATGTAGAAATAGGTGTGCCTCCTGAAGCGGCGTCAAACCATCCTACAAAGGTATAGCCAGCGTTTGCACTTGCTGTGAGAGTTACTTCTCCGGTATAAGCCGCATCTTTGCTGGCAGAAGTAGTGGAAGCAGTATTAATGGTAGCAGAGTTAGAAGTGTTGGATGCTGTTCCGTTTCCTGTCATTTTGTAGGCAGAAATAGTAACCGTTCCAGAATTGACACTTTGAGCAGAATAAGAAGAACCATTATCCGTGGAAGTGTATTTGTAAACAGTTTGAGAGTGATTAAGAGCAGAGTAGCCGGATGATTCGTATGTAGTGGTGACAGTAGCTCCCTTATTAGAAGATGCTACAGTCATAACATATGTGGAACTACTATTTAGCCCGTATGAAGAAAATCCTGAGTACCACGTGCTCTTTGAATCGTTCCATAACTCATCCGTCGTGTTTGATTTTCCTGAAGAGTTCGAAATTAAAGCCCAACCAGCCCAGCACACATTATTCCAACCGGATCCTTCAAGAGAACTTGTGTAATACAGCTTCGTATGCGCAATGTTAGATAAATTTGTAACAGCTGTATACCAATCTCCATTTGAGCAGTTAGATTTTCTACCTGCTAATTGCGTTGCTCCTTTGTGTACATTGTATGTGTCAGCAAAATATATGTTACCGCCAGAGAAAGCGATATTAGTATCTGCCAACGCATTACCGACTCCGAGGGAGAGGAGGGTAGTTAACAAGACAAAATACCGACGGGATACCGACGAGATACCGCCGAAACCACAATTTGATTTGATAAAAGAATTTATATTTTTCATAGCATTAATATTTTTCATGATTTATATATAGTTAATATAGTGTTTTTATTATTCTATTTTATTGTAGTGACTATAGCCCAGCCTAATGGGTATGACCGTTAGTATATTTTATACTGAGAAAATTAGGTTATTCCGCCAAACGCCTAAAAAAATCTGCGCCGAATTACTCAAAAGAGCAAAAAAATTTGGTTGTATGAAGGATTGAAATCCTTTGTTACCTTAATTTTCTCAGTATGTCAAAGGTCGTTTCGGCTCGTTGTAAAGCAGCGAGCCGCTGCTATTTGTTTCCTTGCTCCTCCTTCTCTACAGTTTGCTATGATGAACTTTTCAAGCTATGTGCTATTGTTCTGATTGTACTGTTCTTGGGCGTTTCTCGGAACATGGTCGCGTGATGATCCTGTTCTAAACAGTATATATCTGTATCTCGGTCTTCTCTCGGTTATCGTCTTGTTTTCGACAATTGTGTACAAACAAAAGCAACAACCCCTTTCGGTATTGTTCCTTTTCATAGTGATATACATAAAAAAGCACGACATGAGATGCTTCTCATGTCAGGCAAAAAAGATCAAGAATGTCGATCTATAAATTGATTATCATTGGCGGCTCTCTACGTGTGTCCCAGAAGTCAATCACCTAAATTACATCTCCATCAATCCGATACAGCATTTTGCTCAAGTTGCCAATTTAGGACTTGTTGTCTCGCTTCTTTGTATGCAGTGCGGAAATTGCGCACCGCATTTTTCCCAAAATTACGGAGAACATAAGCGACAATGCTGTTTCGTCCTGCGATGGCATTTGAGGTATCAACGATTCTCATAACTCCACACCCAACTCGTTTGTCAAATACTCATCAAGCAGCCGGTCTGATTCTTCTTCCGAGAAGACTTCACCACGCGCGATCTGCTGTTCTGCTTCGCGAACTCGTGCTTGGAGTTCTTCCCAAGTGAAGGGATGCAGTTCTGCTTCGTTTGAAGACACGATTCCAACATGAACCAAGATGTCCTTGATGAGTTGCCGCTGTTCCCTAACAGGCAGCATAAATGCCATATTGAGAACATTAGAGTACGACTGAACCGATGTTGTGTTTGTCATAATTGCTGTGTTTTGCGTTTATGACGCAAAAGTACTACTTTTTTCTGACAAACACAAGGATTTTGGCGAAAATCTTTCTTTTTTGACATTTTTTATTAAATCACTATGTCAAAGGTCGTATTCCTCCGTTATAGCCGGAGGGGGCTGTGCTCATACGGTTTGTTTCTTCCTGCGGAAGGCTATGCCGGCAGCAAAAGCTGCGGCAAAGGCAAGCAGGATCCATGGCTCGCCGACAGGTGATTCGGTACTTGGTCCCACCTCGCCGGGTTTCCCGAAGTCCTTTCTCGGGCCGGACGGGGCTTTGTTGGGCGAATAGGTAGCACCTACTTCGCTCTGTTCGGAGGGAGTAGTGTTGTCAAACGGCTTATAGACTGTACCGTTATAGTTCGCGCCGGAGCTCATGATTTGATGGCTCTGGAAATCTTGTTGAGTCGGGTATGTACGTGCACCGAAATCTTGTGCGCAAGCGTAGGCAAAGCCTACCAATAATAAAAAATATGTAATTAAGCGTTTCATGGCTCCCATTAAACTTATTCGTTATATACGACAACAAAACACCGCCTGTGATTAGGCGTTGTTTGGACTGGAACATAACAAAATTGCGAAGTTTTGGGAGTCCCAAACGCTGTCTTTTTTCAAAAGACGGTGCAAAAATACACAAAAAATCCCACATCTGCAAATAAATGTGAGATTTTTTTTGTTTTTTTTGAAAAAAGCTACTTTAATAGTACTGTCCACTAAAAAAGAACAAAAACATAGATAAACCCTTTTGAGTGCTTTAGGAGCGGTGCTCCTTGCACAAATTGCTATTAAAATCTCCTTGTGAGCAAGCTTTCAGACTGCTTTTACTACCAATTTGCCAGCTCTGCGAGTAAAAAGCACTCAAAGAAAAAACATAAAAAACAATAGATACAATGTTTTATTTTAAGTGGACACTAATATTATTGTATCAACTTCAAAAAGTCCTCCAAACTGATCACATCGACAGGAGGATATGATATTTTCTTGAGGATGTCGTAATGGTGGTCGTTCGTAACAATATATCTGGCATTTGCAGCAATGGCGCAGTCAACAAACTTATTGTCGTCCGGATCATTCTGAATTAGCCCAAAATTATAAAAAGGAGTGATAAACTCTACAAACCGACTGTTAATGATAGTCTTTATGATGGTTTCTGCTGTGTCATGGTCTGTCAGACGTTGCAATATCTCCAAGTACTCCATGATGATTTCATTGGAGACACAGAGTGTATTGCGCCCGTCCTGCAATGATTGCCACACAGTATGGTAGCGGCTCCTCGACGGGACGCTTTGAATGAGACTGTTTGTGTCAAGAACAATGCGCATGTTCAATCTAAATGATGTAGATCCATCCGGTTGATTTCGTCCAAGCGCGCTTGGTCGAGAGTGCCATTATCCCATAACTCATCCAAACGACTTTCCATTTTGGCGGAATAATACTTGTACAGGACATCTTTCAACTCAATAAGTCCTTGCTCCGCGGTATCAATGGAAAACATCTTCAAAAGATGAATCTGAATCGGATTAAAAGTCGGTTGCTGTAATGTCGCTTCCATAAATACTTGCTTTTTGCGTTTTGCGACGCAAAAGTACAACAAATTTTTGGAATGAGCAAGACTTTAGGCAAAAAAATGCAAATTTATTTGTGTTTTAGTCTTTAATAGGCACTAGTGTGTTAGTTACTTTTATTCAACTCCGGCGCCTCTTTTGCGGCGGAAAGCAATCACGCCGCAGAAAGTAGCCGCCATCATCAAGAGCGGCAACAGCCCGTCTTCGAGAGGGTAATCTTCATCTTGGTTGTCATCTTCAGGGCTTTCATCAAATGATCCTAAACGTCTTGGACCGGGTGTTTTTGCCGGTGAGTAACTTGCTCCGACGGTGCTTTGCTCCGATGGAACATTATTGTCAAATGGTGCATACACGGTGCCGTTATAGTTAGAGCCGGAGCTCATGATTTGATGGCTCTGAATGGCATTATTATCTGCGGGGGCAGAGTAATTCTGTGCGTGCGCACCAAAACTTACAAGGGCCAATATGGCAAATATCAAAAGTCTTGTTTTCATGTCTGTAGTCCTTTATTTTACTCTTGTTCCGTGAATACTATACATCTCGCCATCGCGGACGATATATAAAATGCCGTCAATCATTACTTTGCGCGTTTTGTCTTTTGAGAAACCATCGGAGGTCTGGTCCAGATTGGTCGTAACGGCTTGGATGTCCACCTCCAACAAGAAGCGATCATTGAACGTACCTTTCTCCAGGAATACTTCATAATCATCCAAAGCGAGGTTGGTACGGGTCTGTGCATAGGTATCTATGAGAGTAACCGTTCCGCTGAAATCGCTTGGCATGGAGAAGGTATAGGTACCTCTCTTGCGAGTAATAACGCCTACGGGCACGGTCGTGCTCTCAATCGGCATAACGCTGACACCGCAATCATACGCGCCGGCGTAAGCATAGATGTTCGGCAGATTGGCATTGGTCGCCTTGTAAAGGTCTTCATTCAATACAAAGTCTGCGGAGGCATTTTCCTGCAATACAACATAGGTTCTATCCGCCATTTCACCGTTGTAGTTCAGATCAAGTTCTATGTTGTAGTTCTTCTTGTCCGTTTCTATGCGGCGCGGAGCTAAAGCAGACGGAACGGAAGCTCCTGTCCAAGTAATCTTACCTGCCCATTGAACCATCACCGCATGGCTTGCCAAAAATTGTGTTGCACCAGCGGAACCGTTCTGGACGCATGTAGTCGGCGTTAATGAATTCGATGATGCCGTCCATGAGTAATAACTAAATATAGTTGCTCCGCCTTCTAAAGTCGTAGCGGATAGTTCGGAATCGTGTAAACTACCGGTACCTACAATGCGCCAGTTGGAGTCTGTGATCTTGTGATTGCGTGGATTAGCAACATTATTCCGGATGTCTTGCGCGAAGAAGCGGTCAATACGGCAGGGGATCGAATCCAAAGTAATCTCTTTGTTTGTTTGCGCCAATGTACCTACTGTAACAGTAGAGGGGAAATAGAGGTACAATTCAGAAATTGCTTTCCCATCCACGCTCCATCTTTTATCACTTCCATTCTGCAATCCTCTGTCCAGAGCTACCATATACCCCTCATACGCTTTCATGGTGTTTTCTGCTTCCACGCTGCTATTCGGGTCCATGGTCTCCCAGAATGTGTCGGTGTCTTGGAACCAACCAATCTGTGCGCGTTTAGCTCCATTATAGCGACGGATGATATAGTCTTCTCCATAAGTACCAAATCCGAACATATCTTTTAACTTGACATCGAATGGGAAAGATATCCAATAGAGTGATTTCTCTGTACTGTTTTTAGTTCCATCTGTCAAGTGGGTTTTGTTAAATTGCAATACGCCATATACGTTCTTTACTTCGGTCAGTTCGGAATTTTCTGTGAAGTTTAATTGTACTGCGGCTGCTTGTCCTACGCGTAGCAACATCACGTCCGCGTCAAGAGGAATAGTGCCGTTAACACCTACACTCGGTTTCCATGCTTTAATCAAGTGGTTGTTTTTGAAATCATATACCAGCCGCATGGCTTGTTTGCCGTCTGCTCCGGTTGCATCAATCAAGGTCTCAGACGTACTCCCTGTTCCCACAAAGTACTGCCTATTGCCGTTGATCTCCGCTTCCAGTCTATACTTGGCTCGCGTTATGGCTTTTACGTCCAGCATATAGATCCAGTTTTCTTGGTCTATGAATGCAGCGGTATCGCTTGTCAGTGTAGTTCCGTCACCTCCATTCTCTTTGAAAATCTTATCGGGATCTGTATCCCGGATATACAGATACGTCGCTACATTCGACCCTCCGATGTAGGAACGGCTGACCGCATTGGTGGTGGTATCATATTCGAAGCGCGTGTTCGCTGCTTGTTGAATTGTACCATAAGCATCGGCATTGATGTCTCCTGCTTTTTCTTCCGTCAGGGCTGAATTGTATTGGTTAGCGATGCAGAACTTCACGCTGCCGTTCGGTATATACCGGCAGAAATATGCATTGTAGCCGGCTTTGGAATAATTGGTCGGGTGCATGGTGTTGTCGTCTTGTTTGTATGCTACCCATCCGCCGTCTGCCCAGTCGGTACGGACATAGTAATTGCCGTTATAAGCCCCCAGGTTTTCATAACTCAAGGTGTACGTGCCACTGGATTTCGTCTGTGTGATTTTGAATGTATAGACATCGGCATCCAAAGAAGAGATTGCGTCACCTGTTAGCTCAACATCCGAGGCTACCCAAGTAATCGTTCCATCACTGGCGATGTTACTTACTTTCTCTGCGCTCAAAGTAGCCGTTTTTTCGGTAGCGTTGGTCACAAAGAAACTAACTGTATCCAGACGCGTACCATCCACTGTCAGACGCGGAATAACATCTGAATAAACATTTGTCTTTTCTGCGTCTTTCGTAGTGCGCAGACCGTTATACTTGATTCGGAAATCGCCTGTCGCTAACGGATAGGACACTTTGACATAGAGTTTACCGTCCGTTTCGCATTTCAGTTTAAAGACATAGTCTCCGTTGGAAATCAGTTTGATATTGGTTTTGCCTTTGTCTGGTTCGAAGTACCACCAATTATCAAGGTTCGAGTTGATGGAGCCTGTGTTGCCATAGAAGGTGCCGGCGTATGACACTCCGTTCACGGTGCCTTGGTCGTAGCCTACTAATTCAAACTTGGCATCCGCGGCACCACTTACATGGAAGGTAGCTTCGTATGTATCCCTGCTGCCCGGAGTGGCGGTAATAAACGGTATGGTTTGTTGCAGGTTCAGTCCCTGTCCGTCATATATACGCAGCCGGTATCCCGCTTCCGCGTCGTTGTACTTCATCCAATAACCGTTGTTGTAATATGGGACAGAATTATTGTTCAATTTTGCAGTAACATAGTTCTCAGGCACGAACATATTCATTTCCGGATAGAAATCACCACGGTAAATCGCTTTACATTCGTTGAAATTAGCATAATTATTTCTATTTCCTTGATCCGTAAAAGCAATAAAATTCTTGGTATTGGAGATACCTGGGGTGGATGAGTAGTCGTAGTACCATATATCCGTTTCCGCAATGCGTGTCATGGCATGTCCTCCACTCAGAATGTCTTTTGACCCACTACCATTGTTCGCATTCCAATACGAACCACTATAGAAATACACATGAGGTGTGTAATTTTGCCAACCATCATTTTTGGCTGCTGACAAGTCCAGATATACAATTCCTTCGTTGGTAAAGGTGGCAGTCAGGGTACCGCCATCGGCAGTTGCTGTTGCTCTGGAGGAGGCACTGGTCGGATTTTCCACAACTACACCTCCTGTCGCTACCCATTCTTTGAAGCGGTAGCCTGCATCGGCGGTAGCGGAGATGTCTGTCGGCATGTAGCGACCTAATTCCGTAATTGCTGCGGTCGCATTGCTGATAGTACCATGCTCTCCGGCAGTAATGCTACCTACGGTATATTTCGTATCCGCAGGGTGGGTGATTGTCAGACTTGGAGCCGCTGTGTTGATATTAGTCAATGTGAATACATAAGCGCCCAATTTGTCGGATGTGTTGGTGGAAATAACATCTGCGGCATTGTTGTTTTCCGTTAATTCCGTGGTGGCATCAAGTGTAATGTCTGCATTGCTGTTAGATGAAGAAGTTCTGAACCACTGGTCTGTGGAGACGCGATAGATACGGAAGTACTGTGCGTCTCCTGTACTTGCGCCGTACGCATAGGTGGCGGAGGTACCCTCTACCTCAAACGGGTATTTATATAAATCGCCCTCGGTCCAGTTCTCTGAACCGTTCAGATAGCCGCGCAAGTACCATTCCGCAAAAGGCGTAGCGCGTCCTGCGGATTCGCCTGTGCCCTTGGCGTAGTAGTAACCGTTCGTAATCGAGATGGCGGAGATAGCATTAGAGCCGTTATCGCTGAAGACCACTTGGTTCCAATCGGCTTGTGCGCTCTTATCATCGCCTTCGCCATTATTATCTGTATAGTAAGTAAATGTATAGTAATTAGCGCCTTGGTAGGTCATGGTGCTTGTGGCTTCAGTTTGAGAGGACGCGCTGGAACCGTTGTTGGAGAACACAGCTGTCACCTTATTCCAGCCGAATGGTTTGGCGAAATGCACGGTCTTGCTGTCGCGGTTGGTGTAAACCGCAGTAATCGTGGTGCTACGCGTTGCATTGAAAGTGATGCTTCGGGTGGTGGTGCTTCCGGAGGTGATAGAGATAGCATCATCTATTGCCCAGTAAGCGAACTTCTTGCCTGTCGGAGCAGCGGCTGCCGTGACAGTTGCTGTCTGACTGGACGCTTTGGCGGTAACGCTTGCAACATCACCATTTACTACGGTAACGGTGTTCTCTAACTCGGTCGGAGCAACGCTAATCGTTACTGCCGAAGTGCCTTGCACGAAACTGTAGAGGTTGCCGTTCTTGGAAAGCGATACAGAACCGCTTTCATCTGCTGCGCTGACAGCAATAGAATAGCCTGCTGCCGGTACCACGGTAAACGAGCCGGTGCTTTTGTAGTTGACAGATTCGGATTTACCGGAGAAAACGCAGTGTGCCTCAGCCTCGTCCGGATAAGTAACCGTATAGGAGGTATAAGTGTAGTTTGCCGTCAGCGTAGAAGCGGCAGAAGCGGTAATACTAATCGGGTTGGCGGTTAACGCATCATCTGTAGTCATGTTGTCGCCCAGTGTCCAGTTCACGAAGTCATAGCCTGGAATCTCCGGCACATTGACCGCTTCTGCGCGAGTCGTGTTGGCTGTGACGGTATGTGAGGTCTGGTCGTATTCCGCGTCGGGAATGAAGGAGTCTCCTACTTTGGCTTTGACAGTTACCGTGCTGGTCGGGTGAACAACGAACGATTCGGTAACAGAGTTCAATTCCGTTCCGCTGCAAGTACTACCTGCGCGGAAAGTTGCCTTTACATAGTATGTTCCGGCAGCATTTGGAGCGGGGAAAGTAACTGTGTGCGCGCCGGAAGAAGGATCGGCAGAGAAAGTAACGCCTGCCACCTCAGAGGTACATCCGCTATTCGAATAGAGTCCCCAGCAGATAACCGTAGTGCCGGAGGGTACAGGTGAGATAGACGGTGTGATTGTGATGTCCGGATGTTCATTCTGTACGGCATAAGTCGGCGAGATCGATATGCCGGTTAATTCCGACTTGGTCCAATGGGCATAGAGGTTAAAGGTGCCGTTGTTATCGGAAGTCAGATTAGATACGGATTGTCCGTCGGTATATACAACATTGCCGTCGGAAGCTGTAGCCCATCCGTCAAAGTGGTATCCGTCGCGGACAAACGTATTTGTAGTCAGGTTTTGCGCTGCATCGTATGTAAACGCCTGATTGCTCATCGTACCTGTTGCGTCTTCATGATTTTTATTGAATACAACAGAATAGGTGTTGGGGGTATATATGGCATACACAGCGAGATTGCCGGACAAGGTTGTTGAATAAGTGTTGCCGGTTCCTAATTGTGAACCATCTCCTGTGTTGCCTGTGTTCCACTCCTTCCAAGTATAACCGGTGCTGGCACTTTGTTTGGTCAAAGTAACAGATGTTCCTGCCGCCAAATATCCGTCTTCCAATGCAGGCGAAATAGACGGTGCACTTGCTGCCGCGGACGGGTATGCGCCCGTAGTAACGGTATGCTTTGTCGGGTAAGTAACGGATAGTGTCTTTGCTGAAAAGTTAAACAAGAAAGTATAATTGCCGGTAACATCGGCGTTAATGGTCATATTACCACCCTCATTGGATAATGTGTTGGA
This sequence comes from uncultured Bacteroidales bacterium, assembly GCA_902765485.1. Classification (GTDB taxonomy): domain Bacteria; phylum Bacteroidota; class Bacteroidia; order Bacteroidales; family Paludibacteraceae; genus Colicola. Next base: position 63,045 of record CACWZZ010000007.1, read on the forward strand.
AGGAGAAGATGAGCCTCGTTCATAAGTTTGACCATTACCATAATACACATCATTAACAACGGCTTTAAATGTATGATTTCCTTTGTCAAGTGTAAAGCTAGCTGTATATCCTGTTGCATCGGATCCCGAGAAATTGTAAGTTGAAGATGCTGTCCAACCATTGAAGTCGCCCAAAACTGCATAAATAGGTGCCACCGTCTTGAAATAAATTTTACTACTAGTGGCATTATTAGCACTATAATTGGAGTTATTATTATTTCGTGCTTCTACTTCTATTTCATATGTTGTACCGGTAGTACTTGATGCTTTAAAAGTATGAGAACTACTAGAAGAAAAATCACGTAATTGAGTCTGTGATCCATCATTCACTTTATACCAATATTTGTATTCTTTTGTAGGAGCATTATCAGCTGTTACTGCACTTGTAGCACTTGCGTCCAAAATAATATTAGCACCATTTGCCACTAAATATGGATTTTCTGATGTGCCACCACCACCATATATCATGCAAGATGAATTCTTTGAAATAGTAGCCGATGCCATATCTGGCACGTAGCATTTCCAAGCAGGGTTCCATTGATCCCAATAATTATATTTGTCTGAAGGCAAATAGAAACAGTTGTCATGATTATAAGAGCGTGAACTACAGCCTATACGATAAGAATAGTTATGTTGTGTTCCACAATTACCAGCACATCTCAAAGCCTGCATAAAACGAACATAGTCATTATTTGTAATCGCATAGTACACATTTGTTCCTTCAATCTGTGTTGCGCAGAACTCTCCAATAATCTTATCGTTATTATCGGAGTCTTCGTAATACATTTTGATTTTATATGATAAAGACGCTTGATCTTTTCTCCATCCTTCAGTAGTGGAACCGTTAGAGATGTCAAGATAAATCACCTTTCCATTTCCGTATTCGGAAGATGCTCCCCACATCTGTCCGACTCCGAGGGTGAGTAGGGCAGTTAACAAGACAAGAAACCGACGGGATACCGACGAGATACCGCCGATTCCACAATGTGATTTGATAAAAGAATGTATGTTTTTCATAATGTTAATATTTTTCATGATTTATATATAGTGTTTTTATATATTTGGTGTTTTGTGTGTCGGTTTTAAGGAGTTCTATGTTCGCTCAGCGAACTCGCGCGGCGCACTTACTCCTTGACTGTCCACCGGACACTCTGCGGTGCGCCTTTTCCGCTTCACAGTCTTCTCTCGGTCATTTTTGGTTGATTGACACGCATGAAAAAAGCGTGAAAATCAATTAGTCTTTCACGCTCCCATAGGCCTTCGCAATGCCTGTTACCAGAAGAAAAACAACCGAATTCCACGCCGAATATGCAAACCGGAATTGCGCGCTAAGAAACGCACAAAAACAGGAATTACACATCCCGAGGACATTCATTAGTTGTTGTTCGCTCTGTACAAAAAGTTGCGAAGTTCTTGGGAGTCGCAAACAACGTCAATAAACGTCTTTTAATATGTCTTATTCCACCCCTTTTGAGAGACATTTCCCTCCGGCGTGGGTGCTTGCTTAATAGGTAACATGCGCAAAGTGCGCGCACATTCTAAAAAGCCCACAAAATTACTGCTAAAATTTTGAATTTGCAAATTTTTCCACAAAAAAAGTGTAAAAATCTACATTTTTACATGAAAAAGGGAGATTCCGTACTTCGAAATCTCCCTTTTTAGGATATCTAGGATACTAATTAGATCCAGCGCACGTAGCAGAAGTCCATGCGGTGAGGCAGAAGCTCGTTCTGCGGATACATACGCAGACCGAATTTCATGCCGCCGGCATAATCCAACTGATACACGTTCTCGAAGAACAAGTGGCTGCCTTCGCTCTTGACCAGTTTCAACGGCTCTACTTCGTAGAGTTTGTCGTTGTTGTGGGTCGAAGTGCGGATGGCTACGAGTTCAACGCCGATGCCCTTGTCGTTCAGACCGTGCGTGTCCAGTTCTACCTGTATCAGAACCTTGTCGCCTACATTGAGGTTTTGCAGGTTTTCTGATTTGTAAACCACCTCTATCTCGTCCCAATGCTCTACTATGTTCTCTTTCCATGCCGCGATCTCTTTGGCTACCTTGTAGTGGTCCGCCATCAGCAGGTTGTGACGTTTAGCCAGTTTGAAATAGAACTTGCTGAAATAGTCGTCGATCATACGTTTCATAGTGAAACGCGGGGTGATTTTGGTCACCGAGTTCTTGATATACTGGATCCATTCGGGGCTGAAGCCCTTGCTGTTCTTCGCGTAGTAAAGCGGAATAATCTCGCTCTCTAACATCTGGTAGATAGTAGCCGCGTCGAGCTGGTCCTGGTGAGCCTGGTTCTCGTAGGTCCGGTGCTCGGTCAAAGCCCAACCGGCTTTCTCTACGTAACCCTCGTACCACCAACCGTCTTTGACGGAGAAGTTGAGCACGCCGTTCATCTGTGCTTTCTCGCCGGACGTACCGGAAGCCTCCAGCGGACGGGTCGGTGTGTTCAGCCAGATATCGACACCGCTGATGAGACGTTTAGCCAGACGCATATCGTAGTTCTCGAGGAAGATGATCTTACCGAGGAACTGTGGCATTCGGCTGATCTCGATGATTCGTTTGATCAGACCCTGACCGCCTCCGTCTGCCGGGTGCGCCTTACCGGAGAAGAGGAACTGAACCGGATAATTGGGGTTGTTTACCAACTTATCCAGACGCTCCAGATCGGTGAAAAGCAGGTGGGCACGTTTGTACGTCGCGAAACGGCGACCGAAACCGATGATCAGGTTGTTCGGGTTCATCTCGTTCAGCGCGCGGACGATACGAGCCGGATCTCCCTGAGTCTTCATCCAGTCCTCACGGAATTTCTCCTTGATATAGTCCATCATCTTGCGCTTCAAGCTCATGCGCGTGTTCCAGATCACCTCGTAGGGAATGTCGTTGTACGGCTTCCACATCTCAAGGTTCGACTGGTCGCTCATCCACTCTTTCGGCAGATATTTGCGGTAGATGTCTTTCCATTCGTGTGCGGCCCAGGTCGGCATATGAACGCCGTTGGTCACATAGTCCACATGCAACTCCTCCGGGAAATAACCGGGCCATACGGGGCTGAACATCTTCTTCGATACCTCGCCGTGAAGCCAGCTCACGCCGTTGGCCTCCTGGCACGTGTTCAGCGCGAAAACGCTCATCGAGAATTTCTCCGTGTTGTCGTCCGGATTGACGCGGCCCATGCCGATCAGGTCATGCCATTCGATGCCTAATTTGCCGGCATACTCGCTCATGTATTTGTAGAACAAGCCCTCCTCGAAATAGTCGTGACCGGCAGGAACCGGGGTATGGCAGGTGTAGAGACCCGATGCGCGCACTATTTCCTTGGCCTGGTTGAAGGTCAGACCTTCCTCTTGTACCAAGTCCACCAGACGCTGCAATCCCATGAGCGCTGCGTGACCCTCGTTACAATGATATACATCTTTCTTGATGCCCAGTTTCTTCAGCGCTAACATACCACCGATACCCAGCAAAATCTCTTGCTTGATACGGTTCTCCCAGTCGCCGCCGTAGAGCTGGTGGGTGATCTGACGATCCCATTCGCTGTTCAGCTCGTTGTCAGTATCCAGCAGATACAGGTTCATACGACCTACAGCCACTTGCCACAGATAAGCCTTCACCACGCGACCCGGATAAGGCACCTCGACGATCATGTTCGAGCCGTCTTCCTCCTTCACCTGGGTAATAGGCAGGTTGCTGAAGTTCTGCGCCTCGTAGTTCGCGATCTGCTGTCCTTCCGGACTCAGCGTCTGCGTGAAATAACCGTAGCGGTACAGGAAACCGATCGCCGTCATATCGACGTTGCAATCCGATGCCTCCTTGATATAATCGCCCGCGAGAATACCCAGACCGCCTGAATAAATCTTCAGCACATGGCTCAGACCGTACTCCATTGAGAAATAGGCGATCGTCGGTTTTTTCTTGTCCTTCGGGGTGTCCATGTAAGCGCGGAACTCGGCATAGACATCGTTCAGCTGCTTCATGAATTTGGCGTCTTTCGTCAACTCCACCATCCGGTCGTAACTCAGAATGTTCAGCAGTACAACCGGGTTTGAATCCGCGCGATGCCATGCTTCGTTATCAATGTAACGGAACAAATCTTTGGCATCTGCATTCCAACTCCACCAGAGGTTGTAGGCTAACTCTTGCAGTTTGCTCAGTTCAGCCGGCAGAGTAGCATGGATATTACATTCCATCCACTGCGGCTGGTTGACATTACTTACTTTTACTTTCATGTGTATATATTTTTATTGAATTATTGTCTTTTTGACACACATTTTACCGGGCTTCCCGGTACATCCGGGAGGTCTAGTAGTGAAAAACGCCGCAAAATTACTGTTTTTTTTTGAAATATGCAAAAAATTTTGTAATTTTGCACCTGATATTATGATTTTGTGTACTTTAATTGACAATCTATGATAGACGAAAAAGAAATTCTGCGCCGTAGAGACATGCGCGAGGTCTTCACTTTTACCATCGATCCGGCGGATGCAAAAGACTTCGACGACGCCCTTTCCTTCGAGGAAATGGAGGACGGTTTGCTCCGAATCGGAGTTCACATCGCCGATGTGTCGCACTATGTGAAACCGGGAACAAAGACTGATGACGATGCGTACAAGCGCGGAACCTCAATCTACCTCGTGGACCGCGTTATTCCGATGTTGCCCGAAGAGCTGTGCAACGACCTCTGTTCCCTCCGGCCGGGCGAAGACAAACTCTGTATGTCCGTTATTTTTACTATGGATCGTGACGCGCGCGTGCTCAAGCACAAGATCTGCCGCACCGTCATTCGCTCCGACGCGCGACTCAATTATGACGAAGCGCAGCAGATAATTGAGACAAATATGCAGCAAAGTTCCTCTCAACTACGTAAACGAGACGTAAACGACACGGAAACGACACGTAAACGACACGTAAACGGGATAGGAGAACAACGGGAGGAAAACAGCACCTTAGCGGAGGCTATAGCGACCCTGAACAATCTTGCCGCCAAGCTGCGCGCAGAGCGGATCGCCAACGGAGCGCTCACTATTGAGCAGGACGAGATACGTTTTCGTCTCGACGAGCACCACCATCCCGTGGAGATCTATTTCGAGCAACCCAACGAAGCGCACCATCTCATAGAGGAGTTTATGCTGCTGGCGAACCGTACGGTCGCTCGTGAAGCCGGTTCAGGACGACCGTTCGTCTATCGTGTGCACGACCTGCCCGACCAAGAGAAACTGGAAGCCGTCAAGACTTTTAAACGCAAAATGGGCTCGCGCGTCTCTCCGCAAACGATTGATCTGCTGACGATTAGGGCGCAAGCCAAAGCCGTGTACTCGACCTATAATATCGGTCACTACGGACTCGCGTTCACCCATTACACCCATTTCACTTCGCCCATCCGCCGATACCCCGACCTGATGGTGCATCGTCTGGTGGAGAAATATATCCTGACCGGCAAAAAATTGTCCCTCAGCCGCGAAGAACTCGAAATGATGTGCGAACATTGCTCCGCTTGCGAACAGGACGCTACGCAGGCGGAACGGGACTCGATCAAGATGTTCCAAGCCCTCTGGATGGCGGATCATATAGGAGAAACGCTCGCGGGGCATATATCCGGCGTGACTGATTTCGGGCTGTTTATACAACTCGACGAATCCCGTTGCGAAGGACTTGTGCACATCTCCCAAATCAGCCAAAACGGCGAATATTGGCAGTACGACGAGAAAAACTATCGACTCGTTTGCGAAGGACGTCCCGCCTATACCATCGGAGACCCCGTGATGGTCAAAGTCATCCGCGCAGACGTCAATAAGGGACAAATTGACTTCGAATTAGTAGAAAATAACGCCTTGGAAAACATAAATGACAAATAAATTTGCACAAATGCAAATTTTTACGTACCTTTGCAGACGATTTGACACAGCCATGAGGAAATTATTCGTTTTCATAGTACTCTTTTGCGTTTCTCTCTCTTGCGCGCACGCGGAAACCATATTATTACGCACAGGTGCGCGCGTGAAAGGAACGATCGTCTTCCAGAACGAGGAAGTGGTCATTGTGCGTGATGCAGAGGGCGCGCGATTCCAATACCCGCGGGCCGATGTGCAGGAGATTCTATCCGACGAAGCGGAGAAAAACGATTCTGCCCAACCGTCCGAAACCACCGAAACCCAAGAGATCACGACCTCCAAGAAAGCTTCTATCCTTTTGGAGATAGCCGGCGGAGCATCTGTTATACCTTTGCAGTCTGCCGGTGGAGCAGTCTCGGCGGATCTGCTCGTCGGATCGCACCATATAGGGGACAAACATATCTTCATTGGAGGCGGTTTGGGCTACCACGGTGTATTCCTCGGAGCGGAGAAATATAATTTCCTGCCTATTCAGGTGGCGCTCCGAATGCCTATGATAGAGGCGAAACACGCGCCCGTTTTCGGTTTCGGCATCGGGTATGGCGTTGCGCTCAGCAAGGATTACCTCGGAGGTATTTATGCCGGAGTAGATTTAGGTTACCGCTGCCAACTCAATCCCAAGACCGCAATCGCATTGGAAGCTTTTGCGAATTTCCAGCAGGCGCAAGTGCCGGTTACGACGGAGATTGAAGGACTGCCGTTTACCAGCAAATCCGGACGCAACATCGTGGCTACAGGACTCAAATTAGCGCTATATTTCTAAAATATTCATTAATCATTAATCATTGAAAAAGCAACCCCGCGAATATAAAGTCTCCATCTTGCTCAACGAGAGCGAAGTGCGGATACTGGATCGCTTCTGCGAGAAATACGGCGTCTCCAATAGAAGCCGCCTTATCCGCGAGACCCTTATGCGCGCGATACTCAAGAAAATAGATAGCGACCAGCCGACACTCTTTGATTAATCAATCCTCAAATCTTCAAATCTTCAAATCTTCAAATCCTCAAATCTTCAAATAAAAAAACCTCCCATCGGGAGGCTTTTTCATTAACCAAGGTAAGTCATCAAGATGTGACTACGTTGACCGGAATTCAGTTTGCGGATTGCTTTCTCTTTGATCTGACGCACGCGCTCGCGGGTAAGATGCAGCTCATCGCCGATCTCCTCCAGCGTCTTTTCCGGCGTGCCGATGCCGAAGAACTTACGCAAGATGTCTGCCTCACGCGGGGTGAGTGTAGCTAACGCGCGGTTGATCTCGGTGGAGAGCGACTCATTGATGAGACCACGGTCCGCATTTGGCGAATCTTCGTTGACCATTACGTCGATCAGACTGTTGTCTTCTCCCTCTACAAACGGCGCATCGACACTCACGTGACGACCAGACATCTTCAGCGTCTCTGCAATCTTGTCAACCGGCATGTCCAGTGCTTCCGCTAACTCTTCCGCACTCGGTCTGCGCTCGTGCTCTTGCTCGAAACGCTGCAAAGCCTTGTTGATCTTGTTCATCGAACCGACTTGGTTCAACGGCAGACGGACAATACGGCTCTGCTCTGCCAATGCTTGGAGGATCGATTGGCGAATCCACCATACAGCGTAGGAAATGAACTTGAATCCACGAGTCTCGTCGAATTTCTCTGCTGCCTTGATCAGTCCTAAGTTGCCTTCGTTAATCAAATCCGGCAAACTCAATCCTTGATTCTGATACTGCTTGGCTACAGATACTACAAAGCGTAGGTTACTTCTGACCAGTTCTTCCAACGCTGCGCGGTCTCCATTACGGATGCGACCGGCCAACTCTACCTCTCGGTCAACCGAAATCAACTCCTCACGACCGATCTCTTGCAGATACTTGTCGAGACTTGCCGACTCACGATTGGTGATTGATTTTGTGATTTTTAATTGACGCATATATAATATTGCTATTATATTCTTATATAATGGGGACCCCGACGCAAACCAAGCCGAAGGCTGTTTGCGGCGAAGTGATCCGGTCGGGATTCGAACCCGAGACCCACAGCTTAGAAGGCTGTTGCTCTATCCAGCTGAGCTACCGGACCGCGCGCAAAAAGCGCGCAAAATTACTGCTTTTTTTTCATATACGCAAGTAATTTCGTATTTTTTTTGCTTTTAGGGCACCTTTTTAGAGCAAATTGTCAAAAAGTTGTGCCAAATCTTGCTTGCGGCACGCGCCTACATGACGATTTACCAACTCGCCGTTCTGGAAGAACAGCATCGTTGGAATGTTCATAATCCCGTACTCCTCGCAGGTGTCAGGATTGTCATCCACATTCAACTTGCCTACCACTACTTTGCCTTCGTATTCGTTCGAGAGTTCCTCGAGGATCGGCAGCATCATTTTGCAAGGACCACACCATGCAGCCCAAAAATCTACTACTACCGGTTTGCCTGACGCAATCACATCCTTGATGTTAGCGTCCGTGATTTCTACTGTCATAATGATATATTTTTGATGGTTATTTTTTTCTGATTAGGTCTGCGCAGCAGGATATCTGTCAGCGGATCCTCCAAATACGTCTGCACAGCGCGTTTCACAGGACGAGCACCATTCTTGGTGTCAAAACTCTTCTCTACCAGCTGCTTGATCGCTTCCGGCGATACACTCAACTGATGCCCTTGCGCTTTCAGTCGCTCTTGCAGCAACCCTACTTCGATCCGAACGATCTTCTCAATCGTTTCGCGACTCAGCGGTTCAAACGTGACGATACTGTCGATACGGTTCACAAACTCCGGCGGGAACTGTTTCTGCAATGCTTTGAGCAACATGTCATGCGAACGCTTGCTATCCATCGCTTCTGCCCCGAATCCGATGCCGTTGCCGAACTCCTGCAACTGTCTTGTGCCTACGTTGCTGGTCAGCACGATAATCGTGTTTCGGAAATCCACGATATGTCCCTGACGGTCGGTCAATCGCCCTTCGTCCAGCACTTGAAGCAGCACATTGAAGATATCCGGATGGGCTTTCTCTATCTCGTCGAAGAGCACGATCGAGTAGGGTTTGCGCCGCACGGCCTCGGTCAGCTTGCCGCCGTCCTCATGAGCCACATACCCCGGAGGCGCACCTACCAGCAGACTCACTGTGTGCTTCTCCATATATTCGCTCATGTCGAACCGGATCAAGGCATCCTTGCTGCCGAACATCTCTTCCGCCAGACATTGCGCCAGATACGTTTTGCCGACGCCCGTCTGCCCAAGGAAGAAGAATGTGCCGATCGGTCGTTTCGGGTCTCTCAATCCCAAACGGCTGCGCTGGATAGCGCGAACCACGGTATCTACCGCCTGATCCTGACCGATCACTTTCTTCCGCAGCGTGTCGCCCATCGTGCGCAGACGTTCGGTCTCACCCGTCGCCACGCGCTGAACGGGCACACCGCTCATCATGCTCACTACGCCGGCTACATCGTCCGTCGTGATCTCGTACGGCGCTTCACCCAGAGTACCGATCGCTTTCTGCCGCGCATGACTCCGTGCACCTACTTCGTCCATCACGTCGATCGCTTTGTCAGGGAAAGCGCGGTCGGTGATATAGCGTTCGCTCAGGTTCACGCACGCGCGCACTACTTCCTCTGTATAGACCACATGGTGGTATTCCGCATAGTGCTCTTTCAGCTGCTCCAGGATGTTAATCGTCTCTTCGGTCGTGGTCGGACGTACTTGCACTTTCTGGAACCGACGCTCCAACGCACCGTCTTTCTCAATCGATTTGGCATACTCGGCAGTCGTCGTAGCACCGATACATTGTACTTCGCCTCGCGCCAAAGCGGGCTTCAGTATGTTTGCAGCGTCCAGCGATCCGGACGCGTTACCGGCTCCGATCAGCGTGTGGATCTCATCGATGAAAAGGATCACCTCAGGATGGGTCTCCAACTCTGTGATCACTTGTTTCATGCGCTCCTCAAACTGACCGCGGTACGTCGTACCGGCTACCATCGAAGCGATATCCAGCGTCACGATGCGTTTGCCGCGCAGCGCACCCGCTTCATTGCTCTTGATACGCAATGCCAATCCTTCTACTATAGCCGATTTGCCGACACCTGGTTCACCGATCAGGATGGGGTTGTTCTTCTTGCGCCGGCTCAGGATCTGAACCACGCGCTCGATCTCTACCTCGCGACCCACTACCGGGTCTAACTTGCCTTCCTCGGCTTGGCGGGTCAAGTCATGTCCGTATTTGTCCAACGCCGTAGTGGCATTGCCTTTGCGGCTGCCGCGCTGAGGCTGCCAACCGCTGTCGTTCACGTCGCCCATCGACTCCGAACCGTCCTTTGGCATCTCCGTCGAATAATGAGGCTGACCGTATAAATCAACCAATTGACCATAACTGATACCCCATTTCTCCTCCAGATAACAAGCGGCTCGGTTGATCTGTTCGCGCATGATGGCTAATAGCAGGTGAGCGGAATTGATCACCTCGGTCTGATACTCGCGGCTGATTCCCTCCGCAATCCGCAAAATGCGCTCCACTTGAGCGCTGCGGGTCACCGGCTCTGCCAGCGTATGTTTCTCTATGCGCAACGATTTGTCCAACTGGTCTTTCGCCTCTTCCGGCGCAAACTCCGCCTGACGGAGTAACTCATACGCAGAGCCTTCGCCCAAACGAATGATCGCTAGCAGCAGATGCTCGGCTTCCACCGTCGTACATCTTAACCGCTCTGCCTCGTCGTGCGCGTAATATAATATCTTATTTAAATTTTGCGTTACTTGCATGTCTATCTCTACAGCAAAAATCGTGCTAATCTGTTTTTGTCAGTCTCCGTCTGCCAAAATGGCAATAATTCTCAATTCTCAATTCTCAATTCTCAATTATAAAAGTGCCATGCTATTCCTGCTCGGAACACATCCCGATTGGTCGGATAACCCGGCATGGTCAGGTAATTCGTGTTGCTTTTCATAAATAAATGGTTTAGGTGTTGGTAGTGCGCGAAGAAGCGCAAACGGATGGACCGCACATAGAAACTGGCATATACGTTCATCCATGGATAATTGCCCACATTCGTCTCTTGCTGGGTGGCAAACAGGCCTGTGCTCGGGCATAAAACCGGCGCATGGTAGCGCGTGAAATAACGCAGATCGACTCCAATCTGGGCGTCCAAGGCTCGAAACCATGTGCCGTGATAATACAGCCGGTGTTGCAAAATGACCAGCGGAACCGGCATCACGCTGTCATTAGTCGATACCTGAAGCACCGCGCGGTTCTCCAGATTGATCCACGGAGTGGTCAGATCCAACCCTGCATCACCCGTGATGATTTGGACATTGCCGTTGAACTGGCGCGGCTTCCAGTCCGTGGCAGAGATATAAATAGGATGCGTCTGGTTCTCGAAACTGAAATCAATCCGCGGCTTCAGCCATTTATAGAGGTAACTCACCGTCGCGCCACCCATAAACCGGTACGTGAACCCGAAATCGTTCTCCCACCGCAAATGGTTGGAGTTGAAATGGTTCAGATACCAACTGGGCTTCTCGCTCTTGGCGTAAGCTCGCGCAGAGATCTCCAACGGATATTTGCCTGCCATAAACCGTGTCTGCAACTTACCATGCACATCAAACTCACCGATCTTGTAACCCAATACGCACACTTGCCCCTCTACATGATACCGCACGTTCGCTCCGCTGTGTTTGTGAATCGCGCCGCCGACGAAGGTATTGTTCGTCCATCGGTAATTGAAGATACTGTCTGCTCTGCCGGGCATCACGCCGCCGACGCTCAGCGTGTCTTGCAAAAACCGCTGACATTCGTTCATAGCAAAAGCCGTGATACCGAATTTCAACTTCGTGTTGTACGCTTCGCAGAATGTCACCGCAATCGTGTTCCGGATTGTCAGCACGTCCGTCGAGTCATTCGTCTTTCTCGTGTCGTAATAGGTTGTGTCGTAGAACCCTTGGTTGGCGGTTTTCTCGATATAGCGCCTGTTGGAGTTATTGGTTTCGAAAATATGACTAAAAGTCATCAGCGGCACATATTCCACTTTGATGGTGTCTTTCTTTACCCGCCGACCGTCTTCAATCACCATAATCGAGTCGTGATACTCACGCGGATTGGCAATCGAATATTGGTTGTGCAAGTAGCCGCTCAAATACCGATACCCGATCATGGCATTCATTCGAACCGGCAAATCTTCGGAACTCAGACTGCTACTTAACTGACTCACATCCTGAATTCCGCCGTTGTTGAACGAACTCAAACGGCTCCAGCCGAACGCGCCATGCATGCTGTAGTGCGCGCCCGTGTAACTGCCCCAGACGCTGCCGCGGAATAACTTACCTGCCGTATTGGCATAGTGACCCATCGAACTCAGGTAGTCCATCTCCAGCCCTAAGTTCAGTCGCTTGCCGATATTGCCGGTGAAAAGAAAATCTATGTCGTTCTCCTCGTGCCCGGACACAAATCCTTTCTTGTATGCTACCGTGGAGAAAGGCGTCGTAGTATTGAAAAATCGTTGCTGCTGAGGTGTCACAACGTACGGCGTCAGACTCCATGCGAACGGATCGTCGATCGTCTTCAGCCGATCTTGCACCACGCGGCTCTCGATCGGCGAAACCAACACGTTGCCGTTCGTCGCACTACTGATCGAATAGAGTTGCTGCACGTCCACGTCGTGGTAATTCAACACCGTCGTGTCCTTGAATTCGATCGTATCGGCGACAGCGGTATAACCCGGCATTTGCCAGGTTCGTACCACCGTCTTCGTACGGAGCGGCTTGGCAGCGGCCACAAGGGTCGCTGCCAACAGCACTAATACTATGAATAACCGTCTTCTCACTCGCATAACTCCTCCCCTTGGGGGGAGGTCGGGTGGGGTTTTTATTTCTTCGCTTTCTTCAGTTTCGCCTGAAGAGCCTGAATCTCCTCCTCCTGATTGCGGATCGTCTTCAGCAACTCGTTCAACTCTTCGTTCTCGATGGTCGTCGGGTATTGCTCCTCTACGGTCTGCAGGAAATCAGACAGGATATTCATATAGTTGATGAACGCGTCGTAAGCGGACTCAAACTGCGTCTCACCCTGATCAATATGGTTCATGTAGTGTACGTAGTTCACGTCCTGCAATCTCAACCAGTTGGTCTTCAGGTTCTTGTCCTGGCACAGATGCACGCGCTCGGTCACGGCGTACAGTTTGTTCAATGCCTCTTGCTGCAAGTCGTTACCGGTATAGACGCTCAGATCCTTTGCCTCACCGCTCCATGTCAACGGATACGGACTTGACAGCACATCCTCTGCTGCCAGTTTCTTCGCTGCTTCAGCAGGAGTCATGAAGCCCATCTCGCGCTCCAGCACATAGTACGGCAGCGCTTTCAGGAAATCGAAGATACCGCTTCCGGCGTTCTGACGAATACCGAAAGTCTCGGCTCCAACCCAGATATTGATGATGTCTTCTCCCTCCGGCAGGGCTTGTGACTGGTTCGCATATTTCTCTGCGTCGATCGGGAAATTGCCCCATCCCGGATCCGAGAAATGGAAACTCAACTCGTCGCTCAGACCGGTGTTGCGAAGCAGCACTTTCATCTTCGGTGCACCCGCAGACTGATACATCTTGTTCGGCGTCTTCCAGCTGATCACATGCTTCGCGCCTTCCGTCAGAATGGTCTTGTAACCCATCTTGTTCAGGTTGTAAGCCAACTCGTCGGTGTACAGCAACTCCGTGTTCCAAACGGTCTGTGCTTTCACGCCGAGGATCGACTCCAGCAACTCGCCTTGACGTTTCAACTGGCTCTTGAACTCATCGGCATTGTACTCCGACGCCAGCGAATAACTGTACGGAGTAGCGAGGAACTCAACGGCTTTCGTGGCTGCCAACTCTTTCAGAATATCAATCATCTCCGGGTTGAACTGCTCGAACATCTCGATCATCGTTCCGCTGATACTCAGCGCGCAGTGGAACTTGCCTTTACTCAGGCTGATCATGTCTTTCAATGTCTGGCAAAGAGGCAGATAAGACGTCTCTACCAACCAGTTTACGTGTTCTTCGGTCGCCATGTCGTCGTAGTAGTAATGATCATGACCGATTTCAAAGAAACGATAGCGCTTCAGACGATAAGGAGCATGCATCTGGAAGCAAAAACATATATTTTTCATATCTTTAAAAATTATCTGTTTTGAATTGTTTTTTCTCCCTCCCGTTTTTTCTCCCTCCTTTGAGGGGAGGGTTGGGGTGGGGTTACTTATTGATTACCATATCGTAAATCTTACGCACCTTGAGTCCTGCGTCGGACCATTTGATGTTGTTGACTTCAGCCATTCCGAGTTCGTGCAGGCTCTTGTACATCGCCGGATATTTGACGATTGCGTAGATCGCGTCTGCCATCGCATCGATGTCCCAGTAATCGGTCTTGATTGCGTGTTGCAGGATCTCTGCGCAGCCGGACTGATGACTGATGATGGACGGACAGCCGACCTGCATCGCCTCCAACGGACTGATACCAAACGGCTCACTCACACTCGGCATGATATAGACGTCGCTCATCGCTAGCATCTCTTGTACCTGCTTGCCGCGCATAAAGCCCGGGAAGTGGAACTTGTCCGCGATACCGAGTTTGGCTACGAGGTCAATCATCTCTGCCATCTTGTCGCCGCTACCGGCCATCACAAAACGAACGCCGTTCGTCTTGCTCAGCACGCGTGCTGCGGCTTCCACGAAGTACTCCGGTCCTTTCTGCATCGTGATACGGCCCAGGAAAGTAACCAACTTGTCTTTCCGCTCCGGCTTGGAGAACTCCTCCGGATGAGCCAGCGGCTCAACGGCATTGTGAACCGTGCTCACCTTGCGCGGGTCGATTCCGTATTTCTCGATCACAGTACGACGCGTCAGGTTACTAACGCAAATGATATGGTCCGCTTCGTCCATTCCGCGTTTCTCGATGGCATAAACCGTCGGGTTCACATTGCCGCGGCTGCGGTCGAAATCGGTTGCGTGGACGTGGATCACAAGCGGCTTGCCGCTGATATGTTTGGCGAACACACCTGCCGGATAAGTCAACCAGTCGTGGCTGTGGATAATATCGAAATCCAGACTGTGCGCCAGCACGGAAGCGACTGCTTCATAGTTACCGATCTCTTCGATCAGGTTGTCCGGATAGCGGCCCGAGAAACCGACGCAACCTAAATCGTCTGTGCCGATACGGCGGTAGTCATAACGGATGCCGTCGCGCAGGTGGTAATACTCCTCCGGGCTCATCTTGCCTTCCATCCGTTGCTTCACGTAGTCGTAATTGACATCTTTCCACACGATGGGCACGCTGTTAGCGCCGATGATACGCAAGAAACTCTGATCCTCGTCGCCCCACGGCTTTGGAATGACGAACGTGATATGCATGTCTTCCTGTTGAGCCATGCCGCGGGTCAAACCGTAACTGGCGGTTCCTAAACCTCCTAAGATATGAGGGGGAAACTCCCAACCGAACATTAGTGCTTTCATAATTCTGCCTCCTTCTTTTCTTGTTCAGCTTCAGCCTGCTTATACTTCTTCAGCGTGTCCATGACGCTGATCACAGCCGCTACGCTCGGAGCGTAACTCATACCGCCGTGGCCTTTGTACGGCGGGTTGCCGTCGTACATCTCGTTCAGCGTACCGATCGTCAACTGATCCATCTCGGCTTCGAAACCGACCAACAGACGCTCCATGAAACTGATTCCGCTGTATTTATATACGTTCATGTACGCACGCGCATAAGCCGCAATCGTGAACGGCCATACAGGACCGTTGTGGAAATTGCGGTCGCGCTCCTGCTGACCGCCGCGGTAGATCGGACGGTAGTCGCCGCTCTTCGGACTCAGAGTTCGCAAACCCTTCGGAGTCAGCAGCTCTTTCGTACAGATATCTACCACAGCCTTCTGCTGTTTCTTGTCCAGCGGGCTGTAAGGCAGTCCGGCTGCCCAGATCTGGTTCGGACGTACCTCGCGGTTCTCGTAGTTATCGATCACGAAATCATTCAGATAAACACCATTCCAGAATACTTTCACGAATGCATCTTTGGTGATCTCGGCTTGGTATTCCATCAGGTCGGCACTCGTCTCTTTGCCCATCTCGCGCAGCATCTCTGCCGTGAACCGCATCGCGTTGTACCACAGGGCGTTGATCTCTACCACATACCCCGTTCGCGGAGTGATCGGCCAACCGTTCTCGGTTGCGTTCATCCAGGTCGCAGGACGCTGTCTGCCGTCCACCCAGAGCAAGCCGTTCTGGTGCAGTTTGGCACGCGGATGGTTCTGCTTGCGATACCAAGTGATGATCTCTTGGCATAACTGACCGTACAACTCGGCTGCCTCGCGTACCGTATATTTATGCGCGTATTTCTGCGCAGCACGGATAAACCACAGCAACGCGTCTGGCTCGTCCATTCCGGTCATCTTGATGTCGTGGATCTTGCCTGCCATGAACTTCTGTATCTCGTCGATTGCCGTCTTGTTGATGATCGCGTCCCAGTATTCCGGACGGTCGATATCCAGCGTACAACTCGGCGTAGCGAAGAATGTGTTACGCGCGTCGGCGTGGAACCACGGGAAACCGGCTAACAAGTAACATTTGTCGCCTTCGCGCTTGTAGAACTGACTCGCGCTGTTCTTCAGCGTAGAGAACATGTCCTCGCGGCGGTTTCTACGCGCCAGCTCTTTCTTCCAGGTCGCCTTCAGAGTGCTTGTCTTGCATTCCGTCACACCGGCGGCGAAAATGATACTCTCGCCTTTCTTCATCGGCAGCTCGAAATAACCCGGAACCAGCAGATCCTCCTTGAATGCATAGCCGCGTTCACGCTCTTTGCGGTACTCAATGTCTTTGTACCATTGCGGATCGTGGTGATACTCAACGGCTTTGCTGAACTGCATGTACAGATTCGGGAAACCCGGGTACATCCGGTTGAAACGACCGTTCTCGCACTCGTCCATGTTCGGATTAGCTAACGGGTTCTCGTGCGTCAACTCGTTCACGCTGCGGAAAGCCAGGAACGGACGGAAACGCAATACCGTCGGACTGCCGCTCTCTAACAGCGTGTAACGAATCAGCACACGCGGCTCGAAACTAACCAGCAAACGCTCTTTCTCCAATACCATCGCACCCACGCGGTAAACGGTCTTGGAAATCAATTCGCAGTCAAACTCGCGAATGTACTTGTGTCCGTTCGGGCTGAAATGGTTCTCGCCGTACTCGTGCAGACCTAGATTGAACTCTGCACCGTGTTGGATAACTGTCTCGTCCAAAGAACTCAGCAGCACAAAATTGTCCTCGCTGATCTCCGGAATTGGCATCACCAACTGACCGTGGTATTTACGTGTGTTGCAATCCACCAGAGTGGTAGAGTTGTACACACCTGCACGGTTTGTCCGAATCATCTCTTTCTGGAGCGACCGCTCCAGATTAACAAGTACTGTCTTGTCAAAATTCAGATAACTCATGATTTGTGATTTAATATTAAGTAATTTATGTTGTTTTGTAATTTTCTTTCTCTCTTTTTTCTTTTTTTGTATCCGCCTATCTTGGCGGATCTCTTTTGTCTTTGTCTTAGTTTTTGTTTTTTCCCTTGCGCCCTCGCGCCCTCTGCCCTCGCGCCCTCTTTCCTTGCGTTCTCGCGCTCCGCGTTGTTCTGTGCTCGCGCCCTCTGTGCGCGAGTCTCCCTCCCTTGAGGGGAGGGGCGGGGCGGGGTTATTAGGCCGGGGTTCTTACAGCTCGCTCACAAACTGCTTGATCCGCTGCTCCTCGCGCTTCTTGCAAACCAGCAGCTTTCCGTCCTGCTCCACGATGATCATGTCCTCCACGCCTTGCACGATAGCCGTCTTGCCTTGCTCCAGCACAACGATATTTCCCTTCGCGTCGTAGAAATGTGTCTCGCTGTGCAGACTCACGTTGCCGTTTTCGTCTTTCTCGCTCAACTCGTACAAGCTGCCCCATGTGCCCAAATCGCTCCATCCGAAACTGCTCGGAATGACGAACACATTATTGGCTTTCTCCATGATGCCGTAGTCGATACTGATGCTCGGACATTTGGGGAACATCTCTTCGATGAACTTCTCCTCTTTCTCGGTTCCCATCAGCAACTCCCCTTCGCGGAAATGGTCTGCCACTTGTGGCAGCAGATACCGGAATGCCTCGCTGATCGTCTGCAAATTCCAGATGAAGATACCGCTGTTCCACAGAAAATCTCCGCTCTCCAGAAACACTTTCGCCATCTCCAGATTCGGCTTCTCCGTAAACGTCTTCACCGGATAAATCCCTTCTGACGGCTGATGGCTGATGTCTGATGGCTTCAAAAATTGAATGTATCCGTATCCCGTCTCCGGCCGTGTCGGTTGCATGCCAAGCGTACAGATCGCTTTGTTCCGGCTCACGAAATCAAACGCTTTACGGATCGTGTCGCGGAATTTCTCTTCTTCCAAAATCAAATGGTCACTTGCCGCCACCACGATATTCGCCTGCATCTCCGGCTTACTCCAGTCGATGTCCAAATAATTGGGCAACTGCGATGTCTCCGATCCGCCTTTCACTTTCCCGTCCTTGGTATAGCCTTGCTCAGACGTGTAACCATAGGCGCGTTGAAGACATAACGCCCTAATACGCGCAGTCGCGTACGCGATACAAGGAGCCGTATTCCTGCGTGCTGGCTCGCACAAGATCTGACCTTCATTCAAATCAGGTATCTGCTCCAAAATCAAACGCTTGTAAGCCACGTTCGTCACAATGAACACATTCTCAATCGGCACCAAAGGCCTGAAACGGTCCACCGTCATCTGCAGCAAACTTCTACCCGTTCCGAAAAAGTCCAAAAACTGTTTCGGCTTCTCTTCCCTGCTGTACGGCCAGAAACGACTTCCCACGCCCCCGGCCATTATTACGCAATAATTGTTTTTCTTTTCTGTCATTTTTTTTTGTGTTTTTATAGTATCTTTTGGTATTATATACATAGTATATAATACTATGTGTGTTGATCTGCTTTAATTAGTGCGTGGTAAGTGCGTGATAAGTGTGTGATAAGTGCGAGATAAGTGCGTCATTTTCGTGGTTGTTTGCTGGTTCTTGCTATCTCCCTGCATATCTCCGCGTATCCTCCGCATATCCCTTGCAGCCCCCACCTGCATATCCCGTCTCTTCACTTCCCCTCTCTGGCACATCTGCTTACGCTATTTACAGAATACGGGCACAAAGTTACAACATTTTTTTGATATATGCAAGCGCGCGCGTACTTTTTTATTAAAAAAGCACTTTTTTGCCTCAAAAATAAACTTCTTTCAACTTTCAACTTTCAACTTTCAACTTTTATTTGTAACTTTGCACCATAAATTGGAATAATATGGGCTTTCGGCAAAGAAACATCTTACAGCAAAGCGGTCTTACAGCAAAGCGGTCCTACAGTTTTAGCGGTCTTACAGCGCTAGCGGTCTGTGCTTTGGCGCTCTTTTTGTGTGTCTCGTGCAGCGCTCCCACCTCCCCGCGTCCGTACGGCTATTACCGTATCACCACGCCCGACACCGCCTATACGGACTTTCAACTATCAACTATCAACTCTCAACTCTCAACTCCCCCTTCAGGGGGCTGGGGGGCTTACCCATACACCTTTTCTGTCTCCAGAAACGCCATCATCCAACCCCAAGAGAAAGAGAACGAACGCTACTGGATCAACCTCTATTACCCGTCCTTGAACGCCACAATCCATTGTTCGTACAAACCTGTGCATAACAATCTGCGCGAACTCACCAACGATGCGCTGGAGTTTGTCTATCGCAACGCCTCCTTCGCAACCGCTATACCCGAACAAGACTACTCCCATCCGGAGGCGAACGTCTATGGAGTACTCTTCGATTTGGAGGGAAACACAGCCTCGTCCTGCCAGTTTTTTGTGACCGATTCCACCCGCCATTTCTTCCGGGCTTCGGTCTATTGCAACTGTCCGCCGAACGCCGATTCCCTCGCCCCTGTCTATCAATACCTCCGCACGGACATCATCAAAATGGTTGAAACTTTCCAATGGCAATGAAAAAAGAGCTCGAAATATCGAAATGTCGATCTCTCGAAATATCGGGAAAATCCCTCGCTCTTCTCCTCGATCCCGAGAAAGCAGACCTCGCCGCGCTTCCGATCACTTCGGAAGTCCACCCCGACTACATCTTCGTAGGCGGCTCCACCGGCGGCGACACCACTCCCTTCGTCCGTGCTTTGCGGGAAAAACTGGCAACCCTTTCTCCCTCCCTGCGGGGGAGGGATGGGGAGGGGCTTCCCATTGTCCTTTTTCCCGGATCGGCTGCCCAATTCACACCCGAAGCAGATGCCATTCTATACCTCTCTTTGTTGTCCGGAAATAACCCCGAATACCTTGTAGGTCAACATATTAAGTCTGCGCAAGCAATCCATCACTCGTCCGTCGAAGTGATCCCGACCGGATATGTTCTGATTGACGGTGGGGTAGAGACTTCCACTATGCGCGTAACAAACACCAAACCGCTCTCTCCGACCGACATAGACACGATCGTCAATACCTGTATCGCAGCCGAACTGATGGGTAAAAAAGCCATCTATCTTGAAGCCGGATCCGGCGCAAAGACACCCGTCTCGCCAGAGATCATCCGATCCGTCCGCGCGAACACCTCTGTCACACTCATCGTTGGCGGCGGCATCCGCACGCCCGAAGCGATGAACGCAGCTTATGCCGCCGGAGCGGACATAGTGGTCATAGGCAACCATTTCGAGTCCCATCCGGAATCCCTTGCGGACTTTGTCCGCCCTAGTTCAACTAGTTCTTCTAGTTTGTCTAGTTTGACTAGTTCTTCTAGTTCAACTAGTTCGACTAGTCCCTCTACCGACGAGCGCTTCATGGCGTTAGCCATAGAAGAAGCGCGTAAAGCTCTGAAAGCCGACGAAATCCCCATCGGATGTGTGATCGTCTCGCAGGGGCAGATCATCGGTCGCGGACATAACCTCACCGAGACCCTCGCAGATGTCACGGCGCACGCCGAGATACAAGCCATCACAGCCGCGTCGCAGACTCTCGGTGGTAAGTACCTGCCGGACGCTACCCTCTATGTCACGGTCGAACCGTGCGCCATGTGCGCAGGTGCCATCGGATGGGCGCAGATAAGCCGCATCGTCTATGGCGCTCCCGATCCCAAAAGAGGCTTTCAGACGTACGCTCCGCGAGCCTTCCACCCCAAAGCAAAAACCACTTCCGGCGTCCTCGAAACGGAGTGCCGCGCACTAATACAAGAATTTTTTAAATCCAAAAGATCATGAATAAATGGTTTAATGTCACTCTCTTGAGTAACAAAACGACCCAAACAGTCCTCCGATTAAGCATTTTCGCGGTTCTGGCTGTCGTCTGCGTGCTCATGTTCCCGCGCTATAACAACGCCTTCCGTTACCATTACGAAGTCGGCAAACCCTGGGGATATGCTGCGCTAACCGCAGATTTTGACTTCCCCATCTACAAGACCGATGCGCAACTCCAGACGGACCAGCAGCAACTCCTCTCTACCTTCGCGCCCTATTTCAAATACATCCCTCGCGTACAACGTGAAGTGAAAGTGGTGCCTTTGGAGGCAATGGAGTGGCTTCAGAAAGAGGGCTACTCGCGCATTACCATCAACCAGACGAAATATCCCGTCTCCGAACTCTATACGCCTAAGTCCGCTTATGCCAAGTTCGGCTATGATTGCGCCATCAACTTGGAACTCGATACCGCCAGAACGGAAGATATGCGCTCCAAATTGTTAGCTACGATCTCTCCCACACAAGGAATGGTACAGAAAGGCGAAAAGATCATAGACAAAGGAGAAATCGTTACGGAGCGCAATTACCAGATCCTGCATTCCCTGCGGCGGGCGTACGAAGATGAATCGCTCGGACATCGCCAGCGCACGCTCTCGATCTTCGGAGAAGCTATTCTGGTGATGCTTTTCCTCTGTCTCTTTGTGGTCTATCTCTATGTTTTCCGGGTGGCTTATCTCCGTTCGCTCTCTACCGTCTCGTTCTTCTGCCTCCAGATGTTTATCGTCATCGCTCTGGCGTGTCTGGCGTTGCGGTTTAACCTCTCGGTCTATCTCATCCCCTTTGCGTGGGTACCGATCCTGACGCGCGTCTTCTTTGATTCGCGCACAGCCCTCTTCCTCCATTTCACGACGATCCTGATTACCTCGATCATAGTACCTGCTCCGGTGGAGTTCTTCTTCATCCAGATTGTCGTGGGAATGGTGGCTGTCTCGTCGCTCTCCGACATGACCCGTCGCGCGCAGTTGGTACAAACGGCTGCATGGATCTTCTTTGCCCAGTCGGTCGCTTATACAGCACTGTCGTTCGCGCAAGCCGGACTATGGTCCTCCATTGATCCGTGGATGTACCTCTATTTCGCGATCTGCGGGCTGCTCACGGTCGGTTGCTACGGCTTGATCTATATGTTTGAGAAAATGTTCCGCTTCATCTCTTCCATCACCTTGGTCGAACTGACGGATATCAACTCCGAACTGCTCCATACACTCGCGGAACGCGCTCCCGGCACTTTCCAGCACTCCATGCAAGTCTCTAATCTTGCTGCCGAAGCAGCCAAAGCGATCGGCGCTAACGCCCTCCTCGTGCGTACTGGTGCGCTCTACCATGATATAGGCAAAATGACCGATCCGATCTACTACGTAGAGAACCAGATCGGAGCGGAAAATCCGTTGCTCAAAATGGATCCCAGAGACGCAGCACAAGTGGTCATGGCGCACGTCACCGAAGGAGAACGAATCGCACGCAAGAACCACCTGCCCGAAGTGGTGATCAATTTCATCACAACCCACCATGGTACGTCGCTCGTGCGCTATTTCTATAACACGTACTGCAACGCCCATCCGGGCGAACAAGTGGACGAAACGCTCTTCCGCTACCCGGGCTCCAAACCTTCGACCAAAGAAGGAGCGATCCTAATGATGGCAGACGCGATCGAAGCGCGTTCGCGCAGCCTCAAGGAATATACCGAAACGTCCATCGCGGAAGCGGTCAACCAGATGATAGACGCCCAAATAGCGGACGGACAATTTGCCGAAACGCCGCTCTCCTTCAAGGATGTAGAGGATATCCGCCGCGTCTTCATCTCCCGCCTCGTCGCCATCAATCATCATCGTATCTCATACCCCGCCCTCAATAAATAGCATCGACCATGCATGGGCGATCTAAATGGCTAAATGAAAAAATAAATGGTACATGGTAAATGACCAAATGAATAAATTGTTTCTCGCTCCCATGGAGGACGTCACGGATCCAGCCTTCCGTGCGCTCTGCAAGCGCTACGGAGCCGATCGTGTCTATACCGAGTTCGTCAATGCCGACGCGCTCGTGCGGGACATCGCTTCTACCACCCGCAAGCTGACCATCCACGACGCCGAGCGTCCCGTAGCCATTCAAATCTACGGACGCGAACCCGAAGCGATGGCAGACGCCGCACGTATCGTCGAACAAGCGCATCCCGACTTCATAGACATCAACTTCGGCTGCCCGGTCAAGAAAGTGGCAGGCAAAGGAGCCGGAGCAGGGCTCCTAAAGGACGTACCCAAAATGCTGGAGATCACCCGCGCGGTCGTCAATGCCGTCCATACACCCGTTACCGCCAAAACCCGCCTCGGATGGGATGAGTCCGATCTCCTTCCCCGCGTCAATCCGCTCGGACTCAATACTCCCTCCCTTGAAGGGAGGGCAGGGGAGGGGTTCTTCATCGTCGATTTGGCTGAAGCCCTCCAAGACTGCGGCATCCAAGAACTTGCGATCCACGGTCGCACGCGTTCGCAGATGTACCGAGGCGAAGCCGATTGGACCCTCATCGGAGAAGTGAAAAACAATCCGCGCATGCGCATACCTATTATAGGGAATGGAGATGTCTCCACCCCCGAACGCGCCAAAGAGTGTTTCGACCGTTACGGCGTGGACGCCATCATGGTCGGAAGGGCTACTTTCGGTGCACCCTGGCTCTTTGCCGAAATGAAAGCCGTATTGGATCCTTCTTTCCCCCCCTTGAGGGGTGAAGAGCTCTGCTCGATCGAGCGTCCGGTGGACGGTCGTAGAACAAATCAGGGGGTTATTATCCCCCTCTCTATGGCGGACAAAGTCGCCGTCCTCAAAGAACACGTCCTCGCTTCCATCGCGTGGTGTGGCAACGACGAACGCAAAGGTATCGTGCATTCCCGTCGTCATTTTGCGGCTTCGCCTGTCTTCAAAGGCCTCGCGGACTTCAAACAAACCCGTATAGCCCTCCTCCGCGCCGAAACCGTCGCAGAGGTCTTCGCTATCATGGATAATATCGTCGCCCATTGGGGCGACAACTAGATAAACTAGTTATACTAGTTGAACTAGATCTACTAGATAACAACAATGAGAAAATTCTTCGATTCCAACGCCCTCTGGCTATCGATGCTCATCGGAGCCGTCGGCTATAAACTGTTCCTGCCGCTGGCGCCCACGCTGCCGTGGCTGATCTTCTTTATGCTCTTTTTTACGTTCTGCAAAGTGAATCCGCTGGACCTCCGTCTCCATAAATGGCATTGGGCGGTGCTCTTTGCGCAACTCTTCTTCAGTTTTGCTACGTATGCCGGAGTGCTCTGTCTGACCCATAACAAGATCCTCGCGCAAGGTCTGCTGATGTGTTTTATCATGCCGACTGCCACCGCGGCGCCTATTATAGCCGGCAAATTAGGCGGTTCGATCCAAAACCTGACGACCTTCACACTCCTCTCTAATTTCGCTACAGCAATCATCGTCCCCGCTACCTTTCCGCTCATCAATCCGGCGGCAGACATGACGTTCTTACCTGCTTTTCTTTTGATTCTTTCGCGCGTAGCGCCGCTTCTCCTCGGACCGTTCTTTGCTGCCTGGCTCCTCCGTCTCATCTATAAATGGCGGACGAAGAAAGACTTCGTTCTGTCCAAGCAGGCTGCACAAGTTCCTTTCTACCTCTGGGTCGCCTCTATCGTCGTCCTTATGGCAGTTGTGACCAACACCACAATCTCCAATTTCCAATTTCAAATCTCAAATATACTAATTTTATTAGTATCGTCTTTCTTCGCCTGCCTTATCCAGTTCGGGCTTGGCAAACTCATCGGCTGGTGTCTGCCTGCTGCCAGCAAAGGAACGGACTATCAGGATGTGCTCATCAACCCGGCGGCGGCTCCTACAACCATGGCTGGCGTCTCCTCCATTACTGCCGGACAGGCTTTCGGACAAAAGAACACTTCTCTCGGCGTCTGGATGGCAAATACGTACCTCGATCCCATGGCTTCTTTGGGAGCGGCAGCGTATATTATTTGGCAAAATATCTTCAATTCTGTCCAATTAACTATCGCCGCGCATAAAAAATGAATTTTTTATTTGCATATTCGAAAAAAATGTAGTACCTTTGTGCCCGAAATCAAAAATACATCTTATGGAAAGATCGTCTTACACTGTTGATGAGTTGCGTGCAAGCGTAGAAGAGGGTACGCGTCAGATCGAGAGTGGTCAGTATTATACTGATGCACAGGTGGATAGGATGTTAGAACTTCATCACCGCCAGTTAGCATGAGGCAAGTCCTTTGGTCAGAGAGAGCTTTTGCACGTCGTCAAGCAATAGAGGATTACATTCTCTATTCTTTTGGCTATGCTGCTTATGCGGACTATGTGGAGGCGGTTAATGAATGGAAAAATGTAGTACGTGAGAACCCTTGTGTCGGTGCTGTGGAGCCTTTGTTGGAGGGCGGACGTAAGGAGTACAGAAGTGTGGTGATAGCCAACCTGACAAAGTGTATTTATTATGTTGAGGATGACTGTATTATGATTGCAGACTGGTGGGATACTCGCCGTTCAATAGTTCAACTGAAGCAGAATTTGTAGATATTATCAAAATGTCAATATAAATTAACATTATTAATTAACTTTTTTGTTTAACTAAAATCATTAAAACATGAAGAAAATCTTTTCTTTTTTGGCTGCTGTGCTTTTCGCAGGCAGCATGATGGCTGCTGATGCCACGATGACAAAAGGCACCAACGGCTATGATGATTTCACAGTCAATGGTAAACCGGCTGTGAAAATCGGCACAGGCTCCAAAGGTGGTGACATGTCCGTTACCGTTGGGGCAGGCGCTACCTCTCTTACAGTTTACGCTGCTGCATGGAAAGGAGTATCAGGTCTGTCTCTGAACATTACTGCTCCTGAAGGCGTGACCATTACTCCGGCTTCTATCAACCTTGCGGCTGAAGAGAATTTTACAGGTTCCGAAAAAGCATTTACGGTTGCTGACGAGAGTGCTTACAAGTTTGACTTTGTCATTTCCGGTGCTGATGCAGAGGCAACCTTTACCTTTACCACCTCTATCGCAAAGCGTTTCTTGATGTGGGGCGCTACTTATGAGGCCGTCGAAGGCGGCGAGCCCGTTGAACCGACCCCGACAGAGCTTCAGGCTGTAAGTGACTCTACTACTTGGGATTTCTCCAAGATCACTGCCAATACCGCAAATGCACTCTATGGCAACGATGGTATTCAACTGACTGACGAATCAACGCCGAGCAAGAATGACGAAGTGATCTATGCTGACTATTCAGCTGATTTCATGACTATTGGCGAAGACTTCAATAAAGCTGCTATCGCTTTCAAAGGTGAGTATCCTATTCGCAAGAACAAATACTGCCAGGCTGGTACGCTTCATTTCAAGGCAGATGTTGCCGGAACAATCGTAGTTAAGTTCTCCGATACCGGTTCGTCCGCAAGCGCAACGGCTGTTAAACGTTACCTCGTAGTAAACGGTGTGCAGACCGAGGAATGGACATCTCGCGAGAATAATGGTGAGACTCCTTACGACGCTCAACTCAATGTGGTTTCGGGCAAAATCGCAGTTCCGGCAGGCGACGTTACCATTACCGGTTCTTCCGCTATCGTGGTTTACTATATTACCTTCGTTCCTGCACAGGAA
Source organism: uncultured Bacteroidales bacterium (assembly GCA_902765485.1). Classification (GTDB taxonomy): domain Bacteria; phylum Bacteroidota; class Bacteroidia; order Bacteroidales; family Paludibacteraceae; genus Colicola. The sequence goes on from CACWZZ010000007.1 coordinate 89,886, forward strand.
GACGAACCGGTTGTTGTTCCTGCTGACACCCTCACTTGTGCTGCCGCTGCTGAGCTCGCTCTTAATGGTAACACCGAGGAGAAAATCATCAAGGGGTATGTTACAGAGATTGTTGAGGCTTGGAGCTCCTTCAAGAACGTATCCTTCTGGATGGCTGACGCTGCTGACGGCGGCCAGGTATTCGAGGCATTCCGTGTAAACTGCGAGACCGAGGCTGAGGCTCCGATCGTTGGTGACCTCGTTTGGGTAAAGGGTAACTTAACTGCTTACACCAAGAACGGCGTTACTATCGCAGAGACCACAAAGGGCGGTTCGTTCGGTATTATCGAGGCTGTTGAGCGTCCGGTCGTTGAGCCCGCTGTTAACCTCGGCGCAAAGACCATCGCTGAGTTCCTTGAACTTAAGAACACCAAGGATACTTGCATTCTTACTGGTATTGTAGCGAACCTGACGAACACCACTTATGGTAACTACGATCTCGTTGAACTGAATAACGCAGAGGTATCGGTAGCTATTTACGGAACTCTCACACCGGAAGGTGCTTCCCAACAGTTCGAGTCTCTCAATGTAGCAGAAGGTGATACCCTGACCGTTAAGGCTATTTATCGTGAGTATAACGGTCAACCGCAACCGAAGAATGTTATCTTCGTTGAGGTAAAGAAAGCTGCTGTTGAGCCGGGCGAGACGATTGAACTCGCATTCACTGACGGTGGCGTAGATAACCGCTACTATGCTAATTATGGCTCTACCGACATCCAACTCTACAATATTCCTGTAGTGGGTGGTCAACTCCAGGGCGACGGCGACTTCCTCCAACTCGAGGTCTATCCTGCTGATCCGAACGACATCTCCGGCGAGTATTCGATCGAGGATGAAGGACTGGATGATTACTATACTTACCTCATGCGAGTTAATGGAACCGACACGACAGAGATTGAATTCGTTTCCGGTAGTATTACGGTCAGTGTCCAGAACCCTGATAAAGAGACCAGCTCCGCTGACCTTACTGTTCAAGGTCAACTGATGACCGCTGAGGGTAATGTTTACGTAATCAACTCTACGCTGAAGGTTTACTACAACTTCACCATCTCCGAGGACGAGAAGTATAAGTTTGATGAGGCAGAGGCTGAGTTCAATTATAACTTCGATACGTATCAAATCCTGCCGACCGGCAGCGATATTGCCGTAGGTGTTTTGGCTCAGACAGACGAAGCAATGATTGTTGCTATGATCGTTCTGCCGGAAGGTCAAACCGAGTTGGTAGCAGGTGAGTATGCAGTATCCGTTATGCCGATGTATGGTACTGTAATGGCAGGTCAGTACACAGCTGAAGGACCGCAACCGTCATATGCAATGACGCCTGCTGATCAAAAGCTCTGGTACCTCGTTTCCGGTAAAGTTACCGTAGAAGGAGATGGCTCTATCGTAATCGACGCTCTCAACTCGAACGGCAAGGCTATCAAGTCCACGCTGAACCACCTCCAGGGTGAGGGTATCGACGAGGTCAACGCAGCTGTTAAGGCTACCAAGACCCTCAAGAACGGTCAGCTCATCATCGAGAAAGCCGGCGTTCGTTACAACGCACAAGGCGCTGTAATCCGCTAATAATCATTGTGCATTTCTCGCGCATCATTGCGCGAGCCACAACAATAGTCATCCGCCAACCCTGGCGGATCCGGAAGGAGGGTGTGTCGCAAGACACATCCTCTTTTGTTTCTTTATCCCCGCATCCTCTTTTGTTTCTTTATCTCCGCCTCCTCTTTCCTTCCCCTTTCACCTTCCCCTTTCACCTTTCACTTTTCACCTTTTTCCTTTCAAAAGGGGGTGATAAGGGGGTGATTAGGGGGTTATTACGGGGTGATTAGGGGGATATTCGTGACTCATTGCCGAGGCTCTGACAAGCAATATAGCCTCATCAAATACCCGAAAATACAAAAAATATCATTTTTCTCTTGCATATTCCAAAAATTATTACTAATTTTGCAGGCAAAATGGATGAACTAACAATAGTAACCAAAAATCAACGTACCGTGCCTACACTGTTCAATATATTCGGATTGATCTATCAGGAAGATATAATTGCTAAATGGAATGAGTATCATGGACAAGAAAATCAAAACGATTGATTTTGTAGATGGGATGATTCTCACTACAACGACAGATGGCAAAATATACTGCCGTCCGATTGATGTCTTTCCTTTACTGAGCAGAGCAAGCGATGAGGAGCGGCGCGCCTATACAATAGGTAAGTTCGGCGACGATGTGCGCTGGGAAGCGATAGATGAAGATATTCATATTTCTAGCTTGACGAAATATCTATATACCGGAAGTCCGCACACATTTTCGTCGGCGACTGAAATGGCATAGAAACACAAGTATAACTATTATACTTTTTATTAACTAACATTATTAACTAAAATCAAAGTATCATGAGAAAGATTCTTTCTTTTTTGACTGCAATTCTATTTGCAGGAAGCATGATGGCAGAGGTCGGAGAGGTATTCTATACCTTTGTTCCGCAAAAGCCCTCTAAGGGAGCTGTTTCGGATTACACCAAAACAGGCGTCCAGACCATCGATGACATGACTTGGACTGTACCGGGCAACCAGTATGGAACAGGAACGCTTCGTCTCGGAGGTAAATCTATTGATGCAGTAGATCGCACCATTACCGGTCAAACCGCAATGGGCGATGCTATTTCGCAAATCGTTATTACTCACGCTGGAGTAACTTCGGACAACTTGAAACTGAATTCTGTTAAAGTAACAGTTGCTTCGGACGCTGCTTTCTCCGCTGATGTGGAGACCGTAACGCTTGCTTCCGGCACGGATTTTACCATTGCTAAAAACGCAGAAGGAACGATTACGTTAACCCCGGCAAATGACTTTTGGGCAAAAGATTCGTATTATAAGTTTGATTTCAATATTACGAATGCCAATAGTTCCAACTATGCTTGGGTGTTAAATAAGATTGAGTTCTATTCCTATGCAGCAGGCGGAGAAACTCCTTCTACTATCAAAACCCTCTATTGCAAGGTAGCTCAAGACTGGTGGAAAGCAGACGGCGCAGCTGTTGGTGTTTACGCTTTTGCTGATGGCGATGTGAAAAATGCAGAGTGGCCGGGCGTTCGTATGACCGCAGTTGAAGGCGAGGCTGACCTCTGGAAGATTGATTTGGACGTTAACGCATACGAGAAAATCATCTTCACACGTGTAAACGCTTCCGGTGACATTGCAGACTGGGGTGCAAAGACCGCAGATTTGGAGATTCCGGCAGACAAAGACCTCTACACCATTACTTCTACTGCTGCCGTTTGGGGTGACCCGGGCGTTGCAGGCGAGTGGTCCGTTTATGGCGAAGAGCCGGTTGTAGTAGAGCCGACGCTGGCTAACGGATTCTATCTCATCGGTAAGATCAACGGCGTTGAAGGCTGGACTGCTGCAGATCTGAGCGCTGCCCGCAAGTTTGAGGGCAACCCGGAGAACAATGCAGAGTTCGTGCTGACCGCTACTCTCGCAGAGGGTGACGAGATCAAAGTTGTTAATGTCCTGAATGACGCTATTACTGCTTGGTATCCTGCAGGCGACAACTATGTTATAGACGCTGCACATGCAGGCGAGAAAGACATCTATTTCCGTCCCGACCTACAAGGCGGTGAGGACTGGTTCGGCGCTTGCATCTATATTGCTGCTAACGAAGAGCCGCAACCCGTTGAGGTTGACTTTACGAAACCTTTCACGCTGCTGTTTAATGGTACTGGCGTAAGTGGATCGGATAATTCCAATGCTTATGCTGCAGAAGTTGATGCTATCTTCACAGCTGAAACGAAGGGCTATGTTGCTTCCGTAGAAACAGCAGAGAAAGTTTTTGCAGGTCGTCCGATAGCAGATGACAACTCCAGCCTTAAATTCGGAACCTCTTCCGTAAAAGGAACGTTAGCGTTCACACTGGCTCAAGAAATTGAGGTCGATTCTATTATTGTAAACGCTACCCAATACGGCAAAGGTGCAGCAGAAGTGACAGTAAATGGCGTTAAGTTTGACTTGACCGCAGGCAATAAAGTTCCGACGGATTGCAAGATTACTCCGGAAGGCAAAGTATCTGCTATTACGATTGCTCAAACCGGTAGCGAGCGTATCTATCTGCGCTATGTGAAAGTTTACCCGAAGCAGGCAGGCGAAGAGCCGGTAGTAGAGCCGGCTAAGTTCTATATCACCGGTGACTCCGCACTCGTTGTGAACGCCGGTCTGGACAAAGCGAAAGCTTGGAATCCGGATGCTATCAAGTCCACCGAGACCAGCTATAAGCTCAACCTCGCTGCAGGCGACTACAAACTGAAAGTGGTTGTAGGCGAAGGCGAGGCTGCTCAATGGAAGGGCTTTGACGCGCTGACGACTACAGCTGACGGCTTGACCGCTGACGAAGATGGCAACATCTGCTTTACATTGGCAGAGGCTGGCGAAGTAAACGTACACTATGACGGCGAGTTCTTCTTCCTAACCGGCGACTTCTATGTTGCTCCGGTTGTGGTTAAGTATTACCTCAAGAACAACTGGGGTAGCGAAGCATGGACTTGGAAAGAGATGACGGATTTGGGCGATGGTACCTATATGCTATACAACGTAGTAGTAGGTGGCGAAGGTGTTAACCGTAATACCGCAGAGAGTGACGAAGGTGCTTCTTGGTTCGCTTGGGCAGATATCGAGACATTTGATGCATCCTATGAGCCTGCAACTATTGGTGCTCTGGATACCGTAGTTATCTATTTCGATCCTGAGGCTGTAAACAGCTTTACGGGTGCAAACGGCATGAGCGCTCAGATCCTCGGCAAGTACGTTGCTCCGGTTGAAGAGGGTTGCGACTGGGAGAACATTGAGTTCCTCGGTGGACCTGCTGAAAATGCAAACCAATTCAAAGTTTGCAAACCTGAGAATGTAGGTGTTGTTAATATCCAAAATCCGAATTGGAGTGAGAAGACCCAAATGGGTATTTACATGACCTTCCCAAGTGCAGCCTTTGGCGAGATCTCGCTGGATGAGGCTCTGTACGAGAAACAAGGTGCAGGTATCCTGTTCTTCCTCTCAGCGTTCACAGCTCAAGAGACAGAGTTTGTTGTTAACTGCGATGGCAACGATCTTGTTATTACCGTTTACAATGCACTCGGCGGTGCTCCTGAGCTTAACTACTACATGAAGAACAACTGGGATGCAGGTGCTGACGACTGGACTTGGAAAGCAATGACCAAGGACGGCGAGACCTACAAACTGGAGAATGTAGTATTCGGCGGCACGGGTGTCAACTACAACACCGCAGAGTCCGACGAAGGTGCAGCATGGGTTTCGGTTGCTGATATTGCCGGTGCCGCTATCGCTGCAAAAGACACAGTAACCTTCGTTCTCGATCCTACAGCAGGTACAGTAACCGCTACCTTGATCGGCAAGTACGTTGATCCTAATCCGGGTGAGCATACTTATACCGTAGCAGGCAGCTCGGAGATAGCATTCGGTACCACTTGGGATCCGGCAAATGCTGCTAACGACATGGAGATGAACGATGATGGTATTTATGTTTGGGAGAGAACAGAATTGACTCTTCCGGCAGGCACCATTAAGTTCAAGGTATGCGAGGACCACGCATGGACTGTAGCATATCCGACACAGGATTATGAACTGGCAATTTCTGAGGCAGGTATCTATACCATTTGGATTCATTTCGACCCGGCTAATGGTAATGCGGTAACTGCTGGAGCTACCAAGACCGGCGACGCAGTAGTAACTATTGACTATTACCTCGTAGGCTCTGTCAAAGGTTGGGAAGCAAAAGCAGAGAACATCTTCACTCTCAACGCAGAGGCTGGAGAAGGCATAGAGGAGTATGTGATCGAGACCACTCTTGAAGTAGGCGAAGGTCTGAAAGTTCTGAGCTCTACAGGTACTTGGTATCCTGAAGGAATGGGCAACGAGTATGTTGTTGACCAGAACCATGCAGGCACGACCACCATTTACTTCCGTCCTGCAGGCAATGCAGAGTGGGAGGCATTCGGTGGCTACATGTATGTAGTTCCGACCGGAACGACCGGTATCGACGCTATCGATGCAAATGCACCGGCAGTGAAGGTTCTCCGCAACGGTCAGATCTTCATCATCAAGGGCGACAAGACCTACAATGTAATGGGCGCAATCGTTCGTTAAGAGCGATAGACCCATCCGCCAAGCACGGCGGATACAAGAAGAGGGGCATCCTTTCGGGTGCCCCTCTTTTGTTCTAATTGTACTGTTCTTGTGCTCTTCTCGGAACATGGTCCCGTGATGGTCCTGTTCTAAACCGTATATTCTCGCCTATTTAGTTGCTTCCAAGATAAGTGGTGCTATTTCTGTGTTGTCGTGCCATCCGCTGAACTTCTCCGCGCCCGCGCCTATCGCGAAAATAGGAACGGCGTGTGCGCTATGCGCGCGCGTGGTCCAACCCACTTTCGCTTTTTTATTCAGCAGAGCAATGCCCGCGTCGCCTAAAGCATTGATGGTTTTGTACATGGTCTCGGTGTCTTTGCTCTTGTGCTTGCAGGCTTTCTTGTAGAGGGCTTTCAGTTCTTTCTCTTCGTCTGCGCTGATCTCTACGCTGGTCCAGAAACCTAAGTTTTCGGTGTAGATCTGCTTCACTGCCTCCCATTGGTGTTTCTTGTTGTTTTTGAAGAGTTGCGTGAACATATCGCTGAGCACCCACGCGGAGCATTTCTGGTTTTGCAGCACGTCCAGATGAAGCGTGTAGTCGCTGTTGCCGAGCGCGAGTCCGCCTGTCTCATGGTCGGCGGTGACGATGATGAGTGTCTCATCGGGGTGGGCTTTGTAGAACTCAAATGCTACACGCATCGCTTCATCCATGTCCCATGTCTCGCCGAAGGCGGTAGCTGCGTCGTCGCCATGGCAGGCGTAGTCGATCATTCCGCCCTCTACCATCATAAAGAACTTCTCATACCGATTGTCGAGGAAGGGGATTGCCGTGCTGACGATCTGCGCGAGGGTCAGGTCGCCCTCCTTGCGGTCGATGGCGTACGGCAGGTTATCGCCGTGCTTGGCTCCCTGGTCGTCGGTTTTCTGGACAAGGATCATTTTCTCCACTTTGGGTTTGCCCGGCATGGTGCTCTGCGGCGCATCGTCCGCCAGCAGTTGCTGCGCTTCTTCGTAGCCGTGAGCGATGGTGTAGCCCGCTTTCTCGGCAAGGCGGTAGAGGTTCTCCGGCTTGTCGTCGTGCTTGCCCTGCGGGTGGTGGAAACCGGCTCCGCCGAAGAAATCAAAATCCGAACGAGCCAGCTGCTGACCGATTTTGTAATACTTGTTGCGTTTCTCCACATGCGCATAGAACGCCGCCGGCGTAGCATGGTCGATGGCTACGGTTGTCATGATACCTATTCCCCAACCTTTGTCTTTCAGTTTCTCTGCAATCGTCGTGACATGGATGGTGTCTTCGTTCATGCCGAGCATGCCGTTTTTGGTCTTCTTTCCGGTCGCCAGACAAGTACCGGCAGCGGCGGAGTCCGTGATGCCGTTGCTCTTGGAGTACGTGGACGCGTGACCCGAATAGGGGAAGGTGGTCATGAGCGTCTGCACGCGCCCTAAAGGCTCGCCGTTGATAGCAGAGCGGTACATCTCTGCGCCTAACACTTGGTTGCTTCCCATGCCGTCGCCGATGAAGTAAAACACATACTTGGCTTGGCTAAAAGAGTACAGCGTACATAGTACGGTGCACAAGATTAAAATAAGTCGTTTCATATAGGTGAAATTATTTTTTTGTTTTCTTTTTCTTGTCGGCTTCCCGCTGCGCAGTCTTGCGTGCGGTCTGTCGCTGGCGTTTGCGTTTGCGCGCTTCGCGCCGCTTCTCCGCTTGGTGCGCCTCTCGTTCCTCCAAGGTCATGTGGGGCGGCGGCTCGATGCCCTGTTCGCGCAGACGCTGGTCCTGGATCTCTTGCTGGTGCTCGATCATCCGCTCTTTCTCTTCGCGGATAAGGGCGGTCACTTCCTGTTGGGAGAGTTGCTCGTGCGCAAGCAGGTCCTCGTAGATCAGCAGCGTTGCCCACGCGTCCGTAGAAGCGTATCGCGCCTGCTCCGGCGTGAGGTGGCTGTTCTCCCAATTGGTCAGCTGCTGGGTCTTGGAGATCTTCTTGCCAAAACAGATGGCGAAGAGTTTCTGCAAGCCCATGTCGAAAATGCCGTATTGGGTCACCATCTTCTGTATGTCGATGCAGTTGGCGGGCGTGAAATTGCGCCTGCGCCGCAAGCCGTTGATGTCGTCCTTGAACGCCAGCCCCACTTTGCAGACCGTCTCGTCGGCGAAGAAATCCGCCAACTCCTGCGGCATGCCGATATGGATCAGACGGAAGAGATAGCACCGCTCGTGACTCGCGATCTGGACCAGAGCAGTGGGGTAGTGGACGCCTCTCTGGAAACTAGGACGCGCCTCGGTGTCCACGCCCACAGTCTTTTGTGTACGCAGATACGCTACCGCTTCGGCTACTTGCTCCTCTTGGTCCACCACGACCACTTCGCCTTCGAACGCCGCAATCGGCATCCATTGCAGCAGGTCCTTATTGATATGATGCGTCTGATATCTCATGCAATGCGCGTAAAACAGATAATACCTTTCTTCCCCAATGATCGTAGAACGCCTGGCGGCAGAGCACCACCGCATCGTTCATGATCGCTTCTTCGCCTGTCTGAAAAGCTGCCGCCATGTCTTTCAGCTCCTGGTAGATGTCCGCCAGCCCCTCCGATATATAGGCTGTCTGCACCTCGTCGGTGTAGATCCCCTGATCCACAAACACATCCAGATAGGCGTCGTCCTGACCCAAGAACTCCCTGATCCCCACGAGCGCAAAATTGTAATCCTCTTCGGTGACAAACCGCTGCGGCTCGTCCTCCATCATCGTCTCTGTCTCTTCCAACAACCGCGCCCGGAGGTACAACACCGGCAACAAACGCAACATCTGTTCCCGCCATTCCTCCCGCTCGTGCTCATTGATTTTCTCGATCAACAAGCAGGTCTGAACCGCGGCGGTTACAAAAGCAACTGTACTGTCTTGATAAATATATTGTTTCATCCGTTCTTTAAGAAAAATCATGCAAAGGTAAAGAAAAATTTTGATATATGCAAGAATTTTAGTAACTTTGCGCCAAAATTCCGAAATCGGGACATTAATAACATAATTTAAATAATTCAAACGAGATGAAAAAGATTCTTTTTATTGCCTTTATGGCACTTGGGATGAGCGCGATGGCGCAACATGTAACTCCGCTGTCTATTGAGATTGCAGACATGAAGTTGGATTCGCTTCGTACGCTGTATGTGGCCGAGCCGACGATGTATCGCGCGGCATTGGAAGTGGTAGCCCAGAATCTGGCTAAGAATGCCGAGGAGATCAAGGCGGCTAAGGCGGTGCTCAAAGTGGAGCAAGCGCACGCCAAAGAGATGGGTAATTCCCTGAAAGAAGCTACCAAAATGACCGCTTCGCTGAAGAAACTGTATGCCAAAGAAGAGAGCGAACTCAAATCGATGCAGAAAGTGGTTGAGAAGCAGCAGAAGACCCTCAACAAGCAGAAAGAGTTGAACCAGGAGACTCGCGACAACTACCTGCAGATTCTGGAGAAACAGCAGAAGGAGCTGGGTTATTCGATCCGCGAAGTAGCAGACCGTCAGCGCGCTATCTCTGATATGGAGACGACCCTGCAGAATGGTCAGACCCGCCTGCAATCGTACATCCAGGAGACCCAGCAGAAGGCAACGGAGTTGGCGCAACTGGAGGCTCAACTCAAAGAGCGCACCGCTACCCTCAAAGCAGAACAGAAATCCGCTAAATCCATGCAATAATATGAAAGTTATCAATCTCTCGGAGCAAAACAGTGTCCTCAATAATTTCCTGCGCGAGATTCGCGACGTGGATATCCAAAAGGACAGCCTCCGTTTTCGTCGTAACATAGAGCGCATTGGCGAAGTGATGGCAATCGAAATGAGCAAGTCGCTTGCTTATGAACCGACCGATGTGCAGACTCCTCTGGGGATTGCGAAAGTGAATACAATCGCCGAACCGATGGTCTTGGCGACCATCCTGCGTGCTGGTCTGCCCCTCTACCAAGGCTTCCTGAATATCTTCGACCATGCGGAGAATGCGTTCCTGAGCGCTTACCGCCGCGTGAATGAGAAAGGTGAACTGGAGATCGTGGCGGAGTATATGGCGGCTCCTTCAATAGAGGGCAAAACGCTGGTGATTGCAGACCCGATGCTGGCTACCGGCATGTCCATGGAGAGCAGTTTTATCGCGCTCTGCAAACATGGTCAGCCGCGCCACACCCACCTCTGCTGCACCATCGGTACACCCCAGGCGGTGGAGTACCTGCGTAAGGCGCTTGGCGATCGCGAAGATGTCACCCTCTGGTGCGCTGCGATTGATCCGATCCTGAACGAGAAGAAATATATTGTTCCCGGTCTCGGAGACGCAGGAGATTTATGCTTCGGAGAGAAATTGTAACATACATACCGGCCGTGCTTGTCACGGTCGGTATTGCTATTCTCAGCCTCATGGAGAGCAACTACGTGCCTCGTTCCTTGAGCGCGCAGGACAAGCTTCTCCATGGAGCGATGTATCTGTTTCTGGCGGTCAGCTGGATGGCACCGGTAGCGAGAACATTTCCTTCCCGTTTCATGCCCTATCTGTGGGTGTGGAGCGGAGTAGTCGTTTATGGCGCCCTCATGGAGATCCTGCAGCGTTTCTGTACGCTCACGCGCTCCGGCGAGATGGCGGACCTCTATGCCGACATGCTCGGCGCCCTCGTCGGCGTCGCCCTCGTCGCCATAATATGCAAACTCAGTACTAAATAATTCTCAACTCTCAATTATCAATTCTCCATTCACACATGACATTGCTCTCTCGCTGCTGTTCCGCAATCGTCTGCGGCAGGCATTGCAGCTGGTGAGCCGCTTCGGTTCAGCCGAAGAGGCTTGGCGTGCCATAGACGAACCCGAAATGGAGGCTTGTCTTCGTCGTGCGCAGCAGGAGACGGAGTGGATTGAGGAGCATGGTATTCGCGTCTGGACGCTGGAGGATGAGGACTATCCGTATCGCCTTCGCCAATGTCCGGACAAACCGCTGCTGCTCTATGGCAAAGGCAATCTGCATCCTTCGGATGGGCATATCGTCTCTATCGTCGGCACGCGGCAACCGACCCAGCGGGGCAAGGAACTGACGGAAGCGTTGGTACGCCAACTGCATGAGCAGCTGGACTCCGTCACAATCGTCAGCGGAGGCGCTTACGGCATTGACATCACGGCGCATAGAGCCGCAATACAATATGGTATTCCCACCATCATCGTCCCTGCGCACGGGCTCGATCGCATCTATCCTTACCAGCATCGACCGGAAGCAATCGCTTCGCTCGAACATGGAGGAATTCTGACCGAGTTCACTTCCGGCACAGAGCCTCTCGCGGGCTTCTTTGTCCAGCGAAACCGTATCGTCGCAGGCTTGGCGGACGCGGTGGTGGTCGTTGAGTCTCGCGAAAGAGGCGGCAGCCTTATCACGGCGCAGATGGCGGTGGATTACGACCGCGACTTGTTCGCTTTTCCCGGACGTCCGACCGACCTCTCTTCTGCCGGATGTAATAAACTGATTCGTTCCAACAAAGCATCACTCATCACTTCGGCGGACGACCTGATAGATGCCATGCAATGGACCAAACGCACTGCCGTCGCTCAACCCGTTCAGACGGAGATCATCGGCTTGCGGGAAGACCTCTCGCCAACCCAGCAAAACATCCTGCAAAAACTGCAAGAAGCGGAGGAAGGAATGCATATCAATCTTCTGGTCATGGAGACCGAGAGACCCTATAGCGAAGTCTCTTCGGATCTGGTTATGCTCGAGTTACAGGGACTCGTTCGTTCGCTACCCGGCGGAATTTATCGCTTTGTACGATAAAAAAGAAGAAAAAGTTTGCATATTTGCAAATTTTTTTGTACCTTTGCAGCCGCAAATTAAAAGAATCACATAATATTATGGAAAATTTCAAAAAGTATCTGGGAGTTTTTCTCCTTTTGTTAGGTGTGGTATTCCTTATTATTTATAGAGTGGCTCTTCCGTATAACTCATTGTTGGTCACAGCAATGGTATGCGAAGTAGTGGGTATCCTCGCCTATATCTTCATCAATAGGAAGGCATAATCCGAATGGCAGGTCAAGGTGGATTCAATGATGCGGTAAAGTATCACTTGACGGGCATGTACCAGGACTGGTTCCTGGACTATGCTTCGTATGTGATACTGGAGCGTGCTGTGCCGGCGATTGAGGATGGTCTCAAGCCCGTGCAGCGCCGTATTCTGCATGCCATGAAGACCGTCGATGATGGCAAGTATAACAAGGTTGCCAATATCGTCGGTCAGACCATGCAGTACCACCCGCACGGAGACGCGTCCATCGGAGATGCGCTTGTCCAGCTTGGCCAGAAAGATCTGCTCATTGACTGCCAAGGTAACTGGGGAAACATCTTGACAGGCGACGGAGCCGCTGCTCCTCGTTATATCGAGGCGCGGCTTTCTAAGTTCGCTCTCGAGACCGTCTTCAATGCCAAGACGACCGAGTGGATGAAGTCCTATGACGGACGCAAGAACGAACCGATCCACCTGCCTATTAAATTCCCTTTGCTCCTCGCGCAAGGCGTGGAGGGTATCGCGGTCGGCTTGAACTCCAAGATCCTGCCGCATAACTTCAACGAACTATGCGACGCGTCGCTGGCTTACCTGCGGGGACAGGAGTTCCAACTCTTCCCGGATTTCCCGACGGGGGGTGTTATTGATGTCACCAAGTACAACGATGGCGAACGCGGAGGTTCGGTGAAGATTCGTGCCCGCATCCAGAAAGCGGACGACAACAAGACCCTTGTTATCACCGAGATACCTTTCGGTACCACTACCTCCAAAATCATCGAGACCATTCTCAAGGCGGCGCAGAAAGGTAAGATCAAGATCCGGAAGATCGATGATTTTACTGCCGACACGGCTCGTATCGTTGTGCAACTGGCGCCCGGCTCGTCTTCCGACAAAGCCATCGATGCGCTCTATGCCTTCACGGACTGTGAAGTCAATATCAGCCCGAACTGCTGCGTGGTGGAGAACAAAAAACCGATCTTCACTTCCGTCAGCAATCTCCTCCGCCTCTCTACCGACAACACCAAAGCCCTCCTCAAATGGGAGCTGGAGATAGAGAAAGGCGAACTGGAGGAGAAGTATTTCTATACCTCGCTGGAGAAAATCTTCATTGAGAACCGCATCTATAAGCAGGAAGGCTATGAGAACGCTCCCAACAAAGAGAAACTGATCGCTTTTGTGGATGAAGCGCTCACACCGTTCAAACCCCAACTCATTCGGGAGGTTCACTCCGAGGATATCGAGAAACTGTTCGAGATCCGGATGATCCGTATCACAAAATTCGACTCCAAGAAAGCGGACGAACTGATGAAGGAACTGGAGAAGAAGATCAAGGCGTGCGTCAAGAATCTCAACCACCTCACCGACTATACCATCGCGTGGTTCGAAATGCTCAAATCCAAATACGGCGAGGCGTATCCGCGTCGTACCGAGGTGCGCAACTTCGGCGCAATCAACGTCAAAGCCGTTGTGGAGAACAATGAGAAACTCTATATCAACCGCGAGGAAGGATTTATCGGAACGGGACTGAAGAAAGATGAGTTCCTCTTCAACTGCTCCGATATAGACGACATCATCGTTTTCCATAAGGACGGTAAATACAAGGTCATGAAGGTGGCGGAGAAACTCTTCATCGGTACCGACATCCTCCATATCGCGGTCTTCCAGCGCGGCGACGAACGCACCGTGTACAATGTCGTCTATCGCGACGGCAAGAAGGGCACGTATTTCATGAAGCGTTTCAATATCACCGGTGTCACGCGAGACAAAGAATATGACCTCACCCAAGGTACACCCGGGTCCAAAGTCATTTATTTCACCGCGAACCCCAACGGCGAAGCCGAAGTAATCAAGGTGACGCTCAAACCCCAGCTGCATCTCAAGAAACTGGAGGTCTGCAAAGATCTATCCGAGTTGGCGGTCAAATCGCGTACGGCACGAGGCAATGTATTGACGAAATTCGAAGTCAAATCGATTACCCTCAAGCAGAAAGGACATTCTACCCTCGGCGGACGTAAGGTCTGGTTCGATGCCGATGTGCTACGCGTCAACTATGACGAGCACGGTCTGTACCTCGGCGAGTTCAACGACGAAGATCGCATCCTCGTCCTCCAGAACGATGGTACGTATTATACCACCTCCTTTGACCTCACCGCCCATTTCGAAGATAATATCCTGCGCATCGAGAAACTTGATCCGGAGAAAGTGTGGTCGCTCATCCAGTGGAATGGCGAACTCAAATACTACTACGGCAAGCGTTTCCGTCTGGACGACGCGCAAGCCAAAGTCCAGTCCTTCCTCGGTGACGACAAAGACTCGCGCATAGCGGTACTCTCCGATCGCGCAGAAGCGACCTTCCGCGTTACTTTCGCGGACGACAAACACGAACCGATGGATATTCTCATGGAGGAGTTTATTGACGAGAAATCGCCTAAAGCAAAAGGTAAGCGTGTCACGACCCTCGAAGTGGCTTCTATTGAAGATATCACCCCGGAGCCTGAGGTGTCTCCTGCCCCCTCCCTTGAGGGGAGGGACGGGGAGGGGTTACCATCTCTTGACATTGAGGGTGTCCCCATGACCTTTGAGAAACCCGCTGACACCCAGTTGGACCTCTTTTAAATAATTCTCAATTATCAATTCTCAATTCTCAATTATATTAGGCTCTCAAAGCCCTCGCCGTCGCGAACTGCTCGCAGGCTTGGACATTCCCTTCACCGCGGTCTCTATTGATGCAGACGAATCGTTCCCGCGGGATCTGAAGGAGGGAGATATACCTTATTATATATCGCGTGCGAAAGCGCGCGCGTATGCGTCGCAACTGACCGACTCACAACTCCTCATTACCTCCGACACCATCGTCTGGGCGGATGGCAAAATGCTCGGCAAACCTCATGACGAGACCGAAGCCTTCGCCATGCTCCGTTCCCTCTCCGGCAAGACCCACCAGGTCTATACCGCCGTCACTTTCGCGGAAAAGGAGGCTCTCGGAATCTCGGAATCTCGATGTGCCGATATATCGGAAAAAAAAGAATCGCAACTGGTTTTAATGACGGAGGTGGATAAAACGGACGTCACCTTCAAAGAACTGACCGACGAAGAAATCCGTTATTATATAGACCGCTATAAACCCTTTGACAAAGCAGGTGCCTATGGCATTCAGGAGTGGATAGGTTATATAGGTTGCACCGCCATTCGCGGCTCCTATTTCAACGTCATGGGCTTCCCCGTCCATCTCGTCTATCAATATCTCCGCTCCCGCGGACTGCTATAATCCAATATACGACCTCAAAACCGTCATGTTTTTTTTGCACAAAATGACCTGCACAAAAACGAATTTTTTTTAAACTCTTGCATATATGAAAAAAAAGCAGTAATTTTGCAACGTCAAACAATAATGTTTGACAGACAGGAGTGTTATGTTAGGAGTGTTATCTCCCAGAGAACCGCTGAATGGACGGTTAACTGATGGCTAAATAACCATCGCAGGCTGGCGTCAAATTTGCAAAAAAAATGACATAATGATACGCGCAAAGCGTTGCGCTATAACATATTAATTTTAAAGAAGCGTTTGCTTTCGCTCTTAACATTGAAAACTTAGGAACTTTTCAAAAATGATAAACGAGACGATTGCAAATAGTTTCCGCGTTTATTGCGTGGAGCACTATCTGCATACTTGTTTATCTCGGTTTCCTAAGACCATCAATGTTGAGTGTGTGGCATAGCAGCCTCACGCTTTTGTTTTTATTAGCGCTTTGGAAGAGGCATACAAAGCAAAATACGTAATGTTATGTCTTCAGAAAATGTTTGGGTAATCGTAGCCCTTATTGGTATTTTCTATTTATGCCGTGAATTAAACTGCTGGTATCTGAAAATCAATGATCGTAAGAAACAAATGGATCAAATGATTGAGAATCAGAAAGAAATTATCACTCTTCTCAAAAACGCCGAGGAGAAAAGAACAGTTCAAAAAGAACCGGATTCAGAAAATAATAATCCACAATAATACATTATGAAAAATAGATCTATTTTAACTTTAATTTTGGTATTTATACCATTACTGATATATGCGGAAGAGACGCCTATATCACTTGTGGCGCTAAAACAGAATGGGCAAAGTCAAGTTTATAATATCAATGACTACCCGCGTCTGACAATAAGAAATGTAAATGGAAATCCCTCTTTCTATATCAAAGACAAGCAAAACATCACTACTAACGATGTGCGCACTTGCATTTTTAAAACCGTTGAAACTAATGATATTGAAGTTGTGATTACGGACGAGACTAACAATCAAAAGATTAGAAAGTACGTCAAAAACGGTACTCTTTATATTGAGTACAACGGCATTTTTTACACAGCTACAGGGCAGCGTATTAAATAACAATTCTAAAAAACACTAATATGAAAAGAAATCTTACAGTTGTCATTGTTTTACTAATGGCACTCAGCACTATAAGTGCTCAACAGTATCTGTACTTATGGAAGGCAGACGGCTCTCACGTATCTTATCTCGTTACAGATATTGATAGCATTGGATTCTATGCTCCGTTTTATATTGTGAACTTAACGGCAGAAGGAAAAGGAACCGTTAGCGGAAGCGGAGAATATGGAAAAGGAGAAACCGCGACCCTTGTTGCCACAGCAAACAAAGGTTATACGTTCACGCAATGGTCGGATGGAAACACAGATAATCCTCGTACCGTCCTTTTAAATGACAATCTAACCCTGACAGCAACTTTCAGTCTTGCAGCAAGTGCATTCAGCGTAAGCCCGACTACTAAAGTGATGTTTTCTCCCGGGAACTTGCAATATCATGCTAATTTAGGATCACATTTGTGCGCAGATGGTACTACTCAAAATGGAACTTGGCGTTTCGCCGAACACCAATGGGACATGGTAGGTTATGGGTATGGTCAGGGAGGGGCCGCATATGATAATATTATAGGTGGAACTATAGAGGGAAGTAGCAATAACGGTAGTACTAAAGCTTGGAAAGATTTATTTTGCTGGGGAACAAGTGGGTGGAAAAGTGGTGCAAATGCATCTTTCCCAGAGGCTGTTAGCGAGTACTATTACGATTATTACATAGGAGGGAATCCTAACTATGATTTCTCAGGTTACTATGCTTATGCGGACTGGGGTGTTTATAATCAAATAGGCGATGATGCCCCAGGCACGTGGCGTACGATGACAAAAGATGAGTGGGAGTATCTTTTTCAAGAACGTCCCAACGCACTCAATAAATACGGCGCAGCAAGAGTGAACGGAATAACCGGTGTTGTTATTTTACCTGACGACTGGACGTTGCCAAATGGCTGTAGTTTTACTGCTGGAATGACGAATGCGAATGATTACAAGGATTGGGGGCAAGTTAATAATGTATATGTTGGCACACAATGGGAACTGATGGAGTCTAACGGAGCAATCTTCCTGCCGGCAAGTGGTTTTAGAAGTGGTAATTCCGCCAATACTTCTAATATCATCGCACAACGTGTTGGAGCAGCGGGATATTATTGGTCATCAACAGTTTACAATGAAAGCTCCGTTTATGGTCTCTCTTTCAGCAGCAATGCTCTGTATTCTCAAGCACATCTGTCTCGTGGTTCTGGGCGAGCAGTAAGATTAGTAGTAAATTTATAAACAATTTATCATATTATTTTACCGATGAGACGATGGGATATAACTGTCACCAAAAGAGATGAAAAAGATAGTATTGTTTTTAATCGCATTCTGCATGGCTTCATGTTTTAGTGATATCAATTTAACTGAGCATGAAAAACGTGTAAAAGAGGCAAAAGAGTATCTTTCGGCAGACGTGGCTCTTTCGAATAAACAAGGTGCCGGAACAAAAGTGGACGAAGGAACGAAATTGTTATCTATAGTTTTTGATGGTCAAAATGTTATTTATACATATGAAATTGATGAAAGTTATTTTACGATTAGTCAATTAAAAACCATTCAAAGCGAATTTGAGAAGGAACAGAGGAAAGAGTTTTATTCAAATAAAGAATTAGCCGAAATACGATATTATCTTTCAGTACTTGAAGGTACTGCTATTTATAACTACGTTGGTAGCAAAACAAAACAAGTTATGACAATCAGAATGTAAATAAAATCATTAGTGTCCACTTAAAAACCAAAGATGTCTTTTTTTAATCGTTGATATATAGTCTATTACGGAGACAATTTAAGCGCGACGATTTGTTTTTTGTCTATTTTTTTTAGTGGACAGTAGTGAAATAAAATAGCCAATACCCATAGTAATCATGGGATATGAGAGTGCTTCGGCACTCTTTTTTATAGAGGGGGAGGGAGTGGAAATTCTACCTACATCCCCCTTGCAATAACGAAACTATACAGCATCCCGATCAGCATCGTGAATTTGACCACCTGCTGGCAGGTCTTGTAGTCGCTTGGGATCTTCGCCGCCCAGAGAAGCCATAGCGTACATGCTAGCGGCGTTACAATACCCAATACGATATACCGTGTGCTGAGGCTGGACCAACCGGTTGGGAAAGGCAATACGTGCCACCACAGATGTCCGATGATGGCTAACGTGCTGACAATCAACGCCGTCACGAATACTTTCGTCCATTTATCGCCCCACACAACGGGCAGCGAATGGCATTCCAACTCGCGGTCACCCATCTGGTCCTGCATGTCTTTGATGATCTCGCGGACCCAAGTCAGCAGAAACGCAAAGAGCGCAAAACCTCCTGTCCATGCATAGAGGTCATGCGGCAGGGTGGTGTATGCCAAAATAGTGCCATATCGCAGTTGCAGGATCGCCACATTCGCCATGCCAACGATCATTGGAGTCAGAGCCGCCAGCAGCGCAATAATCACATTGCCGACCATGAAAAGCCGTTTGTAACTGCTCGAATAGAACCACAGCAAACCCGGTATGATGACAAACAAAATGCCTAATGTCCAACTTCGCAGCAACCCTGCAGCCGCAATGCCGCAAACAATGCCGATACCGCTCAGCGCGATACTCAACCGCATCGCTGCGGGCTTGCTCACGCTCCGCGTCACAACCACCTCGTCCGGGCGGTTGATTCGGTCGATCTTGACGTCGAAATAGTCATTGATGACATACCCGCCGGCGGCGATCAACACCGTCGCCAGCATGATAAGCACCAATAGGTACCACGGCAGCTGCTCACCGAAAGCCGCTTGGTCCAAAATAGGTGTAGCCACCCATTTCTCCATCAGCCATACGAGTGCCGCGAGGAACAACAAGTTTCCCCCCCGCACCAATTTCGCTATGTCTCTGATTCGTTCCAATTCTCAAATTTCAAATGTCAAATTTCAAATCTTCAAATGCTCAAAATCCGAAACTATCGGATTTTGAGCACCACTCCTTTCCAAGCCTGCAGGGTCATTTCGATCGGGTTGTCTGCCGTCCATGTCAGTGGCATCTTCTCGCCCCGAAGCAGGTCGGTCGCCGTCGCTTTCGGCTTCTCGTCCATGCCCAGATAGACGAAGGCGTCATTCGGAATCCGCACTTTGATCTGTTGCTCACGGTCGTGGAAATTGACGACCACCAGCAGCGTCTCGCCTTTGATGTAACGGATGAATGCAAATTGTTTATGCTTGTCGAATCCTTCGCCCTGCGCGTAAGTGATGTCGTACATCTTGCCCTTCTGAATGGCTTTGTCGTCGCGCGCCAAGGTCAGCAGCCGCTGGTAGAAATCGCGTAACTCGCGCTGCGCGTCATTCAGCTTGCCGCCGTCGAACTTACCTTTGTTCGCCCATGCCTGCATGCTCTTCACGCCCCAGTAGTCGAAGATGGTCGTCCGGCCGTCGATGCCGCTGAAACCTTCCATATCCATGCCTCGTTCGCCTAATTCCTGACCGGAATAGATCATCACCGGACATTGATTCAGCGTCGCTGCCACTACCATCGCAGGCTCGGCGCAACGACCGCTGCCGCAGAAGAAACCGCTTGCGATACGTTGCTCGTCGTGGTTCTCCAGAAAATAAAGCATATGCTTCAGCCGCTCGTCGCCATGCTGCATCCATTGGGCGGTGATACCCTCTGCCGGCCAACTCTTGCTCGTCACGCCGCGCAGGTAGTCGTACATGCCCACTTTGTCGTACAGGTAATCAAAACCGGCGTCCAGATAAGCGTTGTACTGATTCGGATCGTAACATTCGCCGATAAAAAGGAACTTCTTGTGTTTCTTCCTTACAGCGGCAATCGCCCATGCGAAGAACTCCACGGGCACCATCTCAGCCATGTCCACGCGCACGCCGTCGATGCCTTTGTCTGCCCAGAACAGCAGAATATCGCGCATCTTGATCCACGTGTTGGGGATCGGATCAAACTGTTTCTCGCGGCCGCCTTGGTAGAACACGCCGTAGTTCAACTTGACCGTCTCGTACCAGTCGTTCTCGCTCGGATGGCTTGTGAAACAATCATTACCCGTTACTTTCGCCGGATATTCTTCATAACCCTGCAAGTCCTTGTCCATCGTGAACCGCTCACCCGGCAGGTAATAGAAGTTGTTCAGCGGCGAAAAAGCCCATTCCGGATGGTCGTTCTCGCCTAAATCTTCTACACCCGCAGGCTTGCAAACGCTCTTGTATTCGCGGCTCACATGGTTGGGCACAAAATCAATCAGCACATCCAGTCCGGCTGCATGCGTGCGCTGAACAAGAGCCTCAAACTCCTGCATCCGCTTCGCCTCGTTCTTCGCCAGATCCGGATCCACGTCATAATAATCCGTGATCGCGTATGGCGAACCGGCAAGACCTTTGGTGATCGCAGGGTGGTTGTATTGGGCGGTCGCGTGACGGATCACACCGGTGTACCAAACGTGCGTGGCACCCAACTCCTTTATGGCATTGAGTGCACGCTCGTTGATATCCACAAACCGTCCGCAACCATTCTCTTCCTTTGTGCCGTTGTGTTTGCGTGTCTCGTTGTAGTTGCCAAACAGCCGCGGGAAGAGTTGATAAATTATGGGTTTATTGATCATATATAATGTGTGTGTCTTTCTATGGTAAAATATTTGTATCGACCATGCATGGTCGATTTAAACAAGTGCTGCGGTGTCGCTGGCGATCATCAGCTCCTCATCCGTCGGAACCAGAACAACCGTCACTTTGCTGCCTTTCTTGCTGATGATACGCTCCTCGCCGCGAACCTTGTTGGCTTCTTCGTCCAACTCGATGCCGAGGAACGACAGACCCTTCATGATCTCCGCGCGGATATACGGATCGTTCTCTCCGATACCGGCTGTAAACACCAGAATATCAATGCCGTTCATCGCTGCAGCGTAAGCGCCGATGTATTTCTTCACGCGATAGATATACATCTTGCGTGCCAAATCCGCACGTTTGTTGCCTTCGTTGATCGCAGCCTCGATGTCGCGGCAGTCGCTCGAAACGCCGCTCACGCCCAGCAGACCCGATTTCTTGTTTACCAGGTTGTTGAACTCAGCCGTGCTCAAGTGCTCTTTGTCCATGATAAACGTAGCTGCACCGAGATCCAAATCACCTGCGCGAGTACCCATCATAAGTCCCTCAACCGGCGTCAGACCCATACTCGTATCTACGCTCTTGCCGTCCATCACAGCCGTGCAGCTACCGCCGCCGCCGATGTGAGCGGTCACGATCTTCTTCCCTTTCGGATCTACTCCTAAAAATTCGCATACGCGCGCGCTCACGTAGCGGTGGCTCGTGCCGTGGAAACCGTAACGGCGAATTGCATATTTCTCGTACAGCTCGTACGGCAGCGCGTACATGTACGCGTAGTCCGGCATCGTCTGGTGGAAAGCGGTATCGAATACTGCCACTTGTGGTACACCCGGCAGAATCTTCTCAATCGCATCAATACCTTTCAGGTTAGCCGGGTTATGCAGCGGAGCAAGGTCGATACACTCGATGATCTGTTTCTTCACTTCCGGCGTAATGAGCACGGATTTGTTGAATTTCTCACCGCCGTGGACTACACGGTGACCCACAGCGTTGATCTCTTTCAGCTCTTTGATGCAACCGATCTCCGGATCCACCAACTTCTCCAAAATCAGCTCGATACCAACGGTATGTTCCGGCATTGATTTCTCAAATTTAACCTTCTCGCCGTTCGGCAGTTTCACTTGCAGGAACGAATCCGGCAGACCGATTTTCTCGATTCCGCCTTGTGCCATCACTTCCTTGCTCTCCATCTCAAAGAGCTTATACTTGATACTACTGCTCCCGCAGTTTAATACTAATATCTTCATATGCTTTCAATTATGGTATAAAAATTCTTCTTTTGTGCCGGATGCCATCCGGCGTTTGTTTTCCGCCTTTCTCCGTATCCGCCAAGATTGGCGGATCCTCAATTATTTTATTGCCTGGTTCGCCGTAATAACGACCATTTGCACGATGTCCTGCACCTTGCATCCGCGGCTCAAGTCATTCACCGGAGCAGCAATTCCCTGCAGAATCGGACCAACGGCATCAGCGCCGCTGAAACGCTCTACCAGCTTGTAACCGATGTTACCTGCCTGCAGATCCGGGAATACCAGCACGTTCGCTTTGCCGGCTACTGCGCTACCCGGAGCTTTGGTCTTTGCCACGCTCTCGATCAAAGCTGCATCGGCTTGCAGCTCGCCGTCCAATGCCAACTCCGGTGCCATCTCTTTTGCCAGCTTTGTCGCCTCGGCTACTTTGTCCACCAACTCATGTTTTGCACTACCTTTGGTTGAGAACGAAAGCATAGCTACTCTCGGCTCGATGCCGGCGATAGCGCGCGCGGTCTCTGCCGTCGAAATAGCAATCTCTGCCAGCTGCTTTGCATCCGGATTCGGGTTCACAGCGCAGTCTGCGAACAGCAGGAATCCGTTCTCACCCAACTGCTTAGCCGGCGTGAACATCAGGAATGCACCGCTCACGATCGAGCAACCCGGTTTGGTCTTCAGGATCTGGAATGCCGGACGGATCGTGTCGGCCGTCGTGCCGCGTGCACCGGCTAACTCACCGTCTGCGTCGCCTGCCTTGATCATCAAACAACCTAAATACAACGGATCCTGAGCTTTCTTTGCCGCCTCTTCCTCCGTCATACCTTTCGCCTTGCGCAGCTCAAACAGCAGCTTCGCGTACTCCGGCATCTTCGGATCGTGAATCGGATCAACGATCTTTGCCTCTTTGATGTACTCATAACCCTTCTCGGCGGCCATACCCTTGATTTTCTCAGGGTCACCAATCAAAATAAGCTGCGCAATCTTGTCTCTCAACAAAATGTTAGCAGCTTCCAATGTTCTCGGTTCGTCGCCTTCCGGCAATACAATGCGCTGAGGATTTGCCTTCGCGCGTGCAATCATTTGATTTAAAATGTCCATAATGCTATAGTTTTATTTTTTTGTTGCTTCCTTTTGCCCCTCTGACTGTCACTTGTCTTTTTCGGGGTATTTTCGGTCCACGAGTGGGTGATTAGTGGGTGATTAGTGGGTGATTAGTGGGTTGTTAAGCCGACATCACCGGCACGATGGTATGACTTAAATGACTTCCTTTTAAACTGGCTCCTAAATCGACTGCAAATTTACGTAAAATTTTCCATATATGCAATACATACTAAAAAAAATTATTTTTTTTCTTAAAATATTTGGCTATTTCAAAAAAAAGCAGTACCTTTGCACCCTGAATTGTGAATTTTTGAATTAAACAACCTCTTTTGATATGAAAAAAAGCCTTTTGCTCTTGTCGCTCTTCTGCTTTTCGGTCGCCCTCTTCGCTGCCGATAAGAAGGATGATGTGAAGGGTGCGCACCCTTACAAGGTGGAGGAAAATGAGGATGGAGTGGCTGAGGAGTATGCTCACTGGTCACTTATTCCCCATGTGGGCTTCAATGCCTACGATGGTGACTTTAATTCGGAAATGAAGCACAATGTGTCAATCCCCAATGCAGGATTGGCGATCGAATACTCCTTTACGCCTGTATGGTCGGTCGGCGTGGACTATATGTACGATATGTACACCGTGACAGGCAAGCCCGGAGCGGATAATGCGGACACCCTGCTCAATGGTAACATGCACAAGGTGGGCGGATATCTCTCGCTTGACCTCATGAACCTCTTCTTCCCGAAGGCAAAAAGGAAAATCCTGGGCATTCAGCCGCTCGTCGGGGGTGGATACGCGTGGTATAGAAATAATAAGATGTATTTTGACGACACGCGCTATCATACCGCTTCGGTCGCCCCTGCCAGCATGGATGCCTACAAAGGATGTCTCTATCTCAATGCCGGTCTGAACGTAGAATTCAACCTCAATCGTACTATCGCGCTGGGCGTGCGCGCTACATATAATTATTTTATTAACGACTACCCCGATGGACGCGGTTATAGCGGTCCGCAGGCGCTGGCGTCGAAGAATAATGATGGTATCGTGGACGTGACCCTCAATATGCGATTCAAACTGATGGCGGTCTCGAAGACCCACGTCAAGAATATCAACACGCTCGATACTTGGAAGAAGGAAGAGAAGTCCGAGCCGAAGTTCATCCACGACACCCTGATCCTCAAGCATGACTCGATCATCATTCGCGAAACGATCAAGCAGGTTCGCCAGAAGGAGCAGCAACGCGCATATTACATCTATTTCAATTCGGGCAAATCGAATCTGGATGACAAAGCGCTCATTACGATCCAGCAGGTGGCGGATGTCCTCGCGGAGGATTCAACGCTCTATGCGGTCGTTACCGGATACTGCGACAATACAGGTTCGTCTTCCCTCAACTTCGCTCTCGGAGACAAACGTGCGGAGAATGTGATGGACGAGTTGCGCGAAGAACACGGAGTGGGCGATAATCGTATGTACGCCATGGGACTCGGCAAACTTGTCGGACGCCGCAGTCAGGCTTCTTACGGACCTAACAGACGTGCCGTCATACGTCTCGTGGACAAACGGACCTTCGAGCGTATGAAGAATGATCTGGATGACAAACGTGCGAACCGTATCATAGAGGAGGATACCAAGACGGCGGAGAAAATCCCGATGCCGCTCAGCGAAAGCAGCTACAAAGAGGTGAATACAAACACCTTCAAGGAGCGCGGTAGCGAAGAAGTGATTACGGAGAAAGGCGTAACGCTCTCTAAACTCGCTCGTAAGTATTACAAAAACACCTATTGCTGGGTTTATATCTATATCGCGAATAAGGAGAAGATCCCTAATCCGAACGCTTTGGAACCGGGTATCTCGCTCACTATTCCGGAATTGACCCAACAAGAAATGCGCATTACCAAAGACCAGAGCCTCGTGCTCTACGGTAGTGCCCGCCAAGGCAAATAATGCCGAACGCGAAGGTCCCATAGCTCAGTTGGTTAGTAGCACCTGACTCATAATCAGGGGGTCCTTGGTTCAAGCCCAAGTGGGACCACAACAGGAGAATAGTCCCACAACTGTTCTCCTGTTGATTTTTTTTAGGAATGAAGAGACTACCGCTCATATTACTCGTTTTGCTCTCTCTCTTAATAGGAGACGCGAGCGCCTATGCGCTCACGCCTGCGCAGAAGCGCGCGAAAGCCAGAGAGAAAATGGAACGCAAACGCGAGGCGAAGAAACGCAAAGCGGAGAAAAAACGTGCCGCAAAAGCCAAGGCTGCCAAGCGAGAGCGGATAAAGGCGGGAAAACCGCTCCTCTATGTCTATTCCTACAATCTCAAAACAGGAGAACCACTGCCTGCAACACATGTCACATTGCAGGACGTCAACGCGCGACCCAATAAGAAACCGAAAATCAACAAACCGACCGACAACAAGCGTGCCCGAGTCTCCAAGGGTCTGCCCGAAGGGCAATACTGGGCTGTCGCAGCAAAAACAGGTTACTTCACTTCCGACACCGTCCTTTTCCGCCATCGCGAAGATGAAGATACACTCAAACTCGCGATCTATCCCGAGACGCGTCTCACGTTTACCGTTACCGATTCGCTTACTGCGCGACCCGTCACAGCGAATGTGATTGTCCGTAATAATGAGCAAAGGAAAGTAATGCAGACCACTTCCGACTCTATGCATAATGTGCTTGCGGTCCTTCTGGACGACAGAGTGCCGTTCTATACCGTCGAAGCGACTGCGGTCAACTATTTCCCTTTCCGGGATACAATCTTTGATCCCGCCCAATTCGACGGAGTGCGCATGTCGCCGAGGGAAATCAAATCCTTTGTCCTCCATAATATCTATTTCGCTACTGGCAAAACGCGTATCTTGGAGACTTCTGCACCTGCGCTGAACGAACTCTACCAGTTCCTCCTTTCGCGTCCTGCGCAACGGATCCGCATCGTCGGACATACGGATAATATAGGCTCGGATCGCTCGAACCAAGTCCTCTCGGAGGGACGTTGCAGAGAGGTCAAGCAAGCTATGATTGACCGGGGAATACAGCCGGAACGCATTGATGTCGAAGGACGCGGTGAACGCGACCCCATCGTCCCCAACGATACCGAAGACCACCGCCAAATGAACCGACGTGTAGAGATAGTCCTGCAATAGAAAAAAACAAAAAAAATGCACTTTTATTTGTGTATTCCAAAAAAAAGCAGTACCTTTGCAGTCCCATTCGACTTTTGGGGTCGAACGCGAGGGGCTATTTGGTTTTGACAGCAGGTAGAATGGTTGTGTAAGCACGCCGAGCAATGAGGCAACGCTCGTTAATCTCGCTTCAAAGCATAACTGGCAACACTTCTTATGCTCTCGCTGCCTAATCGAAGTACAGTAGATTAGCTTATTCGGGCGCAAGGCGCCTGAACGGGACGTCACTCCAAGCCGAGTCTGTGGGCTGAATGGATATAGTGGCGCAGGAATACACAGAATAGGTCTCTTTGGCTGCGCAAAAAGACTGACGGCTGACAGCTTATAGCTGAAGGCTCACATAGCAGATAAGCCGGTGGTTGGTGGCTTGGGTCTTGCCCCCGGACGAAAACGAAGGCCAAGATAAGCGTGTAGAAAGCATAAGTATTCCTTGTTTGGACACGGGTTCGACTCCCGTTAGCTCCACATGAGACTGCAACGGCAGTAAACTCGGGATGTAAAACGCAGTTTTGCAGACCGAAAAGCGTAGCATAACACGTAGCACTATACAAGCGCAAAGCGCGCAGTCGTGCGAGTGTTAATGCAAGCGCGGGGCACTAGCTCATCTGGTAGAGCGTAACGTTCGCAATGTTAAGGTAAGGGGTTCGAGTCCCCTGTGCTCCACTTTAAAAGAAACAATATGGCGGTTGAGATTCGCGAAATACATTCCAAGCGTGAACTGAAGCAATTCATTCAGTTCGCAAATGACTTGTACGAGGATTGCCCCTATTATTGTCCCCCTTTGTTCTTTGACGAGATGAATTGCTTCGAGCCGGAGATGAACCCTGCGCTTGAGGTCTGCGAGTACCGGCTCTGGATGGCGTTCCGCGATAATAAACCCGTCGGACGCATCGCCGGAATCATCAACCGCAAGGCCAACGAGACATGGGGATTCAAGCATGTCCGTTTCGGATGGATGGATTTTATCGACGATATGGAGGTCAGCAAAGCGCTACTCGATACCGTCGCCGCTTGGGGCAAAGAGCGCGGAATGGACGCCCTCAACGGACCGGTCGGATTCACTGATTTTGACCACGAGGGACTGCTCCTTGAGGGATACGAATACCCCGCTGTCATGGCGTCGCTCTATAACTATCCGTATTATGTCAACCACATGGATGCCTATGGGCTGACCAAAGAAGCGGACTGGATCGAGATGCGGGTCTTCCCGCCCAAAGAGTGTCCCGAACGCCTCTCCCGCATTGCTGACATCGTCAAGCAACGCTCCCATGTACACGTGGTCAAGGTCAAGAACTCGCGCGAACTTGTTCGCCGGTTTGGTATCCAGTACATGGATGTGATCGACGAGGCGTACCAGAAGCTGTATAACTTCCAGCCTATGACGGTGGCGCAGAAGAACTACTACAAGAATATGTATTTTCCGATCCTCAACTTCGATTTCGTCACTTTGGTGGTTAATGAGAAGGAGGAGATCGTGGGAGTCGGACTCGGAATGCCGGATATTTCGGACGCCCTGCGCAAATGCGGAGGTAAGTTGTTGCCCTTCGGCTGGTTCCATCTCCTGCGTGCGCTCAAGGCGAAACAGATGAACTCCTTCAGCTTCCTGCTGATCGCCGTCCGCCCGGACTACCAGGACAAAGGAATCAATGCGCTCTTCTTCCAGGACCAGATACCTATTATCAACCAATATGGTATCAAGATTCTGGAGACCACCAATATCTTGGAAACGAACACCAAGAATATTGCTAACTTTACCCAGTTTGACCACATGGTCCATAAGCGCCACCGCGCGTACTTGAAGTCAATCTGATTGTGAAAGAGGAAGAAGCCTTATATAAAGCCGCATTGGAGCGCCTCGGCGCCTATATCAAGGAGCATGATATGAGAGCCTCCGTCGTGAGGGAAATGGTGTTGGCGCAGGCTTGCCTGCTGAAGCAACCCTTCACCGCTGCCCAACTGGAAGAAGCCTGCAAAACGGAGCATATCTCCACCGGAACGGTCTATAACGCGCTCAATCTCTTTGTGGAAGCGGAGATCGTCAAGGTCTATGACCGCGGCTATGGCCAGACGGTGAAGGAATATGAATTGAATACGACCGCTTCGAAATCGCACATGCAGCTTATCTGCCGCAAATGTGGACGGAGAGCTACTTTTTATGACAAAGCGATCATGAGACTGATTACGGAGCATAAGTATCCGAATTTTAATATGCAAAACTATACGCTGGTCGTGTACGGAGAATGTAAAATATGCCGCCGGCTGGCTGTGAAAAGAAAATAATCCTGCGCTTTGCGCATGGCCCCGTAGCTCAATTGAATAGAGTGTCAGATTCCGGTTCTGAAGGTTCTGGGTTTGAGCCCCAGCGGGGTCACAAGAGCTGAAGCTCGCACCGCAGGTGCAAATTAGTAAATTTGCCCAGCGGGGTCACAAAAGGCAGCCATGTTTGGCTGCCTTTTTTGTACTAGGATCCTAGGGTACTAGTGTCCCTAGTCTTATATCCACTACGATCGGATCATGGTCCGCATATCGGTGTTTGCTCTTGTCTTTCATCTTGTATGCGCCGTGCGAATAGTACCAGTCGGCATTGATATGCCATGGCTGCACGCGGACGATCTGTTTCGCCATACTCGGCGAAGCGAAACAGCGGTCCAGATAACCCGCTTCTCCTTTATAACTATATGAATAGTTCTTCGATCTGCCTTGCGGCAGCATGTCTTGATACCCCGCACGAATAATGGTCAGAATCGGTTGTTCCTGCGTGTAACAATTATAGTCGCCCAGCAGCAATACATCTTCGTCGCCGAACGTCTCTATGGCGCGCGGCAGCATTGCCAGCAATGAGTCGGTATTCTGCATTCGCCGCATATTGGTGTCGTACTGCGTGCGACCGGGACGTTTGGATTTGAAATGATTGACGCTGATGATAAACCGTTCCCCGGAAGCGATCTCTTCGAAAGGAACCGCATACATGCGTGCCCGGTAATGGCTGGCGGTGTCGCTATAAGCCGACATCCATTCCGCGCATGGGCGCACACGTTCCGTATCATAGATAAAACAGCCGCCGATGCGGTCTGCATTCTCCATCCCGATAGAGACAAACGCATACTTCTTGCCGCCTTTGTTCAGCGCTTTCAGCAACATCGCCGGAGCTTTGTCGCCCACCTGCATCTCGCATAATGCGAATATATCGGCATGCATGGCGCGCAGCGCAGAGGATAACTTCTTGGTCTTCACGGCTAATTGTTTGGGAGTCGTGCGTTTATGGGCGTAGCCGCCGAGGTCGGCGAAATAATTCTCTATATTCGCTCCCACGATCCGCAACTCCCCTTTCTTTGCCCGCTGCAAACGGTCTTTGGGCAAATGCTTTGTGCGGATGGACTTGCCGGTCAGTAACTGCCGCTCACCGGTCACTCGCGCTTTCAACCCGCGGATGAGATCGCCTGTCCGCACGTTGTAATACCTGTTCTTGCAATGCAGCACGATACTCGCTTCGCGGTTGTGTGCACGCAGCACTTCATACATCGTGCTATCGCCGTCCGCCAAACCCACAGCGCGCTCTTCCGGACAGAAAAGCCGCTCCGGAGCTAATACCAACGAGTCATAGAAACTGCCGCAGACAAGGAGTGGAGTAGTGATCTCCACCGTCCGGTTCGTGTATCGGCTCCAATGAGCCTGAAGCGTGTCTAAAGAAACACGCTCCACCG
Organism: uncultured Bacteroidales bacterium; assembly: GCA_902765485.1. GTDB lineage: Bacteria > Bacteroidota > Bacteroidia > Bacteroidales > Paludibacteraceae > Colicola. Next base: position 120,291 of record CACWZZ010000007.1, read on the forward strand.
CAATCGCGGAGAGCGTGTAGAAAAGCGCAAATAATAAAAATTTGTTTCGCATAGTGTTGCGGAGGATGGGATCGAACCACCGACCTTCAGGTTATGAGCCTGACGAGCTACCACTGCTCTACTCCGCGATCCATAACACCGCTTTTTTTCAAACGGGACTGCAAAATTACTGCTTTTTTTCGACATACGCAAATTTTTAAGCGAAAAAATGCAAAAATTATGATTTTTTAGTCTTTTGTTTGTATAATTCAGTTTTTTTGCGTACTTTTGCAACATGAAACACAGCCGTTTTGTAAATATAGTCTTATTATCTGTGCGAATCCTATTCTTTTCTTGTAGCTGCGGCGGAGCCGCTATGTCCCTCCGTGAGGCGCAACATGTATTGGCGCAGGCGGATAGTTTGTGGCATGAAGGCAAGATGTACGGCGTGGACGAAGGCGATAGTGCCACCCTCGCGCAAGCGTATGAGAGATTGAAGGAGTTGTCAGCATTCAGCCGTCAGAAGTCAGAATATGCGCACTCCTGCTATCATTACGGCAAACTTCTTCGCGCCAAGGATGATCCGCCGCTGCTATGCAGGCGTTCATCGATGCCACCCATTCCCATACAAAAGACTATCATATCTTAGGAAGAGTATATAGCAATATAGGCTCTATCTGCCATCTAGCAGGCGAGTTCCAACTCTCGTATGACATGTTTGAACGCTCCGCAGATATGTTCCTCCAAAACGGAGACTCTTTATTATATTACTATGACTTGAACAATATGGCGTTTGAGTTAGCAGAACAAGGGAAGAAGGGAGAAACACTTGCTCTGTTAAACCAAATAGAAGACACGTGCTTTTTTGATACATATCTGATCGCAAAAACATGGGAAACAAGAGCGGATGCATATCTATTCGCAAAACAATACGATTCGGCTATATATTGTGCTACTATATCC
>CACWZZ010000008.1 GCA_902765485.1 uncultured Bacteroidales bacterium
AGCATGATATTTTCCCATTCCTTTTCATAGATAGCTTCGCCGATAAGCGACCACTTGTCTCCTCTCACACGCGATATTACATCGGTCGTATCTGTCGAAGCTGAGCCCCGAAGCGGTGTTTGTAGGAATCGGCGGTCGCTGTGGGTGTTAATATACGTGCCTACCACGTCAAAATACAAGTGTTGCTTGTGCGGCAGGTTATGCTGATAGTAAATGTCTAATGAGGGCGACTGACTGCTGCTTTTGTCGTGATCGTGTATCTCAAATGAATCCGTCGGCTGAAACAAACGGCTGTCGCGGTCAGATGCTCCGTAAGGCGTATATGCCATATTGTCTCGCAAACGGATGTTCAGCATATTCTTATCCCCGTTCGTCCAGTTGTAATTCAGTGACACATTAACCGGATAAGTCTTGTAACGCGTCGGTTCTCCTACTTCGTTGTTTTCTATCTTGCCGGTCGAGAAATGGTAGGTTTCATTATTGGTACGCGTCCAATAAATATCGTACGGCGCATAAGTGGCGACTGCTTGTAAAGACGATTTGCCAAAATGTACCTTACCCGCCAGATAGTAATTACCGATACCCGGCAGGGTCAAACCGTTTGTGCCTGCAAGCATAAGACTGCCTCCGGTGTCGCGGTGCTTGACAATATAATCCACCACAGCCGCCGCACCGTTGTATCGCACACCCGGTTGGTCGTGGTACTCCACGCGGATAATATCTTTCGGATTGATGGCTTTGACATCTGCCGTGCTTGCCTCGATACCGTTGATACGCAGTTGCACGCTCTCGTCAGAAAGAGTTTTAACGGAGTTGTCAATCGGGCTAATCACGATACGCGGAATTTGCAAGTTCTGTAGCAGGGAAACGCCATCTGAGGAAGCCTGCATCTGCTCTTTTGATGGCAGAAGGATTTGCCGATCTACTTTCTGAATAATGGCTTGGCTTTCTACCACCACTTCACCTAATTCCGTTGCGCCTTCTTGCATTTGTATCGTGCCTATATGCGTATTATCGTTCACGGTAAGAGCCATGCGGATTGTTTCATAACCAATATAGGAAAGTTCCAGAATATAATCGCCCTTCTTGGCATTTAGCGTGAATTTGCCGTTGATGTCGGTGGTGGTACCTGCTATCTGCACCGTGTCCTGCATCAGCAAGACAGTTGCACCGATGATGGCAGACTTGTCGTTAGCGTCTTTGATACGACCGGATATTCTGGCATTGTTCGCCGTTGCGGTCATTGCTACACAGAGCATCGCCGCGAAAAGTATAGTGTGTTTCATTGTTTGTCTGTTTTTTATTGGGTAAAGGGCATAGAGCAACCGTTCTACATACTATGGTATGAAGAAATTTGGTGAAAAACTTTGATAGCCGTAGAATGGTCGCTACAAAGCCTTCTTTATGGAAAAGAGTGATAATCTATTGCATCAGCTTGGCAACTTCTTCTTTTGTGAAATTGCCGACGATGACAATCATCGAACTATCCAGTTTTCCGACAGAGCCGATGATCAGTTCGTGCGGCTTGCGCTTGTTGGAAAAGATGAACACATTATCCCCTTCCTCGGAATGACTAGTCATAAGGATTTCATATTCATCGTTATTAGAAAGCGTACTGATGTCTTTGTCTATCTGTGTCTTGCCCTGTTTGCTGTCCGCGCTGATGATAAGGAGTTTGTCTATATTACTCAACTTCCCTAAGGAATCATCTCCTGTCGCTGTTTTTATGAAAGATGAGCCAAGATTGAACATGGCTTTGTTGATGCAGACAAATCTGATGCTATCCATCGAAGCATACTTGGTAAATATCTTGTTCTGTGCTTGCGTAGACATTGCACATGCAAGGATACAGATTGCAATAATAATCTTTTTCATAACTATATGTTTTTAGAATGTTATATGTTTATTGATTATTTCTTTTGTGTCTTCTACCTGCTCAAAAGCATTGCGAGTAGGGGCTAAGCATTGCTGCGATGCCTTGGTAATCATCGCATTGGCTTTGTGCAGTTCTGCTGCTGCTTCTTCCGGTGTGCTACACGTGTCGCAGAATGGGTCGGTTGTATATGTTTGTTGATGAAATAACACACCGCCGCCTATTGCGAGAAGAATAGCCACCGTTGCTGCTACGCGATACCACATCTTCGGAGGTGTTTTTAGACGGTAGATGATTCCTTTGCGTTGCTTCACCTCTGGCAAAACCGGCTTTTTCTCCGTTTGTCCGAGGTTGTTCACAAACGCGGTTATTTGTTCGGCAATGTCAGTCGGCATTTCTTGGTCGGAGATCTGCGCAAGCATAAGGAATAGTTGCTTGTCTTCCTGCAACTCTTCCGGCACATCTTCACGACGGAAATACGCAGCCAACAGCCGTTCTTCATCCGGTGTCGTTTGTCCCTCGTAGAAATGAGAGAGAAGCGATTTTATTTGTTCTATGGTCATGTTGTATGTCATAACTTTGCGGTCAGTTCTTTTAATGATTTTCTTGCTCTGGATAGCAAGGTGTAAATGTTTTCGCGACTGAAACGGGTCAGTTCTTGTATTTGTTCTATCTCCAGTCCGTCAATCGTGCGTAATCGAAGCACTAATTGTTGGTCGGGAGGCAGTTTTTCAATCAGTTGGATCACTGCGTTAAGGTCACTTGCCGCGTCAATTTGATTTTCTGTGTTGTGGTCTAAAAGTGTCTCAAGGTTTTCGTCATCTGCTTGTGCACTTCTGGACTTGAGACGGTCAAGGCAGTTGTTTCGTACCATGGTCAGAACAAACGGAAGTGGCGGCTTATCGGGTTCTATCATGTCCCGTTTGCTCCATAACTCGGAGTACACATCTTGCACGCAGTCCCGCGCTTCGTCACGATTACGGAGCAAGTTGTATGCCAGTGCATACATCTTTCCGCTGAACGGCAAATATATTTGCGTAAACTGCTCGTGCGTCATTATTACTTTAATTTTCCAATTTCACCCCTCAAATCATGTGCCATTTGTCACCATTTGTAGAGCCTCTCTATATGTAATACGATTTTCTCGCCTTAATCTTACAACCGCACTTCATTTTTTTTCATAACCGCTGGTCTTTCCCTCCGAAAGTAGAAAACACTTATAAAAAAATAAGGAAAAAACGCGCGTGCGCTTGCGTATGTCGGAAAAAAGTTGTATCTTTGCACGCTAATTTGGATTAATACGGAAAGTTTTGCAATAATATGGAGAATTTTGAACAGTTATGCCAGAAACGGCGGTCTATACGTAAGTATAAATCCACGCCGGTAGAGCAGGAGAAAATAGAGTACATGCTGCGTTGCGCGTTGATGTCACCAAGCGCCAAACGGACGTGTCCGTGGGAGTTCATCGTGACGCGGGACGAAGCGAAAGTGCGTGCGTTACAGGCATGCAAGACGTACGGAAGTCAGATGTTCGACACCGCGACAGCGGCTATCATCATTGCGCTGGATCCGACGCTGTGCCACAACACATGGATGGCGGATGGAGCGATCGCAGCGGAGCATATCTTGCTGGCGGCTGCTGAGCAGGGTGTGGGTGCATGCTGGTGCCATATTCACGAACGCGGCATAGAGACCGACGGAGCGGAAGACCGTGAGGGTGCGGCAAGGTTCGTACGCGAGTTATTCGGTATTCCGGAGGGGTACGAGGTGCTGTGCGCAATCGCTTTGGGCTATCCCGATGAGGAACGGAAGGATTATGACCCTGCTAAACTCAAGTACGAGAAGATTCATAACGAAAAATGGTAATTTGTAGTTTATAATTTTATGAAACCGATAATAGCAATAACAGCCGGAGATACGAACGGCGTGGGATACGAGGTGATTCTGAAAGCCTTGCTGGAAGCACATATGTTCGAGATCATGCGTCCGGTCATTTACGGCAGCGCCGGAGTAGCGAAACACCATATTCAAACCCTGAGCGAAGAATACCGGAACATCAACTGGAATGTCATTTCCTCTCCTGATCAAGCCAAAGACGGTCGGTTGAACCTGATCAGCTGCTATCCGGACGATATGCCGGTGAGTTTAGGCGCTCCTTCGGAGGCCGCCAACAAAGCAGCGAAAGCAGCTCTGGATCGCGCTTGTTTGGATATGAAGAACGGCAAGGCGGACGCTTTGGTGACCGCACCGATCAATAAAGAAGCGCTGAATAAGGGACAAAGCGACCAAGTACCAAGTACCATAGGACATACGGAGTATCTGGAGAAAACCTTTGGCGGGGAGAGTCTGATGATGCTGTGCAGCGGGGCATTGCGGGTAGCGCTGGTGTGCAACCATGTGTCAATCGCGGACATCCCTGCGCAGATTACCGAGGAACGGATCTTAGCCAAACTGACGCTTCTGAACAACAGCCTCAAACGTGATTTCGGACTGGAGAAACCGCGTATCGCCGTGTTGGCACTCAATCCTCATGCGGGCGACCAAGGCTTATTGGGCAAAGAGGAGCAGGAGATTATTCTTCCGTCCATCGAGAAAGCAAAAGAGCAGGGTATATGGGCGTTCGGTCCGTATGCTGCGGACGGATTTTTCGGGAGCGGACATTTCCAGCACTTCGACGCGGTATTGGCGATGTATCATGACCAAGGTCTGATTCCGTTCAAGACTCTGGACATGAGCGGCGTGAACTACACGGCAGGACTGAGTATCGTACGCACGAGTCCGGATCATGGCACCGGATATGACATAGCGGGTAAGAACCAAGCGGACGAGCAGAGCATGCGCAATGCGCTGTATATGGCGATCGACATTCTGAAAGCGCGTGCCGAATACGACGCGAACACAGCCAACCCGCTGCCGTTCATTGAGCGCGAGGACAAAGAAGGTCGTCCGCGAAGAGAATTCATTGATTTTAAAACAACAAAATATAATGACAAGTAAAGAGATTAGGCAGTCCTTCTTGGACTTTATGGCGTCTAAAGGTCACCAAGTGGTACCTTCTGCGCCGATGGTGATTAAAGATGATCCCACGCTGATGTTCACCAACGCGGGTATGAACCCGTGGAAGGGAATCATCCTGGGTAACGATCCGATCAAATATCCGCGTGTGGCAGACAGCCAGAAATGTCTGCGCGTGAGCGGCAAACACAATGATCTGGAGGAAGTGGGACACGATACGTACCACCACACGATGTTTGAAATGCTGGGCAACTGGTCGTTTGGCGACTATTTCAAACAAGAGGCGATTGATTTCGCATGGGAGTACATCGTTGATGTGCTGAAGATCGACCCGTCGAACCTGTACGCAACGGTGTTTGAGGGTTCGCCGGAGGAAGGTCTGGCGCGCGATGACGAAGCCGCTTCCATCTGGGCGAAACACCTGCCGGCAGACCATATTCTGAACGGCAACAAGCATGATAATTTCTGGGAGATGGGTGAGACGGGTCCTTGCGGTCCGTGCAGCGAGATCCATGTGGACAGCCGAAGCGCCGAGGAACGCGCCAAAGTGCCCGGACGCGAGTTGGTGAACAAAGATCACCCGCAGGTGATCGAGATTTGGAACATCGTCTTCATGCAGTTCAACCGCAAGGCGGACGGCAGTCTGGAGCCGCTGGCAAAGAAAGTGATCGACACCGGTATGGGTTTTGAGCGTCTGGTACGCACGATCCAAGGCAAGACCAGTAACTACGACACGGATGTGTTCCAGCCGATGCTGACGAAGATCGGGGAGATCTGTCATTGCGAATACGGCAAGGACGAGAAGACCGACATCGCCATGCGTGTGATCGCCGATCATATCCGTACGATCGCGTTTGCTATCACGGACGGACAGCTGCCGAGCAACGAGAAAGCGGGTTATGTCATCCGCCGAATCCTGCGCCGCGCGGTGCGCTACGGCTACACGTTCCTCAATATGCGCGAGGCGTTCCTGTACCGGCTCGTGCCGCAACTGATCGCCGACATGGGTGAGGCATATCCCGAGTTGGTGAAACAGCAGGGACAGATCGTGCCGGTAATCAAGAGCGAGGAAGAGGCGTTCCTGCGCACGCTGGACAAAGGAATCGGTCTGCTGGACAAGCTGATGGAAGAAGCCAAGAAAGCCGGCAAGACCGAAATCAGCGGTGTGGATGTATTTACGCTCAAAGATACTTACGGTTTCCCGCTCGACCTGACGGAGCTGATTCTCCGCGAGAACGGGTTTACGACCAACGAAGAGGAATACAACCAAGCGCTGGAACACCAGAAATCCATGGGACGCGAGGCGAACAAACAAGATCTGGGCGACTGGACCGTGCTGGCGGAAGGCGAGACGGAGTTCGTCGGCTATGACGAGCTGGAATGCGAGACGAAGATCCTGCGTTACCGCCAAGTGAGCCAGAAAGGCAAGACCTTCTACCAAGTCGTGCTGTCCAAGACGCCGTTCTACGCCGAGATGGGTGGAGAGATAGGCGACACGGGTTATTTGCAATTGGACGATTTGCGATTTGCGGTCATTGATACCAAGCGCGAGAACGGTCTGCCGGTACATATCATGACCGAAGTGCCGTTTGTTACCGGCGGTGTTGCCGGAAAAAGTGGCAAGTTAACGGCTGTAGTAGATGCAGAGAAGCGCCAGGCGATCATGTGCAACCATACCGCAACGCATATCCTGCATTACGCTTTGCGCCAGGTGCTGGGACAACACGTGGAGCAGAAGGGTAGTCTGGTGACCGCCGACAGCCTGCGTTTCGATTTCAGCCATTTCCAGAAAGTGACGCCCGAAGAGCAGCGCGAGGTGGAGAGAGTGGCGAACCAACTGATTCGTCAGGACTTCAAGCTGGAGGAGAGCCGTCATACGCCGATCGCTGAGGCTAAAGCAATGGGTGCGATGGCGCTCTTCGGCGAGAAATACGGCGATGACGTGCGTGTGATCAAATACGGTCCGTCAATTGAGCTGTGCGGCGGCTGCCACGTGGCTTCGACCGGTAAGATCGGTTCGGTTCGTATCGTGATGGAGACCAGCGTAGCTGCCGGTGTGCGCCGTATAGAGGCGGTGACCGCGGCGAAAGCGGATGAGATTTATTACGCCCAGCAGGATATGCTCACCGGTCTGCGCGGACTATTCAACAACGCACCGGACTTGGCAGGCGCAATCCGCAAGTCGATCGAGGAGAATGCCGGTCTGAAGAAAGAGATTGAGCAGTTCATGGCAGAGAAGATCGAGCGTTTCCGCGACGAGCTGATCCACCGCGCCGAGGACTATAACGGCATCAAACTGGTACGTCTGCAGGGCGAGATGTCACCGGATATGATCCGTGGCGTAATGCCGCTGCTGCGCGGTAAGTTCACGGATGTGAAGTTCGCCGTAGTGGGAGCAACCCAATTTGAGGGCAAGCCGACGATCTCGGTGTTCCTAAGCCAGCCGCTGGTGGACGAAGGCAAGAACGCTGGCGCGATGATCAAGAGTGCTGCCAAGCTGATCCAAGGTGGCGGCGGCGGTCAGCCGTGGATGGCTACTGCCGGAGGACGCGACGTCAACGGACTCAATGCTGCGATGGAGGAGCTGGTGGCTGCGCTGAATTGAGAATTGATAATCGTGAATTGAGAATTGATGAGACTGCCTACGTCATATCTGCCGGAGAACGTGCGGAGCGCTGTCCGATTTCTAATCGTCGGCACTTCGGGTATGTTTTTACAGACATGGTTCTTCATGGCTGCACTCTATTTCATGGCGTATCCGGAGAAAGGTTCCGCGCTCTATTATGTGGCATTCGGAATCGGCTATGTGCTGGAGATGATACCCAACTATTTTGTGCTGAACTGGTACACCTTCGGCTCCAAGCCGGATAGCAAGAATGCCGGCGGTTTTCTGCTGGCACGCGCGATCAATGTAGTAATCCAGTTCGGTTTGCTGCCGCTGGCATTGGCATTCTTCTCCACTTGGCGGGACGATGTGATCAGCATGCTGGTCATCTTCATCGGCGGATGTATCAATTACCTGATTTGTTTAGTTTTCTTTAAAAAGAAAGAATCATGAAAATATACCGCGCGAACATTATTCATACCCCGACTCCGGGTAAGTTGGAGATCATTCCTCACGGCTATGTGGTCGTTAAGTCGAATGGTCTGGTAGAAGGCGTCTATACCGAGTTGCCGGAAAACATGGACTGGCGTCGCCAGGTGATGGATTTCGGCGACAGGCTGTTGATCCCTGCGTTCAATGACCTGCACGTCCACGCGCCGCAGTACCGTAATATGGGTCTGGCGCTGGATCTGGAGTTGCTGCCGTGGCTGAACACCTATACGTTTCCGGAGGAGAGCAAGTACGCCGATCCGGAGTATGCACGGCGGCTGTACAGACGCTTCGTGCACGAGCTATGGATGCAAGGCACCATGCGTTCGGCAGTCTTTGCGACGATCCATCCGGAGGCGACACGTATCCTGGCGGACTTATTTATCCAAGCCGGAATGGGTGCGTATGTAGGATTAGTAGGCATGAACCGCAACAGCCCCGACACGCTGCAGAACACGACCGCCGAAGTGATAGAAGGAATGAAGATGCTGAAGGCGCACTTGGACGAACACGGAAATGGTCTGGTGGCTCCGATCATCACGCCTCGGTTCGTGCCTTCGTGTTCGGACAAGATGCTGCGCGCGATGGGTGAGTTTGCTGCCGAGACGGGTCTGCCGGTGCAGTCCCACTTGTCGGAAAACCGTTCGGAGATCGACTGGGTGAAAGAGCTGGAGCCGGACTCGACCTGTTATGGTGACGCATACAACCGCTATGGTCTGTTCGGTCAGACGCCAACGCTGATGGCGCATTGCTGCTACACCGATGGCGAAGAGATGGAACTGATGCGCAAGAACGGCGTGTATGTGGTGCACTGCCCGATGTCGAATAGCAATCTGTCTTCGGGTATGGCGCCTATTCGCAAGTTCTTGGACGCAGGGATAAAAGTGGCACTCGGTACGGATGTATCTGCCGGACACCATCTGTCGATGATGCGAGTGATGCAATACGCGATACAGGTGTCCAAACTCAATTACGCCCAGACGAAAGGCGATATGTCGTTCCTGAGCCTTAGCGAGGTGTTCTATCTGGCGACCAAAGGCGGCGGTTCGTTCTTCGGCAAAGTGGGATCGTTCGAGCCGGGGTATGAGTTCGATGCGCTGCTGATAGACGACACGTATCTCAATTATGACCAATACACGCTTCCGCAACGCCTGGAACGGTATATCTACCTTGGAGACGACCGCGACATTAAGCGTCGTTTTTGCCGCGGCGTGGAGTTGAGCGAGCCGGTGTTCTGAGAGTTGAAAGGTGAAAATTGAAAGGTGAAAGTTGAAAGGGTCATAGAAGGCTTGGCGCTGGAGGAGTATCTGGCGCTGGAAGCGGAGAGGGTGAAGACGGTTCAGACGCCGGTACTGTTCACCTGGATCGTGGAGCCGACGGTGATCTTCGGCAAGCACCAAGTGCGGGAACAAGAGGTGAATGACCGTTACTGCAAGGAACATTCTATCCGCGTTGTGCAACGGCAGAGCGGGGGAGGATGCGTCTATGCGGACCGGGGAAACCTGATGATCTCTTATATCTCGCCTTCCACCCACTCGCAGGAGGTGTTTGAACTTTTCCTCCGGATGGTAGCGGGAGCGCTGAATAGGATGGGCTATCCTGCCGTAACAACGGCGCATAATGATGTGCTGGTGGGTGACCGCAAAGTGGCAGGAACGGCTTGTTACACCACGCCCACAGGCACGGTGGTTCATGCCTCGATGCTGTATGAGGTGGATATGGAGGCTCTGGAGCGGGCAATCACCCCTTCGGCGGAGAAATTGGAGAAACATGCGGTGGCGTCGGTGCGGCAACGAGTGCGAAACCTGCGCGAGATAAAGGATTTAGGAACAATGACAGAGTTTAGAGAGCGAATAGAAAAAGAGATGGGGCGTCCCTCGCTTGTGATCTTTGATCTGGACGGGACGCTGCTGAACACGATAGACGACTTGGGCTATGCCTGCAATCATGCCTTGGCGGCGTGTGGTTTTCCGACCCATGCCATCGAGGAATACCCGCGGTTGGTAGGTAATGGCGTGAACAAACTGATCGAACGTGCGCTGCCGGAAGGTCAGAAGAACGAAGAGACCGTCCTGCGCGTGCGTGCGCATTTCGTACCTTATTATAACGCGCATAACTGCGATTTCACGCGTCCGTATGACGGCATTCCTGAGCTGCTGGAGAGTTTGAAAGCCCGCGGCTGCATGCTGGCGGTTGCGAGCAATAAATACCAGGCGGCTACGGAGAAGATCGTATCGCATTTCTTCCCGGGAGTCTTTGATGTCGTCCTCGGCGAGCGGGAAGGAGTGCCCCGCAAACCCGATCCGCAGATCGTACGGGATATAGAGGCTAAGTTACAAAGGGACCAAGTACCAAGTACTTATTCTGTGCTCTATGTAGGCGACAGTCTGGTGGATCAAGCGACTGCAGCGAATGCCGGAGTGCCGTTCGTCGCCTGCTCATGGGGATTCGTGGCGCGAGAGAAGCTGGCAGAAGCCGGCTGCGAACGCATCATAGATAATCCGATGGAACTGCTATGTAAATGCGGAAATGTATAAATGTAAAAATCTATAAATAGTAGTATGGAAATTTCTTTGCGGGCGCAGTCCATGCCGGAGAGCCCGATCCGAAAATTAGCAAAGTACGCCGATGCAGCCAAGCTGGCAGGGGTGCATGTGTATCACCTGAATATCGGTCAGCCGGATATCAAGACCCCTCCGCAAGCCATGGAGGCGGTGAAGAATTTTAACCAAGAGATCTTGGAGTACTCGCCTTCGCAGGGCTTGAAGTCGCTACGGACGAAGATGGTCAGTTACTACGCCGAGTACGGGATAGACCTTTCGCCGGACGAGATCATTATTACCGCCGGCGGTTCGGAGGCGATCATGTTTGCGTACATGTCTTGCCTCAATCCGGGCGACGAGATCATTGTGACCGACCCTTCGTACGCCAACTATATGGCATTTGCGATCTCGGCAGGTGCTGTCGTCAAATCCGTCAAGACGGATATCAAGAACGGGTTCAAGTTGCCGCCGGTGGAGGAGTTTGAAAAGCAGATTACGCCGAAGACGCGCGCAATCCTGATCTGCAACCCCAATAACCCGACGGGCTATCTCTATACCAAGCAGGAGATGCGCCAGATCCGTGATCTGGTGAAGAAATACGACCTGTACCTGATCTCCGATGAGGTCTATCGCGAGTTCATCTATACCAAATCGCCGTATATCTCGGCTTGCCATCTGGAGGGCATAGAGGAGAATGTGGTGCTGGTGGACAGCGTGTCGAAGCGTTATTCGGAGTGCGGCATTCGTATCGGTGCGCTCATTACCAAGAACAAAGCGGTGCGCGAGTCGGTGATGAAATTCTGCCAGGCGCGGTTGAGTCCTCCTCTGTTCGGTCAGGTGGTCGCAGAAGCGTCCCTCTCTACGCCGGAGGAGTATATGCAGGAGGTCTATGACGAGTACCTCACCCGCCGTAATTTCCTGATCGATCAATTAAACCAGATCCCTGGTGTTTTTGCCCCTGCGCCGACCGGAGCATTCTATGTGATGGTGGAGCTGCCGGTGGACGATGTGGAGAAATTCTGCAAGTGGTGTCTGACCGACTTCACTTACGAGGGCGCGACGATCATGATGGCTCCGGGGACAGGTTTCTACACCAACCCTGAGGACGGACGCCACCAAGTCCGCATGGCGTATGTGCTCAATAAGGAGGATCTGGCGAAAGCAATGATAGTATTACGTAAAGCATTAGAAGCATATAATGAAAAGAATTAAGTATGTCGGCTGTGACGATGCCGAGTTGGATTTGTTTGAGAGCCAGTACGAGTTGCCGGAAGGCATGTGCTACAACAGCTATGTCGTGCTGGGAGAAGAGAAAGTAGCAGTGATGGACGCGATGGACGCGCGTTGCTGCGAGGAGTGGTTAAAGAAGGTAGAGGAGGCGCTTGCCGGACGCAAGCCGGACTACCTCGTTTGCCAGCACATGGAGCCGGATCATAGCGGCTCGATGGGTGCTTTTCTTGCCCAATACCCGGAGGCGACCGTTGTGTGCTCCAAGCAGGCAGTCGTAATGATGAACCAGTTTGGGATCGAAGCAACAAATGTGGAGGTAGTAGGCGAGGGTAGTACGCTTGATCTGGGCGGTCTGACGCTGCAGTTCATCGCTGCGCCTATGATCCACTGGCCCGAAGTAATCATGACCTATTGTCCGGAGGAGCAGGTGCTCTTCTCCGCAGACGGTTTCGGTAAGTTCGGCGTTTATCATGCCGACGAGGACGACTGGGCTTGTGAGGCGCGTCGTTACTATTTCAATATTGTCGGCAAATACGGCATGCAGGTCTCCAACGTCCTCAAGAAACTAAATAATCTCCCCTCCTTTCAGGGAGGGGTCGGGGGTAGGCTTACTATTGCGCCGCTGCACGGACCGATGTTGGAGGGCGAGAAGAAAGACGAAGCGCTGCGTCTGTATTCGATCTGGAGCGCGTATGGCGTGGAGACCGATGGTGTGCTGGTGGCATACGCTTCGATCCATGGCAACACCCGTCGTGCGGCAGAGCAACTCGCCGAAATACTGCGCCAAAAAGCTGAAAGCCGAAAGCTGACGGCTGACGGCTCATTCAAAGTAGCAATCACCGATCTGAGCCGCGACGACATGGCAGAGGCGATTGAGGATGCGTTCCGTATGAACCGGCTCGTTCTTTGCTGCGCAACGTACGACGGAGATATTTTCCCGCCGATGCACATGTTCCTGCATAAACTGCGTCTGAAAGGCTACCAGAACCGCCGTGTGGCATTGGTAGAGAATGGTTCGTGGGCACCGCAGGCGGTCAAAGTGATGAGAGAAATGCTCTCTACTTGCAAGAATGTAGAGATCGTCGAACCGACCGTCACGATCCGCGGTTCGCTCAAGCCGACGCAAGTAGCTGAACTCGAAGCACTCGCAGATGCCCTCTTGGCATAAAAGAAAATCCCGAACATCGCGTTCGGGATTTTTTTATTCCATATTCGTTATTCCATGGTGTCCTCCATCGAGTCACCGACGATCTTGCGGTAAAGCTCTTTGGGGTCGGTGGCTTTGCGGATGATCTCATGCAGATCCTCGATCTTGACGCGGTCCTGAGCCATCGTATCGCGGTAGCGGACTGTGACGCAGCCGTCATTGAGTGTGTCGTGATCAACGGTGATGCAGAACGGCGTACCCACAGCGTCCTGGCGACGGTAACGCTTTCCGATCGAGTCTTTCTCGTCGTAAGCGACCTTGAAATCGAACTTCAGTTCGTTCATAATCTCACGCGCTTTCTCGGGCAGACCGTCTTTCTTCACGAGCGGCATGATACAAGCCTTGACAGGAGCGAGTACCGGCGGCAAATGGAGCACGACGCGTGTGTCGCCGCCTTCGAGCTGCTGCTCTTCGTAGGACGAACACATGACGGAGAGGAACATACGGTCCACACCGATCGAGGTCTCGATGACGTACGGGGTGTAGCTCTGGTTCAGCTCCGGATCGAAGTACTCGATCTTCTTTCCGCTGTATTTGGCGTGCTGCGAGAGGTCGAAGTTCGTGCGGCTGTGAATACCCTCCACCTCCTTGAAACCGAACGGCATGAGGAACTCTATGTCGGTTGCGGCATTGGCATAATGCGCCAACTTTTCATGGTCGTGGAAACGGTATTTCTCGTCGCCCAGACCCAGCGCTTTGTGCCAGCGGAGGCGGAATTGTTTCCAGTGCTCAAACCATTTGAGTTCCTCGCCCGGACGAACGAAGAACTGCATCTCCATCTGCTCGAACTCGCGCATACGGAAGACGAATTGACGCGCCACGATCTCGTTGCGGAAGGCTTTACCGATCTGCGCAATACCGAACGGCACTTTCATACGACCGGTCTTCTGGACGTTCAGGAAATTGACGAAGATACCTTGTGCGGTCTCCGGACGGAGATAGATCTTCATTGCGCCATCGGCGGTCGAACCCATCTCGGTCTGGAACATGAGGTTGAACTGACGTACGTCGGTCCAGTTGCGAGTGCCGGAAATAGGACAAACGATCTCTTCGTCGAGGATGATCTGCTTCAACTCCGCCAGGTCGTTCTCGTTCATCGCCTTAGAGTAACGTGCGTGCAGCGCCTCGCGTTTAGCGATATGCTCTTTCACGCGCTCGTTGGTAGCCTTGAACATTTCCTCGTCGAAACTCTCGCCGAAACGCTTGCGGGCTTTCTCTATCTCTTTGGCGATCTTGTCGTCGTATTTGGCAATCTGGTCCTCGATCAGGACGTCCGCGCGGTAACGCTTCTTGGAGTCGCGATTATCGATCAGCGGATCATTGAACGCGTCCACGTGACCCGAAGCTTTCCAGGTCGTCGGGTGCATGAAGATCGCGGCGTCAATACCCACGATATTCTCATGCAGCAGCGTCATGGAGTCCCACCAATAACGCTTGATATTATTCTTCAACTCCACGCCGTTCTGACCATAGTCATACACGGCGCCCAGACCATCGTAGATCTCGCTGGACGGGAAAACGAAACCGTATTCCTTGCAATGCGCTACGATTTTCTTAAATGTTTCTTCTTGTGTTGCAGCCATAAAGTTATTTACGATTTAGTCATTTACTATTTAATCATTTATTTGGTCATTTAGCAATATAACCAATTTTGACCGCAAAATTACTGCTTTTTTTTGAAATATGCAAATAAAAATGCATTAGTGGCACGTATTTTGTGCTTTAGTGATAAAAATTGAACGAATTATGAAGAAAATTACCGCTTTGTTGTTCGCCGTAGTTCTGTGTTTCTGCACAGCGAACGCGTGTATGAAAAAGAGCCGTCAGCTGCCCAATGTAAGCCTTCAGCCGTTGACGGTTATTGTGATGGATACGACCCAGGCGCTGCTGGACGAAGCCGAAGTGAAGGTCGGCAAGACCACATTCAAGACCTCTTTTGACGGTCGCGTAGTGATCAAACCGGAGCTACTGAGTGGCGTGAAAACACTGGCTTTCAGCCGCAGGGGATTCAAGGATCTGAAGATCAAAGACTATACGGTTGAGACCGCGAAGGGCAATGTGCTGCTGGTCGTACTAACGCCGGAGGAAAAGAAAGCCGGACGCAAGGAGCACGATGAAGTTGTTGCTCTCGGTACGGCGCGAGGTAGTAGGAGCGATGTGATGTACATGAAATCGGCGGCGCCGTCCCTTGCCGAAATGGAATCAGCTATGGAGGCGGATGGGCTGATGGAAGATGTCCCTTTATCGGCGGTTGACGAGTCGAAACCTGCCATCGTTGGCTATGGCGCGTCGAACCATGCGGTTTCGGCAGGCAAACTGACCGCAGGCGAGGTGAATGACTTCACCAAATGGTATTTCTGGCCCTCGGTGCTCGACGGCAGCCATAAGGAGTACATCGAGAATTGGAAAATCACTCCGCGCCACCGCTATACCGTGCAGGTGCGCACTAAGCATGGGTTTCCGATTGCTTCGCGGGCGGTGAGCCTGTTGGACAATTCCGGCAATACCTTGTTTCAAGCCGTGACGGACAATACAGGAAAAGCGGAACTATGGTTTCAACTGGTCGGCAATAACCTCTGCGGTAAGCATGCGGACTTCTTCCTCCTCGTGGATGGTGAGAAACAGAAAGCCAAAGACTGGAGCGAAGGAATCAATACGTTTATCCTCGACGAGCCCTGCGAAGTGAGCGACGCGGTGGATGTGATGTTCGTCTTCGACGCCACCGGTTCTATGGGCGACGAGTTGCACTATCTGCAGGCGGAGATGAAGGATGTGATCTCTCGTGCTACCGAGGCAACAGGCGGTCTGGCGATCCGTACGGGCGCTGTCGTCTATCGCGACCATAACGACGAGTATCTGACTCGTATCTCTCGGCTGACGAACAACATAAAAGAGACCCAGTCTTTCATTGACAAACAGCAGGCGAACGGTGGTGGCGACTATCCGGAGGCAGTGCCGGAAGCGCTGATGGCGGCGATGAACAGTGCCGGATGGGATCCTCTCGCACGTGCGCGCATCGCGTTCCTTATATTAGATGCGCCCTGCCACCAGGATTCAGCCACGATTGCTCTCTTGCACGACCAGATCCTCAATGCCGCGGCATTAGGTGTCCGCATCGTGCCGGTCGTTTGCAGCGGTCTGGGCGAGAGTGGGGAGCTGCTCCTGCGCTCCATGGCATTGGCTACTAACGGCACTTCGTTCTTCCTCACCGACGACTCGGGAATCGGGCACTCGCACCTCAAACCGACCACCGATTCGCTCAAAGTGGAGCACCTCAACGACATGCTCGTCCGGACGATTGTCGAGTTCTCCTCTATGCCGAGTTGCGATCCCTCTGAGTTCGCCGAGGATGTGTCGGAAGAAATAGAACAGTTCCTGCCGAACCCCTTCAAAGCCGAAGACATAGAGCGCGATCCGTCGATCCCGCACGGCGAAGGTGTGCACTATCTGATGGACGTCAGCGGCAAACTAATCACGATCTTCGAAGGCGAACTATCCGACCTCCAGGCACAAATCGTCCGCATGGGACTGCCGATCGGAGTCTATTTCGTCAAGACTTTCTCCGAAGGAGAATGGCACACCGAGAAGGTGTTGATTCGTTAAACTGTTAAATCGGAAAACGGTTAAAAAGTGGGCTTCGGCTCACTTTTTTTTATTTTATTGCTGAAAAACTTGCATATTTCAAATATTTGTTGTACTTTTGTCGTCGATTTTTGAATTTAATCGGATTAAAAACTAAATTTAGTGTTAAAAGTATGGCGAATGTTCGTTTTGATGCGTTGAAAATTGCAAAAGAGCATACATCGGTGGATGTTACGGCTCCGAAAGGAAAAGTGAAAGAGTATTTCGCTTCCGATGTGTTTACGCGGGAGCGGATGAAGGAGTATATATCGGAGGAAGTGCTGGACCTGTTGTTCGACGATGTGGATAGTGGTCGCACGATCCATCGCGATATAGCGGGTAGTGTGGCGATCGGCATGCGCAAATGGGCGATGGACCACGGTGCTACGCATTTTACCCATTGGTTTCAGCCCCTCACCGGCGGCACGGCGGAGAAACACGATGCCTTTTTTACCATCGAGGACGGTGCGTTGATCGAGGAGTTCAGCGGCAATGCGTTGTACCAGCAGGAGCCGGATGCTTCGTCTTTCCCTTCCGGAGGCATCCGCAATACGTTTGAAGCCCGCGGCTACTCGGCATGGGACCCTTCGTCGCCTGTTTTTCTCATCGGCGACACCCTTTGTATTCCGACGGTTTTTGTGGCATACACCGGCGAAGCGCTGGATTACAAAACGCCGCTGATCCGTTCTACCGCCTCGCTCTGCCATGCGGCGCGGGAGGTGTGCGGCTATTTCGACAAGCAGGTCAAGCATGTCCATGCGAACTTGGGCTGGGAGCAGGAGTATTTCCTGGTGGACGAAGCGCTCTATAACGCCCGTCCGGATCTGATGCTTACCGGGCGGACGCTCATGGGACATAACAGCGCCAAGAACCAGCAGCTGGAGGACCATTATTTCGGTGCTATTCCGGCGCGCGTGCTGGCTTTCATGCAGGAGCTGGAGTACGAAGCCCTGCGGGCGGGAATACCTGTTCGGACGCGCCATAATGAGGTGGCTCCGAACCAGTTCGAGATGGCGCCTGTTTTTGAGAATGTCAACCTTGCCAACGACCATAACTTGCTCGTCATGTCTATCATGGAGCGTGTGGCGCAGAAACACCATTTCCGCGTACTCCTGCATGAGAAACCCTATGCGGGCGTGAACGGCAGCGGCAAGCATTGCAACTGGTCGCTCTCCACCAACACCGGCGTGAATCTCTTGGCGCCCGGTAAGAACCCCTATCAGAACCTCCAGTTCATCACTTTCTTGGTCAACGTCCTTATGGCGGTATATAAATACAACGGTCTGCTCAAAGCGTCCATCGCTTCGGCTACCAACGAACACCGTTTGGGTGCCAACGAAGCGCCGCCGGCGATCATCTCCGTCTTCTTGGGCAAGCAGATCAGCGAAGTGCTCGATAAGTTGGAGCATGCCAAAGCGGACGAAGCAATCATCATCAATGCCAAGAAAGAGATGAAACTCGGCGTGGCGAATATACCTGAGATCCTACTGGACAACACCGATCGCAACCGCACATCGCCTTTTGCTTTCACCGGCAACCGCTTTGAGTTCCGAGCGGTCGGCTCGTCCGCTAACTGCGGCGCGGCTATGCTGGCGCTCAATGCTGCCGTGGCGGAGCAACTGATGCTTTTCAAACAGGAAGTGGACGCGCGTATCGAATCCGGCGAACCCAAAGAAAAAGCGCTCTTCGAACTGATCCAACGCTATATTATCGCCTGCAAAGCGATCCGTTTTGACGGAAACGGCTATTCGGACGAATGGAAAGCCGAAGCGGCTCAGCGTGGGCTGAATTGCGAGACCTCGGTGCCGGTGATCATTGACCAATACCTGACGCCGGAGACGATTAAGATGTTTGATTTCACCGGCGTCCTCAGCGAAGCGGAATTGCATAGCCGTTGCGAGGTCAAATGGGAGACATACACCAAGAAGATCCAGATCGAGAGCCGTGTGCTGGGTGATCTGGTTCTCAACCATGTCTTGCCTGCCGCCAAACGCTACCAGACTATGCTGCTGCAAAATGTGCTGGCGGTCAAGCAGGTCTTCTCTGCCGACGAGACGGCGTCGCTCAACGAACGCGACTATGACATCATTCGTCGTATTGAGTCGCATTCCGGCGCTATACTGGAAGGGGTGGATAAAATGACCGAAGCGCGTCATAAAGCGAACCGGCAGCCCGATGAGCGTTCCAAAGCGGTGGCGTACCACGACACGATCCTCCCGCTCATGGCGGAGATACGAACCCATGCCGACGAGCTGGAAATGATAGTGGACGACGAGATGTGGACGCTCCCAAAATACAGAGAATTGCTTTTTATCCATTAATAGCGATGGCAGCTCTTCCTTTTATCAAAATGCATGGTCTTGGAAACGACTACATCTTTATAGATTGTTTCTCTAAGACTACAGTTGCGCTAATAGCACGGCTTGACATTCCCGCTTTAGCGAGGCGTGTCTCTGATCGCCATTTTGGCATTGGGGCGGATGGTTTGGTGCTTATTCTTCCGACCAAAGAGGCGGATGCGGAGATGCGCATATTCAATGCGGATGGCTCGGAAGCAGAGATGTGTGGCAATGCTATTCGCTGCGTAGGAAAATACCTTTATGAAAGCGGGTTATGTGCCGATACCGGAATCTCTGTCAGCACATTAGCAGGTATCCGAAAGTTAAACTTACTTCTCACGGACGGCGTCGTGTCCCGGATCACAGTGAACATGGGGACGCCAAAGATGGCTGCGGATTCTCTTTCTTTGAAGGAACGCGATACATTAGGATTCATATCTGTAAACATAGGAAATCCGCACGCTGTGTTTTTCCGTAACTGGCTCATC
Organism: uncultured Bacteroidales bacterium; assembly: GCA_902765485.1. GTDB lineage: Bacteria > Bacteroidota > Bacteroidia > Bacteroidales > Paludibacteraceae > Colicola. The sequence continues at coordinate 19,411 of CACWZZ010000008.1, forward strand.
TCTGATGCGGAAATGGCTGATATGGGCGCACGCATCAGTACGCATCCCCATTTTCCTCATGGTACGAATGTCGAGTTTGTCCATGTTCGCAATATGCATGAACTGGATGTCCGCGTATGGGAGCGGGGGACGGGAGAGACGCTGGCTTGTGGCACGGGGGCTTGCGCGACGGCTGTGGCGGCTTTCTGGATGGAAGAGACAGAGCACGAGGTGACCGTGCATCTCAAAGGTGGAAATTTGTTTATTCAATATGATCCTATTGATAAAATAGTGTATATGACCGGACCTGCTACAGAAGTGTTCAGGGGGCAAGTGAGCGTCTAAATCCATTCGCGTATGAAAATCAATTCACATTATACTGATTTGTCCACTCATTATTTGTTTCACGACATCGATTTGAGGGTGAATGAGTATTTGGCACATCATCCGGGTGAGCATTTGTTGCGGATGGGGGTGGGGGATGTAACTCGCCCTTTGCCGCCTGTCATTGTGGAGGCTATGTGCTCTGCTGCTGAAGAACTGGAGCATGAGGATACGTTTCGAGGTTATGGACCTGAGAACGGATATGAGTGGTTGCAGCAATGCATCATTGACCATGATTTTAAGCCGCGAGGTATAGAATTTCAACCGGATGAAATCTTTATCGGAGAAGGAGCAGGTAGCGACCTGGGAAATCTCAGCGAACTATTCGCCTCGGACAATACGGTTGCTATTCCGGATCCGACTTACCCTGCGTATGTCGATGCCAATATGATGGCTGGGAGGAAAATCGTCCTTTTGCCATGCCTTAAAGAGAATAATTTTGTTCCGGAACGGCCGGAGGAGAAGGTGGATATCATCTATTTGTGTTTTCCCAATAACCCCACCGGCGCTGTTCTGACGCATGAGCAACTTCGGCTTTGGGTGGATTACGCTCGTAACAATCATAGTATCATTATTTTTGATGCGGCGTACGAGGCTTATATTTCTTCGCCGGACACCCCTCATAGTATCTATGAGATCGAAGGAGCCAAAGAGGTGGCTGTCGAGGTGCATAGTTTCAGCAAAAGCGCGGGATTCACATCCGTCAGATGCGGCTATACCGTGGTTCCCTACGATACGGGGCTACAAGCCATGTGGATGCGGCGTCAATGTACAAAATACAACGGTACGGCATATGTCTCCCAGCGTGCGGCACAAGCCACTTATACGCCGGAAGGACGTGCTGCTGTCAATGCGAACGTGGCATATTATATGGAAACGGCGCAAATGATTAGGCAGGGATTGCAGGAAGCCGGATTGCAGGTCTTCGGCGGCATCAACGCTCCCTATATTTGGTGTGCTACTCCGAATGGCATGGGCTCATGGGATTTTTTTGACTTATTGCTGAACCGATGTAAAACAATATGTACTCCGGGGGTGGGGTTTGGACCTTCTGGAGAAGGATATGTGCGCTTCTCTGCCTTCTCGCATAGAGAAGATGTCCTGAGAGCACTCGAACGCATTCATACGGATTTGTCATTATGAGCAAATGTCATTATATTTTTGTTACAGGCGGTGTCGCTTCCTCGTTAGGTAAAGGTATTGTGGCGGCTTCGTTGGGTAAGTTACTGCAAGCACGCGGGCTGCGGGTAACGAATCAAAAACTGGATCCGTATATCAACGTTGATCCCGGAACGCTTAATCCCTATGAACACGGTGAGTGTTATGTTACCGCGGACGGGCATGAGGCTGACCTTGATTTGGGGCATTATGAGCGATTCTTGAATGTTGAGACACACAAGGTTAACAACCTGACTGCCGGAAGTATCTATCATTCTGTTATTGAGAAAGAGCGTCGGGGGGATTTCCTAGGAAAAACCGTTCAGGTAATCCCGCATATTACCGATGAGATTAAGCATAATGTAATTGCTTTGGGAGAAAGTGGGCAGTTTGACTTTGTGATTACAGAAATTGGAGGAACGGTCGGAGACATCGAGTCGTTGCCATTCATTGAAGCTATGCGACAAATGAAGTGGGAATTGGGGAGAGATTGTTTGTCTGTTCACCTCACGTATGTTCCTTTTCTGGCGGCGGCTCATGAGTTGAAAACTAAACCGACACAACACTCTGTAAAAGCATTGCAGCAAAGTGGCATCCAACCCGATATTATCGTCCTTCGCACGGAACATTCGATCCCTGAATCCATTAAAGCCAAGGTGGGATTATTTTGTAATGTTAACCCGAAGGCGGTAGTGCAGTGTGAGGATGCGGATTCGATCTATGAGGTGCCCGGAAACTTGCATCGTGAAAATTTGGATGAAATAATTCTGGAACATATCGGAATGGATACGCGTACGCTCCAGCCGATGGATATGAAGGAATGGAATACATTCCTACAATTACGCAGGCAGGCAACTCAGCAGGTACGCATTGCGATAGTCGGAAAATATGTACAGTTGCACGATGCGTACATGTCTATCCGCGAGAGTCTTTCCCATGCGTGCACGTATAACCACTGTAAGTTGGAACTGACTGAAATATTGTCGGATGACCTTACACAGCAAAATGTAGCGAAATGCTTGGACGGATTTCAAGGTATCGTCATTGCGCCGGGGTTTGGAGGAAGAGGAATAGAAGGCAAATTAGCAGCTATCCGGTACGCACGCGAAAACAACATCCCCTGCTTTGGAATATGCTTGGGTATGCAATGCATGGCAATTGAGTTCGCCCGTAATATTTTAGGCTTCGCCGATGCTAATAGTACTGAGTTTGACCCGAATACAACGCATAATGTGGTGGATATGATGGAGGAGCAGAAACGACTTGTTAATAAGGGAGCAACCATGAGATTAGGTGCCTATGAATGTCATTTGCGTCCGGGGACCAAAGTGAGGGCTATTTACGGCAAAGAACAAATCCGTGAGCGTCATAGACACCGCTATGAGTTTAATAACGCCTATAGGGAGTTATTCGAACAATTTAATATGCTATGCGTGGGGAAAAACCAAGAGGCTGATTTGGTGGAAATAATAGAGTTAAAAAATCATCCTTGGTTCATAGGAGTGCAGTACCATCCTGAATTTTCAGGGACTGTGCTTAAACCTCATCCATTATTCATGGACTTTATACATGTTGCAAAAAATCTTAAATGATAAAATACTAAATTTCAAATCTTCAAATCATCAAATCATCAAATCCAATGTGCGGAATTGTAGGATATATAGGTCGCCGTGCGGCGTACCCGATTTTGATCAAAGGTCTCCATCGTCTGGAGTACCGCGGTTATGATAGCGCCGGCGTGGCGCTCATCAATGAGCAAGGCAAACTGAATGTCTATAAGGCGAAAGGTAAAGTATCGCAACTGGAAGCGTACGCGGCGGACAAGGACACCGGCGGAACAATAGGTATTGCGCACACGCGTTGGGCGACGCATGGCGAACCCAATGCGGTCAATGCGCACCCCCATTACTCCGAGTCCGAGCGGCTGGCGATCATTCATAACGGAATTATCGAGAACTACGCGGTCCTCAAAGCCGGTCTGCAGAAGGAGGGCTATACATTCAAGTCCGAGACCGACACAGAGGTGCTCGTCCAGCTCATTGAATACACCCAGCTCAACAAGCATGTGGACCTCAAGACTGCCGTCCAACTTGCGCTCCAGCAGGTCATCGGAGCCTATGCAATCGCTATTCTTGACAAAGACCATCCGGACACGCTCATTGCTGCCCGCAAAGGTTCGCCCCTCGTGGTGGGAATAGGTGAAGGGGAGTATTTCTTGGCTTCCGATGCTACGCCGATCGTCGAATACACCGACCAAGTGATCTATATTGACGACGAAGAAGTGGTTAGCATCTGTATGCCTGCAACCTCCGGCTCTGCCGGGCTCCCTCCCTCCGGGGGAGGGCGGGGGGAGAGGCTCCTCAATATTACTACCATCAACAACGTTGAAAAGACCCCTGAGATCAAGCGTCTGGAGCTCTCGTTGAGCCAGCTGGAAAAAGGCGGCTACCCGCATTTCATGCTCAAGGAGATCTTCGAGCAGCCGCGCACGCTGACCGACTCCATGCGCGGACGCGTCAACGTCCGACAGGACAATATCGCCCTCTCCGGATTCATCGATAATAAAGACCGTTTCCTGAACGCCAAGCGAATTATCATCACCGCTTGCGGCACTTCGTGGCACGCCGGTTTGATCGCTATGTACGCCATCGAAGAGTTCGCGCAAATACCTGTCGAGGTTGAGTATTCGTCTGAGTTCCGCTATCGCAAGCCGGTCATCAACAAGGACGATGTGGTCATTGCCATCTCGCAGTCCGGCGAGACAGCAGACACCTTAGCGGCGATCCAACTCGCTAAGTCCAAAGGAGCGTTCATCTTCTCTATCTGTAATGTCATCGGGGCGTCTATCCCGCGTCTGAGCGACAGCGGCTGTTACACCCATGTGGGACCGGAGATCGGCGTCGCCTCCACCAAAGCCTTTACGGCACAAGTGGTAGCGCTTACGATGCTCGCCCTTTGTATCGGAAAAGAGAAAGGAACGATCTCCGAAGACCAATATCTCCGGATCGTCCGCGAACTGGGTCAGATCCCCGACAAGATCGAGCGCGTGCTGTCCCAGAACAAACGTATTGCGGATTTCGCCAAGACTTTCACGTACGCCCAGAATTTCATTTATCTCGGACGCGGGTATAATTACCCGGTTGCATTGGAGGGCGCGCTCAAACTGAAGGAGATCTCGTATATTCATGCCGAGGGCTATCCCGCGGCGGAGATGAAGCACGGACCGATTGCCCTCATCTCGCAGGAAATGCCGGTGGTAGTCGTTGCGCCGCATTGTGGCACCTACGAAAAAGTGGTCTCGAACATCCAGGAAATCAAAGCCCGGAAGGGTAGAGTGATTGCCGTGGTGACGGAAGGCGACGAAGTGGTCTCCAAGATTGCGGATTACACCATTGAGATCCCTGAAACGGAGGAGTGCCTCACACCGCTGCTGACGGTCATTCCGCTCCAGCTCATGGCGTACCACATTGCCGTCGTCAAAGGCTGCGATGTGGATCAGCCGCGAAACCTCGCCAAATCAGTCACTGTTGAATAAAAATACTGCTTTTTGCCTTCCACGAGTGGGTGATTAGTGGGTGATTAGTGGGTGATTAGTGGGTTGTTAGTATGACATCAACGGCACGATAAGCCGCCTGAAAGAAGAAATGCATCCGCCAAGTTTGGCGGATCTGAAACACAATATATATAACAAAAAACATACCAAAATATGAATAATATGATGAAAGTAGCGATTCTTGGTTACGGCAATATTGGTAAAGCCGCCGAACAAGCTGTTCTTGCCGCTCCGGACATGGAGTTGGCGGGTATTTATCACCATGACGACTGCCTGTCGTGCATGGCTGGAAACATTGATGTCATGTTGGTCTGCACGCCAACGCGTGAAGTCCGGACTTTCGCTGCCGTGTTGGCTTCGAGAGGAATATGTACCGTCGATAGTTTTGATATCCATGGTCAGATATGGTCCCTGCGCGAAGCGATGGACGCGGTCTGCAAGACCAATAAGACGGTCTCAATCCTCTCCGCAGGTTGGGATCCCGGAACGGACTCCATGGTGCGCGCGCTGCTTCAAGCTATGGCGCCTAAGGGATTGACTTACACCAATTTCGGTCCCGGTCGTTCTATGGGACATACCGTGGCTGCCAAAGCGATCAAGGGCGTTAAGAATGCGCTCTCGATGACCATTCCGTTGGGAACAGGAATCCACCGCCGCATGGTGTATATCGAGTTGGAAGAAGGAGCGGATTTTAAGACCGTGGAAGCTGCGCTCTTGGCGGACGATTATTTTGCGCACGATGAGACCCACGTTATTCCTGTGGACAGCGTGGATGCGCTCAATAATGTGGCGCACGGCGTGAACCTCGTTCGCTCCGGTGTCTCCGGCGTGACCCACAACCAGCGTTTCGAGTTCAACATGGAGATCAACAACCCTGCTCTAACCGGTCAAGTCATGGTGTCTTGTGCCCGTGCTGCCGTGCGTATGAGAGACCGCGGTGAGTTCGGCGCAAAGACCATGATCGAACTCCGTCCCATCGACCTCCTCCCGGGCACAATAGAAGAAAACATCAAATCCCTTGTATAAAATCCCCCCCTTCGGTCGTTGTTGGGGTTGTACCTGTGCACCGTAAATGGTCGGAGCCGGAGTTGCCACCGATTTTTTTCTATAACATTTGCGTATTTCAATTATTTTTACTACCTTTGCGGCAGATTTAACAGCTAACACACAATCCACAACAATGAAAATGTATCGACTGACACTCCTGCTTCTCGTATTCGCCGGACTGCTATCAGCCTGTTCCGGCGGTGAGGACTATCGGGAGCCCAAATCGGAGGAGGATCTCTCCGGCCTTGTACTGGCAGCCTCCAACGGCAGTTATTACCAGCAGAAGTACGAAAAACGCACCGATGTGCAGCTTTTCCTTACCTCCAGCGAAGCAGATGGCGTGCAGGCTGTGCGGCAAGGGCACGCCGATGTCTATGCCAGCGACGAAGTGATGCTCACAAAGGCGGACATGAAGCGTCTGGGCATGAAGAAAGCCTTTGTCGGCGAGGAGACTTTCGATGTGGCTTTTGGTATTAAAAAAGGTAACACCGACTTGGCTGACCTGCTCAATGCTTTCCTTGCTACCGCTCCGCTGGATGACATCATCAACCACTGGATCAACGGCGGACCATATACGGAGGAACCTGCCTATACCATTCCCGCAGGAGCCAAGCCTCTGCGCTGTGTCTGCGCTGTGAATATAGCCCCTATCAGTTATGTCGGCGAAGGCGGCAAATGGCAAGGTATGGATGCCGACATTCTCCGGCGGTTTGCGCATTCCAACGGGCGGCCCTTCGAGATGCAGTTTATGGATATTGGTTCATGTATCATGGCTATCAACACCGGCAAAGCGGATGTCTTCTCCGCTTGTCTGTTTATTACAGAAGAGCGGCAAAAAATGATGGATTTCACCAACCCGTACTATAAGTGTCACCCGGGCTATTTCATCGTGGACCACTCCAGTGACGCACGCATGGGGCTGGGTGAGCGCATCCACATGAACCTCATCAAAGAGAACCGTATCAAACTCATTTGGGACGGTCTGGTCGAGACCATCAAGATTACGTTCTTCGCCATTCTCTTAGGCACCATTCTCGGTATAGGCGTATGTGCCTGCCGCCGCTCCAAGCGCAGATGGGTACGCGGACTGGCGGACCTATACGGCGATTTCATCAATGGTATCCCGACACTCGTCTTGCTGCTCATCCTGTTCTATGTGGTCTTTGCCAACTCCGGCATGAGTGCCACTTTGGTGGCTATCGTGGCGTTCGCCATGTGCTTTGCGTCCTCAGCGGGAAGTATCTTCGACACCTCTATCTCCGCGGTACCCAAAGGACAGACAGAAGCCGGACTGAGTCTCGGTTTCACGCCCTTCAAGACCTTCATGGGTATCGTCTTCCCGCAGGCGCTGCGCAAAGGTCTGCCGCTCTACACAGGCGAATGTATCTCGCTGCTGAAGAACACCTCTATCGTGGGTTATATTGCTATTTCCGACCTGACGCGTGCCAGTGACCTAATACGTTCCCGTACTTTCGATGCGCTCATCCCGCTGCTTGTCATCACGATTATCTATTTCATCCTCGCCTGGCTCATCCGCAAAACCCTCAGCCTGTGCCTCCTCCGTAAATAAATCGTACATTCGTAAATCGTACATCTTATGATAACCATCCATCATCTCAGCAAAACCTTCATCAATCCGGACGGTTCGTCTCTGACCGTTCTCAAGGATGTGAACTGCACCATAGACAAAGGCGAAGTGATCTCTATCATCGGTCCTTCGGGAACCGGCAAGAGTACGCTTCTCAGGGCCATCAACATGCTCGAACCGCCCACCTCGGGCGAGATTATCGTCAACGGCGAGAACATCACCGCTCCCGGCTATCCGCTGGACAAGCTGCGCCGTAAGATGGGCATGGTCTTCCAGTCCTTCAACCTCTTCGAGCACATGACCGTGCTGGAGAATATCACCTACGCCCCGATGCAGCTGCTGAAACTGCCCGAGGCGCAGGCCAAGGAGGAAGCGATGGAGCTGCTCAAGAAAGTAGGCATGGCGCAGAAGGCGGATGTCTATCCGTCCTCCCTCTCCGGCGGACAGAAACAGCGCGTAGCCATCGCCCGTTCGCTTGCCATGCACCCCGATGTCATCCTCTTCGACGAACCCACCTCGGCACTTGACCCGACCATGGTAGGCGAAGTGCTCTCCGTCATCCGCCAGTTGGCGAAAAGCGGTCTGACCATGCTGATTGTCACCCACGAGATGCGTTTCGCACGCGACGTGAGCACACGTATCTTCTTCATGAACGAAGGTATCATCTACGAGGACGGCACGCCTGAACAGATCTTCGAACATCCCGTCCATTCGGCTACCAAGGCGTTTGTCAACCGCATCCAGAAACTCGTCTATGAGATTGACTCGGACGACTTCGATTACCTGCAGATCCACACCGGACTCAACCGGTTCTGCCTCAAGTACAACATCACCGAGAAAGCCGACCGCGCTTATTCGCTCATCAAGGAGATGCTCTTCACCCACATGCCGTCTTTCCGTCCGCTCACGCTGCGTCTGACGCACACCGAACTCTCCGGCGTGACGGCATTGGATTTCATGGTGGAGCACCTCAGCGCCTCGCCTCTGACCGACGCCGCCCGTGCTTCCCTCCGTCCGCAGGTGAAGGAACTCATCGAAGAACCCACCACCCGTGGCTTCCGCATCAAACTGATTATCGAGTGACGTACCTTCCAACATCCGTCTCCCGTTCACCGGGCGAAGAGCAACTCACAACCGACCGATGACCGACCGATGAGCGGCACAAAACCGAGAGACAAAAATCCGTTAACTTTCGCGTTTCTTCCCCAAATCTCAACAAAAATACAACTTTTTGGGAGAAAGACTCATTTTTTCCCATCCCTCGGACACCTTTTGTCCGTCCCATGTAGTAATTTTGCGCCAGATTTCAAAAATGAAAGGGCAAAATTATGACTACAGACAAAGATTTACGTTTTCTTTCCTCTTGCGAAAATGAGGATCTCAAAGTGCTATGTGACATCCTGACGCATGACCGTTTGGGCAACATCCGTATCACGGAGCAACTCACTTCCACCGACGAGTATAACCGCAGTTATCCGGAAGACATGTTGTTTCTCGTGCCGCAGATCAGCAACGAGTTACTGAAATACGGTTCCAACACCCTCTCTACACTCTGGAACCGCGAGCCGGATTCGTATGAAACCGTGCTTCGCCGCGTCTGCAAACAGATGGACGTCAAAATCTCCGACCGCGACACCATCACCAAAATGGAGCACAACCTCTTGACTACGCTTTGCCAAGACACGCTGAACAAAATGTCCGAGCGCGAACTGAGACTGCTTGCCAACGAAAACGGCATCCCTGATAAGAGGCTCACGCGCCAAGCCTTGACCGCTGCATTGCTCATGGCTGTTCGTACAAGCCGAGCCGTCCTCGCACGCATAGCCGCCCGCATAATTCAATATATAGTGGAGATCATCACCATCCGTGGTGTAGCGACTGCCGGTATCGAGACCGCTACACGTGCCGTGGGTAGCGTATTAGGTCCCATCGGCTGGATCGCTCTGGGCGCGTGGACGGTCTATGACATCACCTCGCCGGCTTACCGCGTCTGCATCCCTGCCGTGCTGCAAGTGGCATACATGCGTCTTAACAGTTTTGACCAAAAGAAAAGGAGTGCCGCATGAAACCTTCCCAGATCATGCACCCTGCCGATGCCAAGGCGTTGCAGGTGCTCAAACAGGCGCGTGGATTCAACACGCTCGTCAAGTACTTCATGGAGAAAGGCGACGAACGTATCATGCGCGGGGAAAACCTCGGTACAATGCTCCGTGTCACGCCGGACAATTTGCCGAAGGTCTATACTGCTTTTCGCGAAGTGGTAAGCCGTGTGGGTATTGACGAGCCGGAACTGTATGTCTATAACGATCCGGTGATGAACGCTTATACGTATGGCGACACACGTATTTTTGTTGCCGTGAGCAGTTCGCTTGTGGAACGTCTCTCCCTTCCCGAACTCCAAAGTGTCATGGCGCATGAGTGCGGACATATCCTCTGCCGTCACACGCTTTACAAGACCCTGCTGTATATCATCGAGGACATGGGAAAAGCGGCACAAGTTATCACCGAATCGCTTGCTTTCCCTGCCTATTGTGCTTTGCAGTACTGGAGCCGTATGAGTGAGTATTCGGCGGATCGTTGTGCAGCGGCAGTTGTCGGCGAACAGGTCTTTCAATCCGCTTTTCTCAAACTCACAAGCGGCTTGACAGACATACAAGGCAACCCGTATCAGTTAGTCGAACAGGGCAAGAAATACAACGAGATGAAGAACGCTTCTTTCTTGGACCGTGTGCAGCAGGCTTGCCGTGAGATGTTTTTCTCTCATCCGCAGAACTGCCAGCGTGCCTATGAAATAGACCGTTGGAAATCCTCTGCCGCTTACCGCAACCTCACCAAAAATCTCTCTCCCGATTCCAACCGCGCTAACATACCAACCGCACTAACCCCTTCCAAGCGTGAGTCTCCAACACAGGATTAACACAGCATTAACACAGGATGAACACAGGATAAGCGGAACGAAAAAGGGAGAACACCGTAACGAAACCGTCTTCCGGCAAACAAAAACATGCTTATTTCGGGACTTAGATATGCATAAATCTGCCTAAATCTGCCTAAATCTGCCTATAATGACATAAAAATCACCCTAACGCTTGTATATTCCGAAAAAATATAGTACCTTTGCAGGCGAAAAATAATTTACTACAAAAGGAATGTATGCAAGATGCATTAATGACATATCAGCAAGATGTATCTACATTTCAAAAAAATGTGGAAACTCCTTCATTATCACCTATGGATATTGATTTTGAACTTTCCGCAATACAGAAAGAATTGGATAATATTGCTACCGATATTATTCATTTTGATAAAATCGATGCAGGCTTCGTATTTATTAACGCGATAATTGGAGTGTTACTTGATTTCTGTATGGATCCTGCAAATGCTAATGGGCTAGCATATGCTTTAAATAATAAGAACACTAAATTAGGGGAATGGTGTAATTCTATTCATGAAAAGATAGATCATAAAAATAATCCAATGGATTTTCAAGGGGGATTTACAAGGGATGGAGAAACTATTATTCATGGAAGCGGTAGCCATAGAGATATTAGTTTTGGAGGAGGTGATCATAGAGTACGAACATATGACCATGATATTATAAGATTCTGGCATGCAATAAAAGATTACCATGATGGGGTATTCCGAGATGGAGGTTATGTTGATGGGCAATTTATCGAAGTCGTTTCAAAGGTAAATAGTAGAGGGACACCTTTTGAGCAAAGTAGCTGGACTGAAGCATTTGTAAAATATTGTAGCCATATGTTTGCTGATTTCTTTTCATCCAAAGGTCTTCCTTGTCCGGGAGAGAGTTTTCTTTCGCACGCAAGTAATCGTAATCTTAGAATTTTAGCTTCAGATACTTATAAAGAGGGCTTGAACATGCGCACACAAGTGCTTCAAACAATTCCATTTATAGTTATGGACGCCATAACAGTTGGGTACGTTAAACTGAGATATATAAATGATACGTATTCAAAAGAAGCTCAAAACGCAAAAAAACACCTTCTTCAACTTTTGACAAATGCACTTGTGTCTGCAATTAATGTGGGTAAAGTTGTTATTACAGAACAGCCCCAAAGTATAAATTTACCTATTATTGTACATACTATTCGACTTGTTGCATCATGCGTAAAAGACAAAATAGACTATAACCAGCGAGTAATCAATAAAATGTCATTAGATGCTATAAGAACACAACTTTTAGGATTACAAACTTATTTAGTCATAGGACAAGAAGCATATTATGAGACCCAAGAAAGAGAAAAAATACATGCTATAGAGATGGTTTTACAATACCATTTGACAGAAAGAAAAAATATCACAGATAGATTGATGAAATTAGTGCAAAATCAAGAAAAAGAAAACAACGTGGATTTCCATGAAATGGAGTTAATGACCGAAAGTTTGCCAATAGATTTGGGAAACGAGGAGCAACTCCCTTGTGTAATGGAAAGATGCCTTGTTCAATATAATCGATATACACAACTTGATTACCAAAATATTTATAATAACGTATATTTAAAGTAGGAGGGAAAGATGAAAAAAGTTACAGACCCTGATTTATGTTTTTTAGAGAACAGTAAACATCGCGATTTAAAATTATTAGCAGATTTATTGGTGTATGATGATGATGGAAAAGAGCGCTTGAATGAGCGGCTTACAAAAGAAATTGATTATATAAACAATCGTGATTCATTACCTAATGCCGTTGCCGTAATTGTAGATGAATTTTTACGATATGGCGGTAATACAATTGCAAACGTAATACGTCGGCATGGTGGTAACTATAAACAAATTCTATCCGATATATGCGAGCGCTTGTTGATTGACTCTGACAGAAAAATGACGGCTATCCGGCTGGAAAGAAAAATTGTGTTGAAAACCATTGAATACATTTTAATAAATGCCGATGAGGAAGAGATGAAAAACTTGTGCAATCATTTTGGGATCGAACATTCTAAGAATAATGAAAAGAACATCGAGTTAATTATAGGGAATGCGATGTTACCTAAAAATTTAAAAGCTATAACACTGCCCTATTTAATGGAATCATTAAAAAATCGTCAAGAATTACCCAACTGGTATATGGAAATTAGAAAGATTGTTCAGCGAGCAAATATTGGAGAGGGCATATTAAAAGATTCTAACCCTTTAGGTTTGGCAATCAGAGTTTCCGATCCTAAATATGGAATTACTTATTTAGGCGTACTTTATATTGCATACATGAGAAATAAACAATTAGAATATTAATAATTGATACTCATATGACACTAAAAGAAAAGTTTTTTGAAAGAGTACATTTCTATTTTGGATTAGGAGAACAAGATAAAACAGATCCTTTTCTCCTTATAGACAAAATAGAGTTTGATAAATTTTTAAATGATATTAATACCATTATGGGGCTTTCTGTAAGTAAAAACGAACTACAGAAGTTATCATGGACATCTAATGAAGAATACACTTTTGAAAAACTATATGATTATTTTGACTCTTATTCTCCAAATGGCTCAGTTGAAGATATCGCCGTAATAGATGATAGTTTACCCGATACCCCAAATAAAGCCTTTACAACTCCGAAAATTTCTTCTCAGTCCAAAGCATATAATTGCATGTTGCAAGGGCAATACGATGAAGCCATTCAAATATTGCTTAATGACTCACAGCTTATAGAATTTAACAAGTTTATTCAAGCAATAAATTGCGACTTACATGAAAACAAACAACACGCTGAAGATATAAAGGATAGAAACTTCTTCAAAAGGATAATAAGTTCTAATATCAAAGATATAGGTGAAGTTCTTTTTGAACAAAACATATCTCTTTCCTCTTTTTATATTCTATTAAGATTACTCTCTATTTCTTCACAGAAGGATAGAAAATTACTACTCAATTTATATGAATATGCAAATCAAGAAGCGAACGTAGCAGGTCAAGAGCAAACTTCCATTCAAAAAGGGATTATCGCTATTCTTAAAAAGAATGAAGAAGAGTTTAAACAAAATGAAATAAGGGATAGAGCACTTATGAAGTTGCTTAAAGAAGCTCAAGCAATAGAAGATTTTAAGAATGGTTTGTCTCAGTTAGTTTCCCAAATAGAACAAAAATATAATGAAGCAGAACGTAAACTTCAAGAAAAATATGGTCAACTGCAATCCGATTTAAGCAAGAAAATGGATTCTGAAGAATTCCAACAGCAAATAATGATAGAAAAACAGGAGATAGAGACTCTGAAAGAGGCTACAAATGCGGAAATTAATTCTCTTAAAGAAGAGTATAGTTATGAAAAAGAAAAGTTATTAGATAAATTCAAACGGATGATTATAGCTTTATCTATAACCTCATCTGCACTATTAGCCGGATTTATTGCATCTTTCCTAATCTAATCCGCCATGTCCAAACTCCAGAAATGCCTGTATCTCATTGACCTCTTGGAACGGAGAGGGGCGATGAGCCTGAAAGAGATCAATGAGCACTACCGCTATTCGTCTCTTTATGACAGCGACATACAGCCGCGGACATTCTTGCGGTACAAGGATTATATTCTTCTCAATTTTCCTTGTTACATCGAGTACAATGCCGCCACGCAGAAATACTACCTGATCAAGAACGACTACAACAAAGGCAATCAGTCGCTTTATGAGTATCTGCTTTCGGCATTTCATATCGAAGGCATGTCCGAATTGGCAATCAAGCACCGCGAGCGGATTATGCTTACCGATTCGCCAACCGGTATTGTGAACGTGCAGCCTGTTTTGGAAGCCATCGATGCAGGCAAAGGCATTGAGTTTGACTACTGGTCATTCAATAAGCAGACCAAGAAACACTTGGTGGCTATTCCGTATTTCTTGCGCACATGGGAAAGGCGTTGGTATCTGGTGGCAGAGCCGGACAACCATCACCACGGACAATCGGTCTTTGCTCTGGAGCGCATGGAGAACATAGCCCTTACGGAGCACGAAATGCAGCCGTCCTCCAATATCTCCGTGCAGGACTATTTCAAAGGTAGTTTTGGCGTCAATCACAGCGACGAACAAGTGCCTGTCACTATCCGTATTCGCGTTTATGGCACGCAAGCGGACTATGTGCGTGCATTGCCTATTCATGAATCGCAACGCGAGATAGAAAGAACGGACGAATGGACGGACTTTGAAATGGATCTTGTGCCCTGCTATAATTTTTATCAGCAACTCCTCTGGCATCGCGAGAAACTGGAAGTCCTCTCTCCTTCCTCCGTCCGCGACGAACTGCACAATATCATCCGCCAAACCCTCGCTTTGTACGAAAAAAAGTAATGTCAAAAGTACAAATGCACAAAAATTAAAATCAAATGACCACCTATATAGCCGATACGGAACATTATTCCGAGGTCGTTGCGCGGATGTGCAAAGCGAGACGGTTGTTATGGATAGCGACCGAGGATCTCAAAGACCTGTATGTCATGCAGGGAACGTGACTTTTCCTAAACTTAGAAGACAGTTTTTGATTATTTTCCTAAGTTACTGGACAATCATCCTAAATTCCTTGAAGTCGGTATATAATTTTTTGTTCTGACCGTTTTGACCTTTTTGACCGTTTCACCCCAAACGGTCAATCCGGTCAATTCGGTCATGTCATTTTTTTTGCCACTTCTGCCACTTTTGCCATATTAATTTTTTTTCTTAACAATAGGAACTTTTTAAGTTCGTTTCAAAATCGGTTCAAGCGGCAGAGGTTGCGCTGACGTCGCGCTGCTCTTGGGCAGATTTGGTATAACCGCCAAATCTTAAAAATAGGAATCTCTTTTTCATAAGAGTTATCTGTTATAAAAAGTGAATATGCGCGGTATTCAGCCGCGCATATCCTGATAGAAACCTCCTCCGAGGTTTATTTCTTGCAGTTGTCCTTGCTCAGGAAGGTCTGCGTCTTCGTCGCCTTAAAGCCGGGCATAGAGGACGCCAAGAGCTCTAACTGCGCATCGGAATCCACTCCGTTACCGTAGTAATAATACTCTACCACTTGACCTCCATCCGGACTCGTAAGCGTGATCTTCCAGCACTGCTCTTTGTTCGGATCGCAGGAGGTAAAACCTGCTGCTAATGCCATAACGGCTACTGCCGCAAGGCTCATAAATACTTTCTTCATGACTTAATCGTTTTAATAGTTAATCTATTGATTTATTCATTTGTATTCTCATCCAGAGAGATTTTGGCGGTCAGTTTGTCGCCGGTTTTCACCGTTACCGTGGTATATCCAAGAAGGCTTTCTTCTTTGTCAAAGACAGCGAAATAGAAGGTCTCCTCGTCCTGTGCTCCAACACTGCTCGGTGCAAAATCATCCGGCGATTTGAGGTCAAAATGTGCCACGCCGGCAGCATTCGTGGTAGCAGAGGCGGTATAGTTCTGCTTGTACTGTGCTCCGCCGATGCCCTTGTAGTGCATTTTCCACACTACGACACCTGCCTGCGGCTGGTTGTTCTTGGTTACTTCCACATCTACTGTAGCCTCCGTCTTGAACGTGCAACTACTCATCACTACGGCTACCAGAGCCGCCAAAAGAATCTGAATCTTTCTCATAATAATATCATTGTTTTATTTTAGTATTCAGTTTGTTACTACAAGGCGTTGTTGTATATAGCCTGACTTTTTGACGAACTGCTTATCTCTCCCTGAACGCACCGCTTCGGTATGCATGCAGGAGTTGTTCGAGCGACGCGATCTGTTCGAGCAGCTCCTTTCCTTTGTCCGTATCTTTGATACGAATGCGGTGCTTGCTGAAATCCTGCAGCAGCGTCCGGCTGTGAATATCGCTTCCGGAGATCACCGCTTGCTCGCGGCTCTCGAACGATTCGTGCTCCACGAGCTGGATACCGTGGCTGTTGTAGATCAGCGTGTATCCGGCAATTCCTGTCTTCTCCTGATAAGGCTTGCTGAACCCTCCGTCGATCACGAACCGCCGACCGTTTGCACGGGTAGGAGTCTCGCCTTTTATTGTGCGAACGGGCACATGACCATTGACGATCCGTCCCGTCGCAGGGTCTAAACCGAACTCTTGAAGGATCTTCTTGCAAATCTCTTCATCGTCCGCCAGCGTGAAATAAGCGCCTTTCTGCTCGCGGTGCGGATCGGCTGACTGAGGATTAGAAGCAGACGGCTTCTCGATGAAATACCGTTCGAAAGTGGTCATTTTGTCTTTGTTGTAGAGCGGCGAGAACTCGCCTTCCCAGAGATAGAGCATATAGTCCAGCGCGTCCTGTTTCTCCTTGCCCTCGCCGTAATACGCCATGCGGATCACTTCGTCCGTGCGGTCCATCAACGCCTTGCCGCTCACCCGCTTGCCGCACACATCGGCTTCGGCGAACGAACCGTCCGCGTTCAAAGGAATAGCGGCGTGGTAGAGTAGGAAACCATTGCGCACGAGATAGAGCGAACCGTGCTCGTAAAGCATCTTCAGATGTCGCTGCATCTTCTCGCTCTTGCGGAACGAACGCCATAGCTGGTTCATCAGGTCCTCCTCGTATTTCGTCAACTTGTACGGATCAGCCGGATCAATCGTTGGCAGGTTGGTGTCGAGCAACTTGTAAGTTGCTATCGTGCCTTTCTCCAAGTCTATTTTGTCCAGCAAAGCGCGATGGTCCATGTGCCATTCGGGATGACGGAGCACCGTCTGACCTTCCAATTTGAACTGGATGATCGAGATCGCTTTGTGCATTTTCGCCATCAGTTGTGCCGAACGGGTCAGCCGCGGGTTGTTCTCAAAATCCTTCGTTTGCCAAATCGTGCACGGGTCGTCGCCGTAAATTGTCATGGCGAAGTTCGCCAGCGGCAGCAGGTTGATTCCGTAACCTTCTTCGAGGGTTTCGATGTTGGCGTAACGGATTGAGACGCGCAGCACGGTCGCCAAGAGTGCCAAGTTGCCTGCCATCGCACCCATCCACTCTATATCGTGGTTGCCCCATTGTATATCGTAGTCGCGCACGGTGGACAGCACGTCCAAAATTTTGCTCGCACCCGGTCCGCGGTCGAAGATGTCGCCTACTATATGCAGTGTGTCAATTGTCAGAGAATGAATCAGATACGAGATAGCGATGATGAACGCATCGGCACTACCGGTCTCGATGATTCCGTCTATGATGGCGTTGTAATAAGTCTGTCGGTCTTTCTGCTCCAGGTGAGATTCATGCAGCAGCTCGCCGATGATATATTCATACCCGGACGGTAAAAGACGACGTACTTTGGACCGGCTGTATTTGATGGTCACGGCGCGCGCGATATTCACCACTTGGTGCAGACGCGTGCGATACCAGTCTTCCAAGGTCGGCAGTTTCGAAATCTCCGCATTGAGCCGGAACAGGGTCTTGTATTCCTCCTCTTTCAGCGGCTCCTTTCCCTCAGCTTCGTAGAACCTCTTGATGAGCTCTATCCGCTCGTCGGGATAGTAGATTAGCGCGCAAATGGCGCGTTTCTCTTCCTCGGAAAGGCTCTCCCCATAGACCTCATCTACTTTCTTGCGTACCACGCCCGAAGCGTTTTTGATCATGTGAATGAAAGCCATTGACTCGCCGTGCAGGTCACTCACAAAATGCTCTGTCCCTTTGGGCAGAGAGAGGATTGCGCGCAGGTTGATTAACTCCGTGATTACGCTTTGTGCGTTAGGAAATTTCTCACTCAGAAGCCGTAAATACCGTTCGTCCGTCATGTCCTGTGTATTTCGTGTATTAAACCGTGTTCTAAATCGCCTGCAAATTTACTACAAATATTGCACATACGCAAATTATTTTGTGATTTAAACGCTTTTTTTACGAAAAATCCTTGCGTGTACTGTCCAACTGAAGGCTAAATGCACTTTTTTTGAATTTTCTTGCTGAAAAATTTGGTCATGTCAAAAAAAAGTAGTAATTTTGCAGGCTTTTTCGCGTGAACGTGTATTGCGCACGGGCGGAAAGGCGCATATAAACATATTTATTAATCGCCGAATCGGGCAGTGCGGCAACGCTTAATAGATGTCTGTCGGTTCGGTCCAAAACAAACAAAATTAATGGAACACAATTCGTACAAAACAGTGTCGGTGAACAAAGCTACCGCTAAGAAAGAGTGGGTGGTTATCGACGCTGAGGGCCAGATTCTGGGCCGTATGGCTTCCAAGGTAGCAAAACTGCTCCGCGGAAAGTACAAACCGAGCTACACTCCGAACGTGGACTGTGGCGACAATGTAATTATTATCAATGCCGACAAAGTACAGCTGACCGGTAACAAATGGAACGACCGCGTATATGTACGCTACACCGGTTTCCCGGGCGGACAGCGTGAGTTCACTCCGGCAGACCTTCTTGCCAAAGGCGCAGACAAACTCGTTCGCCGCGTAGTAAAAGGCATGCTGCCGAAGAACCGTCTCGGTGCTCGTCAGATCACGAACCTCTATATCTTCGAAGGTCCGGAGCACAACATGCAGGCACAGCAACCCAAAGTAATTGATATCAACACCCTCAAATAATAGAAGCAAATGGAAACAGTTAATGCATTAGGACGTCGTAAAGAGGCAGTAGCCCGCGTTTACGTAAACGAAGGAAGCGGCAAGATCGTGATCAACGGCCGCGACATCGAGACTTATTTCCCGTCTTCTATTCTGCGCTATATCGTTCTCCAGCCGCTGAACAAACTCGGTGTGGCAGAGAAATACGATATCAAGGTAACCCTTGACGGCGGTGGTTTCAAAGGTCAGGCAGAGGCTCTTCGTCTGGCTATCGCCCGCGCTCTGGTGAAGATCAATCCGGAAGACAAGACCGCTCTGAAGGCAGAAGGCTTCATGACTCGTGACGCTCGTGAGGTTGAGCGTAAGAAACCGGGTCAGCCGAAGGCACGTAAGCACTTCCAGTTCAGTAAGCGTTAATCGCACAACTCCAAATCGTGTGGACTCCTACGGGATTACCACACGATTGTTTTGGGTTGTCCAACGCCTGCGTGCGTGCGCGTAATAATATATAAGGTTTACGCGTGAAAGACAGACCCGAAAGAACGGAGAAATAATATTTTATTATTCATTAATCATTAAACATTAAAAATTGTGAGAACAAATTTTGATCAACTTCTCGAGGCAGGCGCACACTTCGGCCACCTCAAGCGCAAATGGAATCCGGCAATGGCTCCGTACATCTACATGGAGCGCAACGGAATTCACATCATCGACCTGAACAAGACCGTCATTAAAGTAGAAGAAGCAGCAGAGGCCTTGAAAAACCTCGCCCGCAGCGGTCGCAAAGTGCTGTTTGTCGGCACCAAGAAACAAGCACAAGAGGTAGTAGCCGCTCGTGCTCAAGAGGTAGGTATGCCGTACATCACCGAGCGTTGGGCAGGTGGTATGCTGACCAACTTCCCGACTATCCGCAAGGCAGTTAAGAAAATGGGTCAGATCGACAAAATGATGACCGATGGCACGCTGGAAAACGTTTCCAAACGCGAGAAACTGCAAATCACCCGCCAACGCGAGAAATTGGAGAAGAACCTCGGTTCTATCGCAGACATGACTCGCCTTCCGAGCGCTGTGTTTGTAGTCGATGTAATGAAAGAGCACATTGCTGTAGCAGAGGCTAACCGCCTCGGAATCCCTGTATTCGGCATTGTAGATACCAACTCGAACCCGAACAACATCGATTTCGTTATTCCTGCTAACGACGATGCAACCAAAGCTATCGACGTTATTCTCGGCGCAGTATGCGAGGCAATCAAAGAGGGTCTCGAGGAGCGTAAGGTAGAGAAAGCAGACGAGAGCGCAGCTGAAGAGCAGGCTAACGCAGAGGCTCCGGCACCTAAAGAGCGCCGTCAACGCATCCGCAAAGCAGCTCCGAAAGCAGAGAAACCCGCTGAGGAGAAACCCGCAGAGGACGCAGAGTAATTGAGAATTGATAATTGATAATTGAGAATTGATTATGGCAGTAACATTAGCTGATATCAAGAAATTACGCGACATCACCGGTGCCGGTATGATGGACGTAAAGAAAGCCTTGGAAGAGGCAAACGGCGATTTCGAAGTAGCGAAAGACTTGCTGCGCAAACGTGGACAAGCTATCGCTGCAAAACGTAGCGACCGTGAGGCTTCCGAAGGTTGCGTACTCGCGAAAGTGAAAGGCAATTTCGGCGCTATCGTTGGCGTAAAATGCGAAACCGACTTCGTGGCTAAAAACGAGGACTTCGTGGGCATGGTAAAACTGATCCTCGACGCTGCGCTGGACAACAAGATCCGGACGAAAGAGGAACTGGCTGCTCTCAAGGTCGGCAATTTCACCGTAGCAGAGATCATAACCGAGCGCTCCGGCGTTACCGGAGAGAAGATGGAACTCGCTGACTACGCTTGCCTTGAGGCTCCGGTAGTAGATGCATACAACCACCTCGGCAACAAACTCAGCTCGCTCGTTGCAGCTGCTGAGGGCGCAGACCACGAGACCGTTCACGGCATCTCCATGCAGGTTGCCGCTATGAGCCCGATCGCGCTGGATGCAGACCACGTAGCTGAAGAGATAAAGCAGCATGAGCTCTCCGTAGCTATCGAAAAAACCAAACAGGACGAGATCAACAAAGCCGTTGAGAACGCACTCCGCAAAGCCGGTATCAATCCTGCTCACGTGGACACGGACGAGCACATTGATTCGAACCAGACCAAGGGCTGGATCACCGCTGAGCAGGCACAGCAGGCTCGCGAGATCAAGAAGACTGTGGCTGAGGAAGCAGAGGCTAACCTCGCTAACCAGGCTAAGAAGATCGAGATGATCGCTCAAGGTCGTCTGGGTAAGTTCTTGAAAGAGAACACCCTCGTTGAGCAAGCGTACATCATGAGCGAGAGCAAAGAGCTCGTGAAAGATGTACTCAAAGCAAAAGGCGTGACAATCCTTGATTTCCGCCGCGTCACATTATCCGCAGAATAATGGAGTAATTCATGAAAAAATTCTTGAAGATATGTGGATGGGGAGCGCTAGTAATAGTGCTCCTCTTTGCATTGATACTTGCCCTTTCGCCCGTGGCAAAGCATATCGTGAATACGCGCGGCGAGGACATAGTGGGTCGGCAGTTACACGCAGACCAAGTGATCATCAATCCCTTCTGGGGCGGCGTCACGATCGAGGGTTTTCAATGCAAGGAAGCGAACGGCGAGACCGATTTCCTCTCCTTCGACCGGCTCTATGTGCAGATCGCTTGGCCGCAGTTGATTGCCAAACGCGTGAAGATACGCGCTATCCACCTGAACGGCTTCGACGGTCAGATACTGAAGACCCGCGACAAACTCAATTTTTCGGATATCATTGAGCGTTTCTCCAAAAACGACTCCATTGAGCAACCCAAGGATACCACATCGAGCGGATGGAAAGTGTTTCTGGACGACATCCGGATAAACAACAGCAATGTGCGTTACCGCGATGTGATTTCCAACAAGCAATGGAAGATAGAGGACCTCTCGCTACGCGTGCCCGGTCTCTATTTCGACAATACCCAGACCAACGCCGGATTGGAGTTCGGTCTGCCGACAGGCGGTAGAGTGGGTATCGTTGCCGGATACAAGATGCAGGCGAACCGCTACGCGGTGAATGTCAAACTATATGACGTGCACACCGATGTCGTCTTGCCACTGGTGCAGGACTACCTCAATATCAGCGGTTTGGGCGCCAAACTAAACGGCTCTATCCATGTGGACGGCAGTCTGGATAACATCTCCAATATCCAGATGAAAGGCGGTCTCTCGATGGCGGGACTTAGTATCCGCGACACCCACGACGATGAGATCGCTGCGATGGATGAACTGCGAGTCGTCATTGACCGCGGAGACCTGAACACCAACACTTTTATTCTCGATTCGCTCTTTATCACCGGCGTCACCGGCAATTACGAGGTGCACGAGAATTGGAACACGCTCTCGCGTCTGATGAAATCCAAAGAGGACGAGAGTCAGGAACCGGACAGCGTGGCGGTTCAAAAGCCCTCCAATAACCAACCGGCTTCCAAGCCGCTGGTATGGATGGCGAAGAAAGTGAAGATCACCGGACATGACCTCGCTTACCACGACTACTCGATGAAAAACGATTGGGAGTATGCTATCAAGTCGCTGCAGGTGGAGGGTTATAATATCGCTACCAACGGACGCAATGCGGTGAAGGTGAAAGCGACGTTGACATCCGACGCGCAGCTGAATGCAGACTTTGTCGGAGGATTGGACGTAGCGAACCAAGACACGCGTCTGGACATGAAACTCAAAGGGGTTCAACTGTCGGATTTCGACGCGCTATGCCGCAATTACACGGGCTATCCGCTCAACGGCGGAGACCTGAGTCTGGACAGTCGGATCAATGTGTTGGGAGGTAAGATGAACGGCTCCAACAAGATCGTTATTGATCATCCCAACGTGGGCAAAAAAGAGCGGTTCACCAAGGCGCCGTACAAGAATATCCCTGTGCGCATGGGCTTTAAGATACTCACTTCTGCGCAGGACATGATTATCCTTGACGTGCCGGTGAGTGGCGATGCCAAGAATCCGAAATTCAGTTTCCGAAAAGTGATCGGACGGGCTTTGCTGAAAGTCTTTTTCGGTCCGCTGATGGGTGTCAACGATCGTAAATCCTTCAGCGAGGATGAATTGAGAGAAATGCAGGAATTGCTGGACGAAGGTGACTCACTCCGCAATGACACGGTGGGAGAGAGTGCGGCAGACGTCGCAATGACCGCAGGCGACAGCGCCGGTCTCACCGAAATAGGCAAGTAAGACTTGCTCACGGCAGAATTGGTCCTGCTCGGCGTACTCCAGCATAGCATTCAGTTTAGAGACATAACGCGCTTGGCGCTCTTCGAAGATAGCGGGCGAGAGGTAGATTTCTGCTTCTCGCTCGTTTGTCATGACGAGGCTGGAGCCTACCGAGCGAGGGATATACGTGATAATTCCCCGCTGCGCCAGAGAGACCAAAATCTGGTGGGTCGCTTTATTGTCCGCTTCGCGGACGTATTGCAGGTCGGTATAGATACCCGAATATTGGCGCATGAGCTGGTCTAATAGCTGCGCTTGCTCCGTAGAAAGGTTATAGGCTCCCAACTCATGCCGCGGCACGCGGATCTGCACACGCGGTTGGGTCTCGTACTCCTCCTCGAAATGAATATACCCCGCTTGGGTCAGGATATGCAGGGCGGAGTAGGTTTGGATGACCGGCAGTTTCATGACGTGGCAAAGCTGGTCCATGTGCAGCGCAAAGCGATGTCCCAAACCGCTACCGGCGCCTATTTGCAGAAAATCCATGGTCTTGTGATAGACTTGCTCCACAAACTCCTTCGGTGGATAAGTGTCCACGATGCGTTTCTTGGTCTTCGCTTTGTCCTCCTGTTCGTTGAAGAGCAGTACGGCATAAGCGGTCTGACCGTCTCGTCCGGCGCGCCCTGCTTCCTGGTAATAACTCTCCAATGTATTGGGCAAATCCACATGGATGACTACCCGCACATCGGGTTTGTCGATTCCCATGCCGAATGCGTTGGTAGCCACGATGATACGCGTCTGCCCGCTCTTCCATGCCTCCTGCCGCTCGTTGCGCTCTTGGGTAGTTAAACCGGCATGATAGTACTGCGAATTGAGTGTCGTGGATTGAGAGTTGAGCCATTCGGATAGTTCTTGCGCCCTTTTGCGGTTACGGACATAGACGATTGCGCTACCCGGTACGCGGGAAAGGATATGCGCCACTTGGGCGGCTTTATTGTCCGTCCGGCGAACGATATACTGCAAGTTCTCGCGGTGGAAAGACTTGCGGAGGACATGCTTCTCTTGAAATTCAAGCTTGTCTTGTATATCGTCGATCGTCTCCGGCGTCGCCGTAGCCGTGAGCGCCAAGACCGGCACGTCCGGCAGTAGTTCGCGGATCGCCGCTATATTGAGATACGACGGACGGAAATCATATCCCCACTGCGAGATACAATGCGCTTCGTCCACCGCGATCAGCCCGATCGGCAGTTGCGCCAGACGCTTGCGGAACTCCTCGCTCTCCAGCCGCTCCGGCGAACAATAGAGGAAATGGTACGGTCCGTAGAGACAGTTATCCAGCGCGACGCGCTGTTTGTCCCAACTCATGCCGGTATAGACCGCCGCCGCATGAATACCTTTTTTCTGCAAGTTCTCCACTTGGTCTTTCATCAGCGCTATAAGCGGCGTGATAACAAGGCAGAGACGTTTGTCTGGATTCTCATTCGCCATGACGAGGGTAGGTACCTGAAAACAGAGGCTCTTTCCTCCGCCGGTTGGCATGAGTGCCAGCGTGTCGTGTCCCGCCAGCACGGACTCAACGATCTCCGCCTGCAACGGACGGAAATCATCGAATCCGAAATATGTCTTTAATGCCTCGCGCGGAGTCATAGTTTGTTATCCTATTTTATTCAAAGCAGTGCGGACACGGCGGAGGGTTTCTTCCTTGCCGAGCACATCGGTGATATTCCAGATATGCGGACCGCGCGCGGCGCCTACGAGACAGATACGGAACGCATTCATGACGATACCAACACCGTATTCCTTCTCCGCAATCCATGGCATGACGACACCGTCGAGATACCGACGAGATACCGTGTTTCCCTCTGCGTCAATTTCATCGTGACCCTCATACCAATTCTCCTCGCTCACGCCCTCTAAAATAGTGAGCAGCTCCTGCATGTGCTTCGGCGAGTCCTCTTTCCAGCGCTTCTTAAGCGATTTCTCGTCGTACTCGGTCGGAGCAACGAAGAAGAAATTGACTTGCTCCCAGAGCTCCGGCACGAAGTTCACGCGGTCTTTGGTCAAGCCGATCACTTTGGCTACCATCGATTTATCAATATTTCGATATGTAGATTCATCGAGGTGCTCTTTCAAAACCGGCATAAACATCTCTGCGATTTCTTCATTAGAGCGGAGCTGGAGGTATTGATGGTTGAACCATTTTCCCTTCTCGTAGTCGAACTTGGCGCCGGACTTGGACACGCGGTCGAGACTGAAATCCTTGATCAGTTCGTCCATGGTGTACATCTCTTGATCGCCGGAACCGTGCCAGCCGAGGAGCGCCAAGAAATTGATCACCGCTTCGGGCAAGTATCCGCTCTCGCGGTAACCGGAAGAGACGGTGCCGTCCTTTTGGTTGTGGAATTCGAGCGGGAAGACCGGGAAACCGAGACGGTCGCCGTCGCGTTTGGAGAGTTTACCGTTTCCGTCCGGCTTGAGCAGCAAGGGCAGGTGAGCAAATTGCGGCATGGTATCTTCCCAACCGAACGCGCGATAAAGCAGTACATGGAGTGGGGCAGAAGGCAGCCATTCTTCGCCGCGGATGACATGGCTGATCTCCATCAGATGGTCGTCCACGATGTTCGCCAGATGGTAAGTGGGCAGGTCGTCTGCCGATTTATAAAGCACTTTGTCGTCCAAAATATTGCTGTTGATGACCACTTCGCCGCGGATCAGGTCATGCACATGCACGTCCTCGTCCGGCTCGACCTTGAAGCGGACTACGTATTTCTCGCCTTTGTCTAGCAGCGCTTGCACTTCATCTGCGCTCATGGTCAGCGAGTTACGCATCTGCATGCGTGTGCGTGCATCGTATTGGAAATTAGGTATCTCCGCGCGCTTGGCATCCAGTTCCTCCGGTGTGTCAAAAGCGATATAGGCATGCCCGGAATCCAGCAGTTGCTTCACATACTGATGGTAGATCTCGCGTCGCTCGGACTGACGGTACGGTCCATGCTCACCCACTGCCTCGATCTCTTTCGTGCCTTTCTTCAGGCGCAGACCTTCATCAATACCGATGCCCAGCCAATCGAGGGCTTCCAGAATATACTCCTCTGCGCCCGGCACGAAACGTGTGCTATCCGTATCTTCGATACGCAGCAACATGTCGCCGCCGTGCTGGCGGGCAAACAGATAATTGTACAAAGCGGTACGAACACCGCCGATGTGTAATGCGCCGGTTGGTGAGGGCGCAAAACGAACTCTTACTCTTCTTTCCATATATTTATTAGTATTCAGTTTTCAGTATTCAGTTTTCAGAATGTTCTCTCAGGAACGAATCTTTGAAGCCCAGGAAATACAGTATTCCGTCCAGACCAACGGTAGAGATTGCCTGGCTGGCACTCTCTTTCACTTTCGGTTTGGCATGGAAAGCAATACCGAGACCGGCTTTGCCCAACATCTGCAGATCGTTGGCACCGTCTCCCACGGCAATCACTTGCGCGCGGTCGATATGCTCTACTTGCGCAATCAGCTCCAGCAACTCCGCTTTGCGGCGTGCATCCACCACATCGCCTATGTAACGACCGGTGAACTTGCCGTCCTGCTCCTCCAGTTCGTTGGCATAGACGTAATCCACACCGAAACGCTCCTGCAGGTATTTGCCTACAAAGGTAAATCCGCCGGAGAGGATAGCGATCTTGAATCCGCAGCGTTTGAGGATGCTGAAGAGGCGGTCGGCTCCTTCGGTGATCGGCAGGTGGTCAATGATATCCTGTTTTGCGGAGACGTCCAGCCCTTTGAGCAGCGCAACGCGGCGCGTGAAACTTTCCTTGAAATCAATCTCGCCCCGCATAGCCGAGAGGGTGATGGCTTTCACTTGTTCGCCTACGCCGGCACGTTCTGCCAACTCATCAATGACCTCCGTCTGGATAAACGTGGAGTCCATATCAACGCAGATCAAGCGTCTGTTGCGGCGGAACATATCGTCCCTCTGGAAGGAGATGTCGATCCCTTCTTCTTTGGATACCTCCATCAGTTCGCGCTGCAGCGACTCGCGGTCGGGTAGGTTGCCGCGAAGGGAGAACTCGATACACGAATGGCGTTTCTCCACCGGCACATCAATGCTCGGCCGTTCGCTCAGACGCAGGATATTGTCGATATTCAGTTGGCGATCCGCCAGCAAAGCAGTTACACGAGCTATATGCCGCGCATTGATCTCGCGCGCCAGCATGGTCACTACATAGCGGTCCTGCTCCTGCCGTCCCACCCAAGCCGAATACTCCTCTTCGCTCAGCGGCGTGAAGCGGACGATCATCTCTAGTTTGGAGCAGCAGAAAAGCACCTCTTTGATCATGTCGCCGGAGGTGGAAGGATTATCCACACGGATGAGGATACTGAGGTTGAGCTGGTGGTGGAGGTTCGATTGTCCGATGTCCTGCACAAAAGCGCCGTACTTGCCCAGCACTTCTGTCACCGCCGAGGTCACACCCGGTTTATCAAAACCGATGATGTTGATTAGTATAAATTCTCTTTCCATTGAATTATAGAATAGCTTTTTTAATGTTTTCAATGATGTATTGCGCTTCTTCGTCGGTCACCATGGGACCGCTCGGCAGGCAAAGCCCCCGCTTGAACATGGCTTCCGAGACGCCGTTGGTATATGCCGGTGCATTTCGGAAGACCGGTTGCTTGTGCATCGGTTTCCATAGAGGACGGCTCTCTATGCCTGCTTGGTCCAGACAGATTCGCATTGCCTCTACATTGCGGTTCGGTTCGCAGTCCGTATGAACGCTTCCTCCGGCATGCACCACGCCTGCTGCGCCTCCTACGGCTCCTTGTACCGCCTCGGCATAAGCCGCTTCTTCATTCTTGACGCGCAGGTTCTCGTCCAGCAGAATAGTGCAGAGCCAGTAGTTGGCGTCGTACTCCGCCGAAGGTGCGTCGTGGAAAGTGATGCCTTCGACAGAAGCAAACGCTTCTCGGTACAGTTGTGCGATGTGCCTATGGTGCGCCAAGTGGTCGTTCAGAACGGCCATCTGACCCCGTCCGATACCTGCACAGATATTCGACAGACGGTAGTTATAACCGATGGCTTCGTGTTGGTAATACGGGTACGCCTCGCGCGCCTGCGTCGCGTACCACATTATTTTATCTTTCGCCGCTTGGTCTTTGCAAATCAGCGCACCGCCGCCGGAAGTGGTGATCATCTTGTTTCCGTTGAAAGAGAGCACGCCGTATTCTCCGAACGTACCGAGGACACGCCCTTTCCAGCGGCTGCCCATTCCTTCTGCCGCGTCTTCGATTACCGGAATACCGTATTTGTCCGCTATCGCCATAATGGCTTCGATATTGTACGGCATGCCGTATAGCGCCACCGGAATAATGGCTTTTGGGTACTTGCCTGTTTGGGCTTTGCGGTCTATGATCGCTTGCTCCAGCAGGGCAGGGTCCATATTCCATGAGTCAGGTTCCGAGTCAATGAATACAGGCGTTGCGCCTACATAGGTAACGGGGTTGGCAGACGCGCAGAATGTGAAAGATTGGCAGATCACTTCGTCGCCTGCTTGTACGCCGCAAGCGATCAATGCCAGATGGATTGCCGCCGTGCCGGAAGACAGTGCAACCACTTCTTTGTTCTCTCCTACAAAATGCTTCAAGTCTTCCTCAAAGCCGTTGACGTTCGGTCCCAGAGGCACGACCCAGTTGGTGTCAAAAGCCTCTTGAATAAATTGCTGTTCTTGCCCGCTCATGTGAGCCAGACAAAGGTATATACGTTTCGCCATAAAGTTAAATTATTTCGTTGTTGTATGTCATTTTCTTGCCGAGGACAGTACAAAAAATCATGCGCATATCGTCAGCGAAGGAGTAGTGTTCCGCATAATAGCGGTTAATTCGCACCTTATCGGGGTAAATCACCTCGTCATTATATTTAATAGGATCTTCCACCGTTGCCAGCAATTCTTCTTCGTTCCGGTACTTGAGTGTAGCGGGTCCGGTGATACCCGGGCGCAGAGATAAAATGATTCGATCCTCGCCTTGTAACTGGTCTGCATACCCCGGCACATCCGGTCTGGGACCTACAAAAGACATGTTACCGATCAGCACGTCCCATAACTCCGGCAGTTCGTCCAGTTTGTATCTGCGCAGTTTGGCTCCCAGCGGCGTTATACGACTTTCTCCGGCTACACTGACGCTGCTGCCGTTATGCCCTACGCTCATGGAGCGGAACTTATGGCAGGCAAAGAGTTTGCCGTCTTTGCCCACGCGCTTCTGCACAAAGAACACCGGTCCGGGCATGTACACTTTGATTAGTATTGCTACAACCAGCAACACCGGCGACAAGAACAAGAGCCCGAAGAATGCAACCGTTCTGTCAAATATATATTTCAGTATTTTCATATTAACTCTGCATTCCGTGCATTGCCAACAGTGATTGTATTTGGCGGTTGGGAATGAATTTGCGCAGTGGATACAAGCATGTGATGATCCATTTCAGCCACCAAGTGTAATGTATCCGCAAATGGCAATAGGCTTTTCGGAAATGAAATTTATTTTCCAAAAATGGTTGTATATTCGAGTGCTCGGTAATGCTTCTTGCGCCATCCAATACGTATTTTAGTTTTCTTTCTTGCAAATAATACCGGTTCATCTCATAAATGAGTGCGTAATAAACATATTTCTTCAGGTCAGCGGGGTGGGCTTTGAGTGTTTGGTAGCTGCAATAATCTTCCCCTGCCTCATTTATAGCAAAAGCAGCCAGCTCATTGTTGGGATTAAACGCCCCCCAGTATTCCGTATCTGCACTTGCATGACGAATACGGTTTTCAAACACCTCTATTGTCGGTGTTTGGGTGGCTATTTTATAGGCATGTGTCGCTGCGCAGTAAACAGCATACCCTTGCGCTAATAATTCTTCTGCCGAAATGCGGCGAATGGAGTAGTTGTTCAGACCGTGTCTGACTTGGTTGCGCGTGTTTGTGCTCAGTTCCTTCAGCTCTCCGAATGTATCTTTGATAACATACCAAAACGAGGTTTGCTCCGCACAGTCAAACCCATACGTGTTCCGGACAAACCAACCGCCTTTGCGCAATAGTTCTTGTGCATCGGACGGTGTTAACGCTTCTTCCGTATGGGGCGCGCATTTATACACCCAGGCATGTTTATATATTTGATATTTTGGATACATATCGTACTTTCTTGTAGGCTCCGAAAACAGCATTAAGGCATGTGTAAAAACAAGCCGCAAACGGATTGCATTGCATTTCTTGCCGCCACAAGCGGTAATGCCAGGATAGCAATACCGCAATAGAGGCGTCGCTCACAGAGCCGTTGTGTTTATTGTATGCGAACAAATCTTCGTCTAACAGATAGCAATCCGCCTTTTGGATTACATGCAGCCACATGGCGTAGTCGTTGTTTTTCCGTAGGTCGGTGATCTGGATGAGACCTATTTTCGCCCGGTTGTACATCACCGTCGGACAAGCAGGCCAACAAAAAGCGTACATACCCATTTTTGTAATATGTCTTGGTCCTGAGATATGGAGTGGTTTGTCAGTTCGGTGGAAGGCGGTATAAGTAAAGGCATAGCCGTTTTGCTCCATGAAGGCAACCTGTTTCTCCAGTTTCTCCGGCATCCAACTATCGTCTGCGTCCAGAAAAGCGATGTATTTTCCTTTTGCCTCGCGCAATGCTTTGTTGCGGGAGAGAGCGGCTCCCGAGTTCCGCTCATTACGCATATAATGGATCCGCTCGTCTTGGTAAGACGCAATGATAGCTGCCGTGTTGTCCGTAGAGCAATCGTCCACAATAAGCAACTCCCAAGCCGTATAGGTCTGTGCAAGCATGCTGTCGATCGCTTCCCGAATGAACCGATCGCAGTTGTATGCGGGCATTATGATGCTAACGAGTTCCATAGTTCTCCTTAATATATTGCATTGTGGCGGCGATCTGCTCGTCGTTCGTCAGCGACCCGCTTCCTTTGACATTGCTGTGCTGCAAAGCGCTTCCGCTGTGGAAATATTGGTATATAGAATCGAACGAAACACAGTTGTATGTTCTCTCGGTTCTGCGTTTTATTGTATTCTGAATCATACCTGCCGCCCAGAACCATACATCGTCCGCAAAAGGCGCATAGTGTTTGGCAATCGCGTAATCCATCATCTCTTTTTTCAGGCTATGTGCCGGATAATAAATTCCTCCGACACCGGTAGGAAAGAGCGACAGCCCTTCTGTTCCTCCGGGGGCGTTTTGCCATAGATTGTATGGTTTATTGGGTAGCGGAGCAGCCGCAATACCGGCAATAATATCTTTCGGGTGCGCCAGATGTTCCGAATAGAGCTGTTGAACCAAAAATGCCGGATAGAGGACATCGTCATCCATGGTAATTATATCTTCGTCCGGCAGGAGTTGCAGAGTAGGAAGCAGTTTTTTGTACGACCGCATATTCTCGCAGAAACGGATCTCCACGCCGTATTGCTTCAGTTTCGCTACTTTCTTGGGCAGCGTCTCCTCTGTCCATTCGTCCTCTGCCAGCCAAAGAATGATTCGTTTGGGCTGAAGCGTCTGCCGCAGGATAGAGTAGATACTGTAGCAAACGATTCCTTCTTTCACCCTCCGACCGTAGCTGGTGAGGGAAACCACCACATCCGCTTGATCCTTTTCGCCCAACGAAGGAATGGACAGTAATCCTAAGTCATATCCCCATTTGAGAATATAACCGTAAATGGACCGCAATAATATGTATAACTTATTGAGCATGAAACGGATAGGATATATATATATCAAATAACTCTTTGCTGACGCCGTCGTTGATGCGTGCCTCGCGCAGCAGCAGGCGCATGAAGCGGTTGCGCTCGCGCATACTCATTCCGCCTAAGAAACGGCAATAGATATACGGCACATATAGTATCATCCACAGAACGTATTTCGGCTTCGAATAGGCGCTCCGCAGATTGATGATACGGTTGAGCTGGTGGATAAAGAGCTTGTTGTACGACACCACTTGTGTCTGCGATCCACCCACTTTGTGATATAAAACAGCCGTCGGAAGGCATACCAGCCGACGTCCTTCTTTTTGCATCCTAAGCGAGAATTCAAAATCCTCTTCTCCGAAGAAGAAACGCTCGGTGAACAGCGGTCGTTCGGCTATCAGTTCTTTGCGGAACAGCAACGCGCAGCCGGTGATAAAAGTGATAGCCAATTCCTCTTTTCCGTCCAGGAGCGAAGCCGGTTGCTCGGCATAGTAATACCGTCTGCCGCCGAAAACCAACTTACCTCCGGCGTTCCACATCCGTTCCGGTTGATCATACAGACGAATGCCCGGCGTCACAGCCGTTACCTCCGGATGGCGCTCCATGTATTCAACCAACTGCTGCAAACAATCCGGCTCCATTTCCGTGTCGTTATTGAGACACAGATAATATTCGCTCGGAAGCTCTCTGATGGCTTCGATGGCTTTGTTATTCCCTTTGGCGAAACCGTAGTTCTGATCAAAAGCCAGTATGTGCAGCCAATGCGCCTCGATGTGTTCTTCTTTTGCCCATTCGGATATACGCGCCACGGAGCCGTCCGACGAACCATTGTCCGCAACAACGACGCGGAAATCCGTATAACTTTGTTTGCGCAGCGACTCCAGACACGCAATCGTGTCCTGCCAGCCGTTGTAATTCAGAATAATGATGCTCAGCATACCGCCTCCTTTCTATGTACTGAAACATGGCTGACGGCGTATAACAGAATCAAAAAGACCGGCACCTCGAAAGTCGTCACATGGAAGAAATAGTATTCGAACCAGCCCATAGCCAGCAAGGCGCAGAACCAAGCATCCATTGCCAGTATATAAATCGATTGCGACTGAATAGCCCATATCCGCACCAAATAAACCATCGAACTGATAATTGTTACTACAAGAATCCAGAACCCGCCGACGCTGTTAACATATATAGTTCCGAAAAACGTGCGGACATTGTCCTGCAGGTTGTTATTGGTGCTAATCTCCAGGTAATGGGGATTGATGGCAGACACGTACGGATCGCCGGTGATGGCGTGTACCGCATTGATAAACGGGGCAAACAGCACATCCGGGTTAGCTTGCTCCAAGATTCCCATCCGCACATCTTCGCTCATTCCTAAAATACCGCTGGCGACATAATGATACATGTGTTCCAGCACATATTTGCCCATGTGCTCGTTGTATTCTGCTCCGTTTCCGACGATAAACATAACGAAATAGCTGCCCATAAACAGCACGATTCCGCTGACGGCTATGATGGACACCACCTTGACGGACAGATGCATTTTTTCGGTCAGCAGACATAAGATCATACCTGCCATCAAAGGAATCATCACCCAACTCTTCACTTGGTTCAAAAAGGCGATCAAGGTGATTGCCAAAATCAGCAGAATAGGTATAATCCGATTTCCCTTGCGAATACTACTGAACAAAACAATACTGCATCCTAACAGCAAAATCAGCAAATGTCCAAAGAAACCATATACCGCAAACTCTTCTCCGAACTCGTCGCTACCGATCATATTGAGCGATGACCCCATCAATCCTCGTACCCGGAATAGAAACGGAATGATCAATAGTGCGCAGAAGACATAAAAGAGATTCTCATTCTTCGGCGTAGAAGCAGCTATCTGCGGCTCGGAGTGATTTTTCCGATAGCCCATGGCTAATGCCCAACTCGGAATCGCCATAACCAACATTCCACCCATCCAAATCAGCAGACTGGGGGCGTAGAAATGGACGAATCCCAGCGAAGATGGCATAGTTAGCACAATCAGCAATACCGCGCAGAAGGGTAGAACCAGGCAGTTCAGAGGCGTGTACCAAGTGCCCCATAGCTTTTTTTCTGCCATGGTCAGCAGGATTACTTCCAGTATAAAACTGCCGAAAAGGATAATATCTGTCAATAGTCCGTCCACCTTATGCGTCTTTCAGTTCTTTGATCACGACACTCGGCCATTTCCAGTTCTGGTAGGCCAGCTGCGCTACGCCGGGCGCTAAAATCATGCCGATAATTCCCAAATGCATCGGACCGAGGAAAATCCACAGCAATACAATCGTAGCAGCTCCGCTCACCAGACTCGGAATAAAGAAAGGAATCTTATTGTCCGCCATGATAAATCCGGCTGCCAGAGCGTGGTTATGCTCCAGAAAACCGATCACCAAAGCCAAAATCAGCAGGTTCGTTGGCACGAAGAATGTCTGGCTGCCAATCAGCCGAAGCGCCCAATCGCCCAAGAAAATCCACACGATTCCGCCGACTGCGAAAATACCTACGTACGCCAGCACGCACCATGTGTAATAGAGTTTCAGCTGGTGCAAATCATTGGCTGCGCGGCATTGCGCCAACCGCGGCGTGTAGGCAATATACATCACCTGCGCACATCGCGCCAACACATCCATCACCTGCATCGTAATACCGTAGCAGGCGATCTCGTCCAAGGTCAGATAAGCGGAACCGATCAAGATGGCAGAGCGGCTGATCAGGAACGCACCCAATTGCGTCAGACCGATCTTAATCGCGTTGGGAGTGATCGCTCGAAGTACATTATTGGCATCTTGCGCCTCTGCTCCGTCCAGTTTGTTGCGCAACTCCGGCGTGAAAAATACACGGTAAGTAGCCACACGGCGAATGATAGTTGCAATCAACTGCGCACTCACGATTGCCGTCAATCCGAAACCTGCGTAGATCAGTCCGATTGCCAGACAGATATACACGGCTTGGCTGAACATATTGATTTGCTGGGTCTCTTTGACGTACCCTTTGCCCGTCAGCAGCGCATCGTAGTAAAACGTATAGAGATTGTAACAGTTGATCGCAATCAGAAGCACCCAAGCCACCATCGCGTCTTGCCGGTCGCCGGAGTATTTCTGCAAAATATAGTAGAAATAAGCCGTTCCGGCAGTTGCCAGCAGGGCAAACACACCGATTGCCATCCATCGGTAAAAACGCCGCATAGCGATCAGCGAACCTTTCAGCAGACCGTAATCCACCTCTGCGTCCGCGTCCACATGCGCCACGCCTTCTTTCTGAAGCGTCTTCACACCCGAAAAAATATAACTGATGTTGCGCGCAAAAGTGGGACGAAAACCGAAATCCAGAAGCAATACCAACGCCGTTATGGTCTGAAAAATATTCCAGATTCCCACCGTCTCTTGCGGCATTTTATGCAAAATGAACGGCAACAGAATAATTCCGGCTCCGATCATAAAAGCCGTTCCTATATAGCTCCACGCTATCTCTTTCTTCCCGATATGTTCTACCTTTTCAGCCAACTCTCAATTCTCAATTCTCAATTCTCAACTCTCAATTAGTTTAATCCCTCCGGAAAATATCCCTTGTATATACTTTTTCCTTCACGTCGTCCAGACAAGCATCATACCGATTGGCGATGATGGCTTGGCTGCGAAGTTTGAATTTCTCCAAATCATTCACCACTTCGCTTCCAAAAAACGTCGTTCCGTCTTCCAGCGTCGGCTCATAGACAATCACCTTCGCGCCTTTCGCTTTCACGCGTTTCATAATGCCCTGAATGCTGCTCTGGCGGAAATTGTCGCTGTTGGCTTTCATCGTCAGCCGATAAACCCCAATGACACATGGATGCTCGTTGGCGGCATCGAAATCGCCGCGCTGGTAGTAGTCGTAATAACCTGCCATAGCCAGCACTCGGTCGGCAATAAAATCCTTCCTCGTCCGGTTGCTCTCCACGATGGCTTCAATCAGGTTCTCCGGCACATCTTGGTAGTTTGCCAGCAGCTGTTTTGTGTCTTTCGGAAGACAGTAACCGCCATAACCGAATGAAGGATTATTGTAATGCGTGCCGATTCGCGGGTCGAGGCATACGCCGTCAATAATCGATTTGGTGTCCAGCCCTTTCATCTCGGCGTACGTGTCCAACTCGTTGAAATAGCTCACGCGGAGCGCCAGATACGTGTTGGCAAACAGCTTGACCGCTTCCGCTTCCGTCAGACCCATGATACGCACTTCTATCTCCTCTTTGAGCGCACCTTCTTGCAGCAGCGAAGCAAACAACTTGGCTTTCTCCACCAACTGCTCGTCGCTCAAAACCGTACCGACAATGATTCGGCTCGGGTAGAGATTGTCTTCTAATGCTTTGCTCTCGCGCAGGAACTCCGGCGAAAAAAGGATGTTCGCGCTATGGTATTTCTCGCGAACCGAAGCCGTATAGCCCACAGGAACGGTGGATTTGATCACCATGACGGCATTCGGATTGACCCGCAAAACGGTCTCAATCACGTTCTCCACAGCCGAAGTGTCAAAATAATTGCGATGCGGGTCATAGTTCGTCGGCGCAGCAATCACCACAAACTCCGCATCCTTGTATGCCGCCTCTGCATCCAGCGTCGCCCTCAGATTCAAAAATGGCTGACAGCTGACATCTGACAACTGACGGCTTTCTAAATCCTTGAGAAAGTATTTCTCGATGTACTCATCCTGTATCGGTGATTGCCGCCGATTGATCATATCCACTTTTTCCGGGATAATATCAACGGCGGTCACCTCATGGTGTTGAGCGAGTAGGGTAGCGATGCTCAAACCCACATATCCTGTTCCTGCGATTGCTATCTTCATTTTAACTCTCAATTCTCAATTCTCAATTCTTAACTCTCAATTCTCAATTAAATATGCTCTTCCACCCCGCGGAAATGCACATTCAGCTCATGCAAATGCTCCAGCAGCACACCCAGCGGCGTTCCTTTGGTCATTTCGGCAAAGGCGTTCACATCTTTCGGGAAGCATTTGCCGCCGTAGCCGTACTTGCCGTCCGGACCCGGAACATACGTGTGCGTGTCGTTGATGTAGCCGGACAGCAGAATGCCGGTATGCACTTTGCGCCAATCGGCGCCCATCTGCTCGCAATACTCGCGGCAGGCATTGAAATACGTCACTTTGTACGCGCCAAACACATTGTGCATGTATTTGGTCAACTCTGCCTCAAGCGGAGTCATTACGGTAAATTTCTTGCCGACGAAAATCTTTGTCAACAGCTCCTGCGCACCCGTAAACACCATGGTCTGTTTGTTGAAGTCCTCGATGAACGTGCGCTCGGTCAAGAACTCCGGCATGTAGCAAACTTGGTGACCCGTCTCGCGCGAAAGCATCTCACTCGTTCCCGGCAGAATCGTGGTACGAACAAATACCGGCACATCTGGCAGGTTTTTGATCAGTTCTTTCATCAGCGTCAGATCCTGTGTACCGTCTTCTTCGGTCGGCACGTGAATCTGCAGAAAAGCGATATCTACATGACTCAAATCGTCATTGTAGCCTTTGTAAGGATCGCTGATGAACAGTTTGCACTCGGGGTTGTTGTTCTCCAACCAGTTTTTCAGGGCTCCGCCTACGAAGCCGCATCCAATAATTCCAACGTTAATCATGTTTGTATTTATTTTTTGTTTCTCCTTAATTGGGGTCCCCGACGGGTGCTAACGGAGTGCGCCCGGTGGGGAGAGCGGAGTTCCTCTGAGTAATTACCGTTAAAACGGAGTTTTAGCGCTTTACGAAGAGAGAACCCGCGTAAAAAAGCCCGCAAAGTTACAACATTTTTTTTATATACGCAAGTGCGCGCGTACTTTTTATAAAAAAATAATTTTTTCTCATTTTTATCCCCAAAAACACCCTCAAAAAGTGTATATATACTATGTATATATACAGTAAATGTCTAAAAATGTGCGTAGTGCGTGATAAGTGCGTGATAAGTGCGTGATAAGTGTGAGATAAGTGTGTCATAATCGGGGTAACTTGCTATAACATGAATGTTTTTGGGCACCCCTCGGTTTGCACATGTCAACTTTTTTTACTACCTTTGCGCCGATTTTGCCTAAATACGGCTTTTTTGACTAGTTTCCCTAGTTTGACTAGTTCTACTAGTTCCACTAGTTTGTCTAGTTTGACTAGTTCTACTAGTTCCACTAGTTCGACTATAAAAACAACATTTAATTAATAACAATAAACAATGAAACATTTCAAATTGTGGAATACGCTTTGCGGATGGGTGGTCTTTGCCATCGCAGCGGCAACGTATCTCCTTACAATGGAACCCACCGCTTCTTTCTGGGATTGCGGTGAGTTCATCTCCAGCGCTTGGAAGCTGGATGTTGGTCACCCGCCCGGAGCACCTTTCTTTATGCTCATGGGGCATTTCTTCAGTCTTTTTGCACCCGACACAGCCCATGTGGCGATGTGTGTGAATGCCCTTTCGGCGCTCGCAAGTGCGTTCACGATCCTGTTCCTTTTTTGGACGATCACAGCCCTTGCGAAGAAACTCGTCGAGCCGGACACACTCTGGAAAGGCATTGCCTTGCTCGGAGCAGGAGCAGTTGGCGCACTCGCTTACACTTTCTCCGACACCTTCTGGTTCTCGGCGGTGGAAGGCGAAGTGTATGCCTCTTCGTCCCTCTTCACGGCGGTCGTCTTCTGGCTTATCCTCAAATGGGATGAACAGGCAGACGAAGAAGGCTCGGACCGCTGGCTCATTGCCATCGCATACCTCATGGGACTTTCCATCGGAGTCCACTTGCTGAACTTGCTGACCATTCCGGCTATCGGATTAGTCTATTATTTCCGCAAGTACAACTTCTCGTGGAAGGGACTTATCTATGCCTTCCTCGCTTCCTGTCTGGTCTTGCTAGTCATTCTGTATGGTATTATTCCGGGCTTCCCGACCGTAATCGGTTGGTTCGAACTCCTCTTCGTGAATGTCCTCGGCTGTCCGTTCAACACGGGTATGTGGATCTGTCTGGTGCTCACCGTAGCACTTCTCACATGGGCGATCCTCTATACCAAGAAACGCTCGGACATCGAGGCTGAAAAGGAGCAGGGCAAAAACCTCTGGCGTTGGCTCAATACCGCTACGCTGATGCTTACCGTCATTCTGATCGGTTACAGCTCATACGCAGCGTTGGTCATCCGCTCTGCGGCAGATACTCCGATGGACCAGAACTCCCCGGACAATGTGTTCTCGCTCAAGTATTACTTGAATCGTGAGCAATACGGCGATCGTCCGCTTTTCTACGGCCAGACCTACAATGCGCCGGTCGAACTCCGCGTAGAAGGTAACATGTGTGTGCCCGTGGAGAAAAAAGGACATGCGCAATATGCTCCGGCTCCTAAAGTAGAGGGCGAAAAAGACCATTATGTCATCACCGGCTACAAAACGGACTACGCCTATATGAAGCAATTCTGTATGCTTTTCCCGCGCATGTATTCCTCACAAGGAAGCCATGTCCAGGCATATAAAGAGTGGGCGGATGTCAAAGGAAAACGGGTTCGTTATGAATACTGCGGACAGCAGAAAACGGATTATTGTCCGACCTTCGGAGAAAACCTCCGTTTCTTCTTCCGCTACCAGGTCAACTTCATGTACTGGCGCTATTTCATGTGGAATTTCGCCGGACGCCAGAACGACTTACAGTCCTATGGCGAGATTACGAAAGGCAACTGGATCTCCGGTATTCCGTTTATTGACAATGCCCTCTATGGCGACCAGGATCTCCTTCCGACAGAGCTGAAGGAAAACAAAGGACACAACGTCTATTATTTCCTGCCGCTCTTGCTCGGTATCATCGGTATTGTATGGCAATGTGGCAAACGCGATAAAGAAGGAAACGCAACGGGTTGGAAGAATTTCACGCTGACCTTCTTGCTCTTCTTCTTAACCGGTTTGGCGATCGTTATGTACCTCAACCAGACGCCTTATCAGCCGCGTGAACGAGACTACGCGTATGCCGGTTCGTTCTATGCGTTCTGTATCTGGATTGGTTTGGGTGTCCTCGCCATCATCGATTGGATCAACAATGCTTTGAAGAGCGAAAACGGAAAGGCTGTTGTGGCGGTATGTGCAAGCATCCTTTGTCTCCTCGTTCCGGCTCAAATGGCTTCGCAAAACTGGGATGACCACGACCGTTCGCAGCGTTATTCATGCCGCGATTTCGGAGCGAACTATCTCAAGTCCTGCGAGGACAATGCAATCCTCTTCTCCAACGGCGATAACGATACCTTCCCGCTTTGGTACAACCAAGAGGTCGAAGGCGAAGGAACAGACAAACGTGTCTGCAACCTCTCATACCTCCAAACCGATTGGTACATCTCGCAAATGAAGCGTCCGTACTATGAGTCCGAAGCACTCCCGATCTCTTGGGAATACAAGGATTTTATGCCCGGCACGAATGAGATTGCGCGTGTGGATAACCGTCTCGGACAGCCGATTTCGGTAGAGAAGGCGTTCAATTTCCTGCGTTCCGACGATCCGCGAACCAAGACTCGCGATGGAGAGAACTACCTCCCGTCCGACCAACTCTTTGTGGAGACACCGGATGGTGAGCAGATCTTCTTCCAAAAGAAACGGATGTACACGCGCTCGCAAATGATGATTATGGAAATGCTGTCCACCAATAAATGGCAACGTCCGATGTACTTCTGCGCTACGGTTGGAAATGACTACTATCTGGGTCTTGAGCCTTGGATGGAACTCACCGGATTGGCATACCGCATTACGCCGACTCGCAGTCGCGACGGGCAACCGCGTGTCAATTCCGAGAAGATGTACGAGAATATGATGCATAAGTTCCGCTATGGAAACATGAATATCCCCGGAATCTACATTGACGAAAACCTCATGCGTATGTGTCGCACCCATCGAATGATGTTTGCGCAATTAGCGGAGCAACTTCTGCGTGAGAACCAATGCGAAAAAGCGTTGGAGGTATTGGATTACGCGGAGGAGCAACTTCCGGGATATAATATCTCGTATGACTACACTTCTGCTTCGATGGCTTCGATGTATTTCATGCTCGGCGAGAACGACAAAGCGCTGGCAATCATGGACGAAGTAGCAAAAACCAGCGTGGAATACCTGCGTTTTGCGGCTTCATTAGATCGCCAGCAACGCCGTGTCATGGAATCGACCACCAATCGCGAAGCAGCGATCCTCTCCTATGTGCTCCAGACGTGTGAGCGCTATAGACAAACTGAGTTTGTAGATAAATATTATCAAGATTACGTTTCGTATGTTAACGATTAATAAAATCCCTGTCTTGCTGCTTACCGGTTACCTCGGTAGCGGCAAGACAACGCTTCTCAACCGTATTCTGAC
Source organism: uncultured Bacteroidales bacterium (assembly GCA_902765485.1). Classification (GTDB taxonomy): domain Bacteria; phylum Bacteroidota; class Bacteroidia; order Bacteroidales; family Paludibacteraceae; genus Colicola. Next base: position 60,921 of record CACWZZ010000008.1, read on the forward strand.
GAACAACAAAGGCATTCGTTTTGCCGTCATCGTCAACGATATAGGAGAAGTCAATATTGATGCCTCGCTCATTCAGCAGGGCGGAGTAGTGAGCCAGAAAGACGATTCGCTCGTTGCGCTCCAAAACGGTTGCATCTGCTGTACGTTGCAGACCGACCTTATCAACCAACTGCATGAGTTGGTGGCTCAAAAAGCTTATGACTACATCGTCATCGAAGCTTCCGGTATTTGCGAACCGGGACCGATTGCGCAAACCCTTTGCTCCTATGCACAGATGGTTCCGCAATTTGCCCAAGATGGTATGCCGGTGCTCGATTGTATCTGTTCCGTAGTGGACGCTCTTCGTCTCCGCGACGAGTTCGAAAACGGCGATAAACTGCGTTATGTCACCAAGGAAGAAGATCTCGCTGCGCTGGTAACAGAGCAGATTGAGTTCTGCAATATTATCCTCTTGAACAAGGCTTCCGAAGTAAGCGAAGAAGAGTTGGCGCACGTCAAGGCAATTATTCGCGCCATTCAACCCACCGCAGAGATTATTGAAACAAACTTCTGCGATGTGCCGTTTGAGAAGATCCTCAACACCGGATTGTTCGACTTCGACAAGGTCGCTACTTCGGCTACTTGGATCCAAGAAATAGAAGATGCCCGCCATCACCATGACGACGACGATGATGACGATGATGAGCACGAGGAACATGAACATGAGGAGCATGAACACCACCATCACCACCACGATCACGAGCATGGTGAGCATGACCATCTGGCGGAATATGACATAGAGACCTTTGTATATTACGCGCGCAAGCCCTTCGACCTCGGTATGTTTGATGAGTTCGTCTCTGCGCATTGGCCTCAAAACGTCATTCGTTGCAAAGGTATGTGCTATTTTGCTGAAGAGTACGATATGTGCTATCTCTTCGAGCAAGCCGGACGTCAATTCAATCTTCGTAAAGCGGGAGAGTGGTTTGCTACGATGCCTAAAGAGGAGTTGATGCAACTCATGGCGGACGATCCGCAGCTCCGCAAAGATTGGGATGACCAATACGGAGACAGAATGCAGAAACTGGTCTTCATCGGTCAGCATTTGGATAAAAAAGCCATTACGGAAGCTTTGGATAATTGCCTGCAATAATATCCCATGAACCTGCTGATGCTCATATTATCGGTCGTCATGACGTGGACGGTGGATTCCAAAAACTCCGTTTCGGGCGAAGGAACTTATCCTGCTACCATGACAGCGACGTATTCCTGCTCTTACCAGAAAGGAACCGTGCGTGCCAATGACACCGCAACGATCACTTTCTCCAATATGGGCGGAATGACGATAGAGCAAATAGAGGTCTATCTGAAATCCAATAAATCAGCAGGTTCTGGTATTATTACAGTGGACATGAACGGTTCATCCGTTGCAACGATAGAGGGCTCTTTGAAGGACTGGGTGGGGCTTTATGATAATACCAATTACCATCCCTTTCCCTTGCTTCAAACCTCTATAAGTGACGTGCATGAACTTTCCGTTTCTTTGGTTGGAACGGTCAACTCGCTCTACATCGAGAAATATGTCATTCAATACACACCCGCTTCAGTTAAATCCGTTACGCTGATGAATGGCAATACCGAGTACGCTACGTTAACGGAGAAATCAGCCGGAGCAGGTGTGATATTGCCTGACATGGCGGATGAAGGAAACTGGAAATTTGCCGCATGGTCGAGAAATCATTTCTACCAGATCTCTACTATGCCTGATTCTTGGATCCTTCCCGGTAGATTTTACCCTGTGGAGAAGGACACATTATGGGCGGTATATGCCTATGATATGCCCTATAAAGAAGCATTTGCAACCACGCTTTCCGATGGGCTGTATCTATATGCGGATACCACCCGAATGATAGCGATGAGTGGAGCGGTTTCTGACGGAATTACTGAAAATGCAGCGGTAAATATCTCTGATCCATCGCAGGTCTATGACATCACTTTTGATGAGATTTCTGAAACGGCAATCATCTACCATCCGGCAACCAATACTTATATTGGTTATAATGGCCTCTCTCTTGCCAACGAAGCTTCCTTGTGGAAAGTCTATCATAGCGGAGCAACGACGGCTTTCTATATGCAATCCGACAATAAGACATATATCCTCTGGCCGGATTATATGAAGCAAATTTATGTAAATGAAATCAACGAGTTTATACCTTGCGCTGCATTAGTCAGGACAGACAATCTTTCCTCCTCTCCCACGGTCTTGATCTCAGCTGAGCCATTGATGGAAGAGCCGGTTTTCACTTGTCATCCGGAGAATGGAATGGGGATAGAGAATGCTATCTCGCCGCAACAAAATGAGTATAATCTTCCGATAGGAAACTACCGATTGATCATTCGTGACGGACAGAAATTCATGCAAATACAATAAATAGTAATACCTGATGAAACGAATAATTAACCCTTGGACCACTATGCCGGAATACAACTGTTACGGTTGCTGTCCGACCAATCCGATAGGAACGCAGATGCGCTTTTTCGAAGACGGAGAAGACATCGTTTCGATCTGGCGTCCCACCCAAAACCACCAATCTTGGATCAACACCCTTCATGGCGGTATTCAGGCGGTCCTCTTGGACGAAGTGTGCGGATGGGTGGTCTTTCATAAACTGAAAACAGCCGGCGTAACGGCTAAAATGGAGATGCGCTATCATAAACCCGTCTCCACGCTCCAAGATTACATCAAACTGCGCGCATACCTCAAGGAAATGCGCCGCAACATAGCGCTCGTGCAAGGCGAGATCTATTCCTCCGAAGGAGAACTCCTTTGCGAGTGTACTTGTACCTATTTCACGTTCCCGCAAGACAAGGCGAAAGCGGAAATGGGTTATTTACCGTCTAATACCGAAGAAAAAGACTACACATGGGAAGAAGCATTGAATTTGTAAACCGTAGCGGTTCAGACTGCTACAAATGGGATTCCGAGGAAGCCCAAGGAACGCTGCCGCTCTGGGTGGCAGACATGGATTTCAAAGCGGCAAAGCCGATTCGCGAAGCGATGCAGCGACGTCTGGATCATGGCGTGTTTGGCTATTCAATCGTGCCGCAGGCTAATTATGATGCCGTAGCTTCATGGTTCAGCCGCAGACATGGTTGGAACGGTATCAACCGCGACAATCTGCTTTACACGACCGCGGTTGTTCCGGCTATTTCGGCGATCTTCAAAGCCCTGCAGGACCGTAAAACCACCCGCTGCACTCCGTTGCGTATTCTGACATTCACGCCGGCGTATAATTGTTTCTTTGCCTGCATTGAGAATATGGGCTGTACGTTGGTGCCTTCGCCGCTGGTGGTGAAGAACAACAAGTACGAGATCGACTGGGAGGACGTGGCTGCGAAAGCCAAAGAAGCGGATGTCTTCTTGCTTTGCAATCCTCATAACCCGACCGGACGAGTGTGGAGCAGGGATGAGTTGGAGCGGCTGGCGTCTATCATGCGCCGCGAGAACCTGTTCGTTCTCTCCGATGAGATCCATTGCGAGTTCGCTTTCCCCGGACATCCTTATACGCCGTTTGCTACGCTTGCGCATGACGACGCCGAGTATTGCGTCTGTATGTCTGCCAGCAAGGCGTTTAATATCGCCGGATTGCTTTGTGCCACGATTTTTGTGCCCAATCCGGAGTTGCACGAACAGATCAATCATGCCCTCGAAGTGCATGAAGTGAACGGACTGAATCCGTTTGGCTTGGTGGCGCAAGTGGCGGCTTACAATGAGTCGGAAGAATGGCTGGACGAGCTGAATGAATATATCTATTCCAATTTCTGTTTCTTGCGCGATTTCTTGCACGAGAACCTGCCGATGTTGATACTCCATGAGACGGAAGGAACGTACCTCGGATGGGTGAATATATCGTCTCTCGGCATGTCCTCGCAGACTTTCTGCGAGCGTCTCTCAAAAGAAGCGCACGTCCTTCTCAATCCGTCTGAGATGTACGGCGGCGAGAACTACGTGCGGATCAATCTGGCTACCTCGCATGAGGTCTTAGCTGAAGCCTTGCAAAGAATGGCGGACTACATCCACACGCTTATTTGATCTTGCGGATGATGGTTAATCCGTCTCGCAAAGGGAGGATGACTTGCTCAAAGCGGTCGTCCTCTTTTATTTTGTCGTTGAATGCTCTCAGTCCTAGAGTTTGTTTGTCTTTGTCGTACGCCGGATCCACGATATGTCCGTCCCATAGGGTATTATCCGCCAAGATAAATCCACCCACAGGAACTAAGGGATAAATGGCATCGATGTATGCGCAATATTCCCGCTTGTCTGCATCTATGAATACTAAGTCAAATTGAGAATTGAGAAATAATCGTGCCCCTGAGGGGCTAAGAATTGAAAATTGAGAGTTGAGAATATTTATTGCGTCTCCGATCACTAATTCAATCCGTTCGCCGAGCGGCGAGCGCGCCAGATTGCGGCGAATTGTATCTTCCAACTCATCGTTATGCTCTATGGTAATCAGTTTGCCGCCTTCTGCTAATCCTTCCGCCAGACAGAGCGCGCTGTAACCGGTGAATGTACCGAGTTCCAAAATCCGCTTCGGGCGAATCATATAACTGATCATGCTTAGCGCGCGCCCCTGCACGTGCCCGCTCAACATGTGCGGGTTCAATATATGGACGTGCGTGTCGCGCGTGATAGACTCTAACGCTTCGTTCTCCGGCGTCGTGTGAACCGAAATATACTCCTCAAGTGTCATTTTGTTACTAAATTTGCTGCAAAAGTACAAAAAAATTTGCATATGTCCAAAAAATATTGTAATTTTGCACACAATTTAAAATCATTTGACGATAGAAATGGAAAAAATAGACGAGTTAGATCGCAAGATTCTGAAGATTATTACCCAGTCTGCGCGAATCCCGTTCAAGGATGTGGCAGAGCAATGTGGCGTGAGCCGTGCAGCGGTACACCAGCGTGTACAGAAGATGTTTGACAATGGTGTCATCACCGGCTCCAGCTACCATGTGCAGCCGAGGATGTTGGGATACCAGCTTTGCGTATATATCGGTATTATGATGGAGAAAGCCTCGATGTACAACCAGGTCATTTCGGCGCTTCAGGAGATACCCGAGGTCGTAGAGGCACAATATACGCTCGGCGCGTTTGGTATTCTGATCAAAGTATATGCGCATGACAACGAGCACCTGCTTTCGCTCTTGAACACCAAGATTCAGGCAATCCCGGGTGTAGCGGATACCACTACTTTAACGGCACTCTCGCAGCCGATCTATCGTCAATTACCGATTGAAATTTAATATGGAAAGAGTAATTAGCGGAATACGCCCAACGGGCAATTTGCACCTCGGTAACTATTTCGGGGCGGTGAAGAGTTTTGTGAAGATGCAGGACGAGTATGATTGCATGTTCTTTATTGCCGATTGGCATTCGTTGACGACGCACCCGACGCCGGAGAATATTCGCAATTCGGTTAAAACGATCCTCTGCGAGTATCTCGCGTGCGGTATTGATCCCGAGAAAGCGCCTATTTACGTGCAATCGGATGTCAAGCAAGTGCTGGAGCTCTATCTGTATCTGAATATGAACGCTTATCTGGGTGAGTTGGAGCGCGTTACTTCGTTCAAGGAGAAAGTGCGCAAACAGCCGGATAATGTGAATGCAGGTCTGCTGACGTATCCTTGTCTCATGGCAGCAGATATTCTGATGCACAAGGCAGACAAAGTGCCGGTGGGAAAAGATCAGGAGCAGAATATGGAGATGGCGCGTCTCTTCGCCCGTCGATTCAACCGAATCTACGGAGTGGAGTATTTTAAAGAACCCGCTTCTTTCCATTTCGCAGACAAAGCAGTCAAAGTGCCCGGACTCGATGGAACAGGCAAAATGGGTAAATCCGAAGGCAACTGTCTTTATCTCTGCGACGATGAGAAAACGGTGACCAAGAAGATCATGCGTGCGGTAACGGATCAAGGACCGACTCAACTCAACCAAAAGAAACCGGAAGTGATCCAAAATCTCTTCACGCTTTGTGAGTTGCTTTGCGGACCCGAGGCAACGGAGTATTACAATGACCTCTACAACCGAATGGAGATCCGTTACGGCGATATGAAAAAGCAGATGGCGGCAGATGCGAACAAGCTGTTAGCGCCGATTCGCGAGAAGATTACCGCTTATTCGTCCGATGATGCGTTGCTGGATCGAATCATGCGTCAAGGAGCCGAAGCCGCGTCCGCCCGCGCAGAGAAAACAATAGAAGAAGTACGAGAGATCATTGGCTTTAGAAAGATCTGATGTCGAAGAAGTTTTACATATTGTCCTTCGTTCTATGCCTTGTGGCATGCTCGTCCACTCAATTTACCGTGGATGACGCGTACCATTGGGAGGATCGCTCTGCGATAGCGACTACTACGGCTACGCCGGAAGACCCGTCTAGTTCCACTAGTTCATCTAGTTCTACTAGTTCTGGTCCCTCCCTCGAATACACCAACGTTCAAGACACTACTATTACTGTCCGAATCAAACGATGAGAAAACGTCTATTCCTCATATTACTTCTTTTCACTCCCCTTTTAGGGGGAGTTGGAGAGGGCTTCCTCTTCGCGCAGGATTACGCTCGTCTCTCTGAGAGGACGATCATGGGAACGGCGCGCTATGTCGGTATGAGTGGAGCGATGACCGCGATCGGAGGAGATCCTTCGTCTGTCTTGGATAATCCTGCCGGTTTGGGACTTTACCAACGGGCGGAAGCGATGGTCACTTTCGACGGCATGTTTGATTACACGCGCCAAGTGGGAGAACAGAACCGCAATTATCGGGGATTATTCATGTGTCCGCAGGCTTCTCTGATCTTCCATTTGCCTAATTTTATGCCCAACGCGTCCGGTATTCAGGGACATAATTTCATGCTCAGTTACCATCGCTTGCAGTCCTATTCCCGTACGTTCAACGGCTATGGAGCGAATGAAGCGTCGCTGGGTTCTATCATGCCTGCGATCAATATTCCGTTCTATGCGGCAGATCAAGTGGAGTCCAATTCGTTGAATCTCCGTGAGAGCGGATATGTCAATAAATACAGCTTCAATTGGGCGCTCAATATCGCCCATAAATGGTATGTCGGTTTGGGTTTGCATATCCAGGATTTCATAGTTGTCTCCGAAGCCAATTATGTAGAAACATTCGCCGACCGAAATGCCGAAGGCGCAAAATACTACAACCAAAACCGTTCTTCGCTGCAATTTGCGGGCGTTGGATTCTCTGCTTCTGCCGGTTTGATTTATCGTCCGTTGAAGTGGCTTAGAATGGGTTTGAGCGTCGAGGCTCCTTCGGTGGGAAACATGCGTACATATACTTCCGGAACATTCTCTGCTTTGACTGATTCGTTGCGCAATTCGTATGCGCCGGATTTGACCAATAGTGATCGTTCGTTCCACATGCCGCTGCATGTCTCTTCTTCTGTCGCTTTCCAAATCGGTGCGTACGGAATGCTGAGTCTGCAGTATGATTACCGCAACCAGCTGAAGGAAACACCTGTTCATTCGTTGCGCGCGGGACTGGAAGTTATTCCTGTAATGGGCATGTATATCAATGCCGGATATGCGTATGAGAGTACGTTCAAACCTGCAAATGCTCCTGTGGCGTTAGACCCTGATTTCAACCGTCAGGATGCGTATTTCATTCATCCGCGCAATACCCAATATGTCTCTGCGGCAGTGGGCTACCGCGGACCGAATGTGATCGTTCAGGCGGCGTACCAATACCGCTGGCAGAACATCAACCTTTTTGCCCACGAAGCAGCAAACCCATACGACATACATACCGATACACACCGCATAGTGGTAACTATCGGCTGGCATCGAAATTAATGATTAAAGAATAAAGAACGCGAGCGAGCGTCCGTATAACAAAATAGGAACCGGAAAACTCAACAAAAATTAATGTAACCGAGTGCAAATGCTTCACTGATGGCGTGCCGGTACTCTACGCCGAGACCCCGTGCATTGGATTAGTTTACATTCCTAATCCCCGGGTAGCGATGAGGTGGCCGGATTACAGAGGAAAAATACAGAGGAAAAAGCAGGCCTCAAATCCTATTCTCTGGAAGTTTTCTCGAGTGAAAAAGTTATACGGACGCTTTTTTTGTGCCCTTTTGTATAAAAATATTTCTTTTCCTTGCATATTCCAAAAATTCTTTGTACCTTTGCACCCGCAAAGGTTTGAATACCTCAAGCCGTCGCTTGCCGACGTAAAACAGCAAGGACATATTAACAGCATTACTATTATTCACATTCAAGAAAAAAGTCCGGAAAACTGATTCTTGTTGAATTGGGTAAATGCATTTCACGGAATCCGAAAGAGGTATTCCGCTACAAACAAAGTAATGTTCACGCTTTCGGTGTGGGCGTATCTCGTTTGTAGGCGGGTTTCTTTCCGGACTTCCCGTGAATGTGAGAGAAAGGCTCGCACCTTTTTTGTGCCCAATTTGCGATTGATAGTTATGCACAATTAACTATCAATTATGTTACAAAAACTGTCATCCTGCCGTTGGGATCTGGCTTTTATTGATGAAAGTCTAGACGAAATCCTCTCCGGCAAACCGATTCATTTCACCAAAGTTACAAATCCTTTTTCGGATGAGTATTGGTTTGCGGATCCATTTATCTTGGATGTGACGCCGGAGTATATTTACGTTCTGGCAGAGGCGATGCCAAGCGTTACACACAAAGGTGTGATAGCTAAACTCACGATTGCGCGTAATACAATGACCATTACAGATGTAGAGGTTATTCTCGAAGAGCCATGGCATCTCAGTTTTCCGAATATCATGCGCAAAGACGGGCATATCTATGTGTATCCCGAATCTGCGTATGGCAAGAAACTTTATTTGTATGAACTAATCGAAGATAAGCAGGGCAAAACCACGCTCAAACGAGTTCAAACACTCTGTGACGACGTAATTTGGGACACGGAAATTACAGAACTTTTCGGTGAACCTTTACTTTTTACTGCGCGCCAAGATGATTTTCACTTGGACATCTACCGTTGGAACTCGGAGCAAGACCGCTATATCTATTCCGAGTCCATAGAAAGTGCGGAACAGAATATGCGCATGGCAGGCTCGTTCTTTAGGCACAACAATACCATAATCTATCCCTCGCAAATCAGCACACCTTATGTGTATGGTAAAGCCGTAGAATTGCGTCAAATCAGCCTCCAAAACGGCAAGTGGGAATTAAAACAGATTCGTACCATTAACCATCCGAAAGGCATTCTATATAGAGCTTTGCACACTTTCAACACCTACAAAGGGCTGACCATTGTAGATATAAACCAATACAACTATTTTGCCGGACTTATCATCGGCAAATTGGTCGTGCTCAAGAAGAAATTACGCAAACTTATTAAATGAAGTAATCATGGATAATTTGTACTCTCATAAATTTATCATCTTTGGAGGAGATGGAATAAACGCACTTGGTATTGTGCGCAGTTTGGGTGAAATGGGCATTCAATCAAATGTTATTCGTCTTACTCCTTCAGAGCATATTCCTCCAATAGAGACAAGTAAATACGTGACTAATGTTTGGTACGCTAAAAATCCGGAAGAAGTATTGACAATACTATTAGAGAACTTCTCAAATGAAATTGAAAAACCAATTTTGTTCTTTACGGATGAACTTCACACAGAGGTTTATGATAAGCATTATGACCAACTAAAAGAGAAGTTTATTTCCTATAATGCCGGACATTCAGGGGAGTTGATAAAACTTCTTAACAAGGCGTATCAATGTCAATTGGCAGAAGAATGTGGCATAAAAGTGCCTAAATATGAGATAGTAAATAAAGGAGATTTACCTAAGAATGTTCCTTATCCTATTATTACAAAAACAATCACATCTAACGAAGGGCGTTGGAAACAAGATATGATTGTTTGCCAAACTCCGGAAGAATTACAAGAAGCGTATAAAAATATTGCAGCAGACAGGTTGCAAATAGAGGAATATATTGATTCTACTAATGAAGTGGATTTGAAAGGTTTTTCCATTGGAGGTGGTGAGCAAATATTCTTTACTCATTTGAAAAGATGGCATTATAAAGATTCGTCAAAAGGGCATTTCATGTATTTTGAGCCTTGCATAGACGAAGAATTCAAAGCACGAATAACACAACTAATACAAAAAGCAAATTATAGCGGTATTTTCGATGCAGAATTCATTCAAGATAAGCAGGGTAATCTATATTTCTTGGAAGTAAATTGGCGGACGGGAATGTATAATTACAATCATACTTACGAAGGCATCAATCTTCCGTATTTATGGGCGAAATCTACAATAGAGGGGAATATAAATACACAAGATATTCAAGTAAAAAATATAAATTATACTGCCCTGTGCGAACTTACTTCATTTGGCGACGCTCTCCGGCATCCGAAAAAGATTCTAAACTGGATTCGAGAAATAAGAACGGCGGATGTGTTGTATTACTATAATAAAAAGGATAAATATCCATGTTTTGTTACTTGGAGTAAATTCTTCCTGCGAAAAATAAGAAATGTTCTGCGCAAAGTCTTGCGTCATGCCTGATAGTTTACTTTTTACCTATTCTTAACAACAGGAACTTTTTAAGTTCTTTTCAAAATCGGTTCAACGCGCTGACCTTGCGCTGACCTTGCGCTGCTCTTAGGCTGATTTTGGAATAATGTACGAATCTTAAAAATCGGAAATTTTTAAGGCGGAAAAGGGACGATTTCGGGTGGTCTATCGTCGGGTACGTGTCTCGTAGGTGTCTCGTACGTGGGTAGAACGCGTGCCGAAGCATGCAAAATCTTAATAATAGTACATTCTATTTTATTTTGCAAAAAATATCACTCAAATATTTGCACATATCGAAAAAAAGTAGTATCTTTGCAGCCGATTTGTGTAAATAGCATAATGGCATTGCGAAAACACTATTATTGAAAATAATAAATTAACAAATAAAATGGCAAAAAAGAAAGAAGAGTTCGTGAAACAAGACGAACAATTAGAAGAAGTAAATGAAGCGCTGACAGGCGCAGGTAAATGGATCGAGGATCATGCGAACCTCCTTACTTGGATCGTTTGCGGCATCGCAGTTGTTGTAATGGGCGCAATCGCTATTAACAACTACGTGATCAAACCGCACGCACAAGAAGCAAGCAACGAGAATGCAAAAGCTGCTGCTTACTTCATGGCAGGCGATTTCGACAAAGCGCTGAACGGCGACGACGCTGAGTGTATCGGTTTTGCAGCTATCGCAGACGAGTACAAGCACTATCAGCAGGGCGAACTGGCAGCTCTCTATGCAGGTATCTGCTATTTCGAGAAAGGCGAGTACGAAGAGGCTGCCAAGTATCTAAAGCGTTTTGACGCAGACGATGTGAACATCGATCCGGCTGCTCACCAGCTGCTCGGTGACGCTTATGTAGAGCTGCAAGAGTACGGCAAGGCCGCTAAAGCATTTGAGGCTGCTGCTGCATCAGGAAACGAGCTGATCGCTCCGATGAGCCTGAAGAAAGCAGGTCTTGTTTACATGCACGAGGGTCAGAAAGCAAAAGCTCTCAAGGCTTTCCAAGCAATCAAAGAAAACTATCCTTCTTCCGCAGAAGCACAGGACATCGACAAATATATCGCTGTCGCTCAATAAATCTTAAATCGTACATTGTATGACTACGGATTTATCAAAATATGATGCTTCCCAACTGCCTAGCGCTGATGTTCTCGAACGTCAGCGCTATGCGATTGTAGTGGCAGACTGGAACAGCGAAATCACGTACGCGATGGCGCAAGGCGCTCTAGATACGTTTATCAAACACGGCGTGCCGGAGGATAATATAGATATTATCCATGTGCCGGGAGCGGTGGAGCTGACGTATGGAGCTGCGCGTATCACCAAAGAGGAACGCGTGAGTGCAGTGATTGTCATCGGCTGCGTAATCCAAGGCGACACACCGCATTTTGACTTCGTGTGTCAGTCTGTGACGCAAGGCGTGGCAATGCTGAATGCGCAGGGCAAAGTGCCTGTGATTTTCTCGGTTTTGACGACCCTGAACAAACAACAGGCGTTGGATCGTTGCGGCGGCAAACTGGGAAACAAAGGTATCGAAGGAGCCTATACAGCGATTCGCATGGCGAACCTGTGAAAGGTGAAAGGTGAAAGGTGAAAGGGGAAAGGGGAGATGGCTAAAGTCTATAAATTCGGTGGAGCATCGGTGAAAGATGCAGACGGCGTTCGGAACGTAGAGCGGATCGTGCGACTCGCTCTGCAGGACTCGTCGGACGGTCTGATGGTCGTCGTTTCGGCGATGGGCAAGACCACAAACGCGTTAGAGCGCGTGGTCGCTTTTCTCGATGCAGGCAAAGAAGAAGAGGCTTTGGCGCAATGGGTGGATATCATTGATTTCCACGTAGCGATCATGAAATCGCTGGGTCTGCAACCGGGTTCCGATATTCGGCTGCAGGGCGAGATTCCATACGACCCCAAGTGTTCGTACGACGAGAATTACGACCAGATCGTTTCCTTGGGTGAGATCATGTCCACCCAGATTGTAGCGGTTTATCTGCTCAAACAGGGTCTTTCTGTCGAATGGTGGAACATGCCGAAACTGCTTCGTACGGACGACACGTGGCGCGAGGCGAAGGTAGATAACACCGCAAGCAGCGCAGTCATTCGCGCAGGGTGGGACAGACCCAGACGACCACAAGTGGTCGTGGCGCAAGGATTCATCGGCGGAACAGCAGACGGACGGCGTACCACACTCGGACGCGAAGGATCGGACTACACCGCTGCGTTGCTTGGCAATTATCTGGATGCCGAATCGGTTACAATCTGGAAAGATGTTCCGGGTATTCTCAATGCCGATCCGCGTATCGAGCCGGAGACTGTTTTGATCCCTTCGCTGCGATACATGGACGCGGTAGAGTTGGCGAACTCCGGTGCGCAAGTGATGCACCCGAAGACCATCCGACCGTTGGAAAACAAACATATCCCGCTGCTGGTAAAGCCTTTTGGCGATCCCACGGCGGAGGGTTCGCGCATAGCGGACGACGGAGTGGGACCGATCGGTGTGCCGGTATATATCTGGCGCAAGAACCAGATCCTGATTACCATGAGAGCAAAGGATTTTGCTTTCGTGCTGGAGGAGAGCCTGAGCGAGATATTCGATATTATTCATCGTCATCGCCTCAAAGTGTCGCTCATCCAATCGTCGGCAGTCACGATTTCTGTATGCGTGGACAATACGCGTTTTGTGGCAGATGCCATCAAAGAACTGCAAGCACATTTTAACGTAACCTATAATGAAAACCTCTCGTTGCTGACCATCCGCGGCACAACGCCTGAGATATTAGCTCACGCGCAAGCCGGCAAACAGATTATGCTGAGCCAAACGACGCGTCGCACCGCGAGATTAGTAGTTGTTGAAAACCATGGAAAATAACACAAATTACCTGAGAGCCTATTTCACGCCGGATTATTGGCGTGAGTTGTTGGCCGATTTTTGGCACGCAATGGGCACTCTTAAATTCTGGCGTGAATTGCTGATTATGACCGCCGGAATGAGCGTCGGTGCTGCCGCAGTGTATTATTTTTTGATGCCGAGCCATCTGATCGTGGGATCGATTTCCGGTCTGTCCATCGTGCTGAATACAATGATGGGCGGCGATGCGGACACCTTCTCTTATTTGGTAATGGGAATCAATGCGTTTCTGCTGTTGCTGGCGTTTATCCTGATTGGAAATGAGTTCGGCGCGAAAACGGTTTATACGGCGATGATCTTAGGTCCGCTGACCCAAGCGTGGGATCGCATTTATCCGAATGTCAATTTCACCCACCGTGTGATCGATGCGCCGGAAATCCTGTCACAACTGCAAGCCGGACAGACCGTTCTGGACGCGCACGGCAATCCCTATATATTAAATCGCGCGGGCGAGGTAATGGAGCGAGTAAAAGACAGCGTCATGAGCGGCGGTCTCGGAATGGGCGATATATGGTTCGACCTCATCTGTTTTGTGCTTATGCTTTCGATCTGCCAGGCACTCTTGTTCCGCATCAACGCTTCTACCGGAGGACTGGATATATTGGGAAAAATCGTGAATAAATACCTCCATTTCGACATCGGTACTTCGGTAGCAATCGGAGGTGTGATAATATGCTGTACTTCGTTCTTTATCAATGACTTCCGCATGGTGGTGATTGGTATTCTCGGAACATGGATTAACGGTCTTGCGATCGATTATTTCACCGCTTCGCTCAATAAGCGCAAACGCGTTTGTATCGTTTCCAATGAGCCGGAGCGAATCCGTGAGTATATTGTGAAAGACTTGGTTCGCGGTTGTTCGCTATACAAAGTGGAAGGCGGCTACAGCGGCGAGGAGCATATTGAGATTCAGTCGCTTCTGACTCAAGAAGAGTTCTCGGATGTGATGGCGTTTATCCGTAATAACAAGATCAAGGCGTTCATCACAGCCGGCAACTGCTCGGAGGTATATGGTCTTTGGATAAGACATAAGAAAATCAACGGCAAAGTGCAAGCCGTTACCGAATGATCTTTAAATAGTCAAATAATTAAATAAATACCTATATAATGAAACCAACATTGTTTATTTTGGCTGCCGGAATGGGTAGCCGTTACGGAGGCCTCAAGCAGATGGATGGCCTGGGACCGAATGGGGAAGCAATCCTTGACTACAGCGTGTATGACGCGCTGCGCGCAGGATTCGGAAAAATTGTGTTTGTGATCCGTAAGGATTTTGAGGAGGATTTCCGTCGTGTGGTATTGAGTAAGTATGAAGGCAAAGTGCAGTGCGAGCTGTGCTTCCAGTCGGTGGACAAAGTGCCGGAGGGAGCTACGTACAATCCGGAGCGTACCAAACCTTGGGGAACGAACCACGCCGTTCTGATGGGTCGCGACCTGATCCACGAACCGTTTGCAGTGATCAACGCAGACGATTTCTACGGCAAGGAATCGTACCAAGTGCTGGCTGATTTCCTGCGTTCCGTAGAAGGCAAGAAAGGTCAGTATTGCATGGTCGGTTACCGCGTTTGCAACACGCTGAGCGAGAATGGATCGGTTAGCCGCGGTGTTTGTACGACCGATGCAGAGGGACATCTGACAGACGTGGTAGAGCGCACCCAGATCGAGGACAAGAACGGTACGATCGTCTTCACCGTGGATGGTGTGGACACTCCGCTCGACCCGCATACTCCGGTTTCAATGAACATGTGGGGCTTTACTCCGGAGTATTTCCAATACAGCGAAGAGGCATTCCGCGCTTTCCTCGCTGAGCACGGACAGGAACTGAAATCGGAGTTCTATATCCCGACGCTCGTCAACCAACTGATCGGCGAAGGCAAAGCTACCTGCAAAGTGCTGGATACGCCGTCCAAATGGTTCGGCGTGACCTATTCCGAGGATCGTCCGCAAGTGGTAATGAAAATCAATCAATTAATCGCAAAAGGAGAATATCCTGCTAAACTCTTCTAATCATGGCACGAATACTTGTAACCGGTGGAACCGGATATATCGGCTCGCATACAACGGTTGAGTTGATGCAGCAGGGATTCGATGTGACCATCGTAGATAATTTAAGCAATTCCTCGATTGATGTATTGGATGGTATTGCAGCGATTGTAGGCAAGAAACCGGAGTTCGCGAATATCGACTGCGGCAATTTTATCGATCTGGACGCGGTCTTCAAGGACTATTCGGACATCGTCGGAGTGATCCATTTCGCAGCCAGCAAAGCGGTTGGTGAGTCGGTGGAGAAACCGCTGCTCTATTATCGCAATAACTTAGGAAGCTTGGTTACGCTGCTGGAGGTAATGAAACTGCATCGCGTGCAAAACCTCGTTTTCTCTTCTTCTTGCACCGTTTATGGCCAGCCGGACGCTGCGCATCTGCCTGTAGATGAGACCGCTCCGATCCAAAAAGCACTCTCGCCTTATGGCAATACCAAACAGATCAACGAAGAGATCATCTGCGACGAAGCACACGCGGACAAGGAACTGCACGCAACGATCCTGCGCTATTTCAATCCGATCGGAGCGCACCCGTCTGCATGTATCGGCGAGCTGCCGAACGGTGTGCCGCAGAACTTGCTGCCGTTTATCACGCAGACTGCAGCTGGACTTCGTCCGGAGCTGAAAGTGTTTGGCAATGACTACAACACGCCGGACGGATCATGTATCCGCGATTACATCTACGTAGTAGATCTGGCGAAAGCGCACGTGAAAGCGATCGACAGAATGTTGAATGCCAAAGACCGCGATCAAGTGGAGGTCTTCAACCTCGGAACAGGAACCGGTCTGAGTGTGCTGACGCTGATCAAGGAGTTTGAGGCTGCTACAGGCGTTAAGATTCCTTATTCGATCGTTGGTCGCCGCGAAGGCGATATAGAGCAAGTATGGGCTGCGCCGAAGAAAGCTAACGAAGTGTTGGGCTGGAAAGCTGAAACTCCTATTCGCGACGTACTTGCGTCCGCCTGGAAATGGGAGAAGCACATCCGAAATATCAAATAAATCGTCAAATCGTAAATCATTTAATGCTGTATCCTTTTAAATTCGCCCCGCAATTCTTCCACAAACTATGGGGAGGACATACAATCGAGAAATGGTATGACGACGTGCCCGCCGACTATGAGAATGTCGGTGAGGCATGGGTCATATCGGATGTTGAGCGCTTTCCGACCGTTGTGGCTAACGGACCTCATACCGGCGATTCGTTGCAGGATCTGCTGGAGGTCTATATGGATGAATTGGTCGGGGGAAAGGTATATGAGGTCTTCGGAAATCATTTCCCGCTGCTGCTGAAATTCATTGACGCGGTGGATGATCTCTCGATTCAGGTTCATCCGAATGATGAGTATGCGCTGGAGCATGAGAACTCGCTGGGCAAAACGGAGATGTGGTATGTGATGCCTGCTCCGGGTAAATCGGCTGTCTATCTGGGTTGGAACAAGACTATGAATGCTTCGCTGATCCATGCTGCAATCTCGGATGGTACGCTGGCGAATCACCTCAAGCACTATGATGTGCGCGAGGGCGATGTGGCGTATATTCCCACAGGAACAGTACATGCCATGTGCCGCGATACCATCGTGGCGGAGATCCAGGAGAATTCGGATATCACGTATCGTCTGTACGATTATAACCGGGTGGGGAATGACGGTCGCATGAGACCGCTCAAACTGGATAAAGCGATGGAAGTGATGTACTTTGAACCGATGAAGGAAGCCGCTGTGACGCATCCTGATCCGGTTGAGAACGGAGCGGTGAACCTGAAGAAATCGCCGTATTTCACGACCAATATCCTTTCGCTCTCAACGCCCGTTCAGCGCGATTACATGCCGCTGGATTCGTTTGTCGCCTATATGTGCGTGGAGGGTGAGTGCAAAGTGACAGCCTTGGATGGCGAAGTGCCGCAGTCAGATCTGTTCACCAATAATGAGAACACCGTCTCTATGCGTGTTGGCGAGGCGGTTTTGATTCCGGCGTCGCTCAACGACATCGTGATCCACCCGCAGGGACATTGCAAACTGTTGGAGATCTATGTGGATCTCTAGTATCCTAGGGTCCTAGTATCCTAGGGTCCTAGTAATAAAAAAAAGAGGCGCGTGCCTCTTTTTTTATTGGAAGAAACTGAAATGTACGCTGCCGTACGTGCGCGTTTCTACATGTCGTGGGTGCGTGGTGAAATCGGTGTCCTTGCCATGCTCGATCACTAACCAGCCGCCGGGTTTGAGAATAGAATCTTTCTCCTCCGAATCCTGATGGCTGATAGCTGAATCCTGACGGCTGATAGCTGAAGGCTTCAATATCACATCCGGCAGAGTGGGGAGCTGCTCCAGCGCATAAGGCGGATCGGCGAAGATCAGATCGTATTTCGCACGGCACGAAGAGAGGAATTTGAATACATCGCCACGAATCAGACTCAGATTGCGGATCCCGAGTTGCTTGCAGCAGGCGATGATCCAGTTCTGCTGCACATGCGCCAACTCTACGGCGGTCACTTCGCGTGCTCCGCGGCTGACGCACTCCAAGCCGATACCTCCTGTTCCGGCAAAGAGATCCAGCATATCGATCCCCTCAAAATCCATTCGGTTATTGAGCAGGTTAAACAGGCTCTCCTTGGCGAAATCAGTTGTTGGTCTCGCGGTGATATTTTTAGGGGGCGACAACCGCCGCCCCCTGTATGTTCCAGAGATAATCCGCATGGTTATCTTGCTCCGGTTCTTAACCGGTTATTCCCAGTTACCTGCGTTGTTGTTCGGCGCATAGATATCGCCGACTTTCAGACCGGTGTAGTGCTCCAGTTTCTTCTCGCGGTCAATCAGGTTAACCAATTCCTGTTTGTTCAAGTCGCCCAGATAGCTCTCAAACGGAGCGCGCGCCTCAAACAGCGGAACGCGGATGCCTTGGCTGGTCTTGTAATCGTTGTTCACCTCAATCTCGAAACGCAGACCATTGCTGTAAGGGATCTCTACGATTTGGTCAATCGTTTTCTCGTCGTAAGCGCCTTTGTAGAGCGAGAGGATCATGTTCGACTCGATGGTATCACGACGGAAACCTGCCAAACCATTGCTGATGACGTCCTTGTCGTTCTCCCAGATATAAGCGTACAACGCATCGTTGCTCTCAAACTGGTTCTTCTTCAGCGCTTTTTTCTTCGCCTCGTTCAGGATCTTAACCGCTTTTGTCTCGGTCAAACCTGCCTCCAACTGCTTGTCGGTCAGACTTCCTTCCTTCAAAACCTCTTTCTTCGGAGCGGTCTTCAGGAACATCAGCAGGGTGTCATAACTGGCTGTAAATGAACCCTTTTGGTGGTTGTACTCCACCTCCGCCGTACGCAGATCAACCAGATGCTTGATCACGGCTACTTCGCGCTCTGCGCGCGTGTTCTCAAACTTAATAGGGGTTGTGACGCTCGTTACGCAGAAATAGCACATCACTACTGCTGCAACGCTCAGCGTACAAATCATAATTAATCGTGTTGCTTTCATTATAGCTTAAATTTAAATAGTTTGCACAAAAATCGCTGCAAAGGTACAAAAAAATTTGCATATGTGCAAGAAAAATCGTAAATTTGCAGCGTTTTTTACGTATTACTCCCCTTATGGGACAAAATGAACGAATATGGAAGATAGCAATAAAGTCCTCTTTACGATATTAAATGAACGTCTGGAACTCCTTCGCCAATTGGACAAAGAGGGTGATTCAGACCGCCGCCGTCATATAGCGCGCGAGACGCAGACGCTGCACGCACCTATGGCGCACAGGCTGGGTCTGTACCAGATCAAGACCGAGATGGAGGATCTTTCGTTAAAATTTCTGGAATACGATACCTATAAATATATCGCGCACGCGTTAAACGCAAAAAAAGCAGAGCGTGAAGAGTACATCGCCCGTTTCATAGCGCCGCTGGAGGAGAAACTGAAGGCAGAGGGATTTGTCTTTACCATCAAAGGCAGACCCAAGTCCATTCACTCGATCTACCATAAGATGCAAGCGCAGCATTGCGATGTGGACCATATCTACGACCTGTTCGCCATCCGAATCATTCTGGACAGTCCGCTGGAGCGCGAGAAAAGCGACTGCTGGCAGGTTTATTCGCTTATCACCGACATCTTCCCGCCGAACCCGAAGCGTTTGCGCGACTGGCTTTCTGTGCCGAAAGAGAATGGTTATGAGTCGCTCCATACGACGGTGCTTGGACCCGACAAACGATGGGTGGAAGTGCAGATTCGTACCAAACGGATGGACGAGATTGCGGAGAAAGGAGTGGCTGCTCACTGGTCTTACAAAGGTGTCAAAGGGTCGATTGTACAGCATTCCGGCGACGTCTATGTCTTCACTCCGACGGGCGATTTGAAGCGTCTTCCGGAGGGTGCAACGGTATTGGATTTTGCGTATTCCATTCACAGCGAAGTTGGTGCACATTGCGTCGGCGGTACTATTCGTAATCAAAATGTCTCCATTCGCCAGAAGCTGGAGAACGGCGACCAAGTGTCTATTTTGACCTCGCCAAACCAGCATCCGAATGCCGATTGGCTGACGTTCGTTGCGTCCGCCAAAGCGAAGAACAAGATCCGGCAGGCGCTTAAAGAGATTGAGTATAAATCGGCAGCGGAAGGAAAAGAGCTGATCGAGCGGAGGTTCAAGAACTGGAAACTCGAATACACCGAAGCGGACATCACCCGAATGGCAATCAAACTGGGTTACAAGGCGGTGTCGGATATGTACCAGTCGCTGGCTACCGGAAAGGAAGATATTCTCCATCTGCGCGAGGTGTTCTTGGAGAAAGACGAAGAGCCGGTTATGCCGCGTGAACATACCGAGTACGTGGATAAGAGCGAGTTAAAGGGCTTGGCAATCGAGGTGGATATGAATGTCAAGAATGTGGACTACAACCTCTCGCGTTGCTGCAATCCCGAGCCCGGAGACCCGATTTTTGCGTTCGTTTCGGTCACCAAAGGAATCCGGATTCATAAATGCGATTGCCCGAACGCGGATAATATCCGCGAGCGCTATCCGTATCGTGTCCTCCCTGCAAGGTGGGCTAAGAAATCATGAGCGATTATCCATCCATATTATTAGAGCAAGCCGTAAACCAGATGGCTTCGTTGCCCGGAGTAGGGCGGCGGACGGCTTTGCGGCTCGTGCTGCATCTCCTGCGTCAGTCCGACCCGGAGGTGGAGACTTTTGCTAATGCCTTTCTGCGGCTCAAAAAAGAGGTCGTTTACTGCAAGGAATGTCATAATATCTCGGACACGGAGATATGTCCGATTTGTAGTTCGGCGCGCAGAGACCATTCGACAATTTGCGTCGTGGAGAACGTCCAGGACGTTATGTCCATTGAGAACACGGGACAGTATAACGGCGTCTATCATGTGCTGGGAGGGGTGATCTCGCCGATGGAAGGGATCGGACCGAAAGATATTGAGATTGATTCGCTCGTAGAGCGGGTGGCGAAAGGTGGAATAGACGAGATCATCTTGGCGCTTCCGACCACGATGGAAGGAGACACCACCAATTTCTATATCTATAGAAGATTGCAGAATGCACAATCTTCAAATCCTCAAATCTTTGAATCTTCAAATCTTAAGATCACCCAGATTGCCCGCGGTGTGGCGGTGGGTAACCAACTCGAATATACCGACGAGATCACGCTCGGGCGGTCGATTGTAAACAGAACGGATTTTAACGGATAAATACTATGGAAGAAGAAAAAGTAATCAAAACCCTCAATCTCTATTATTACGGAATCATGGTCTTTACGCTTATTGTTTTAGGCGCAATGTATTACCTCACATCCCGTCCGGATTTCGAGCCGGTAAGCCCGATGGAGCAGGTAGGAATGATCCTGCAATATGCGGCAATCGGACTGACGCTGGTGGCGATTCCCTTTGGTTTGTACCAAATCAAATGGCGCAAACCCGACACCTTGGAGAAATACAAGGAAGTGGCATTGGTTCGTATCTGTATGGTCGGGATGACTATGCCGATGAATATCGCAATGTATTATCTTTTCGGCTGTTACAAACCGATGATGTGGCTGGCGGCAATGAGTGCCATCGCGTGGTATTTCACCAAACCGACCCTCGGCAAGATGGAGCAGGAGATGAAATCCAAAGACCCCAACGCCGAAGATTATTAAATTCTCAAATCTTCAAATCTTCAAATCTTCAAACCCTATGATAATAGCTTGTGATTTTGACGGTACGATCGTGACGCACGAGTACCCGAAAATAGGCAAACCCATTCCGTTTGCCATTCAGACCTTGAAGAAACTGCAAGAGGAGGATCACCACCAGATCATCCTTTGGACCGTGCGCGAGGGTGAACTGCTGCAAGAAGCCTTGGATTACTGCAAGTCCAAAGGCTTGGAGTTCTATGCCGTCAATTCCAACTATCCGGAGGAAGAGCCGGAGCATCACACGGCGCGTAAACTGGTGGCGGATCTGTGGATTGATGACCGTAATTTAGGCGGTCTGCCGGATTGGGGCGTGATCTATAACATGATCCACACCGGACACCCGTTTGAGCCTGCGCCGCAAGGCAATATGGAGGATCTGAGCAAGAAGAAAAAAGGCTTCTTTGCCCGTTTGTTTGATTAATTCGTAATTTTTAATTCGTAATTTCCCTTGTTGCGTTTACGCAAAATAGAACCCTCTGACCTGCCGTTTCTCTATCAATGGGAGAACGATGCGGCTTCATGGGCGGACGGAGCGAACCATAACCCCTTGTCCCAGCAGGACTTGCGGGACTATATCGCTTCCACCACCGGCGACATCTACCGCGACGGTCAACTGCGGTTGATTATTGAATCTTCAAATCCTGCAACCCTCGGTTGCGTTGATCTTTTCGACTTTGACCCTCGCAACCTCCGTGCAGCGATCGGCATGTATATTGCGCCGGAGTACCGAGGCAAAGGAGTAGGGCACGAAGCCCTGAAACAGCTGGAATCCTATGCCTTCGATTTCCTGCATCTGAGGTGCCTCTATGCCGTCATAGCCACGAATAACACCCCTTGTTCCACTCTCTATTCCCATGCCGGCTATACGCCATCCTCTGTTCTTTCCGCTTGGACCTTGGAGTCCGACGCGGTTATATGGATAAAAACGAACACATTACGTCAAGGCAGGTAACTATTGGCGTTGGTTGAAAAAGAAACTCGCTGTTGATGGGATTCAACTCGTGAGCGACACTCACGACTTCAAGTTTGAGGCACCTGATGGTAACAATCCTGGACCTTGGAGTCCGACGCGGTTATATGGATAAAAACGAACTACAAAGAATAATACAATAAATAATACTATATATGGCACGAGTATTCATATCGTACAAACGGGATGACAAGGATCTTGTTTTTCCTCTCAAAGACAAAATCGAGGCAGCGATTGGTGAACCTTGTTGGATTGATCTGAGGGGAATAGAGAGTGATGCTATGTTTGTTGAGGTAATAATGAGCGCGATTGACGATGCGTCTATTTTCCTCTTTATGTACTCAAAACGTCATTCGATAATCACAGATTTTGAACATGATTGGACAATTCGTGAATTGGGCTATGCCGAGGATGAGAGAAAAAGGATCGTTTTTTGTAACATAGACAAGACACCATTAACAAAATGGTTTAAGTTTATGTACAAATATAAGCAGCAAGTAGATATGACTTCACCAGAAGACTTGGGACGCTTGCTGGAGGATCTTCGGGAATGGCTTGATGTGCCAAATAATACACAAGTAAAACAAGAGCCATCTACAATAATACATAGACCTCTTCAAGTACAAAGTTCGGAAAAACTAGAAATATCGTCAAAACAAGAACCAATTGTTTACACGGAAGGGTTGGCTTATAAATACGATGATCAGAAAAAAGAAGCAATCCTTAATGGTCGTGCATCAGTGAAGGACAAACAGATTATTATCCCACCTGAGGTTCAATACAATGGACAAACCTACCGTGTTACCAGCATTGGACGTTCTGCTTTCTTTCGATGCAAGGATTTGATATCCGTTGTCTTGCCGGATAGTGTCAAACGTATAGAAGAAAATGCCTTTGAGGGCTGTAAAGGGCTTAAAACAATCACTATTCCCAATAGCATAGTCGCAATAGGGAAAAGAGCTTTTTATGGCTGCGACAATTTGGCTGCTATTACTCTCCCAAAGGGTCTTAAAACCATTGAAGAATCTGTTTTTTCATGTTGCGGTAGTCTAACAACGATAGTTATACCTACTAATGTAACCAGTATCGGCAAATTCGCTTTTTCATGTTGTGGTTTGACAGATTTAACGATTCCGCATGGAGTAAGGAATATAGAAGAGAATGCATTCAGCAGTTGCGAACGATTGGCATCTGTCATCCTCCCCAGTAGTATAGAAAGCATTGAACCCCATGCCTTTTCTTGGTGTGGAAACTTGTCTTATATTGATATCCCTTATGGTGTGAAGAATATAGGTGAATACGCTTTTTGGGGGTGTGTTAAATTGTCTTCTTTAGATATTCCGAATAGCGTAGATGTCATTTCTACAAGTGCTTTTGCACAATGTGTCGGATTACAGGAACTTTTGCTACCCAACAATCTTAAAAGTATTCAAAAGTTTGCTTTTGAAGGCTGCACGCAATTAAAGAAGGTATGCATACCGGAAAGTGTTAATATGATAGAAGCATTTGCATTTTCTGGATGTTCACGTCTGGAAATGGTTGAACTCCCCTATTATACAAAACTCGGAAATAAAGCATTCCCTTCTACTTGTAGAGTTATTCGTCAATAATTGTACTTTTAAAATTCAAATAAGCTAAAATATGGCACGAGTATTCATATCTTACAAACGAAAGGATAAGGATCTTGTTTTTCCTCTCAAAGACAAAATCGAGGCAGCGATCGGTGAACCTTGCTGGATCGACTTGGAAGGAATCGAGAGCGATGCGCAGTTTGCCAAAGTGGTTATGAACGCTATCGCCAAAGCGTCCATTTTCCTATTTATGTACTCGAAATGTCATTCGGAAATTACGGACTTGGATCACGACTGGACAATTCGTGAATTAAGCTACGCGGAGAAAAAGGGAAAACGTATCGTGTTTTGCAATATAGACAAGACACCATTGACAGATTGGTTCGATTTTATGTACCCCTACAAACAGCAAGTAGATATGACTTCGCCGGAGGATGTGGAGCGCTTGCTGGAGGATCTTCGGGAATGGCTGGGTATGACTAATACACAAGTAAAACAAGAGCCATTAGAAAAACAAAAAAATCTTCTTGTACAGAGTCCTGAAAAAAAGGAACTATTGACCAAACAAGAGTCGTTAGTATATGCAGAAGGATGGATATATGAATATAATGAGCAGAAAAGAGAGGCAATACTCAGAGACTCTGGTACTATAAAATATAATAAAGTAGTTATCCCGTCTACTGTCCAATACAAAGGACAGACATATCGTGTCGTTGCTATTGGAAATGGTGCTTTTGCTGTTTGTTCCTCTATAACCTCTGTAATAATTCCGAGTACTGTTAAAATAGTATTACCAGCATTGGAGATTTTGCTTTCTGGAATTGTAAGAGTTTGACTTCCGTGACGATTCCCAATAGTGTCAAAAGCATCGGATTTAGTGCTTTCCCCGATACTTGTAAAGTTGTGTCTAATATACAAGTCAAACAGAAATTGATAGCTCAAACAGAAGGATGGATATATGAATATAATGAGCAGAAAAGAGAAGCAATACTCAAAGACTCTGGTACTATAAAATATAATAAAGTAGTTATCCCGTCTACTGTTCAATACAAAGGACAGACATATCGTGTCGTTGCTATTGGAAATGGTGCTTTTGCTGTTTGTTCCTCTATAACCTCTGTAATAATTCCGAGTACTGTTAAAGGAATAGGTCTTTCTTAGGTTGCCAAAATTTATCTTCAGTGACAATTCCTAACAGTATTACCAGCATTGGGGATTACGCTTTCAAAAATTGCAGCAGTTTGACCTCTTTGACGATTCCCAAGAACTTAATCAGCATAGGAATAGGTGCTTTCCCTGATACATGCAAAGTTATTCGGGAATAATTGTACTTTTAAAATTTAAATATGGCATGAGTATTCATATCTTACAAACGAAAGGATAAAGATCTTGTCGAATGCCGATGAAGAACCCTTCATCATTGATACGGCGTTATATTATGTTCTTTAAGCCACTCTTTTGCAGGCTCCCAACCTTGTTTGGCGGCTATTACGTACCACCTTACGCCCTCATTAAAATCTTTTGGAACCCCTTTCCCGTCTAGATACATGTGTGCCAATGCTATTTGGGCATATTTATATCCCTGTTCTGCGGATTTTTTATACCATTTTATGGCTTCGGCATAATTAGGAGCACCATATGCTTCGAGAATCAGATCATAGTAGAATCCTAATGAATATTGCGACAATGCATCTCCCTGTTCTGCTGCCATTTTATACCATTTATTGGCTTCCCACCAATTCTGCTTATCTGCATACCACTCTCCCATTTGGTATTGAGCATTTATATGCCCTTGCTCTGCTGCTAAACGATACCATTTGATAGCTTCTTTTTCGTTTTGAGGAGTATTGCCGTATCCATAATGGTATCTTTGGGCTAATTTATATTGCTCCTCCGGATCTGTAGGACTGTCGGAGATAATTACTTTGACCTGCTTTGTTCCGCCAAACCATTGCCGCAAGTTCCTTAGCAACTTGTCGTGTTGCAATGGATTAGACCATTCAATCGTATCGTACATTGAATAGTTGAATAGAAACTCATCTGACATTTCGCACGACTCAATATAGACTAAGACGACGCGTTTTTTCTTTAACTGGGCAAATTTCAATTCTTTGAGCGCATAGATGCTATTCATTGAGCGGGTGCTCAACATAAACAGCATCGTGTCATGGTCTTTGATGGCAGCAATGATTTTGTTCTCAAACTGCTCACCGCTCTCAATGCCGTCCAAATCCATCCAGCATTTGATCCCCAATTCGCTGTCAATCTCATTCTTGATCGCCTTGACTTTCTCAAAGTCCTTCCGACTATACGATATAAAAATCTCCTTTGCCATGACAAATGCATTTAAATCGACCACAAAATTACTGTTTTTTTCTCACATACGCAAGTGCGCGCTTCCTTTTTTATAAAAAATCTACTTTTTGTTTGCATATTTGCTGCAAAAGTAGTACCTTTGCAGCCCGATTCGACAAACAAGTCCATGCCATGATCTATCGCTCCATAAATATGATTTTCGAACCGTCCGGGCTGCCTGTTCCTACCGAGGAAGAGGTGGTTTTTGAGGCTCGTGAGATCCTGCAAAGGAGCGGTTGGGGCGTGCCGCTGATTGAGCGCTTACGCCGGATCGCAGACCCCTATTGGCGCGAGGCGCTGGCGCGCTGTCTGATGGAGAAATGGCGCGAGCTGGTGCGAGACAAAGACGAACAGACCTATTACTACGACATGGACGGCGCGATCCGGTTCTGCTGGGAGGAGGCGGAGAGCGATTTCGGGCGCATCATACGAACCAGCACCAACGAACAAGCGGAGGCGGAGATTGCCGCGGAAACACAAACGCCTGAGACGGAGAACAAACCCGCGGAAAAGACCCCGGAAACAGCCCGAACACGCCACGAGGGCAAGCAGGTCTTCGTCACCTATAATATTCACACACATAACGGACCCATCATAACAGACAGCCATGTCAATATACATCAACCATCATAACGGACCCATCTACGAGGGTTGCAACGTCACCATCAACAACGGAAAAGCGGAGACCGTCTCCCCGAAGACCGAACGTCCGGCAGCGTCCGCAGAGGACGTACAGGACGTACCCATAGCTTGTTCCTTTTCGGAACAAGCAAAGGAACAAGCACAAGCTCGTTTTGCGCTGCTGACGGCGCAGTGTATCCAAGAGGGCAAGGCGGAAGCGGTGGAGGCGGAACTGAGGAGCGCGGCAAACGGTTCGGCGGCTAAGTTAGTTGCTGCCATCCGAACCAATGAAGCACTGGGTTACCTCGACACCAAAAACATGAGTTCGCAGGCACTCTATGACGCACTAAACGCCTATTTCGGGCTTCGGTATAAGTATCAAAACTTTGCCAAATATCGCAGAGATTAGTATATTTTAGTATATCTATTCAGTCGATTT
>CACWZZ010000009.1 GCA_902765485.1 uncultured Bacteroidales bacterium
ACTCAGAATAATGATTTTTGGGTTGTTTCATAAAACTAAAATCTTAAAATTTGACACTTTTTATCAGTTTTATGAGTAAACCTATTTCAGGATAAGACACAATTATAGCGGTTTGGAGTACGGGAGGATCGCAAAGCGGAAAGAAGCAGAGTCGGTAGCGAACCAGACGCGGCTGTCAAGACCGTTTTTCTCCTCATGCCAATACCCCAATTGCTCTTCTGAAAGGGTGAAAGAGACCTCCTTTGTTTCTCCGGCGGGAATAAAGATTTTCCGGAATGCCCTCAGTTCGCACAAGGGCCGCACCAGATCACCGGAGAGTTGGCGCGAATAGAGCTGCGCCACCTCATAGGCGTCGTACGAGCCTGTATTCGTGATGTTGCACGAAACAGTGACTTCATTTACCATTTGGTCATTTTTCATTTGGACATTGGTCTCGCCGTACTCGAAAGTGGTGTAACTGAGTCCGAAGCCGAAGGGGAAGAGGGGTTCGACGGGCGTCTCCAGCCAATAGGAGGATTGTCCGATCGAGAACTGTGGACAGCCAATGGGTATCGAGTCAATGAGCATAGGCGGCTCGTAAGACGGACGCCCGGTGTTGTGACGGTTGTAGTAAAGCGGAATCTGCCCCACCATCTTGGGGAAGGTGATCGGGAGCCGTCCGGAAGGCACGGTTGCACCGGTAAGGATATTAAAGAGCGCGGGTCCCGCCATCGTACCTCCATGGAAAGCATAGAGGACAGCGGCGGCTTGGTCCACTTGCTTTCCGATCGTGAGCGGTCTGCCCGCCATGACGATCAGAACGACCGGTTTGCCGGTAGCGGCAAGCGCGTCCATCATCTCCGCCTGCGCGCCCGGCAGATCGAGGTTCGCGCGGCAACGCGCCTCGCCGGAAAGAATAGCTTCTTCTCCGCAGAAGAAAAGAATGACATCTGCTTTCTTCGCAGCCTCGACGGCTTTGGCGATGCCGGCGGTACTCTTATCGCGGCTGTAGGTCAGACCGGGGACAAAGGTAATTGAGAATTGAGAATTGAGAATTGAGAATTGCTCGAAAGCCATTTTGGGAGTAATGCTCAAAGAGGTGTCGCCGTCAAAGACCCAGGTTCCCAACTGCTCTTTCTTCTGATCAGCCAGAGGACCGGTGATTAAGATAGACTGCTTCGCGGACAGACCGCTGGCGCTGACAGAACACAGATCGTCCTGCGGACTGACAGACAAAGGCAGAACGCCGTTGTTCTTGAGAAGGATGACGGATTCCTCGGCTACCCGGATAGCTGTTTCGGTCTCGCTCAGCACCGGTTCGTCCTCCGGCACATAGGGGTTATCGAAGAGTCCCAAACGGTATTTGAGACGGAGGATAGAGCGCACACACTCATCAATCTGCGATTCTTTCACTTTGCCTTCCTCTACCAGTTGCGCCAGATAATCGGTGTATATATTGCCCTGCATGTCCATCTCCATGCGGGCATTGATGCATCGGAGGGCAGCTTCTTTCTTATCCGCGCAGAGCCCATGGGGCACGAGATCCGAGCCGGATCCCCAGTCGCTGACGAGTAGCGCATCCGAGTGCCATTCGTCACGCAGAATGTCTATATTGAGGTGTTTGTTCGCCGACGAAGGGAGTCCGTTGAGATCGTTGAACGAACACATGAGACTCATCGCTCCGGCATCCACAGCCGCCTTGAACGGAGGGAGATAGATGTCCCGCAGCCGGGTCTCAGGAATCCACGTAGTGTTATAGTCGCGTCCTCCTTCGGAAGCAGAATAGCCGGCAAAATGCTTAACGCAAGCAGCAACAGCCGGTCTCATCAGACCGGCAGACCGTCCTGCGGACTGACAGACCGTTTCACTGACAGACCGTTTCACTGACAGACCGTCCTGCGGACTGATAGATATTTCGTGTTGGTAGCCCCGGACGGTAGCAGCCCCCATGACGGAAGTGAGATAGGGGTCTTCTCCGTATCCCTCCGCCACACGTCCCCAACGCGGGTCATGCGCCACATCGACCATAGGGGAGAACGCCCATCGGATACCGTCTTGGTATGCCTCTTGCGCTGTGAGACGCGCGGCTTGTTCGATCAAGTCGGGATTCCAGGTTGCACCCTGCCCCAGCGGGATCGGATAGATCGTTTTATAGCCGTGAATCACATCGCGCGCAGCCACCAGCGGAATACCCAGACGGGTCTCCTCCACCGCCATGCGCTGCAGGCGGTTGACCTCTTTGGCTCCCACTATATTGAAGACGGACCCCACTTTGCCTTCGCGGATCAGCGCTTCTTTTTCTTCGGCAGACCACGAGGGGTCCAGTTGGTTCATTTGCCCGATCTTCTCCTCCAGCGTCATTCGCGCGAGAAGGGAGTCAATGAAACGTTCTTCTTCAGTCTTGCGGGAGCACGCAGTGAGCGCCATCAACAGTATAGACAGCGCCATTACGGAAAATGTAGATCTCGCCATTGCTAATGAATTTGAAGATTTGAAGATTTGAAGATTTGATATTGGTGACCGATGATGGTGCATCGGCATCGCATCGCGCTGTGCCGTAGAGTTCCAATTCCCAGAGGGAAGAGCCGTAGCCGGTATTACGGGTCTTGCAGAGCAGACGGACAAACCGTGTTTCGACTGGTTCGCCATTCTCACGGAGGTTTATCGCCTGCTTGCCGGCTTTGTTGTTCGTGAGCGATTGGAGGAGGCGGTATGTCTCTCCGTCGTCACTCAGTTCGATGTCAAACGAAGTAGCAAAAGCATTCTCCCAATAGAGCACCATGGTTGTGAGCCGGTAACAATCCAGCAGATCCACAGCGATCCACTCGCCGTCCATAAACCGGCTGGACCAGCGGGTCTCCATATCGCCGTCCACCGCTTTGGGAGCCGATGTACCGTCCCCTTCCGCGCCGGAAGCCGTAGCCGGTTTGCCGAGCGCCAGATTGACGTCGCTATAGGGTTTGACATGCACGAGGGCGGTAGCCGGCAAGGCATAACAATCGAAGGTAAGCAGTGTGTCTCCTGTCCGGGTAGCGCGGAAATCAAAGAAACAGGTATCCACGGCAAAGCCGAACTGGTTCACAGGGCACACGGCAAAACGACAGGTATCCCCGAGCGGCAGGGTCAGCTCCGAAGGGAAGACCACCACGGAGTCTGTTTGCTCTGTCTCCAGCACCACAAGCGTCAGGGAAGCGGAGCAGCCGTCCACGGTCCGCGATACGGGGAAGAGTCCGTAATCGGGGAAAGAGAGGCTCTCGGAGGTGGAGGAGACGATCTCTCCGGCGCAGTTATATGCGGTAGTGGTCAGGGTCGTCGTCTGCCCCTGACAGAGCACCGTGTCCGTCGCCGAAAGAGCGATAGCGAACACATCCGAAGAGGCGCAGTTCAGAGGTCTGCCATAGGCTTCCAGTTCATAGAGCGAAGTGCCGTAGGTGGTAGCGCGCTGAAGCCCCGTAAGGCGGATATAGCGGGCTCGAGTGGGGCCTACCCCCATCCCCTCCCTAAAGGGAAGGGAGATTCTTTCTACACCGCCGGCAGAAGCGTATATAGCGCTATGCCATGTCGTGCCGTCCGACGAGAGTGCGAGTTCGTACTCGGAGGCAAAAGCGGTCTCCCAGCGGAGGATGATATGGTCGATATAGCATTGTTCGCCCAGATCCACCTGCGCCCACTCATCATCACGGTGCGCCGAACCCCAGCGGGTGTTGGTCTGTCCGTCCGTCAGGTTCGCCGCCAGACATCCGGCATTCTCCTCGGAAGAGACTGTGACCGGTTTATGGAGCGCCAAGTTCGGATAGGGCAGAGACCATGCCATCGGATCGGGAGTAACCGTCTCGTTCTCATCGGCTATCGTGGTGACCGTCTGCTGCTGCGATCCTGAGACCAGAGTCAAACCCTGCGGCACAGTCACCGTCGTGTCCGCCGCACCAAAGAAATGCACGGAGAGCGGCGAGGAAGAGACATTATACACCGCGTAGGTCATACGTCCGCTGAGCGTGTCCGTATAGGCGCACGCCATCGGATGGGAAGCGAAGATATCATACCGTTTCTCCCCCAGCGATTTATGGGAATGCGCCAGCCAATAGGTGATACCGCCGGTATCGGGATTCTTCGCCAACGCCTTGCCCGTCGCGTCCATCCGGTCCCATACATGAATCGCCGAATCGGCATCAAAGAGGGAGAGATACGACAGACACACATTGCCCAGCCCGGACTCATCGCCCAGACCGCCATGCGGTGCTTCATAATCGCCCACCTCTTTTTTCGCATACATCTCTGTATAGTCCCAACGGGCGAAAGGCAGGTCTTCGCTGAAACAATTGGTCAGTATCGGCGAGATAGGCAGCCACTGGATCGAGTGCATCCAGACGGGATCGCCGGAGAACCAGGTCCACCACCCTACTCCCTGCATCGTCAGATTGCAGCAATAAGGATGTGTGTATTTGGTGTAATCGATATTGCGCCGCTTCTTGTCAAACCAGTACTCCGCCGTAGCGCGCGTCTCGACGGTATAGCCCATGATACCGGCTTCGAGCATCTCTTGGTCTTGCAGCGCAGCGCCCAAGAGCCATACGCCGCCCCAGCCCTGAAGCGCCTCCGAGGTCGATTCCTGGCCGTTGCCGTTTCCGCCATTACCCATTCCTCCGGCGAACGAATGGCCGCAGTAAGGATTGAAGGTCCGGAACCAGGGTTCGTCTGCCGACCGCTGCCAGTTGGCATAATCGCGCGCCACCTCACGCGCCATGGCGCCATACTGCGCCCGGAAATCCTCGTCCAGCATACAGAGCACCGCCGACGCATAGATGAAATATCCGTAGTGGAAATGGTGGTCATTGAATGTGTCGGAGTCATACGAAGTGTCGAATCCGATGAGTGCGCCCCACCGCGGATAGCGGGCAAAATAGAAACGCTCTTCGCCCGGCGTATAGGTGTACCAGTTGATGAGCACTTCTTTGAGGCGGGATTTCGCCATGCGGAACGTAGCGGTATCGCCCATCTGGAGGGCAAACGTCATATAATGCATCATCTGGGTCAATCCCTTGCCGCCCCAATACGTGTCTCCGCCGAACGAACCGCGCTTGGCATAATCGGCATTGAGCGCCGCCATACGCTCCGCAGAGAACGACTCGTCCCACTCCGCAGGAGCAGGGAAGAAAGGCAGGAACGAATGAACCGGATAGGTAAACGTAAAATCATTGCCCTCATACAAACGCATCTCGCCGCGAGGAGACATGAAGCCCCCCTCAATTCCCCCATGAAGGGGGGAAGATTGGTCGTAGTAATGGTGTGGCAAGAATCCCATGAGCACATTGACCTTGCCCTCTTGCGTCCGGACGCTGAAAGTAGTGGTGAGCGAAGAGGCAGCCGCGTCATAGGCATAGCTGAATGTTGTCTTCCGCGGGACACGGGACGCATAAGGCGCCATCGCCGCGGCATCCATTCCGTCCGTCAGCAGCGCTACCGCCGTCAGGTTCTCCGAAGCGAACACGGCATAGCGGGACGCATCGGGATTAGCTACTTGCACCGCAATCCCATGGGTCTCTATCCAGACAAGCGGCGAGCCTTGCATACAGGTCACGCGCACCCATTCCGCGCCGTCCTGCATGATAAACGACATCGAGAAATCGGACCAACTGTCCACCAGCGCCTCTTGGAAAACAGCTTTTTTGCCCGTGACCGTATTCGTAAACACAGCAGAAAGCGGCGTGTTCCATTTGACCTCGCAGCCCGTGGGCTCCCAATACGAAGGAAAACCGATTTGCAGTTCGCCGTCTTTCGCTTCCGCCCATCCGGGGTAGAACCACAGTTTGCCGGTCCATGTGTTGACCAGAGCATAGGTCCACCAATCGTTGGTCGGAAGAGCCAAAGAGCCCTGCCTTGAGCCGTCCGGTGCACCGAGACGCGCCAGCAACGAGTCCGGCAGATACAGCCTCCGGTGCTCCATCTGGTAAGCTTGGCAGCCACCATGAGACGAAGTGCGGCTGGCAGACAAAGGAGCGTACGAAGCGTACGAGCCGGAGCCTACGGACACCGGAGTCTGGGCAGAAAGAAAGCCTACCCCAACCCTCCCTAAAAGGAGGGAGAGAAAGATGAGAAGGATGTGACGCTTCATCATAGTTTCACAATGATCGTTTGGACGCTATTCGCCGGCATCTCTACATCCGCCATATACTCGCCAATCTGCAACGGGAAAGAAGCCGCTTCGCCGGTATTGAGGATATTAACGGCGATTTGTCCATCTTTGTTCCTCGTCGCGCAGACGAAAATCTGATTACTGATAGCGGACGGCTGACAGCTGACCACCTCGTTCCCGGGGCGCATAGAGCGGCTGAACTGCTTGAGGACGTAGTAATACGGGGTGTAATAGATAATATCGTTCCGATAATCAATCATCACCGGTGCTGCCGCAAAATTATTGACATGGTTCGGTCCGCCGATGGAGTCCAGCACCATATTCCAGTCGATAAAACCGGTAAGCCAATGGTTCATTCCTTTTATGATATAGCGCGCGTACCGGTGCACGGGCGCATAAGCGGGGTGCGTGTCTCCTGCCCAGCGCGTGGAATAAGCCCAGTCGGTAGCAACCGGAGACCACCAGAACGCGTCGTTGTTGAACCATCCGGACTCTTTGAAGCCCGCCGGATCGGTCACGCCGTCCCAGGGTTCGCAGCCCAGATTGTCTATACATCCCTCGGTATGCAGGATCGTCTTGTCGGGATAGAGGGCATGCACGGAATCCAGCACCGCGGGGAAACAGTCGATCGTCGAGCCGTACCAGTGCACCGCCATACCGGAGGTATAAGCATTGGCGGCGCTGTCGCCATAGATAGCTGCGGTATAAGGACCCATCTCGAATATGTTCTGGTCAAAACCATAGATATTTACTATTTTCGCATTTTCGCATTTACCTATTTTCTCATTTAGTCGCGGTCCCAGGTATTTTCCGATAAACTCAGCCTCAACTGCCGGCGGGAAATCCATACTCTCCCATCCGCCGTCGTTGCCCATGGGTTCGTTCACCGGCGAGATAGCCCATATATCCACACCTTCCGCCTGCCATGCCTCCACATAGCGCGCCAGATAGTCGGCATAAACGCCGTAGTATTCGGGCAGCAACGCTCCGCCGCGGTGGAAACCGTTCTCGCGCTCGTAGTATTTCTTGTTCTCCTTCATCCATGCGGGCGCAGTCCAGGTGTTGGCAAAGATACGATATGTCTTGTCCGCCTGAGCCTGTTTGATCGCCCATACATCTTTCATCAGATGATAGAGGTCGTATTGCTCATCTTTGATCTGCGGGTACTGCGCTTTGGCAAATCCCTCTTTGTCGCGGTCAAGCGAGAACGAAGCCAACTCTACATCTCCGTCCTGCTCCGCCAGCGAGTATTTGCCTTCCACCGAGAAATCCGACGCTCCGATCTGGGTGCGGGACATGGAGAAGTTCGCTCCCTGCTCGCCGTATAACTCTTCCAGCACACGCTGCCGCTCTTCGGGCGTCAGGCATGCCAGGACGAACGCCGAACTCTCCGTGAGCGAGGCGCCGAAACCGTCTATCGTCTGGCGGGTGGCAGCCGGATCAATCACCACCGCATCGGCGGCTTCGCCTCTGTGGAATACGACCGGCGCAGCCTCTGCACATTTATCGCCGGCTTCGGAAGTCAGCCACACATGGGATGATCGGATCTGCGGCGTGCAGGACGCCAATAGGATCAAAAGGAATAATGAATAATGAATAATGAATATTTTTCTCATAACTCAATAATTAGCTGTTTGATTTCGCCGTCGCGGGCGAAGATATGGGCAGATTGTTCTTTGGAAAGTCGGACTTCCGACGGCTGACGGCTGACGGCTGACTTCCTGTAAATAATCTCCGTGCCGCAATAGGTAAAATGCAGTTCGCCGTCTTTGAAATCCACCTCCGTCAGCATGGTCGGACAGAACGAGATCTGACCGTCATGAACCGACACGCCGAGTTCGAAGAAACGGGAGATAATATCTTCCTTCACCTGTCCGGTCATACCCGGTTGCTGCACGCCTGCCATGGTCGGCGTATGGGAATACGGATCGAAGGGGAACGCGCCGTATTCGTCCGGGCGTTTATGCGAGCCGATGCCTTCGCGGATGGCTCTGTAATGAGCGCGAAGACGCTCGACGGCTGACGGCTGACCGCTGATGGCTGACTGCTGAATATTCTCGCCCACTGCCAGAAGCAGTTTGGACACCATATGCCAGTAGATACAGCCGAGACCTTCGTATTTATAGAATGTACCGGAGCGGCCGGTGAAAGCATGGTGGTGGAAAATCTGCTCGTACAGACCCTTCAGCTCGTCCGGCAGCGCATTGGCATTGCGGTATTGCGCATCGAAATGGATGCCTCCGTCGCAGTCCTGTTTCAATACCGTGCCAAGATATTTCTGCACAACCGGCAGCTCTTTCGCCTCGTCCGGCAGGTTGTTCATCTCCAGGAAAGACGGTCTCTTGCGGTTCGGATAAAGCATATAACTGCGCTGGTCTTCACGGTACAGATCCGACGCACGCATGGCGTCCAGCAGATCTGCTGCTGCTTCTCCGGACAACAGGCCCGAAGAGAGCACTGCCACCTGTCCTTCCAACATCGGATAGAGGTGCTCTACCTCTATATCGGATTCGGCGAAACGGACCAGATTGTATGCTTCGTACAGTCCGTCGGCTCGTTTGTTCGCGCGAATGGAATCGTCTATCTTTCGCAGCGTGGCGGAGAGGAACTCCTGCACCTCGTCTCTATCCATCGTCACATGCTTGCCGCTCAGTCCGCCGTAAACGCTGGTGCGGTAGCGTTCACCCGCGTTGCCGACAATATCGGTAAACTGCCTCCGGTTGCCATTCATATAGGCATGGCGGATAGCGCGAAGGAAACTCATAGTCTCTTCGCCGAGCTCTATATCTTCCTGCATCAGCCCTTGCAGGAAAGCCACATAACGCCGCATGTAGCAAAGCGTCACCATGGACGCGCCGTAACCCACCAGCGCGTTATTGGCATCGTTCCATTCCGGACGAAGCGTGTTCATCCATATACCGGCTTCGGGGATGAAATTCGACAGTTTGGTCAGCAGCGTGATCAGCAACTTGTCCGCCATCGTGGTATGCTGCACATGCCCGTTCCCGTCCAGCAGCAACTTGCCGTCTGCACCCATCGTAGCCACTAACGCCATAGCGCGCTCATGCGCCGCCTGGTCGAAACGGATACTGTTTTTCGGATCTGCCACAATCTCCGCATAAGACTTGATACGGTATGGCACGTTCGCAAAAGCATAGATCCGCCTGTTCAGCAAAGAGCGCAAAGCCTCCGGATCATGCGACTCGCTGATTTCCAGCAGTTTGAGCAGATAAATGATCTGGTGGTCACCCCAATAACCGATATTGGACCACGGGTTTTCGGGTTCGATCACCTCCCAGTCGATTCCTTCGTTCGTGATACGGTACGGGTTATAACCGTCTGCCGTCGTTGCATTGAGGAACTTGGCGATAATATGGTTGATAAAGAGCGGATACGACACCGAAAGTGCTTCCCAGTTCTGGAATATATCGCGCCAGTTGCCCTGATAAGCCACAACGGGCTTTCCCTGCTCGTCCTGCACACGGATGGAGAACAGGTTCCACGGACGCGAAGGATCGCCGTGCCTGCGACCGAATGTCAGAGGCAGATACTCCATCTCATGCCGCTCCTCGTCGGCCTTTGTACTTTGTACTTTGTCTCTTTGTCCCTTCGGCGGGTACTCCAAATAATACCCTCCGCGCATGGTATTGAACAGCACGTTCGCAAAATGGCGCGCGTCGTTCGCCTCATCGCCGGTGGTCTGAATACCGTCGTTCTGCGAAACGATCCGCCGTAGCGCCTCCGTAGAAGCAGCCATAGCTTCTTCGATACGCGCTATCGCGTCCTCACGGGCGATGAAATGCATCAGTTCATGTACCGCGGCGGCGTCCTGACTGACGTCCAGCACATTGTACCACGTCTGCGAACTGAAAGCGGACAGCTGAAGGCTCACTTGTGCGATATAAGCCCCGCGGACACCTTTCGACTCCGTCCGCGAGAAATCAGCATTCGGCAGACCCAGACTATAAACCGTATTGCAGGTCAGACTCTCGCTCGGTTCCGCACGGTCAACCAATATCGCTTCCATGCGGAAGAGTGCCAGCGTAGTGCCGGACACCAGCTCCGTGCGCTTGTAACCGTCCACCAGAGTGGAAAACTCATTCTGCGTCTTGCGCTCCACACCTGCCGGCAGAATATTCATCAACGTATCGGTCAGCTCAATCTCCATCGCCCGTCCGCTCAGGTTCTCCAAAGTCGCCCTGCGAACCCAGCCGTGTTTCCCTGCCGGTGCCCAGATATAGGAAAAACGCAGACCCAGAGTATGGTTCTCTTCGCAGAAAACAATCTTGTTGCCCACTGTCGATTTGGCTATCTTGCGCGAAATCTCATACACCGGCTGCTGCTTCTCGCTGAATGGCAACCATACATGCGCCGCCTTTTCGCCTTTCACGCAAAACTCCGTCCGTGGACCTGTATGCTCATAGCTCTCCGTGATCTTGTCATCCGTATAATACGGAAAGAGCGCCTCGCCCGGACTCCGCCGGCCTGCCGTCAGACCGCCTGTCGAACTCAGGTACATCCATAGATCCGTATCCGACGCCAGAGAAATGAAGAACGGCTGCATCGCGTCATAGTTGGCGATCTCATAGTATCGCTCGCCGTTGATCGAAATAAATTGTCCTTCTACCATATTACTTTTTGAGATTTTTCAGGTATTATATACTATGTATATAATACTAACATGTTGCTCGCTAAAATTAGTGCGTCATAAGTGCGTGATAAGTGCGTCATAAGTGTGTGATAAGTGCGTCATAAGTACGTCACTTTCGGGGTGGTGTGCTGGTTCATTGACCCCTCCGTGCATCCAACTCGCTCTTCATCTGCTCCATCGTAGCAGAGTCCAGATTGTAGAACATCATCACTAAAGCGCAGGACGCATACAGTACGCCCGGAATCACGCTCACTAACAGACGGATTCCCATCATAGCCGTATCGGACTGCACATCGGCGTTCGCCACAAAATGAGTGGCGGAAAGCAGCCAGCCTGCAGCCGCAGCTCCGATCGCCCAACCGAGTTTCTGAGCCAGAACGGAAGCGGAGAAACAGAGTCCGGTCGTCCGTCTGTTGAATTTCCATTCGCCATAGTCCGCTACGTCCGCCAGCATCGTCCATAACAGCGGCACAGCCGGAGCATAAGCCATCTTGGCTAGTATATTGAATGTATATACGAGCGGCAGATTGTCGCCGGCTACGAAAATGAGCGCAAAGAACACACCCGATACAACGGAGGACAGAATATAAACCATCTTGTTCCCGAACCGTTTGGCAAGCGGCTTGGAAGCCGGCAAAGCCACAATGAGTGCCACCGTGCCAAGCACATTGAACAGCTGCACATTCTCCGCGTCATGGATATAATATTTGAAATAGTACGCAATCGCGGCGTTCTGCATGGCAAACATGATAAACGACACAATACCGACGCAAGTCAGCACGATCCATGCCTTGTTCATAAACAGGTATTTGAAATCCTTCAGCACATTATTATCCTGCTTCTTCGGTTGCGGCACGCGCTCTTTGGTGGTCGCAAAAGCGATAAGGAAGAAAGCGATACTCAGCACGCCGAACAGACCCACCGTATATTGGTATCCCTGCGCCTGATTGACTACACCATCATTGCCGATGGCGCCGAGCCATTTGACCAGATAGAGAGCCGCTCCTGTCACCACAAACTGACCGATATAAGCCGCTATGAAACGATACGTATTCAGTCCGGCGCGTTCGTTCGAATCATCGGTCATAACCGCCGAAAGCGAACTATAAGGCAGATTCACAAAAGCATACGCCGTGCGCAGCAACAGACAGGTAATCAGCGCATAAGCGAATTTGCCGTTCAACCCGAACTCCGGCGTCGTGAATGCCAGCACAGCCAATATCGCGTATGGCACCGAACCGAACAGCAGATACGGACGGAACTTGCCCCAACGGCTCTCCGTACGGTCGGAGATAATTCCTACAATCGGATCCATCACAGCATCCCATATACTGCCGACAAACATGATCACACCCGCCAGAGCCGGACTCAGACCATAGATGTCGGTATAGAAGATGAGCAACCAGAAACCCACCAAGTCCCACACAAAATGGGACGCGGTATCGCCTAAACTGTAACCTAATTTTTCCTTAACACTCAGTTTCATAACTATCTGTTAACAATTTAACGGTTTTACAATTTCAGTTTAACGGTTTTTCTTGAAAACCCTGATATAATCCACATACATCTTCACCGGAGTACCGTCTTCCGGCAGAGCCGTCACTTTCCGGAACGACTCGTCCTCCGCCGTAATCAGCTCCGGATATTTCTCCGCCGCAGGCATATCGGGGAAGAAACCGCCTACCGAGAGATTCAGCACCAGATAGAACGGATGGTTGAAATAGTGTCCCGGTTGGTTCACCTCCTTGCCGCGCAGAGAGAGTTGGAAATAAGGCTCTGCCTCCGGATACCGGTCCTGATCCAGATACATAGCGATCGAGTCTTCGCTCCATATCAATGTAAAGAGATGGAAATCGCCCTGCACAGGATAATCGGCGGTACAGAACTGACCGTAATTGGGGTACGCACCATTGTTGAAACTCTCGCCCCAATGACACGCGCCGTTGAAATAGCGGTCCTGCGTACCGGCTTTTATACCATTCACATGCCCCATCTCGCATATATCTATCTCGCCGCATTTGGGCCATACCACCAATCCCTGCTCCGCCAAATGGTCTGCGTGAGTGTCCACATCGTCATTATTGCCCAAATCGTGCGCGAGGTTGTTTCCTAACATCCAGAACGCAGGCCAGAGACCATCGGCTGTATGAGGAAAAGCGATTCGCGCTTCCACCTTGCCGTACTCTACTGTCACTTTGTCCTGCGTATTGAGCCGCGCCGAAGTGCAAGGCCGGTTCCCGTAGTCCTCGCGGATGGCATTGAGCACCAGGCAACTCTCGCCGGAAACGGGGTGTTTCTCTATCGTCACGTTCTTCGGCGCATAGTACTGCAACTCGGCGTTACCTCCTCCACGGGCGTTGTTCTCCACGTTCCAATAGGCGCTGTTCAGCTCCTCTGCCTCAAACTCATCGGACCATACGAGTTGCCATTCCGGCTTAGAGCAAGAAGTGAGAACAAAAACGATGGCAATAATTGTAAATTGTAAATTGTGAATTGTAGATTTCATCACTTCAAGATTTGTCCGGTTATTGTATATACTTTTTCGCCGCGGATTATAAGCAGCTGCCCGTTACGAAGAACCTTGGTACTTGGTACTTGGTCACTTGGTACTTCTTCTATTCCTTGCGCTCTCTCCGGCTCTATCGCGTCCGATGCGGAAGGACTGACAAAGGACTGATTGGCATCCCCTTTCTGGTAGATTCGGATCCAGTCAATATACATCGACTGCGCGCCGTTGGAGAGTGCCGTTATTCCGTCTATGCTGTATATGCCGGGGAAATTGCCGCCCACAGCAAGATTTGCAATAATGAAGTTCGGTTTGCCGAACACCAGCTGACGGTTATAGTCCGCATCGTCGTTCGGCTCCAAGTCTGCATGGAAATAAGCGCCGTTCTCCGGATGAGCCTCTTTGTCCATATACATATCTATGGAGGTCGGAGTCCAGATCATCGTCACGATATGGAACGTGTCTTGCAGCGAATAGGACCATGTAGCATCCTGTGCGTCCGACCAGACAGCGTCCCATGCTCTGCCTACGTGCATCGCGCCGTTGAAGAAACGGCCCTGCGTTCCTTTGGAGAAAGCGTTCTGGTGCCCCATCTCGATTATATCCGTCTCGCCGCATTTGGGCCAGCCCACCTGGTCGAAATTATTACCCATCTGCCAGAATGCGGGCCAGAGACCGTTCGCCGTCTTCGGAAACTTGATACGCGCGTCTATACGTCCGAAAGTATAATAGAGTTTGCCCTTGCTGTTCACACGCCCGGAGGTACATTTCTTACCCAGATACTCCTCCTTGGTAGCAGTCAGAATGAGGCATTGTTTGCCGGTAGTAGGTTCCGCACCGAGCGACACACCTTTCTCGCAGTAGTACTGCAACTCATTATTTCCGCCGCCATCGCCGTTCACCTCTATATTCCATACCTTGGTATCCAGCGCACCGTCCGTAAAATCCTCATTCCATACAAGCGTGTAATCCTGCGCTTGACTTACCATAGCCATCGCCAAAACCAATGCCAATACAATTCTTCGTTTCATTTTTAATTGAGTTTAAACCAGTTGATATTAATCACACCTTCTTGCATTTCTAATCGCAACGTGTGGTAGCCTGCTTTCAGAGACGCGGCAATTTCAGCAATAGTCCATTCGTCCATGCCCCCTGTTGCGGCAAGGGAAGTTATGGCTGTCGGTTCGTCGTCTATCCATATAGCCACTATAGCTTTTCCCAATGCGGCATATCGAAGAGCAAGAGTCTGCACATCGCTCGGAATGTATATCTGGTAATCTGCATATTGCGATTCTGCAAACCGGGATAGCATCAGTCCTTCTCCATCCGATGAAGGACGGACCTGAACTGCGAAATCCGACACTCCTATATAATTGGAGGCTTGCACTTGTTTCTCGCCGCGGAACCATACAGAGCGGTCAAAAGAAGAGAATCCGCAATATACTTTTCCGGCGGATGTCAGTTCATAAGGAGCGTAATAGGTGAGAAGTGGCATATATGGGAATCCCGGCTTATAGCGGGGAATGAACCACGCATAGCGCTCCACATTGTCGTCTTGCTCTAAATAATTAAGTACGCTGCACATATAGGTCATCTGATCCTCTTCCGAATGGATGGCATACTCCTCCCATGCGCAGAACTCCGTCAGCCAGATGGGTTTATTGTACTTATAGAACATCGCCACATAGTTTCGCAGTGCTTGCGGATTAGCCATATAGCAATGAATGGAAATCGCATCTATATCATCAATTGACACACCGGGTTGGGCGAAGAACTCATCAAGCCATTTGATAGGATCGCTGTAGCCGGCTAACGTGCCATAGTTCATTGCCGGCGAAACGAGCTTGAGTTTCAGCTCTTTGGCTAAGGCTACCACCGGAGCCCACATAGCCGCTGCCTCTGCCGGAGTCATGCGTGCCTGATCTTTCAGGTTCGGTTCATTGAAGGCCAACAGATACTTGGTATTCGGATGAGCCGCCACGTAGGCACGGATCCGGTCGGCGCTATAATTGCCACTCCAGCACATCGGGCAGAAATCAATCCCCTCCATATCCATCCAGGAGGCAGCGGTAGGATTCTGATCATTCCCCCAGTTATAATCCCACGAGATAGCATCGCTCAACAGCGGCAGATCTTCTGCCACAGCGAAATTGAATGCTACTCCGCGCTTGGCAGACTTGGACATTGTGCTCGCCACCCGTCTTTCGTCCGGCGTGTTGGTGGGCGTGCATGCAGCCCATAGGACTGCCAGGGCGAAAATGATTATTGTTCTTGCCTTTGCCATACACGTACCCAATCCACTTTCATCAGTACAGGAGAAGCGAATATTGCATCATCCACATTGCCTCCCATTGAACCTCCGAGAGCGAGATTAAAGATTATAAAATGATCCTTGTTGAACGGCCAATAATAGTTTTCATCCACATGTCCGGCATTTTCCTGTGCCATTGCCAGACGCTCTCCGTCGATTGTAAAATAGATACGGTCCATACCATTGAAATCATCTTCGAGCCACTCAATACCATACACATGATAGTTTTCCTCCAATCCGTCCATGTAAGAACGCATTGACCAGTTGTTTCCTCTTGAGCCGTTCTTCTCA
Organism: uncultured Bacteroidales bacterium; assembly: GCA_902765485.1. Lineage (GTDB taxonomy): Bacteria > Bacteroidota > Bacteroidia > Bacteroidales > Paludibacteraceae > Colicola. The sequence continues at coordinate 15,872 of CACWZZ010000009.1, forward strand.
GGAGTGTGGATCGCGAAGGACGCCATGCGGGGCTGGTTGCCCACATGCTCAATAATATCAATCTCACCGCATTTCGGCCAGTTGCTTTTCGGATAATCATTACCCATCATCCAGAATGCAGGCCATGTACCACCGCCCTTAGGAAACATTATACGCGCCTCTATCTTGCCGTACTTGAAATATTTTTTGTTACGGGAATTAATACGGGCAGAGGTGTATTCACGATTGTTATATTCTTCCTTGCGCGCCTCTATCACCAGATTGCCGTCTTCAACACGCAGGTTCTCCGGACGGTCGGTATAATACTGTTTCTCTTGATTTCCTCCGCCGTTTCCATTCACCTCTATATTCCACACATCGGTATTCAGCGCAGAGCCGTCAAACTCGTCAGACCATACCAGTTGGTATTCGCCCCACGTGTGCTCTACCGCCACGCGCGATGTCACTTCCTCCAATCCGTTGCTGAGTGTGATGAACGTGTTACCGGCGCTAAGGGCTGTTACCAGACCTGCTTCAGAGACAGTAGCCACATCCGGATTAGAAGAGGTCCACGTCAGCGGCACATCGTACGTTGAAGTATAGGTATATTGATGTGTCTCGCCTTTTTTGAGCGATACGATAGACGGCGTGATAGACAGCGTTTCCCCTTTTGCGCCGATCACATACACCTGACACTCGGCATAATCTTTTCCCGCTGTGGCGCGGATAGACGAATATCCCACACCTACAGCAGCAACCACTCCGTCTTTTACGGTCGCCACATTGGGGTCAGAAGAGGTCCACACCACACTCACACCACTCGGATTGACATCTATAATCTCCATGTCTCCCACCTTCATCTGCAGGGAGTTGGAGGAGAGCGAGATGCGGTTCACCTCCTGTGTATTGCATGCCATCAATACGGCGGCTGCAATTATCAACATCGTTAATTTTCTCATTGCTGGAATTCTTTGTTTGAGCAAAGCAGGGGCGGTCAAACCCCTGCCTGCAAATAGGATTAATGCAGATTATTTCTCGTAAATAAGAATAGCATCTACATCCAGACCATTGCCGATACCGTTGATCAACAGACCGATCGAGTACATAGCCTCTTTGACAGATGCGCTCCAAGGAGTGCTCCAATCCAAGCCGGCTGCGAAGAGGTCAGACATCTTGTACTCCAGCAGTTTCCACTCGCCGTTGGTGTTGCCCGATACTTCTTTTGCAATCTCCGGACCGTTAGCATTGGTGCTGTAGAGGGTGAATTTAGCAGTGGTATTCGTGTTGTTTGCCGGCGTCTTATAAACGATAGCCAATACATAATCACCTGTGATAGCACTCAGATCCAGTGTACGGTGGGTAATACGCAGACCGCCGCAACCGAGTCCCCAGCCTTCACCGGTTTGGGATACAAGGCTGATATAACCGTTTCCTTCGCCCGAATGACCGAAGCAGTTCAGACCGCCACCGGCACCGCCGCCAAAGGTGTCACCCCAGATCTCCAGCACACAAGTGGTCTCATCCGGAATAGACTCGCCTACATACTCACCATTGATACGCAGATCCTCTTTTACATTCGCTTTGATAGCCTCATAAGCGGTCTCACCAAGATTCAGAACATAGTAGTTCTTGCCGGTCAGCAATGCGGCAAACGGATTGTCCTCTGCTGCCTTGCCTACCTTCACGATGCAACGTGCGCTTTTCTTACCTGCGGTTGCGGTAATGATTGTCTGACCTTCTGCAACGCCGGTTACTACACCTTTGTCATCTACAGAAGCAACGGCTGCATCTTCGCTGCTCCATGCTACAGTTGCTGCACCCTCCGGTGCTACGGTGGCTACCAAAGTAGCGGTTGCACCTACCTCGATTTGAAGGGTCTTTTGGTCCAGAGTTACGCTCTCAACCTCAACCTCCGATTGACCCGGTTTGCATGCATTGAAACCAACCAAAGTCAGCGCTGCCAGCGCTACGGTAAAAATTTTGTTTGTCTTCATAATGTTTGTTGTTTAAAAGTTAATTAAAAAGATTATTTATCCTAGTTGAACTAGTTTTGTTATCAATTATATCCGGGGTTCTGCTCCATCGGATTGAGTTCTATCTCCTCAACCGGAATGGGGAATATTTCATGTACTCCTTCGCGGAATGTACCCATATGGGAGCGTGCTTCTTCGCTCTCGGTAGCGGCATACGCATCCATATGTGCTTTGGTTCCACCCCAGCGGACGAGATCGAACCATCGGTGCCCCTCCATCGCCAACTCGCAGCGGCGCTCATGACGGAGCGTAGCCTCATCCGCAGCAGGCACACCGGCTAACCCTACACGCGCACGAACCTGATCTATATAGGTCTTTGCCGTCCCGGCATCGCCTGCCATGAGACAAGCCTCCGCATACATCAGCAATACATCGGCATAACGGATCTGCTTGTTATTGAGCGGGCCGCGGCTGTCATGGGCTATTTTATTGCCATACCACCCGTATTTATTGTTCAAATAAGGACTGCCTAGATATATCTCTTCGGTCGGGTTATCCATTTTGGCAGGATCCGGATTAAGGATAGCTACATCGCGACGCGGGTCGCCTGCCTCAAACTCATCATAGAGGTTCTGCGTCGGGTGGTTGAAGCCCCATCCGGCATCGCCATCCGTCAGGGTGGCGGAACGGGAGCGGACGAGACGTTGCGTGAAGTTGCCGGCTGTATAACCGAATCCTTCGCCGTAATCACCCCAAGCTACCTCTTTATACTGTATCTCAAAGACGGACTCCGGTCCGTTCTCTCCTTCCAAGGTGAAATTGTCCGCATAATTCGGACAGAGGATATATTCGCCCGAAGTGATAATGGAGTCACCCCATGCTTTGGCTTCTTTGGCATACTCCGCGGCATTTCCGGATATTTTACCGCACCAATACGGCGAAGCCATATAGAGATACGTTTTGAGCAGCATTGCCTGCGCAGCCCCTTTGGTGGCGCGTCCTTTATTGTCTGCGTCCCATTTGCTGGCAACCGGCAACATCCGTTGCGCTTCTTTCAAATCAGAAATGATCTGGTCAAAAACAGCTGCCGTGGTGGCGCGAGGTTGCTGCCATTTGTCATTGGTATCCAAAACGACCGTAACCAGCGGCGTTCCGCCAAACACGCGCACCAGACGGAAATAATAGTAGGCACGCAGGAAATAAGCTTGACCCAACATTATATCCCGCTCTTGGGCTGAGAAAGCAGTGTCCAGCTTCATGGCGGGGATATAGGTCAACGCCAGGTTACAACGGCTGATTCCGAGATAGTTCGATTGATAGAAATCGTGGAGCAACTCATTACGCGGCGTCGTTTTCCAGTTCTCCATATCGTACGCCGCCCCCATATCTGTGGTGTTCTGCCCTCCTTTCAAGGCATCGTCACTCACTACATCGCCGATAAACCATTCGCAGGAGTACGTGCGTTTGAACTCCCACATCAACGGTGTATAGCATCCGTTCACGCACTGCTGGGCGGCAGCTTTTGAGGTGAAGAAATCTTCCAGTTTCACCTGTCCCGGTTCCGGTGCCGTCAACCACTCCTTGCAGCCGGTCATAGAAAATGACAAAGTGACAAAGGTTACTGCACAAAGGGCTACCTTAACTATATTCTTTTTCATAATTCTTTCTCCTTTCCTTTAGAAACTTGCATTCAATCCAAACGTGAACGTACGGCTTTGCGGATAGTTTCCGTAATCAACTCCGCTACCCACCTCAGGATCGTAACCCGAATATTTGGTGATGGTAAACAGATTGCTGGCAGTAGCATATATACGCAATCGGTTACAACGGAATTTCTGGGTCCATTTGAGCGGGAAAGTATAACCGATCTGCAGGTTCTTGAGACGAACGTACGTTCCGTCCTCCAGGAACCGCGTCGAGTTCTCGCGGTTAAGCGTCGAGCCTACCGGATTAGGTATCGTTCCTTCCCTGTTCTCCAGATCGGCATAATCGATTCCTTTGGCTAGCAGCTGATTGCGGACTGCCGGAGTATAACCCACCCATGCGTCACGCATCGAGGTGGACAATGCACACTCGGTGCCGGCGCCTTCCGTGCGGAGACGAAGCGCATTGTAGATCTTGTTGCCGAATACGCCTTGGAAGAATAATTGTACATCTACGCCGTAGAACTCGGCGCCAAAACTCAAACCGGCGGTCAGTTTCGGGAAGTTATTACCAATGTAGTGCATATCTTTTTCCGTCAACTTACCGTCCTTGTCCCAATCGGTATAACGTGCATCGCCGGCATGCAGGTTGGCTTCGTCATTATCTGCATAGCCATAGAATTGCTCCAGCACCTCTTCGTCACTTTGATATACACCCTCATAAGTATATCCCCAGTACGAGTTAAGAGGCAGTCCCAGATCCGTCTTCGTCCGGTCACCCCAGAGAGGAGAACCTCCGTTAAGAGCCGTTAACTCATTATGAATGTAACTGAAGTTCAAACTGATATTGTAGGAAAAATTCTGATTGACCCGGTTGTCGTGTCCCAAAGTCACCTCGACACCCTCATTGAGGATGTTGCCTACATTGTTCACCGGCGAATAGAGGTTTCCTACATGAGCCGGAGTGGTCACATACAGCAGCGCATCCAGCGTCGTGCGGCGGAAATAGTCGATCGTACCGGTCAACTTGCCGTTCCAGAAACCGAAATCAATACCGGCATCCCATTGTTCGTTCGTCTCCCAACCGCCTACTGGGTTCACAAAGGTCAACACGGCCGCGCCTTGTTGAACCGTCTGCGGATAAAGACCAAAAGGATATCCTACGAACACATTTGGGGAGGAAAAGATACTTTGTACGAATCCGCCGCTGGACAGACCGCCTTCACTACCGACACGACCATAACCGGCGCGGACCTTGATATTATCCAGCCAGTCCAGATCCAGATCACGCATGAACGGTTCTTCGCTCAAACGCCATGCCAACGAGAACGAAGGGAAGAAGCCCCACGGCTGGCGGGTAAAGGAAGAAGAAGCGTCCGCACGGAAATTGACCGTCGCCATATAGCGGTTATCGTAGTTATAGAACGCACGGCCGAGGAAGGACAGACGACGGCGGCGCCATACACTCTCGCCCGTCGGATTCGTATTGTCCTCCGTGGTGTTACCCAGATACCAATTTTCCGGTATCGGATTTAAGATAGACGCACCCGAACCGCTTAATCCGTTGGAGTTGATCTCCTGCCATGTCTGACCTACCATGACGCTGAAATTATGCTTGCCTATTTCGCGGGCATAAGTGACAGTCACCTCTTCCAGCAGGGACATATAGTTGGTCATTGAGCGTTCCAGGAAATTCTTGTTCATTTTATCGAACGTGGAGTACTCGTACTGGTTCTTGAAGAGACGATGATTCGTCAGATACGTATCCATGGAAATGGACGGACGGATGGTCAAACCCTCTACCGGCTTGATCTCCATATAAATATCACCCACCCAACGGTTGGTCTTATCCAGCGGGTAACTCTCGTTCACCATCGAGAAGGGGTTGGTCACATTCTTGAAATTGGACGATGCTGCCGTCCGACCGCTCAAGTCTTCTCCTTGCGCGTTCACCGAGCCTTCAGGATAATGTGTCGGATCCCATGGAGCCATTGCCAATGCCGCAGAAATCACAGAAGCACCCGGACTCGAACTGTTATTCATTGCGTTGCGGCCGCTGCTGTGTACAAATGACAAATGCTCACCTATGGTCAGCCATTTGAATAAGTTCACATCGGAGTTCAAACGGAGCGTAAATCGCTGGTAGTCACTACCGATAATGGTTCCTTCCTGACCGAAATAGGAAGCCGAGAAAGCATAGTGCCCTTTCTCGCCACCACCATCAACCGACAGGTTGTAATTATGCATAAAAGCATTGGGATGGAACACTTCGTCCTGCCAATCCGTATTGATTGCCGAATAGTCCAGACCGTCCGGATTAGTCATGGTCATGGGGACAGGGAAATATTTGGAGGTTCCTAAATTATAAACGCTCATCCATTCGTTGAAACCGTTCTGTTTGTAGAACCCGATCTCTGCTGCGCCGTCACGCATCGTACCGATTCGCAGTTTGGTTTCCGCCATCTCTTTGGTGCCCATCAGATCCAGTTTTTTCCATCGGTTCTGAAATCCCCAATACGCATCGAATGTCACGTTGGCTTTGCCTTTGCCTCCGCTCTTGGTGGTGATCAGGATGACGCCGTTCGCTCCGCGGCTACCGTAGATTGCGGCAGCAGAAGCGTCCTTCAGAATCTCCATGGATTTGATGTCGGTAGGCGAGAGCCATTTGATATCGCCGGTGATCACGCCATCGACTACGTACAGCGGGTCATTGCCTCCGAGGGCGGAACCGATACCGCGGATACGGATCGTCGCTGCCTCGCCCGGTTGACCGGACCCCGATGTTACCGTCACACCGGCTGCACGACCCTGTAAGGCTTGGTCCAGACCCGACACAGGAGCTTTCAGCAACTGGTCGGCGCTCACGGATGCCACCGAACCCGTCAGGTCGCTCTTCTTCATCGTTCCGTAACCGATAGCTACCACTTCTTGCAGCTGCACATTGTCCGGCACTAACGTGATACGCAACGGAGCTGAATTCTGAATACTTACTTCTGACGGCTTGTATCCCATGTAGGATACCTGCAATACATCTCCGGCTTTGGCTTGAAGGCTGAAGTTTCCGTCGAAATCGGTGATTGTACCGGTCGTCGAACCCTTCACCATCACATTCGCGCCAATGACCGGATCCGGCTCGTCCTGAGCCATCACCACGCCCGTCACGGTCACCGTCTGCGCAAAAGCCGCAAGAGACATCCATGCCAGCATAGCGATTGTAAAGATTCTTTGTTTCATGATATTATTTTTTGTAGTTTAGAGAGTATAGGGCGAACCAACGCCCTATACCCGATACCTTAATTATTTATTTAACGCGCACGCCTTGTACATTGTACATCCGGCCTTCGTACTTCAGATAGAGAACTCCGTTCTCAATAACCTTCGTACATGCTGCCTTGTCGCCTTGCACATTCTCCACGCCTTCGCCGCCTGCAGCACTCTTGTAGAAATAGACATTATCTACAAACAAGTCGCCACCTGCAGGAGCTGCGTCGAAGAACTTCATCTGGAAGATGTTGTTCCACTCGATAGCATTGGCTTCATAAGCGCTCAGAGGTATCTCTACCGAGTTCCATTCGCCGGAGGTCAGTGCGATCGAATAGACACCTTCGTGACCCGGACTGATCGGAGTGATCTTGACGGAGGTCAGCGAAGTAGTATAGAGATCGACATGCAGGTACTCCATGCCAGTAGCATCCACAGCCGGAGCCAGCTCCCAACCGAGGTAGTTCATGTTGGTGAAGTACTGCACATGGTCGCCTGCTGCCAGCTGACCATAGGTCACTACCGTGCTCTGACCCCAGCCGCCGATGTTGATACCCGGAGCACCGTCCATCTCGTCGCAGAAGACAGCCACAGCCGTTTTGCCAAAGAGATTAGGTCTCGGAGCGGCAGCCGGAGCAACGGCTGTCTTGGCTGCTATGGAGATAGACTCTGCCGCATTGCCTTTTTCGTCGCTCGCTACTACGGTGAAGTTATAATCGGTGTTCGGCAGCAGGTCTGCTACTACCACATTGACGGTCGCACCGGCTGCACCGGCACCCTTCGCTACTTCCTCGTCGCCGTTCTTCACGCTGAAGTTCACCACGCCCATGTTGTCATCGGCGCTCAGCGCCAGCGTCACGCTGAAATAACCTGCGCTTGCTACACTTCCCTGTACGTTCGTCGGTGCTTCGTCGTCCTCCAGAGCCGTCTCGCGGTAGAAATATGCATTGCCTACCCAGAAAGTCAGGTTAGACGCATTGTCGATCTTCACCTGATAGATATTGCTCCAGTCGGTGATGATATTGTATTGCGCTTTGGTCAGATCGATACTGTTCCACTCCTGACCTTTCAGATTAACGGTCACGCCTTGCTCTGTGCCGCCCCAGATAGGTACGATACGAACCGAAGCGTCGTCGGCAATCCAGATGTCATAGTGCAGTTTCTCCATCGTCATGGCGTTGATTGCGAAATCAACCATGCCGAAATAACCGGAAGCAGGAACCGTATATTTCTTTCCGAACTCAGTATCTTCAACGGCTGTGCCGCTGCCCCATTCGCCGAAACCGCAGTTAGCCTCGTAGGTCGGGCTGTAGATAGCCTTCACCTGTGCTGCCGGCCATGTCGGAGCAGGAGCTGCTGCAGCAGGAGCCGATGCGTAAGCATCCGTAGTAACGGATACGGACGTGCTCAGTTCAGACTGATTGTTGGCTGCGTCGATCGCGTAAATCAGGAAGAAATAAGCGGTGTTCGGATTCAGACCCGTTACCGTGATCTTGCCCTCTGACGGAGCGAACTTGCCGTCGAAACTCTGCGACAGATCCACCACACGGTATTTCACTACCTCGTCGTTGTCCGTTGCAGCAACAGCGATTACTGCGCTGTTATGGGTCGTGCTTACCAGCGATGCGCTTGTCATCACAGGCTTCTCCGTATCGCCCGAAGCAACATACTCCTCACCATAGACGCGGAACTCGAAGATCTTCATACCCCATTCCGTTGCAGCTTTCGAGCTCCAGAAGCGTACGTAGCGCACTTTGGCGTTGTTGTCCAGCTCCGTGATCTCGTCCGTACGGCCGTTCGCAACTGCGGCGCCCACATAGTTGTAACCCATCTCCCAGTTGGTGTTGTCCGTAGAGAAATCAATATGGTAAGCCTGCGCGCAAGCGCCTTCGAAATGAACATCTACTTTGTCAATGCTGTACAATCCGCCCAGATCCACCACGAACCATGCGTCGAAGGTACGTGCGGCCTCATCGCCACCGGTGATTCCGGTCGGACGACCTTGCCATTCGGTGCCGGCATTGCCATCCAGCACGCGGTTTACATCGTTCTCTCCTTCCGAACTGGCGACAATCGTCAGACCCGTGATCTGCGTGTAGGTCTTCGGAGCCTCTGCCAGATTGAACACTTGGAACTCAAAGAAACTCTGCCCCCATTGGGTGGCACGCTCGATTCCCTGGTACTTGATGTAACGCGCCGTTACCGCTGTCTCGAAATAGAGACTCTGCCAACCAGCTGCCTCCAGATTGCTCTCGGTGTAAAAATCCGTGAAGTTCTCGCCGTCAGCGGAAGCCAGCAACTGGAACCGCTTTGCGAAAGCGCCTTCCCAAAGAATCTTGATGTAATTGAAGGTGCGGCTTTGACCTAAATCGAGCAGAAACCATTCTGCATCGGTTTGGGCACTCTCCCAACGGGTACCGTTGTTGCCGTCAATCGCCAATGCGGCATCGCCACTGCTGGCGCTTGCCGAAGATCCTTCAGACGCCAAGGCGAAGTTCACTTCACCGGCTGCAAAACTCATGATACTTGCGCTTAATAAAGCGACTAAGAAGAAAATTTTTCTCATGATACTTGATTTTTAAGTTAAACATTTATTTTAATTTTGTCTTTCAACAATTTTTCACCTTTCACTTTTCACCTTTCACTTTTCACCTTTCACAATTTCCGACTGCAAAATTAGTACTTTTTTGCCGAATCTCCAAGCCTTTAAATATGTTCTACGGCATAAAAGTACGTAAAGTACGAAATCCCATATTGATTTTCAGCACCTTACACCAAAACCCTCCTAAAAAAAAGTACGTCTTTAGTACCTCTTTTTCCCCCGCCTTTGGTTCGTTTTATGTCCTGTTTCCGGCTCGTTATATGTCCTGTTTCCGGCGCTATTCTTATCTCGCTCTGCTCGAACGATTCTTTCCGCCCTTGTTGTCCCGTTTCCGGCTCGTTATATGTCCTGTTTCCGGCGCTATTCTTATCTCGCTCTGCTCGAACGATTCTTTCCGTCGGTTCGTACTTTGTTCATTGCGCCCAAATCGAATTTGGGCACGGCTTCGCCGTTCTCTCTCCCCCTCTCCGCCATCCTCTTTGTTCCCTTCGGTGGCATTTTTGCCGCCGTTAGATTCTTTGTATTGCGCCGACTGCCAGTCGGCATTTCCCCTACCTCCCTTTCCTCCCCCTTTAGGGGGCCGGGGGGCTTTGACCTGTTTGCATGCTGTCAACTATTAGTGATTCTTTAGTGATTCATTAGTGATTCTTTGGTGATTCATTAGTGATTCATAGGTTAGTAAGCGAATCACAAGCATCTCACAGTATAATCTCTCTATGTTTTTACCATGTCTAACCCCTCATCCTCCCCCGCCCTCTTCCTCCCCTTTTAGGGGGCCGGGGGGCTTGGCTTGGGGGCTTTTCCCACTCACCCTGAGACACAAAACAAGGAGCCTCCCAACCGGAAGGCTCCTTGTTTTGTAAGGAAGAACCGAGGATCAATAAATGATTATTTCTTCTCCGTTTGCATCTTTCGTGCCTTTTAATCCTCCGCCGCTGACATTTCCTGTCATGAGCATAAAGGATGTGAGGCACTCGGTCACTTGGGTAACAGGACGATTGTATGTTTTCATAATTGTGTCAAATTTAGAGGGTTATTTAATCAATTGTCCTTGCGCGTTGTACGTGCGATTACCTTTCATAATAAGGAGTTGTCCGTCACGGATCACCTTGGTACATGGTACATTGTCATCTTGTACATTACCTACTCCTGTCGCCACCTCCGTCTCATGGCTGTTGAATATCACCCTTGCGCGCGGAGCACCGTTTGCGCCACCGCTGGACGGGAATTTCAGCACGAAATAACCTCGGAGCGCGTTCATCTTCTGTGTATTCACAAGACTTGAAGTGGTATAGAGATACCGGTCGCCACCAAGCACATAGCCGTTAATAATCCCTTGTAATTGCGAACCATTCATCGGCGCATAGATACCATAGTATTTAGCATAGCCGTCAGCGGGCTCCGTCGGATGGAGATCCTTGTGTACGGTCACACCCGTGAAGACAGGATTAGTTACATTTGCGCTTGGCGTATAGAGGTAAGGCACGCCTGCCTCGATAGCCTCCACATCCACGAAATTGATTCGCAGATCGTCGTTTTCCTTAACGATTGTATTATTGAGTCTTGTCAGCTGTCCTGGCAACTTCTCAGCCCTCATCGCTGCATCCACATTAAACGGCAGCACGAGGGTGTATAGGTTTCCCGCTGTGAAGGAACGGTTTACAATCGCATTAACCGTTGCTCCATCGTTGGAATTGATAGTTGATGTATTATCTACTGCTTCGTCCAATTCCATAACAGCGGCGTTAGCATAGACTTCAAATTCACAAAGTCTGAACCCAATATCACTTCTTGTCTTAGAGCGGAAACGTACATATCGTGCTACTCCACTTACTTCCGTCGTTACGGTAGAGTTTGCAGTTGCACCTGTTACCTCTTTTATGTCATCCCATGCTGCATCACTTGCTGCTTCTTCAGGAGTTGGTTCAGTTTTTCTTCCCTGTAAAATATAATCGGTAGAGCATGACGCATCCCATTTCGTTACAATTCTTGACAGATTATACAAAGCACCGAGGTCAACATAAAGCCATTCGTTTTCTGCGGGTTGACTATTCCATGTAGCCCAATATGTAGAAGGATCTCCATCTATCGCCTTTTCCTTAGATTCAACTTCTCCTCCTGTCTCATATCCTACTACAACAGTTTTATTCTTAGCGATATTTCCCGCAGTAGCCGGAAGACGCACAACTAACGGAGTAACAGAAGATAAGTTTGCTGCCTTATCCATTGCTTGAATCTCAAAACTATACGGGGTATTTAGATCAAAACCTGCAATCGTTATTTTATTTTCTCCGTCGGTAGTATATAAAGCCTTTTCACCTGTAGTCGTATTTACAACACGGAACGTTTTAATAGCGCCATCCTCTGCATCGGTTGCTTCGAGGGTCAAATAAGCATTACCTTCTCCGTAAGTTACGGATGCAGAAGTTATCTCCGGAGCATTAGTATCTTCCGTTGCATATGCAGAACCAAATACGCGGAATTCCCAAAGTTTGAGGTAATTACCTTGCATTGTCAATGCTTTCATTCGGACATAACGAGCAGAAGCATTAAGAGCATAGTGATTTACATTCTCTTCCGCATTGCCTGTATTCTGCGGTCCTTCCACTTCCAAAACAGTATACCATTGTGAGTCATCCGATTTGTCAGTTGGTTCAGAATGCGCTACTTGGATCAGATAATGATCTGACTTATCTGCCCAGAATAATTCTACAGCAGAGAGTTGATATACATCACCTAAGTCAACAGACCACCACTGTTCAGACATAGGACGTTTTCCTGTTGAACTCCAAGTAGTCCACGGGGTTCCCAAATTATTATCGTTTGCATATTCCGGTTTTTCTCCAGTGTTCTCATAGAATCCAGCTGTTGCCTCTTTAGAAAATGCCAAGTTTGCAGACGGATTGAATATCTCTACATTTACACTCACACTATTTTCTGAAATATTTGCCGCCCCATCAATAGCTTCAATAGTAAACGTATATTTTCCCATTGCTAAATCACTAATCGTTGCATGATGCTCTGCATCAGTATTAACAATGAATGTATTTCCATGACCGTCGTTTACTCGGAATTTATTAACTGTCCCTTCCTCATCTGTCGCTGTTAATGTAAGTGTTACGCTTGACCAGATAGGATTATCATATACCGTTGCGGTTTCCATTACTGGTGCATTTGCATCACCTGCAGCAATACCTGAGCCGAATACTCGGAATTCCCACATACTAAATCCCCATTGACCATTAAGCGAGTTTTCCGATGATTTGATGCGAACATAGCGTCCCACATTACCCGTTACATTGTAAGAGTTTTTATTTGTTTCAGCAGTTGCTGCTACATTACTATGCCCAGGCTCTTCACCGCCTTCTGCCGTAGTATACACATTTGTCCATTTGCTTTCGTCGCTGGAAGGATCTTCAGTTGCTACTTGCAATACGTATTTTCTTGGATATGCATTATCAAAAGATATTTCAATACGAGTCAAATCATATTTATCACCTAAGTCAACATACCACCATTGAGTAGAGATATCCGGCCACTCGCCTGTTGCCCACCTTTGGGTAATATCCCCATCGTTAGCTCGATAAATCTCAGATCCTCCTACTTCTTTTCCTGCATAAGCAGGTTTGTTTAGAGCCAGATTCCAAGTGGAATAATCAGGGGTACAATCAGCAGTTTTGTAGAAATACAAATTTGTGAACCACATTTTCTTGCCGCCGGACAATCCATTGAATTTGAACTGCCAAACACGGGCCATACTTAAACCTTTATCTTTAAATTCCGATATAGGAATATCTATGCTTTGCCATGTACCTACTGCAGTAATTGTTCTATCTACATGCTGTTCCGGTTCATTCCCAGTTCCTGCTTCATTCCAGTTAATTGGATCAAACTGAATAGTTGTCGTTTGCGGAACCCATACATCCACATGCATATAATCATACTCAGAAACATCAATAGTAGTTGCATTACCGCCTTCTTTCTCGAATCCATAGCAACCGGTACTTCCAGAAAGTTTCTTTACCTTTTTGCCTGCAATCATAATGTCTTCTGCTGTTCCTCCGCACCACAACGCATTATTTAGTTTAGTTGTCTGTCCCGAATAGTTATAATCACTATATAAACTATAAACCTGACAAGCCTTCTGCAATGTGACTTCCGGAGCCTCATTCGGTTCGCTTGCACAAATAACTGAATTGGTATAATAATATATATTTGTAATATAGAATTGCGTATTGTTGAGATCTTGGAAATATAACAATACAGATGTTGCCAAATCAGCACTGCTGTGCTCAAATTCGCTAAGTGGTATGCTGACTGTTTTCCATTCTTCTGCAGTAGTCGTAAAGTTTTTCTTTGCACCATACTGCCATCCGCCATTCCAGCAAACTATCTGGAGTCCAAAAGTTTTTGCTTCCGCACACCAAACATCAAATTGCACGTGAGTATAGTCGCGGATATCTTTATCGCCGATTCCTCCTGCGAAACCTAAACCTGACATGATGTGATCAACAGATTTTCCACTTAACGAAATTACCTCATGAGTACTTCCTCCCCATGTTGGTTCATATCGAGTAAAACCGGGGGCAGCATACTTAGTTGTTCCTAATATCCCCTGCACTTGACATTCTTCTCTAGATTCATCGTTTGCAGGTGCGGTCGTAGGAACAGGAACAGCAGCTTCTTCTACTTCACAGTCGTGCGATTTATAATATACACATAAAGGATCGTCAAGACTCACATTATTTGAGTTTTGCTCATTTCCTGGAATTGCTGTGGTACTATACACAAAACGAATAGCAATTTCCGTTCCATTTGCAGGAGCTGTTTGTAACCATGTAGCGACTCCATCGGTGATGCTCAAGGCACCGGAATTCCCAGATGTTGTGTGTATTTCAAGATAATCCAAAACTTCTGTATTATATCCCCTTACAGTATATTTAATTTTGTCACTCAAAGGAAGATATTCGATCGTGTAACTGATACGTTTTGTTTCTGGAGTAGCAACATACCCTAAATCTCCTGAACATTGACTTGAACGTGGCACCGTCACGACAATTGTTTGTAATCCTGCCTTATAGTGATTTGTTGCATCAATTGCTTGTTTTACGGTAATCGTCGTCGTTCCACCTGCTACTGCCGTAATACGTCCGTCTGAATTAACTGTAGCCACATTAGGATTAGACGACGTATATGTAATTGCACCGGAAGAAGATGTTGTTTTTATTATATCAGATGTCTCTCCTGCTGCTAGGGAAATATTTACACTTGATGTAATGGTCAAATCTGAGGCGTTAAATCCTCGATCGTCAATTCCATCTTTGTTATAGAGAGTAAAACCCCATCTTACCGTTCCATTATTTTTTACATAAATATCTGTATACATAGCCTCTAATGGCAGATGTACCCAAATACATGCTCCTTTTACGTGATTGTCCCATTCACAACCTGTTACTTCATTAAAAGCAGCATTATCAAATGTGACATAAACAGAAGGAATACCCTCCGATAACTGAATATTATCAACATTGGCTGGCATAGCCACATTTTCAATAGCCATCCATTGTATTTTTCCAGAATACGCTTCACACCCACCAGCACCAGCAACACCGATATCTGTGTTCTGTTCTGTTGCCCACCCCATCACACTCACGCAGAAGAGCGCAAAAAGAATTGTTAATTTTCTCATAATATTAGTATTTAAAGTTTTTTCTATTTATTGCTTTGAGTACTTTTTACTCCTACCAACGCGCTGCATAGATTTTTCTTATTTTCCAATCCCGAAGGGATATTTTTGTAAGCAGCCCATCAGTGCCTACTTAGGCAATTGATGGAGACCAAGGGCTTGAATGACGACAGGAAGCTTGCTTACTGATCGGCTTACAGGGACTTGGGCGCAAGAGCCATTAGGCTCGGGGGCTGCGCATTTTCGATTTCCTAAAGCACTCAAAGGTTTTATCATTGTTTTTACTCTATTACCGGATCTCGGCGCCGAGCGCGTTGTAACGGATACCGTTCTTGATGATATAGAGCATGCCGTTGCGTAGCACCTTCTGATAACTGATAGCTGAAGGCTGAATGCTTTCCACTCCTTGCCCCGGATTCTCACCCGGCTCGTCACCCGGCTGCTCGTTGCTCGCGCCTACCGTATAATCCACATCTATACGCGCGGCATTGCCGGTATAGGCGATGAGGAAGAAAATCACCGGTTTGTCGCCGTCGGTATAGGTCTCTTTCGTCGTAAAACGCGCCATCGTACCCTGCATCGGCAGCGTGGAATAAGCATCGTTGATACTGACCTGCGGCACGACACCTGCTATCTCGCTTGACCAGCTGATCTCGAACGTCAGCGTAGCGTCCGCATTGCGGGTGATGGACCAGTTGAACGTCACATCCGTTCCGGCTACATCTTTTACTTCTCTGCCGTAGAAAGTAGCAGGTGTGAGGTCGCCCTCCTGCGGTTCGTCGCCCGGTTCGTCGCCCGGCTCATCCCCCGGCTCATCGGAGATCTCACCCGTGCCATCGGCATAGAACACCTTGAAATCATACGTCACGCCGCCTGCTTCCACCGACACAGCCGTCTCTTTCGCCGTAAAAGCGGAGAGATATAAATAGATACCTGCGCCGTTGATCCGGTACTGGTCTGCGGGCAGCGAACAAGAGGTCACCGCCGCCAGGAAATACGAATAGATAGCCGGTTTGTCGCCGTCCAACTGGATATTGACCACGTTCTGTCCGAACGCAGCCTCCACTTTGTACTTGTTGGTGTACGCACCGCCGCCGGCGCCGTCACCCAAGAAGGCGATACTGCTCCAGTCGGTGGCAAAACTCAATCCACTTGCGCACATAAGCGCCAATACAAAAGAGAAAATCTTTTTCATGGTTATAGAATTGTTTGTATGTTGTTTGCTAATTGTTCTACGGAGCTGGCACCGACGAGAACGGAGGTCACTCCTTTCTGGTCCAGCACCCACGAGAGCGCTTCCTGCGCGATGGAGCGGTTGCTCTTCTTCGCCTGTGCCTCCAGTTGCCGCAGGTACTCCAGCAGTTCCGGCGTGCGGCGGTCGGATTTGAGGAAATGCTCTTTCGCCATGCGCGAGTCCGACGGGATACCGTCGAGATACCGTGATGTCAGCAAGCCTTGCGCCAACGGAGAGAAAGCGATAAAACCGATCCCTTCCTGCGCGCAGAAATCCAAGATCCCCTGCTCTATCGGTTCGCGATTCAGCATATTCAGCCGTCCCTGGTAGATCAAGAGCGGCACGTCATGCTCTTTCAGATACTTGGCTCCGGCTTTGAGCGGTTCCAGAGGCCAGTTGGAGATACCGACGTAGAGCGCTTTGCCCATCCGCACGATGTCCACCAGCGCCTGCAGCGTCTCCTCGATCGGCGTATTCGGGTCATAACGGTGGGAATAGAACAGATCCACATAGTCCAGCCTCATCCGCCTCAGCGACTGGTCCAGACTGGAGATCAGATACTTGCGGCTGCCCCACTCGCCATAAGGACCGTCCCACATCAGATACCCCGCCTTGGTAGAGATAAAGAGTTCATCTCTGTACGGACGGAAATCCTCGTCCATCAGCCGTCCGAAATTGGTCTCCGCGCTACCCGCAGGGACACCGTAGTTGTTTGCAAAATCAAAATGGGTGATGCCGTGGTCGAACGCATAACGGGTGATCGCCCTACTGCGCTCTATCGGCGCATCATCGCCGAAATTATGCCAAAAGCCCAGACTGACTTTCGGCAGCAGCACTCCGCTCTTGCCGCAGCGGGAGAATATCTTCTCCGACAAAGCGTAACGTTCTTGTGAAGCCGTGTACATGGTATTTTTCAATTTGCGACGCAAAGATACTACATTTCCCGCACATGCACAAATGTCCAAACATGTTATACGGCATAAAAGTACGTATATTTTACTACGTTATGATTATATATCAACCGGTTACGTTTTTCCGAAGGGCAAAAAAAGTACATAAAATGTAGCCCTCCTGGGCAAATTCCATGTTGTAAAATTTGGTCAATTCAAAAAAAAGTAGTACTTTTGTCGTCGGAATCGGCGATCAATGACTTCGATACATCCGTATCTCGTATAATTGTCACGCTTCCTCCTCCCCCACCGGGCGCATTAACGCCCGTCGGAATCCCAAAAAGAGAAAAGAGAAGAAGAGAAAAGAGAGCCAATAATGAAACGAACGGTATTATTCATAGGTTTGTGCATTCTCGCCTGCGCGTGTCACGCGGACGGACTGCTTCACGGCGATACCATCAGCGGCGAAGGATGGAGCGGCCTGGATTTGGGAGCGCCGTACGTGATCACTATCGTCGGATGGGACCCAATGAGCAGCACGACGGCGGAGTTGGGGCTCTTTGAGGGAGCGAACCGTCCGGATTTCATGGACGCCATTCCGCTGTATATGCATGCGGGCACTTCGGCAGCCAACCAGATGAACTACGCCGAGGTGCATTGTTCGCGGGGATTCCGGTACGTGCGTTACGTCAAATCTGCCATGAAGGGAGAGTATAAGATCCTGGGGTTGGAGTTCTACGGCGATGCCGGGCCGGGCGACGACAGCCGTCTGGCACAGCTGACCAATCTGCCGACCGTAGTCATTCACACGAAGGACGGCCAGGCTCCGTACGACAAAGAACATGAGATAGAGTGCTATATCTCCATCATCTCCGACGACGGTCGCACGTTGCTGTGCGACAGCGCCACCATCCGCGAGCGCGGGAATGCGTCCCGCGGTTTTCCCAAGAAACCCTACCGTATCAAGTTCGCACACAAGCACCGTGTGCTGAATGCTCCGGCGAATGCCAAGAAATGGACTCTGATCAACAATTACGGCGACAAGACGCTGATGCGCAACCAGCTGGCGTTCGAGTTAAGCCGCCGTTTCGGCATGCCCTATACGCCATTCTGCGCCTATGCGGACGTAGTACTGAACGGCGATTACAAAGGCTGCTACCAGCTATGCGACCAGATAGAGGTTCGCAAGAACCGCGTGGAGGTCACGGAGATGACGCCGCGCGACAACAGCGGAGAGAACCTGAGCGGAGGCTACCTGATCGAAGCCGATGCGTATGCCGGAGAAGAGCCGGTGATGTTCTGGTCCGACTATGGTACGCCGGTGACCATCAAATCGCCGGACGAAGATAGTATCACCACCGAGCAGTACGACTATATCGCGCAGCAATACAACGCCATGGAGGAGGAATGGAAGCAGCATCTCGACCTGAATACCTTCTTGCGGCATTTTCTGGTAGGCGAAGTGTCCGGCAATACGGATACCTACTGGAGCATGTATTTCTACAAACGCCGGAGCAACGACACGCTGTATGCAGGTCCCTGCTGGGATTTCGACTTGGCGTTTGACAACGACAACCGCACATATCATGTGTACGACCGGAGCGACTATATCTACCGCTCCGGCGGAAGCACGGTAGGTTATCTGCAGACGATTGTGGATGATATTGTGGTCTATAACCCTTCCTCCAGACAGCAACTCCAAGCCCTCTGGGCACAGTTGCGGCGAAGCGGTTTCACCGAAGAGGCGATGCTGGATTATATAGACGCGCAAGCGGAGATGCTGGACCACTCGCAGCGGCTGAACTTCATCCGATGGCCTATACTGAGCCAGTACGTCCATCAGAACCCGCGGGCGCGAGGAAGCTACCAAGCGGAGGTGGACAATATACGGAACTACATCAAGAAACGTATTCCGTGGATGGACAGGAAGCTCGGTTTTGACGCCTCGACGCTGGATACAGGCCATACCGCGAAGGTTCCGGCTACCGGAGCAGAGAAAATATGGATTAACGGACAAATACTGATCCGCCGCAACGGAGCGGTTTATTCTCCGGACGGGCAAAAAATAACAGGACAATAATAATATGGTTCGCCAAATGTTAATCAGTACCGCCTTGCTGGTACTCTCCTTATCCCTCAACGCGATGTCCACATTGGACTCGCTGATGCGCGTACTGGATGCGGAAGTGGAGATCTCCGCTTCTTACCGCGCAGCACACCAACAACGAATAGACTCTCTCAAATCCGTCCGTCCCATGACGAAAGGGGTGCAGATCCGTGTAGCGCGCGAGTACCAGTATTTCCAGAGCGACAGCGCGCGCGAATGGTACCTCAGCCTCATCGACGCCGAGGAACCCTACCGCACGCAGGCATATATGGGGCTGGTGCAACTGAGTTCGTCTATCGGCAAATACGGCGAGGGATTCACGCTGGTGCCCTATGTGAGCGAGACGCCGGACAGCCTGCGCGTGGACTGGATAGAAGCCGTGTGGCGGCTGTATAACGAAGCCTATGCGGCATGCCGTATTCCCTCTTACCGGGCGGAACTGAAGGCGAACGTGGACCTGTACTATGACTCGCTGCTGCACGAGATGGACCTCCGCGCGCCGGACGATGTAGCCATCCGTCTGCGACGGAATATACTGGCAGCCGTTGACTCGCATAATTACTCCCGCGCACTGGAGATCAACGATTCGATCCTCTCGCGCACCAGAGAGTGGTCGCACCCCTATGCGATCGAGTCCTACGCCCGCGCGATGCTGTATGAGCAATCCGGTCAGGACCGCAAACGCATCGAGTGGCTCACCCGCTCCGCTATCGCGGACGTACGCTGCGGCATCACCGACAACGGTTCGTCATGGCTGGTAGCCAAAGAATGTTATGAATCCGGCGATCTGGAGCGCGCCTTCCATTTCAGCGACTATTCGCTGACCAATGCCTCCATATTCAACGCCCCTACCCGCTTCATCCAGACCTATGCGCTGGGACACGAGATCAGCGGCAGTTACGAGAACCACATGCACCGATCGTATATCATGCTTATCATCGGTCTTTCCGCGCTGGCGGTGGCTTTAGTGGTATTGGCGATCGGTATTATCTTCTCGCTGCGCCAGAACCGCCGGCTGCACGCGCTGAACAAAGAGATGGAGGCGATGAACGAGCAGCAGAGACTCATCAACCACCAGCTCAAGGACGCCAACAAGGTCAAGGAGCAGTATATATGCCGCTATCTGGAGGTCTATAGCGACTATATCCGCCGGCTGACCACTATGGCGCGCAAGGCGGGGGAGAAAAATCCCACGGAGTTTATGAACCGTGAGATGGAGAATTTCTACCGTTCTTTCGACGACACGTTTCTGTCGCTGTACGGTACTTTCGTAGAAGATTTCAATGCGTTGCTGAAGCCCGAAGCGCGTATCACTCCCAAACCGGGCGAGCGGATGACCATCGAGCTGCGCATCTTCGCGCTGATCCTATTGGGTATAACCAGCAGCGCCAAGATAGCGGAGCTGCTGTGTTATAGTCCCAATACGATCAGTAATTACCGCGTGAAGATGAAGAATGCCTCTCTGGGCGAGCGCGACAGTTTCGAGCAACGCGTCCAAGAGATCGGCAACTGAGGTTATTTCGTCTAAATGCAGTCATTTCCCTGTCGCCTTCCTTACCACTTCGTTACCACTACGTAACGTTCGACCACGGTACGTTCACGGCACAAAAGTACTGCTTTTTTTCAATAAATTATTATCATAATTTGAGAAATATTTATCATTTTGTGCATTTTTTGTAAAAAAAATTGAAGGAAGACGATTTTTCTACATAAAAAATGCAAAAAAATTTGGTCATGTCAAAAAAAAGCAGTACCTTTGCAGCCGCTTTTGAAAAGCAATCGTCTCCCTAGCTCAGTTGGTAGAGCAACTGACTCTTAATCAGTGGGTCGAGGGTTCGAGTCCCTCGGGGGACACAAGAAAGGACATCCGATGGGTGTCCTTTTCTTATATTAAGCTTTCGGCGAAAGCTTCGGCTTCGGTTATCTGGTCTATTTTCCCGACGTCCATCATGCGGTAACCGGACGGGACGTAGGCCTGCAAAGGCACTTCTTTCATGATCTCCAGATAAAAAGGTATCAGCGAGAATTTAGTCTCATCTATCTGTTGCAAGCGGGAGAGCGTGTCATCATTGAGTATCTGCATGCCGGAGAACGCCAAATGCCGTCCGTCGAATCCTTTCTGTTCTCCGGTCGCTATATTGGTCCAGCCGCATAATAAATCCTCCCCGTTGAAACAGAGATAGCGCTGCGTTTGCCGTTCGCTGACCACCAGACGGGAGACACCGGTCTCCTCATACTGCGCTATAAGCGCCTTGATATCTATATTGGACAGGATGTCCACATTGCAGGCGAGGATCGGTTCGTCAGTCCCAAGGAGTCCGTCTTTAAACGCTTTGCGCAGTCCTCCGCCGGTGTCCAGCAGTTGATCCCGTTCGTCGGAGATACGTATATTGGTGCCCCAACCGTTATTCGCGCGGACGGCGTCAATGATCTGATCCGGGAAATGGTGAACGTTCACAACGATGTCCGTTATTCCGGCGTCGCGCAGTTTCTCCACTTGCCATTGCAGCAGCGGTTTGCCCGCCAGCGGCACCAGCGCCTTCGGCATTGTATCGGTGAGCGGTTTGAGGCGCGTGCCCAAGCCCGCGGCAAAAATAAAAGCAATTTTACATTTTCTCATTTGTTCATTTCCTCATTTATTCAGCCATTTGTCTATTCCTCTTTCTCTATGGATGAGATGGATGCGGACGGGGTATTTGTCCTTGAGGTGCGCAGCCAGATGTTCGGCGCAATAGACAGAGCGGTGCTGCCCGCCCGTGCAACCGAAAGAAACCTGCAGGTGGTTGAAACCGCGTTCGAGGAACCGCTCTACATGATGGTCCACCAAGGCATAGACGGAGTTCAAGAAAGTTAGTATCTCGCCGTCTTTCTCCAGAAAATCAATCACCGGTTGGTCGAGACCGGTCTGGGTCTTGTACTCCTCGTATTTGCCGGGGTTATGGGTGGAACGGCAGTCGAAGACATAGCCTCCGCCGTTGCCGGAGGTGTCCGCAGGAATACCGCGTTTGAAGGAGAAAGAGTAGATGGTGACTGTTAGACCGTCCTTCGGACTGACAGAATACAGACCGCTACGCTGACAGAGTACAGACTGATTTACAAGGCGATCAGCAAGTTCGCGGAGATAGGGGTATTCGGGGAGTTGGTTTAGTACCTCGCGGAGATTCTTGATTGCATTGGGGATGGACTCCAGGAAATGGGGTTTGCGCTCGAAATAGCCTCTGTAGCCATACGCGCCTAAGACTTGGAGCGTGCGGAAAAGGACGAAATGGGGCAATGCTGCGCGCCATGACTGTTCAGCCAAGCTTGGCTGAAGCTTGTGCAGTTCGTCCAGATAGGCGTCAATCAGTTCTTTGCGGAGAGCGGCGGGAAAGTTCGCTTTCGCCTGCCACAAGAAGGAAGCCACATCGTACTGGGTGGGTCCTTTGCGTCCGCCCTGGAAATCGATGAAGTACGGTTGCCCGTCCTTGATCATGACATTACGGCTCTGGAAGTCGCGGTAGAGGAACCAACCCCTCTCCGGCTCTCCCCTCAAGGGAGAGAGTATCTTCGCCGTCAAAGTATCGAAATCGTCCTCCAGACGGGGTTCGGAGAATTCGAGCCGGGTGCCTTTGAGGAAACAGTACTTGAAATAATTGAGGTCCCATCGGATGGATCGTTCGTCCATCTCGGGAACGGGGAAACAGACGGACCAGTCGAAGGACTGCGCGCCGATCACTTGTACGTGCGCGAGTGCGCGTATCGTGCGTTCTAATAAGGTGTGCTCTTCGGCGCTGAACTCCCCTGTCTCGCGTCCGTGACGGATGGCATCGAAAAGGAGCGTGTCACCCAAATCCTCCTGGGTATAGGTCATTTCGTCTTCGCTGACCCAATAGAGTTCGGGCACGGGGAGCCCCAAGTCATGGAAATGGCGCGCCATATAGATGAATGCGCGGTTCTCATCGCGGTTGGTGCCTTCTACGCGGATGACCGTCCGTCCGGACGCGTCCTGAATGCGGGTATAAAGTCTATTTGAGCCTTGCTGTTGCATATACGATTCAACCCCACCCCGTCCCTCCCCTCAAGGGAGGGAGATGAGGCATTATAAATTTTAGTTTGAGAATATCATTTCAGCATCTGAATTGGAGGGCGTGGTGGATGCAGGTGACGCGGCAGGGCCCCATGAAGTTCTCCAGAATACCGTCCGCTTCGATGAGGATATGCTTGCGATAATTGATCTCTATCTCTTTGCCCACGATCGGATAGATAAAAGGCAGTTCGGTCAGTTTGCCGTTATAGAGTTTCGGCAGGGCTTTGAGCACCTGTTTGAACGTCGGTTTGCGAACGAACATACCATGGAAAATGCCATCTGCGGGATCGGCTTCGGGGTTCTGTTTGATTCCTCCGCCGGAGAAAGGTCCGTTGCCGATGTTCATGGTGAAGAGCAGGTCGTTGACTGCTTCCTTGCCGTCCACCGTCAAGATCTTGTGCTGGCTCTTATGCTGCACGATCGCGGCGATGAGACCGAAGAGGTAGTTGACGTGGTGGGAACCGATATAGTATTTGAGCGTGTCGGCTTTCTTGCAGCAGAGGGGATCGACACCGAAACCGACGGAGTTGATGAAATAGCGGTGGTGGGCAATGCCGTTTCGCCGGTAGGTGACGCAGCCGATGTCGATAGGATGTCCTTCGCCCTCGAAGAAACGCCGCAGGCTCTCTTTATGGTTCTTGGTGAGGAGCCAGAACCTACCCCAGTCGTTTCCCGTTCCGCGCGGCATGAGTCCCACTTGGATTTGCGCCCGCTGCTCGGGGTCGAGGGAGGATCGCATGATGCCGTTGATCACCTCGGAGAGGGTGCCATCGCCGCCGAGGACGAGTATCTCGTCATACCCTTTCTCCACCAACTCGCGGGCAAGTTCCGTAGCATGACCCGCATACTTCGTCACCCTATATGCGAAAGGCAGGTGGCGCTTGCGCAGCAATTTCCATAGATAGATGCGTTGCGCGCGGAAGGCGCGCTTGCCCGACTTTGGATTGATTACGATGCCTAACATGATATTATTTTCTCATTTTCACATTTTCTCATTTGAAAAGCGAGTGCAAAGGTACACAAAAAAAATGACATACGCAAATTTGTATGTCATTTTTCTTTGAGTTTTCAATTTTCGTCCAGTGACTTACTTGAAGTACTCCTGTACTTTCTCGTTGAGAACGATTTCCTCCTGGAAGATGTAAGCCCCTGTTTTCGGCGACTTAACCATCTTGATGCACTTAGAGTGCGCACGTCCGGAGTTACCTGTTTGAAGGGTTGCGACCGCTTTCTTTGCCATAGTTCTAAGCCTTTCTAATTAGGGGTTAATTACTTAATCTCTTTATGGAGCGTGTAGCGCTTCAGATAGGGATTGTACTTCATCAGTTCCAAACGATCCGGAGTGTTCTTACGGTTTTTGGTGGTAATGTAACGAGACATTCCGGGAACACCGCTGGCTTTCTGCTCTGTGCACTCAAGGATCACTTGAACGCGGGCTTCTTTAGTTTTCTTTGCCATAGTTTAGCTCCTTTCGTTAATAGAGATAGCCCTTCTCGGCAGCCTGTTTGAGGGCAGCGTCGAGGCCGATCTTGTTAATAGTTCTCAGACCAGCTGCACTCACGTTCAGCTCGATCCATACATCGCGTTCTACCCAGTAGAACTTACGGCGGAACAGGTTCACATCGAAGGTGCGCTTAGTGTGGCGCTTCGAGTGCGAGACGTTACATCCGCCCATGGCTTTCTTGCCTGTAATTTGACAAATCTTTGACATTGTAGTATATATTTTATATTTTCTTCGATTTTGGGGATTCTTCGCATATTTACACGAAAAATCGCGCAAAGGTACTGCTTTTTTTTGAGATGGACAAATTTTTTGAGGAAAAAATGCTTTTTTTTTTCATTTTGTATAGAAAAGAGGGTTATGGGGGGGAGGATGAAGGAGGAAGGGTTAGCGTAGTAAAACGGGGTACACTAGATACTCAGATTATACTGAAGTTATACGGTGGTTATACGACTAACCCAATAATAACCCAATAATAACCCAATAATGACCCAATAATATCCCAATAAAAGAACAATAATATAACAATGGGAACAGCAGGAAAGGAGGAAAATGAAAGGAGGAAGGGAAGGAGAGGGGGAGAAAGAGAGGGGCTAAAAAGGAGGCAAACGAAGAAAAAAGAGGGAAAGGGACGATTTTATTTGCATATCTCAAAAAAAAGTACTACCTTTGCACCCGATTTACGAATGTATGCAATATTCAATTAAAGAAGTATTTTCTCCTAAGTTATTTCAGACGCTACGCGGGTACACACGTAGCCAATTGGGTCAGGATACCTTGGCAGGTATCATCGTGGGAATTGTGGCTATTCCGTTGGCAATCGCCTTTGGTATTTCGTCGGGTGTTGGTCCGACGGAAGGATTAGTGACCGCCATCATAGCGGGACTGATCATATCGGTTTTTGGCGGCAGCAAAGTGCAGATCGGAGGTCCGACAGGCGCTTTCATTGTGATCATCTATGGGATTATCCAGGAATTCGGATTAGGCGGGCTGATGCTCGCCACAGTAATGGCAGGTATCATATTGGTTATCATGGGTTTGACGCGGTTAGGAAACGTGATTAAGTTTGTGCCTTATCCTGTGATCGTCGGTTTCACGGCAGGTATCGCCGTGACGATCTTCAGCACGCAGATGAACGATTTCTTCGGGTTGGGATTAACGGACGTGCCAGCCAATTTCATCGAGAAATGGCTCTATTACGGGTCGCATTTCCATGTAGAATGGTGGAGTTTCGGAGTGGGTGTATTCTCCCTGCTGGTCTGCATCGGGATGCCGTATATCACCAAGAAAATTCCGGGCAGTCTGGCGGCAATCATACTGGCGACGGCAGCGGTTTGGGCGCTAAAGCGTTTTGCTCCGGAGAGCTGGGGCGTAGCGGGAATACAGACGATCAGCGACCTATACACTTTGCCTCACGGCATACCTGCTCCACATGTACCCAGCATTGAGGTAGCGGAAGGCGAAACAATCATCAGCACGATAGAGAAACTCTTCCCCGCCGCTTTCACAATCGCTATGTTAGGCGCGATAGAGAGCCTGCTGTCAGCGATGGTGGCGGACGGCGTGATCGGCGACAAGCATAACTCGAACACGGAATTGATTGCCCAAGGCATGGCGAATATCGTGGTGCCATTCTTCGGCGGTATTCCTGCGACGGGAGCTATCGCACGCACGATGACGAACATCAACAACGGCGGTCGCAGCCCGATTGCGGGCGTGGTACATGCCGCGGTACTGCTGATGGTGCTGCTTTTCATGGGCAGTCTGGTAGGCATGATCCCGATGTCCTGTCTGGCGGCAGTACTGATTATGGTCGCTTATTCGATGAGCGGCTGGAAGACAATCGTAGGACTGATCAAGCACCCGAACCGCGACCTTTGGGTACTGCTGATCACCTTCTTCCTGACGGTGATCTTCGACCTGACGGTAGCCATCGAAGTAGGTATATTGCTGGCGATGGTACTATTCCTTATGCGTACGAACGAGGAAACGCATATCCGCACTTTCCACGACGAGATCGACCCGAACGAAGACACGGAGAGCGGACAGAATCTGGAGCACCTGACGATCCCTGCGGGCGTAGAGGTATATGAGATCGACGGACCGTATTTCTTCGGTATAGCGAACCGGTTTGATGACGTGATGAGCCATGTGAGCAGCGAGAAATATCCGATTCGCATCATCCGAATGAGAAAAGTGCCGTTCGTGGATTCGACGGCGATGCACAACCTGTCTATGCTGATCCAACGGTCGCACAAAGAAGGCATGACGATTATCCTGTCGGGCGTGAACGACCACGTTCACAAACAACTGCTGCAAGGCGGTATCGAGCAGCAGATGGACCCGCACAATATATGCGCAAATATCCATTTTGCGCTGCGCAGAGCGGAGGATATTATTGAGAAAATTGAGAATTGAGAATTATTTAAGAAAAAAACATTGCCAATTTTTAATTAATTATATTAACCCTAAAAAATTAACACTATGGTAAAGAAATTCATTTGCCCGATCTGTGGTTATGTACACGAGGGCACAGAGGCACCGGAACGCTGTCCGCAATGCAAACAAGTAGTAGAATGGAAAGTAGCAGACGAGAGCAAAGGTCTGCAGTTCGCATGTGAGCACGTAGTTGGCGTGGGCCGCGAGGTAGAAGATCCTATTATTCACGATGGATTGCGTGCGCATTTCATGGGCGAATGTACGGAAGTGGGTCAGTACCTGGCTATGGCTCGTCAAGCCGACCGCGAGGGTTATCCCGAGATCGCTGCTGCATTCCGCAAATATGCGTACGAAGAGGCAGACCACGCATCGCTGTTCGCAGAGATGTTAGGCGAAGTTGTATGGGACACCAAGACGAACCTGGAGAAACGAATGATGGCTGAGGCAGGTGCATGCGAAGACAAACTGAACATCGCTAAGCGCGCGAAAGAGTTAGGTCTCGATCCTATCCACGACGCCGTACACGAGATGGCTCGCGACGAAGCACGTCACGGCAAAGGTTTCGAAGGATTGTTTAAGCGTTATTTCGGAAAGTAATCAGTTGATTATTATACCGCCGCCGATGAGTAGGTCGTTTTGGTAAAAGACGACCGACTGACCGGGGGTGACGCCCCAGACAGGAGAGGTGAATTGCAGACAAACCTCTCCCCCATCCCCTCCCTCCAAGGGAGGGGTGTTTTTTTGTATGACTACTTCGACGGGCGAAGTACGATAGCGAATCTTCGCCAGCAGCGGTTGGTCGGGACGGTAAGGCCGCAGCGGCGTGACGAGGCGGAAACGGAGCGAAGAAGCGTACATATCTTCATTCGAGCCGAGCGTGACACGATTAGACGCGGCGTCAATATGGGTGACGTACGCCGGATGTCCGAGCGCAATACCAAGCCCTTTGCGCTGGCCGATGGTATAGTTGACGAAACCGGAATGAGTGCCCAAGACATGCCCCTCCGCGTCCACGTACTCGCCCGCGTGCACGCGTTCATTAAAATCAGGCACGCTCGCGCGCAGGAAAGAACGGTAGTCGTCATCGGGGATAAAGCATATCTCTTGGCTCTCGCGCTTCTTCGCCAGAGACTCATAGCCGTGCGAACGGGCAATCTCCCGCACTTGGTCCTTGGTGAGATCTCCGAGGGGGAAGAGGGTGCGACGCAGCTGCTCCTCGGTCAGCATCCAGAGGAAATAAGTCTGGTCCTTATGGGTGTCGGCAGCCGCCGTGAGATAGACATGTCCGTCGCGTTCGGCGATCCGCGCATAATGGCCGGTAGCGATATAGTCGCAGCCCATCTCGTCCGCCACACGAAGGAGTTCCCCCCATTTGATGGCATGATTGCACAGAACGCAGGGGTTCGGCGTGCGACCGGACATATACTCATCGATGAAATTAGAGATGACGCACCGGCGGAACGGGTCGCGGAAATCAACGATATGATGCTCAAACCCCATTCGCTCGGCATTGTGCTTGGCTTCCATAATGGACTCGATCGTGCAGCAACCTTTCTCCTTGGCGAGGCACGATTCCTTGATGCTATCATACGTGCGGAACGTGACACCCACGATTTCATATCCCTGCTCCATCAGAAGCATGGCAGAGACGGTGGAGTCTATACCGCCGGACATGCCGAGCAAAACCTTGGGTTTTGCATTTAATATTTGAGATTTGAGATTTGACATTTGAGATTTGACATTTATTGCTGCATTTCTACAAGTTTGGTATAATAGCCGCCGAGGGCGTATAGTTCATCGTGGGTGCCGCGCTCCACGATCCGTCCCTCATGCAAGACGCAGATGAGGTCGGCATGGCGGATAGTAGAGAGGCGATGGGCTACGACGAGCGTTGTGCGGTCTTTCATCAGGTGCTCCAACGCCTCCTGCACAAGCCGTTCGGATTCGGAGTCAAGCGCCGAAGTAGCTTCATCGAGGATGAGGATCGGCGGATTCTTGAGGATCGCCCGCGCTATACTGAGTCGCTGGCGCTGCCCGCCGGAGAGACGCGAACCGCGGTCGCCAATAACCGTATTATACCCATCGGGCATGTCGGCGATGAACTCATGTGCATTGGCGATGCGCGCAGCCTGTTCCACAGCCTGCTGCCACGTCATGCCGGACGGCGCAGGAAGCGAAGTATCCACACCGAAAGTGATGTTATTATAGACCGTGTCGTTGAAAAGGACAGGCTCTTGGCAAACGATGCCCATGAGGGAGCGCAGGTCGCGGGTCGCAAAACGGCGGATGTCAACTCCGTCGATACATACCGCGCCGGTAGTAGGGTCATAGAAGCGCGGAACAAGATCCGTGAGGGTCGTCTTGCCACTGCCGGACTGCCCGACAAGAGCGACCATCTTGCCTTTAGGCACTTCCAGACAGATATCCGAGAGCACCTCGCGCTCCGGGATATACGAGAAAGAGACATGATCAAAAGTTATCGCGCGCTCAAAGGCGACCGGCAGCGGTGACTCGGGTTCGGCGATATTCGATTCCGCCGCAAGGAGCGCGTCAATACGCTCGATAGACGCCATGCCGCGGCGGATACCATAGGCAGCCTTCGAGAGGTCTTTGGACGGATTGATGATCGAATAGAAGATCACCAGATAATAGATGAACGTGGAGGCGTCTATCGTAGCATGGTCGGAGAGGATGAGCAGTCCGCCGAACCACAGAATGACTGCGATGAGGGCTGTTCCGAGGAACTCAGAGAGAGGGTGCGCCAAGTAATAACGGCGGTTGATGCGGTTGAACGTAGCGCGGGTAGCATTGATCAGCGTCTCGAACCGCGCACGCAGTTTATTTTGGGCATTGAATCCCAAGATGACACGCAGCCCCAGAAGGGTCTCGTCGATGGACGAAAGTATCTCTGCATTCTGCTCCTGTCCGCGCGTAGAAGCACGCTTGAGGCTGCGCCCGAGGCGACCGATAAGGAAGACCGAAAGGGGCATGAGAAGGAGCACAAAAAGGGTCAACTGCCAAGAGATGACAAAGAGGGTGATGAGATAGACGAAGATCATAATCGGATCCTTGAAGAGGATATCCAAAGCAGACATGATCGACGCCTCGACCTCGGAGACATCATTCGTCATGCGGGAGATCACATCTCCGCGCCTTGCCTCCGTGAAATAGCCCATCGGCAGGGAGAGAATCTTATCATACAGTTGTTGCCTCAGATCGCGCAAGACACCCGTTCGGATGGGCACCATGAAATAGTTCGCCAGCCATGCCGCTCCGCATTTGAGTCCGGTCATAAGAACCAAGAAAGCACCCAAGAGAAGCAAGACATAACTCGCTCCATGCAGCGCAATCTGGTCATTCAGCAGGCAATAGAGGTTAGTTCGCACCGCCGCAATCGTCTCCTGCAAGCCATGGACGGAAGAGAGGTCAGTCCATTGCACTTCGACAGAGGTCAGACCGAACAGAATACGCAGCACAGGGATGATCGCTGCAAAAGAGAAGAGCGAGAGCACCGTGGAGAGCATATTGAACAAGATGTTCAATGCCATCAAGCCTCGGTATGGCGAGACAAAGCGACGGAGGATATTATTGGCGGAGAGATTCATGGACATATCTGAGTATCTGACGATCAAAAGTCTCTTGGGGCGTGTAGAACCGTATTGCTATGGGGAGCGCGACGAGGCGTATATGTTGCTGCTCCAACCGTTCAAGAAGGTCAGTAGCCTGCAAACGGGGGAGATCTTTCTCGGTAGTAAGCACCCAGTCGCACCGACTCGCGCGGTCGAGTATAGTCTCTACATCCGCGGGGCTATAGTTATGGTGGTCAGGGAAAGCGAGGAGTTGCGCATTGGGGTATTGCGCGCGCACATGGTCAAAGAGGTAATGAGGTTGCGCAATGCCGCATAGAACAAGCGGCGTGCCTTTTTCCTCCATAGGGGGATACTGAATACCGGCGAAATGGAGCAGCTGGTATGTCGGCAGATGGAGCCTATTATCCACCACGCGCATGTCTATCGGACGGATCGTGTCCGGACATTTGGTCACAACGACCGCGTTTGCGGTCAGCGCTCTGGAGGGGAGGTCGCGCAGCCTGCCCCAAGGGAGCATGTGGTCGTCTATATAAAGCCGATCATAGGCGGTCAGTAGGACGGTGAAACCGGACCGCAGGGCGCGGTGCTGCATGGCATCGTCCAAGACGACCACGTCGAGATGCGAAAGCTGGCGGCGGAGCTGTTTGACTCCGCGTACGCGGTTCTCACACACCGCAATCGGCACTTCGGGAAAAGCGCGATGGAGCTGCATCGCTTCGTCGCCGATCGTTTCGACCGAAGCGTTCTGATCCGCCATGACGAAGCCGCGCGACGAACGCTTATACCCGCGCGAGAGGATCGCAGGGTGGTAACCGCGGTCCAAGAGGAGACGGACTATATACGCCGTCATAGGCGTCTTACCTGTCCCCCCCACCGCCAAGTTACCCACGCAGATCGTGGGCACCGGGACGGTGAAGGAGGGCAAGAGATGCCTGTCATACAGGACATGGCGGATCACCACACCTGCGGCGTAGAGCCAAGAGAGCGGGATGTGAAGAGCATTCAGCATTCAGAATTCAGCTTTATTTAATAGTGACTTCGGGCATGAGCGCCATGACACGAGGTTTGGAGCAGAACTCGCGCACTTTCATCACCAGACGCTCCTCCTCGGTGGTATTATCCAGCATCTTGAGCAGTTCCTCATACGGGTCTGCTTTCTCCGGATAATAGCTCAGGCGGTAGTTCTCCAGTCCGGCAAGGGCAACGGCTTTGGCGATCGCGTCGTCTATATTACCCATCTCGTCCACGATACCTATTTCCTTACCTTTGGTTCCGAGCCATACACGCCCTTCGCCGATCGACTTGATATAGTCTTGCTCCACATGGCGTCCAGCAGCGCAGCGGGAGGTGAAGAGGTCATAGCCGCGCTCCACCATGGTTTGCATCAGGGCACGTTCCTCCGGGTTCATACCTTTCAGAACCATGTTACCCTGAAGGTCCGAATGTTTATTGGTAGCAATACCGTCGATGTCCAGACCCACTTTTTCGCGCAGTTTGGACACATTAGGCACAGTACCGAAAATACCGATTGAGCCGGTGAGAGTAGTCGGTTCGGCGTAGATATAGTCTGCGCCGCAAGAGATATAATAACCTCCGGAAGCCGCGTAGTCACCCATCGAAACAACGACAGGAATACTGTCCGCTTTGATATTCTGGATGGCATGCCAGATCTGTTCGCTGGCGTCGGCTGATCCACCCGGGCTGTTGACGCGCAGAACGAGGGCTTTGACCTCATCGTCCTTGCGGATCTTCTTGAGAGTTTTCACCACGTCTTTTCCCACAATTCCGTCTCCCGTCTCGTCGGTGATCTCACCTTCGAGATAGAGGACTGCCACTTTATTCTTCGCCTTGGACTCCGGGCGTTTCACCTGTGCCAGTTTGGAGGTAGTGATCATATTATAGTCCTTCGTGCCGGTATAGACACGCAGCAGGCTGTCCATATCCTGGGTATAAACGATGGTATCCACGAGCCCTGCTGCGATCTGGTCTTGAGCAGGTTGAAGTCCCATATAACGGTCTGCCAGCGCGTCCAGTTGGTTCACCGGAAGATGGCGGGCAGCGGCGACAGCCGATTTATACTCTTCCCAGATGCCGCTCATATACTCCATGGTCTGTTTGCGATCCGCCTCTGACATAGAGGTAAGGAAGAAGGGTTCTACAGCCGATTTGAACGTACCGACCTTGAGGATTTGCATCTCCACACCGATCTTCTCCATGACGCGGGTGTAGTACATCTTCTGCGCCGCAAGACCATTCCATTCTACTGCGCCGGTGGGGTCGAGACAAATGCGGTCGGCTACCGAAGCAACATAATAGTTGGTCTGACCATAGCTTTTAGCCGAAGCGATCACCCATTTGCCGGAAGACTTGAAGTCCAAGAGTGCGTCGCGGATAGCCTTCGCCGAAGCCGGCGCCATGGCCAACTCTGCGCCATCGAGCCATATACCGAGGATCTTGTCGTCATTTTTAGCCAGACGGATGTTGCTGAGGATCTCATCCAGACCAACCGTCTCTTCCTGAGCGTACGAGCCGTAGGGCACGGAGCCCATGAGCGAAGCGAAGGGGTTGGCTTCTTGGGCTTGCTCAACGAGCGTTCCTTTCAGTTGAAGCCGATAGACCGATTTGTCCTGCAGCGTGACGGTAGAGGACGAGAAAATGTCGCCCATGATCCATCCGAGGATGGCACTACAAATGAAATAGACAGCAAAGAAGATGAGGCAGCCCCCGAGGCAGCCTACTCTGCGCCGCGGACGAGCCTCGCCGCCCTGCGCTTGGGTGTTTTGATTGAATAAAGCCATATTATTAAATTTTTAAATTAAACGTCATTCGGTGGTACGGTGTGGGTCCGTATTGGCGGAGAGCAGCATAGTGTTCCGCCGTAGGGTAGCCTTTGTTGGACGCCCATCCGTATTGGGGGTATTCGTTGTGCAGCCGCAGCATATAGTCATCCCGATAGGTTTTGGCGAGGACCGAAGCCGCGGCGATGGACATATAGGTAGCGTCGCCGTGGACGACTGTGTGCGCCGGAATCTCCAGCAGTTTCCCATCCGGCACATAGGGTTTCCATTTATTGCCGTCCACGAGTATGTGTTGCGGCCGGATGGTCAGTTTGTCCAACGCCCGCTGCATACCGAGGATGGAGCATTGGAGTATGTTTCGTTCGTCTATCTCTTGCGCGCTCACTTCGACCACCGCCCAAGCGAGTGCTTCCCGCTCGATGACAGGGCGCAAGGCATAGCGCTGTTTGTCGGTCAGTTGCTTTGAGTCATTGAGTTCCGCGAACTCAGGCACCTGCATGGCATGGTCGGGATCCAAGATCACCGCCGCGCAGAAGACGCTGCCAGCCAGCGGTCCTCGTCCCGCTTCGTCGCAACCGGCTTCCAAGACATTATGTATCATGCAGGGTTTCAGCATTCAGTATTCAGTATTCAGCTATCAGAATGGGTGTCCGATAGCAAAATGGAACGTCATGTCGTCTTTCCAGCCCAAGCCGTTCGGAGCGGTACGCCACTGTTTGCCTTCGGCTATACGGCTCGGGTCGTGCAGTTTGACACCGAAATCGACACGGAAGACAAAGATCGAGAGGTCAAAACGGATACCCACTCCGTAACTCCAAGCTATCTGTTTATAAAACTGGTCGAAGAGGAACACGCCACCGGGTTGGGATTCGTAATCCCGGATGGTCCATATATTTCCCGCATCAAGGAATGCCGCCAGTTCCAAGAAGGTCAGCACTTTGAAGCGGTATTCGAGGTTGAGGTCCAGTTTGATATCGCCCACCTGCAGGTCATAAACCATGGTGTTGCCTGTTCCTCGGAACGTACCGGGTCCGAGCGTACGCGCTTGCCATCCGCGGATGCTGTTAGCACCGCCACCGAAATAGCGTTTCTCGAAAGGCAGGACGGAGGCATTGAGATATGGAACCGCCACACCCAAACCGATGTGTCCCACCAAATGGTGCTCCGGTGTGATGATGCCATGATAAGTGAAGTTAATATCTCCCTTGGCATATTGGGCGAAGGGGATCTTCCATAACATGTGCTGGCCCGACTCATTCTGCGGTAAAGATGCAGCCTTTGCCAGACCATACAGCAGGTTTCCCGCTGTCTCGGCGCGCACGGCAAACTGCAAGTACGAGCGGTTCGGGAAACGCGGATTGAGGGTAGTGAACGTACCGGTATAGCTCCAGTCGAGGATGAAATGGTCCTCGTAACTGGCTTTGAGGACAGAGGCTTTCGACATAAACTGGTCCCGGAAGCGGTCGGACATCCAGGGTACGTATATATAGTTGATGTCCACGAGGTTGAACTGGTGAGTCCACCGGCTACCGGGCGTGCGAGGGATGATATAACTCAGACCGGCATTGGCTATCGTCCGGGTATATTCCTCCGGCCGTTGCTGGTAGTTATAAGCAATATTAATCTTGACGTTGGATGGAAATAGGAGCCCTGCTTCCGCTTTGGCTTCGATGGCCCGTCCACCGTTGGCGCGCCATTCATAGGACGCACGACCACCGAGAGTCAGCACTTCGGCGCCCTTGAAGATGTTCTTGTTGGTGTAATTAACTCCTGCCGCCACGCCCCAGTCACCGGCACTATAGGTTCCTTCTACCTCCACGGCAAACTGGTTCAGCCTGCCGCGCGAGATTGTAATATAGCAGTCGAGCAGGCTGTCTCCTGCGGGATTAAAGGCTATATCCACGTATTTGACAGGAGCGAGTGCGTTCATTCGGGCGTACGTGCGCTCGACGCGCCATTCGGCGTACCGTTTATTGGGTTCCATGCGGCTGGCTTGACGGAGCGCGTTCTTGCGCAAGAAACGTCTTCCCGTCCAGCTGTACTCGTTGCCGTATTTATCGCTATCGCGCTTGAGCACCACCGAATCCGGTAGGTGGCTCGGGTCGTAATCAATCTGGTAATAGACCTTGCGCAGGGAATATTGGGTGCGCAGTTTCTTGAGCGAAGCGGAATCGAGTTGCGACACGTATGGCGCAAAATGAATCCGGATGTCCACTTGGTGGGTGTTCAGCGAACTATCGGCTGTGAACTCCAGCATGGATTTCTCGAAATAGAAATAACCTCTGTTGCGCAGGGTAGTCGCAATACGTTCACGTTCTTCGTCCAAGGCAGCGGTAGAAAACTGTTCCCCTTCGTGCACTTTGCATCGCTCGTCCGTAGCTATCGCCGCCACCGCCGGTTCCGGAATGTCCACCGTATAATGGCGGATCATATAGGGCTGGTGGGCGGTGATGAGATAAGTGAGGTTGATCTTACGGTCCTTGATCACTTTCTGGGTGTCCACTTCGGCGTGAAAATAACCCATGTTATTCATCTGCTGCCGCAGTTGCTGCATGCTGATGCGGGTCAATTCTTCGTCGTAGATGACAGGCGCTTCGCCCATCTTATGGGCATTGCGCGCAAGTCGTTTGTTGGTTTTGGAGGTAGTATCCGAAGGAGCGGTGTTATAGACATGCAGTTGCAGTTTCCAAAAACCGAAGATCTCTGTGTTCTGCTTCTGGCGCAGATAGCCGCGTAGTTCGGCGGCGGAGACGTTCTTGTCGTCCACGCATCTGACTTTGGCTTTATTGAGCAGGTATTGCCCTTCCGGCACGAATTTCGTCGTGTTGCAGGAAGCCAACGCCATGACCATCGCCAGCATCGGTAATATGTACCGCCGGATTTTCAACTCTCCATTCTTCTGAATTCAGCCAAAACGATTGCGGTTGCGATTGCTACGTTGAGGCTCTCGGATGTCTCTGCGCCCTTGGGGTACGAAGGGATCCGGATGGGGTGCGTCACCAAACGACGCACCTCTTCCGAGATACCATTTCCTTCGTTGCCCATGATAATAATAGAACTTTCAGCCTTCAGCTTTGAGCCTTCAGCTGACAACTGATTTCTGATGGCAGACGACTCCTCGTACATGTCCTTGCCGTCTAATAATGTGCCGTATATTCCGACATCTGAATGCTGAGAGCTGACGGCTTTCAGCCACTTGGCTACATCCGTGTAATGAACGCGTACGCGGGTGAGTGCTCCCATCGTAGCTTGCACCACTTTGGGATTGAAGCAGTCCGCCGTGTCGCGCGAACAGACGATGTCGTGCACTCCGAACCAGTCGCAGGTGCGAATGATCGTCCCGAGGTTTCCGGGGTTCTGCACGCCGTCGAGAGCAAGCAAAACCTCTCCCCCTGCCCTCTCCTCAAGAGAGGGAGCTAAAGGAAGGAGAGGTTTGCGGAAGACGGCGATGGTGCCTTGAGGCGTTTGGAGACCGCTCATCTGCTCGATCTCCACACGCGTAGCGTTCTCTCCCTCGCGGTAGAGAGCGACTAACTCAAAGCCTTTCTGCAACTCTTCCACGCACTTATCGCCTTCGGCGACAAAGAGCCCGAACTCATCGCGGAATTTCTTCTGCTGCAGCGACCGAACCTGCTTTATTTCCGCCTTACTAATTCTCAATTCTCAATTAGTACGCGCTCATCTGCGCTTTTACCGTCTCGTTGATGAAGTCTGCGAACTCTTGGATCGTCATAGAGCCCTTCTCTTCGGCACCTTGCTGGCGAACGGAAACAAGTCCTTGCTCCGCTTCTTTCTCACCCACGATGAGCATGTACGGAATACGCTTCAACTCGTTGTCGCGGATCTTACGTCCCAGTTTCTCGTTGCGGTCATCTACGATGACGCGGACGTCCTGTGCCTCCAGCATCTCTTTCACTTTCCATGCGTACTCGTTCGATTTCTCGGAGATCGGCAGAACGACAGCCTGATCCGGCGTGAGCCACAGCGGGAACTTACCTGCGGTATGTTCGATCAGCACGGCTACGAAACGCTCCATAGAACCGAACGGCGCACGGTGGATCATTACCGGACGGTGTTTCTGGTTGTCCTCACCGGTGTACTCCAGTTCGAAACGCTCCGGCAGGTTGTAGTCCACTTGGATCGTACCGAGTTGCCAACGGCGACCGAGTGCGTCCTTGACCATGAAGTCGAGTTTCGGGCCGTAGAAGGCTGCTTCGCCGGTCACTTCGCGTGCGGGCAGGTTCATCTCCTTGCAAGCCTCGCGGATCGCGTTCTCTGCGTGCTCCCAGATCTCATCCGAGCCCACATATTTCTCGCGGTTGTTGGGGTCACGAAGAGAGATCTGCGCTTCGTAGTTCTCGAAGTTCAGCGCCTTGAAGATGATATTGATGATCTCCATGACGCGGATGAACTCTTGTTTCACCTGGTCGGGACGGCAGAAGATATGTGCGTCATCCTGCGTGAACGAACGCACGCGGGTCAGACCGTGCAACTCACCGGATTGCTCATAGCGATAGACGGTACCGAACTCGGCGCAGCGGAAAGGCAGGTCCTTGTAGCTCTTCGGGCTGTTCTTGTAGATCGCACAGTGGTGAGGGCAGTTCATCGGTTTGAGCATATATACCTCGCCTTCCTCCGGCGTCGTGATCGGCTGGAACGAGTCTTTGCCGTAGTGATCCCAGTGACCCGAGGTCATGTACAGCTGCTTGGAACCAATATGCGGCGTGATGACCTGCTGGTAACCGTAACGTTTCTGGATCTTCTTCAGGAAATCCTCCAGACGCAGACGGAGCGCTGTTCCTTTCGGCAGCCAGATCGGCAGACCTTTTCCGACCATGTCGGAGAACATAAACAACTCCAACTCCTTACCGATTTTACGGTGGTCGCGTTTCTTTGCCTCTTCGAGGAGCGCAAGATACTCGTCTAACATCGCTTTCTTCGGGAACGAGATTCCGTAAATACGGGTCATCATCGGACGTTTCTCATCGCCACGCCAGTAAGCCGCGGAGCAGGAAAGTACTTTGACCGCTTTGATCGGTTCCGTACTCAGCAAGTGCGGACCTTTGCAGAGGTCGGTAAACGCGCCCTGCGTATAAGTGCTTATATGTCCGTCCTCCAACTCGGAGATTAACTCGCACTTGTAGGTCTGACCTTTGTCTCCAAACGCCTTCAGCGCATCGGCTTTGGAGATCGAACGCTTGACGAGCTGCTCTTTCTTCGCGCGAAGCTCCATCATCTTGTTCTCGATGGCTGCGAAGCAGGTGTCGTTGATGACTACACCCTCAGGCGGCATGACGTCGTAGTAGAATCCGCTCTCGATCGCCGGACCGATACCAAACTGGATACCCGGATAGAGTTCCTGCAGGGCTTCCGCCATCAGGTGGCTGGACGTGTGCCAGAAAGCGTGTTTCGCTTCCTCGTCCTCCCACTTGTGCAGTTTGATTGCTGCATCTTCCTCAATCGGGAAATTCAACTCTACAATTTTATCATTCACACTGGCGCACAAGATATCTTGCGCGAGGCGGGAGCTGATGCTCTCCGCAATCTGCAGCGGCGTTACGCCGCTTTCGTACTCACGGACGCTTCCGTCCGGAAAAGTAATTTTAATCATAATATATTGATGTTGTGATATTTATTGCAATCTAAAATTCACCGGCACGGTGTATTTGACGCGAACCGGTTTGCCTCTCTGTCTGCCGGGTTGCCATCTCGGCATGGACTTGATCACGCGTACTGCCTCTCTGTCGAGCGAAGGATCGCCGCCTGTGCGAACGACCTCCACGTTCTCTATCTTGCCGTCCTTGGCAACCACGAACTGCACGATCACGCGTCCTTCGATCGAATTCTCCTGCGCGATCTTCGGGTATTTGACGTTCGCAGAGAGGAACTCCACCAGCGCATCTTGTCCACCCGGGAACTCCGGCATCTGCATATAGGGCTCAAACTTCTGCTTCGGACGTTTTACTACTTTGCCTTTTTCGTTGTAATAAACGGTCGTCAGGTTGGTGGTCGTCTCGTCCATTGTTTCCTCGTATTGCAGCGCGCCGTCCGGGTAATAGCACTTGCGGGTATAGAAAATGCCCTCTGCGCCGTATTTGGAGGCTTTGTAACTCAGGATCACTTCCTCTTTGGTCTTGCCGTTCGGATAGAGGTAGGTCTCTTGCGCCAGCCGGCTGCGCGCTTTGGTCGGAGGCGTGCCGGGCACCACGCTCTTGCGCTCCTCGATCACGAGGGTGTATATCTCCATGGCTTCCACTTTGCCCTCTGCGTCAAAATAGAGTTGTTTGCCTTTCTGCAAACCCTGCCCTTCTCCTGTCGCCACGCGTTTCTGGACGGAGCGCAAGCGATCCTCCGCTTTCGTATAATACTGCATGGTCACGGTATTGGACGCGGTGTCCACTTTCTTGACCAGCCCGTACATCGTCGCTGCCTCCGGTGCAACGGCTTCGTAGCTGTCATTCACCCATATCTTGGCACCCACCGCATAAGGCGGAGTTGCTTGATCTTCTGCTTGCGCGAACGCCCACGCAGGCATGCACAAAACAATAAAAATTAACAGTCTTTTCATGTTCCTTTTCATACACACGTACATTTGAGCCTGCAAAATTACTACTTTTTTTTGAGATATGCAAGAGTTTTGTGCATTTTTGCGCTCAGGAGGGCGAAAAAAGGGAGTAAAAAAGCGGCTGGAAAAGATACGATGGGGACGCTGTGGTTATAGTGTGAGGCGCTTACTAACCTATGAATCACCTAAGAATCACTAAAGAATCACTAAAGAATCACTAAAGAATCACTAAAGAATCACTAATAGATGACAGCATACTAACCCCACCCCGGGTTGTTCTACGGACGGCCACCGGCAGTCCGATCGAGCAGAGCTCTTCACCCCCTCAAGGGGAGGAGGAAGCCCCCCGGCCCCCTGAAGGGTGAGGAAAGGGAAATGCCGACTGGCAGTCGGCGCAATACAAAGAATCTAACGGCGGCAAAAATGCCACCGAAGGGAACAAAGAGGACGGCGGAGCCGTGCCCGATTCAAGAAGAAAGGGGAGGACGAAGCCGTGTCCAAATCAGATTTGGACGCAATAAACAAAGTCAATAGACGCAATAAACAAAGTCAATAACGGATTTTTATAAGTCAAAAATTACCAAAAATTATTCAAAAATTTGCATATGTGCAATTTTTGTTGTACCTTTGCAGGCGATTTCAATCTCTGGGGGAAAATTCTATGATTGAGACTTTTATTCAAACGGACTGGATCGGGTTGCTGACAAAGGTTCTGTTGGCAACGGCGCTGGGCTATTTGATGGGCATGGAGCGCGAGCTGCACGGCAAAGCGGTCGGACGCAGAACGATCTCCCTCATCGTCATCGGAAGTATGCTATATGTCTTAATGTCGCCATCCATTTTGGGTGGCGATAATTCGCGTGTGATTGCCCAAGTGGTGTCCGGCATCGGTTTTCTGGGCGCAGGTATCATTTTCAAGCACGGCGACACAGTGCGCGGACTGACGACCGCAGCTACCGTCTGGTGCGCCGCAGCGATCGGATGTCTCTGCGGAGTCGGTATGTTCGCCGAAGCCATCATCGGAACAGCAGCGGTCATGGTGGTGAATCTGTTGTTCAAGCACGGCAAGACGGCAAAAAAAGACCCCGCCGACGAAGAAAACTAGATGAACTAGACCAACTAGTTTAACTAGATGAACTAGATTAACTAGATTAACTAGAAAAAACACAAATACTATGATAAAAAGACAAATTCTCTATGTGCTGGTATGCTTCATTGGTATGAGCATGCACAGCGTTCCGGCGTTCTCTTGGGGACAAGAGGGACATCGGATTATTGCGAAAATCGCTTACGACAACCTCAAATGCAGTACCAAAAAGAAAGTGGACAAGATCGTGGGCAAACGCGGCATGATTTATTATGCCAACTGGGCGGACGAGATCAAGAGCGATAACATCTACCCGCAGAGCATCAAAGACGGCTGGCATTTCCAGGATCTGGATGCCGGCATGAGCGACAGTCTGGTGGCTGATGCGCTGACCCATTACCGCGCCGTGGGAGGAAACCTCTTCCGTGCGCTCGATTCATTGGAGATAGAGATGGCAGGCGAGAAAGTGGACCCGATCAACGAGGAACACATTCTGCGGTTTATCATTCACCTCAACGGAGACCGTTATTGCCCGCTGCACATTGCACACATGGACGACAAAGGCGGTAACATGGTGAAGATGAAATGGTTCGGGCGTGAGACGAACCTGCATGCCGTCTGGGACTCCAAAATCATTGAAAGTCAAGGATATAGCTATACCGAATATGCCCAGATGATCCAAGACGAATACGGAGACATGAAGCGCGAGATCGAGAAGAAAAGCGACGAGCAGCTGCTCATCGACAGTTACCACATGACCGAATCCATCTACCAATACCAACAGATCTGGGACGGCAACACCTACCATTATATTTATACCTGGCGGCAGCCGATGGAGCGACAACTCTACATCGCCGGAATACGGCTGGCGATGTGGCTAAATAAAAATCTTTGAAAATTGGACGATTGACGATTTGAAAGTAAATAAACAAAAATAAAATTATTTATTAGTCCAAAATTACCCAAAATTAAAGAAAATTTTTGACTATCGGAAAACTTAAATAATTAATAATAACTCTATGAGAAAATTTATTCCCTTAGTGCTGTGCCTATTCGGGGCGTGTAGTCTGTTCGCCCAAGCACAGAAAGTGACAGGAAGCGTCCGGGACGCGAAGACCGGTGAAGAACTCATCGGCGTGTCGGTTCTGGAGGTTGGAACCACCAACGGAAACACCACCGATCTGGATGGTAATTTCACGCTGAACGTAGAGCCCGGAGCGACCCTGCAGTTGTCGTATGTGGGTTACAAGACCCTTGAGATCAGCGCGAAGAAAGGCGACCTCGGTGTCATCCGTCTGGAGCCGGAAGCGATTGCGTTGGAAGACGTGACGATCACGGGTCAGATGGCGCGCACGCAGCAGACGCCGGTGGCGGTGAGCCAAGTGACAGCGCTGGAGATCGAGGAGCGTCTGGCGGGTCAGGAGTTTCCGGAAGTGCTGAAGAACACACCGGGTGTGCACGCCAACGGTCAAGGCGGCGGTTGGGGCGACTCGGAGATCTGGATGCGCGGATTCGACAACACCAATGTAGCGACCATGATCAACGGTGTGCCGATGAACGACATGGAGGGCGGAACGGTCTATTGGAGCAACTGGCAAGGTCTGAGCGACGTCACATCCGTCATGCAGACCCAGCGCGGTATGGGTGCATCCAAACTGTCGGCGCCTTCCGTCGGAGGTACAATCAACATCGTCACCCGCGGCATTGACGCCAAGAAAGGCGGTTCGCTGAGTTACGCTATGGGAAACGACGGATATAACAAAGTGATGTTCAGCGTGAGCACGGGTCTGATGAAAAACGGCTGGGCGATCACCGTCATGGGAAGTCGCACGTGGGGCAACGGATATATTCAGGGAACAAGTTTCCAAGGATACAGCTATTTCGCCAACATCTCCAAACGCATCAACGAGAACCACCAGCTCTCGCTCACGGGTTTCGGTGCGCCGCAGTGGCACTGGACCCGTCCGGCAGGACGTTACGGCGCGCTGACGCTGGCGGAATGGAACCGCGTGGCGCAATACATGCCGTCCGGCATGGATCGCCGCAGATACAACCCTTCCTACGGTCTGGGACGCGACGGCAAACAAGCCGGAACGAACTACAACCAATACCACAAGCCGCAGATCAGTCTCAACCATATCTGGCAGATCGACGACCTCAGCAGTCTCTCCACCACCGCTTATGTCTCCATCGGCCGCGGTTTCGGACGCACGGCGGAGAACGGCTACGGTTCGGCTTATTCGTACAGCGACCTCACCAACGGAGCAGCGAACGGTCAGATCACAACTACCTTCCGCGACCCCGTCACAGGTATGTTTGACTACGCGATGGTGCAAGAGATCAACGCTGCTTCCGAGTCCGGATCGGAACTCGTCATCTGCGAAAACCGTAACTACCATAACTGGGTGGGACTCGTCTCGACGTACGACAAGAAATTCCTTGACTGCCTCGAACTGACAGCCGGTGTCGATGTGCGCTACTACCAAGGTATTCACCAAGCGGTCGTAAGCGACCTCTTCGGCGGCAGCTATTATATCGACGCTACGCGTAGCAAAGTCAATCCCGCCAACAACCCCAATGCGGCGGACATCAACTGGGTAACCGAGAAATTAGGAGTTGGCGACATCGCCTACCGCGACTACACAGGTACGATCGTGCAGGAAGGTATTTTCGGAAGCCTGGAGTACAGCAAAAACAATCTCTCCGCCTTCATCAACGGTTCGCTCTCTTTCAACCATAACTGGCGTACCGACCGCTACTATTATAATAATGTTACCGCGCGCGACTCCGTTGTACGCGTGAGCGGAACGATCAAAGGCGGTCTGAACTACAAGTTCGCCAAATGGCACAACGTCTTCGTCAACGCCGGTTACATCAGCCGTGCGCCGAAATACCAGAACATATACATGTCGGTCAGCACGTCCAACGCCATCAACAACCAAGCCCGCAACGAGCAGATCGCGTCCGTCGAGATCGGTTACGGCTTTGAGAACCAATACGCTTCGATCCACGTGAACGGCTATTTCACCGAATGGATGGACAAAGCCATGACCAAATACGGAACGCTGAACGACCAAGTGACCAATTACTACCTTAATATGACGGGCGTGGGCGCGCGACACATGGGACTGGAGTTCGAGGGTAAGGTTCGTCCGACCAAATGGCTGGAGATCAGCGCAATGGTCTCCCTCGGCGACTGGAAATGGGACCGCGACAGCGTAGTGGGTTACGCCTACGACGAACACGGCATGCCTATGACCGCAGACGGACAAGTGACCCAGATCGGCGCACCTGACCATTTCTGGGCAAAAGTGAACATGAAGGGCATCCACGTCGGAGGTCAGGCACAGACCACGGCTAACTTCGGTATTCTCTTCAAGCCGTTCAAAGGCTTCCGCATCGGCGGCGAATACACGCTGTACGACCGCAACTACAGCTACTATGCTTTCTCCGGAAGCGACCTCACCCCGGGCAAAGTGATGAACATCGTGGAGCCGTACCGCTGTCCGCTGGGCGGCAGTCTGGACCTCCGCGCCAGCTACGCCTTCGACATGGGACCGATTCGCGCTACCATCCG
Source organism: uncultured Bacteroidales bacterium (assembly GCA_902765485.1). GTDB lineage: Bacteria > Bacteroidota > Bacteroidia > Bacteroidales > Paludibacteraceae > Colicola. The sequence goes on from CACWZZ010000009.1 coordinate 60,870, forward strand.
AGGCAACGTGACCAATGTGCTGAACCAATACTACATCGAGAAAGCATGGTCCGCCACCACGACCACCACGACCGTTTCGGAGAACACAAAGGATAACATCTATTTCTTCTACAACAAAGGAAGGCAATGGAACATCAGCCTGAAACTGCAGTTCTAAAAAGATTTGAAGATTTGAAGATTTGATAATTTGAAAATTTGAAGATTATGAAAGCAAACTATATTTTAGGCGCAGCCTTGGTACTTGGTACTTTGTCTCTCGGTACTTCGTGCGAGAACTATTTCGATGAGAAATACATGGGCAACGGCGATCCGCAGATCACCGATGTACGTACCGGCATGACGTACGAACTGACCGACGATGACTACAAACTCCTCACTACCTTTGAGGAGAACAAAGCGAAAGCCCTTGCACTCGATCCTACGGACTCCACCGGACTGAAAGAGTTGATGGCTATCGCTACCGAGAAATCGTTCACCGAAACCGCCTCAGCGGATATGTACGTACCGGCATTGATGCAAAGCAAGTTCCCGTACTTGGACAATGGTACAACCTGCGATGTGCTCTATACGATGCGCGAAGGCAAGTCCAGCCGTGTCAAGGAGTTCGCCGGTGCACAGGGTTTTGCCCTTACCACAAACGACTACGAGACCATCTGGCAGAAACGCGGAGCGGACTACCTCACTCCGGCTACAGTAACCGGCATTCCGGCATTCCTGAGCGGCAAGATAGCCAATGCGAAAGAGGGACAGATCGCGTTGATCTCTTATGTATATAGCGAAGACGAGCCCGATCCGTCGGAGTTGTCGGATTTCCTGCCCTACGAACTGACACTCAGCGAGTTACTCGCCTTTCCGGACGAGAAGAAACACCAGATAAGCGGCATTGTGGGCGAAGTGAAGTCCACGATTTCCGGACGTTTCTATATGGTGGACGGCGAAGCAAGTATCTACGTCTATGGTTTGACAGACGAAAACGGCAACAAAGTCTGGAAAGACAAAGGTATTCAGACCGGCGACGCCATTACCCTTATCGGACGCTATTCCGAGGAGAACGGCGAACCGCAGATCCTGGATGCAGTCTATGTGAGCCACACACCGGCTAATCCTTCTCCTGCTCCGAGGAGAGCCAAACAAGCACGTCATTTCGAGACCGTCAATGCGATCTACCAACTGACCGCTGACGGATGGGCTCCTTACGCCAACGAGCAACTGAAAGCTGCGATCGCGCTGCCACAACGGATATATGAATCCGCGGGAGTGAGCCAGATTACAGACCCGGGCATCATTCTCAAATACCTGCAAGCGACTTATCCTTATGCCGCCGACAAAGAGATCTATCTCGTGGCGTACATGGGCAAGAACGGCGCTACGGCAGACGAATGGGTAGTCAACGGCACCGAGTTCGTTCTGACAACAGGTTATATCACCGAAACGATGTCCTTCGAACGCAAGAACAACGCGTGGATGGCGAATATATCTACCTACCTGCAGGCGAAGTTCGTGGGCGAAGGACCGGGTAAGTTCACGATCCAACATGTCTCGCTCGACGGACTGAACTATATCTGGCGTTACCAAGCGGCGTACGGTATGACCGCTTCGGCGTACGTCAGCGGCACGAACCACCGCGTTGAGGACTGGCTCGTCTCGCCCAATATCCGGCTCAAGAAGAGCGTCAAACCGCAACTGACCTTCGACCAAGCTGTCCGTTACGGCGACGTCACCAACAACCCCAAATGGCTCAACGTCATGGTGACCGACAACTACACCGACGATGTGACTTCCACCGAATGGAAACAACTGGCGTGGCCTGCCGACCTGCCGGACGGCAGCAACTGGGTATTCCAGAGTTCAGGTATCTTTGACCTCTCCGAATACAACGGCAAGACCATCGTCATCGCCTTCCGCTACGACACGGACATCGACGGCGTGGACGTCGCTTCCGCTCCGACATGGGAAATCCAAAATCTTCTGCTGGCTGAACCCGCAGAGGAAGAGAACAATGAATAAATCACCCTATTAATTAATCAAAATTATTAGTCAAATGAAAAAGATTTTCTCTTTCGCAGCAATCCTGTTTGCTGCAATGAGCCTCAACGCTCAAGAATCAATCACTTGTGCAGAAGCTGTAGCCAAAATGCCAGCACAATCCGGTAGCGAAACTGAAACCGTGTACACCGTAACCGGCTATGTGACCAACACCAACGGCGCTATCAGCCCTTCCCGTACCGACGCTTCGATCGACCAACAGACTTTCTGGATGGACGACAGCAAAGGATCTCAGAAAACGGTACAGGGCTACTGGTGCAACCTGCCCGGACACGAGGCGCTGAACGTCGGCGACAAGATCTCCGTTACCGGCAAAATCATGAACTACAACAATGCTCCCGAGATCAAGAACGGCGATGTAGTTATTCTGGAGCGCGCAGAGGTTAAGATTGATACTATTAACGCTACCGTTTGCGAAGCGTTGGAAGAAGGTGCTTCTCTCAATGACAAAGACTACTCGGCTGAGGTATTCCGCGTTTACGGTCGTGTAAAAGGAACGGATGCCGTGAATAACTACGGTCAGCACACCTTTGAGATGGCTTGCGGCGACCAAGTATTCAAACCCTACAACTGTACTTCTGACGAAGCAGAGTTCGGCAAAGGCGACTCCGTTGTTGTAATCGGCAAACTGTACAACTATGGTGGTGTAATTGAGATTTCCAACGGTCGTATTGAGTTGATTGAGAAGAGCAAAGAGGAAATCGTAATCAACGAAGTGAATGTAGCCGGAGCGGTAGCAGCAGCTATGGAGTTGGCACAAGGTGCTACTTCAGACGATCTCTATGCTGTTACCGGCTATGTGGATTCCATCGCTATCGCTTATAGCGAGCAGTACAACAACATCTCCTTCTTCATGACCGACAACATGGAGAACCCGACCTACAATTTCGAGGCTTACCGCGTGAAAGTAACGGCAGAACATGCTGCGCTGCTTACTATCGGCCGCAAGGTTACCGTTACTGCTGCATTGAAGCGTTTCTACAAAGCGGCTACGGAAACTGCCGAAGAGATTGACCTTGCTGAGACTGCTGAGGGAGGCTCTATTGAGATCTTCTATGGCGAAGGTATCGAGAACACCGCTGACGAAGCCAAAGCCCTCAAGCGCATCGAGGACGGTCAAGTAGTCATCATCCGCAACGGTGTCCGCTACAATGCACTGGGTATCGAGGTAAAGTAACGCCCCACCCAACCTCCCCCATAGGGGAGGAGAAAGATGAAAAATGAAAGATGAAAGGTGAAAGGTAAGACTTTCATAGTATCCGTAGGTTTGTGTCTGTGCTCGCTGATGGCGAGTGCAGGCACGAACCTGCAGTTATACTACGACTTCGGTTCGCTCGGAACGGCTTGCCAAAACCAGCGTTCCAACCGCGTCACTACGACCCTCGAACTCTTCTACCCCGACCCCTGGGGCAATACATTCGCTTTCATTGATCTGGACTACAATATCCACCCCTCCGACCCGAAGAACACACCCTTTATGGGCTATTTCGAGATCGCAAGGTGCCTCAATTTCTGGTCGCAAACGCCCGCCAAAGACCTCTCCGTTCAAGTGGAATACAACGGCGGTTTGGGGCTATACAAAGACCTGCTCGGCGACATCCGAGGCTACGGCATCAACCATGCTGCGCTCGTCGGACTGAACTACTGCCTGCATACCGCGGACTACAAGAATATATTCAACCTCGAACTGCTCTTCAAATACGTTGTGGACGAGTATAACATGTGGCAGTACCGGGACGCAGGCGGTCAATGGATCCGGCAAGCCGGAAACCAAATCCCCTTGCAGTTTACTTTTGTCTGGGGCTGCGACGATTTCTGCACGCTGCCCGGGCTACGCTTCTCCGGCTTCCTCGACATCTGGGGACAGAAACTGCTCGTGCCGGACTACCAAAACAATACCTATACCGACCCCACTAAACAATCGTTTGTTTTCATCTCCGAACCCCAACTATGGTACAACGTCGGACGTTGGTTCAAATGTCCGAACCTGAATATTGGTACCGAAATCGAGTTCAGTTATAATTTCATCGGCAAAGGATTCATGTGCAACCCTTGCCTCGGCATCAAATGGTGTTTTGACTAAAAATATGTCGTATTTGTCGCAATTTGACATAAAATACCAAAAATAATGTTCTAAAATTTGCGTATTCAAAGAAAAATACGTATTTTTGCGAACTTTTTTGGTCTTTTATCAATAAAACAGGACAAATATGAAACAATTCTTTTCTTTTTTGTGCGCCGTGTTGCTCAGCACCGGTCTCTATGCACAGCAACTCAATGAAGGTTTTGAGGGCGAGAGTTTCCCGCCCGAAGGATGGACCGTTATTAACGGAGGAACCGGCAATGTTTGGTCAAAGACCGCTAAAGCGGGTAAAACATGCGCCATGATTCCCGGCAACTACGGTTGGGGAGATGGGTATCTTATTACTCCTCAACTCAAACCGACAGCAGGAGAGAATCTAAAATTCTCCGCTATGATTGGTGACAACGCATCTAATGGAGAACTACGTATTGAGGTATCTCTGGCGGGGACTGATGTCACTTCGTTCGAGGTGTTAGACACGTACTACACTTCTACTAAAAAAGGCGACGCAGCACACCAACTATGGAAAAGCGAGTGGAAAGAGTACACCATTGACCTTTCTGCGTATCAGGGTAGTTCTATCTACATTGCTTTTCACCAAGCGAATGATGCAGACAAGATTTATCTTACTGACATTAAAGGCGTGTCGCTCAAAGGAGACGGCGAGTGCGAGAACCCGTCTAATATCGTTTTGAACAATTTGGATGCCCATTCAGCCACTTTCACTTGGCAGGGTGACGCGACCGAATACCAATACGTGCTGGTAGAGGATGGCCAAGAAGCGGACTGGACCGCTGCTACCCTCGTGGCGGCGAAGACCGTGACGTTGAGCGGGCTTTATGAGGAGACCAATTACACTTTCTATGTCCGTTCCTACTGCTCGGATGACGCACAGAGCCTCGCACCCAAGATGGCATTCAAGACCCCCTGCGAGGCATTTAATATCCCATGGCTGGAGACCTTCACCCGCGACGAAACCGGTTCCGGATTCGATGTAGCCGAGCCCGATTGCTGGACCGTTGCCACACAAGGTCAGATCAGCGTGGTTAAAGACAAGACTTATGACGACGAAGGCAATGCCTCTACCGTCAACGGTCAGGCACACCTGCAGGCAATGGGCGGCGGTCCGAACAGCGAACAGGTTTTCGCCATGCCGACCTTCACCGCGCCGCTCAACACGCTCGAAGTGGCGTTCGACTACAAGACCAGCATGACCGACGCTACCTGCGGCTCGCCCGAGATCGGATATATGACCAACCCCAACAAGGCTTCCACCTTCGTCTCCCTGCAAACGCTCGCCAAATCGCTCACCTACCAGCATGTGACCATCTCTCTGGAGGATCTGCCCGCGAACGCGAAGTTCATCGCCTTCCGCTTCGCCGGAGGTACCAGCGACTATTGCACGCTCGCGATGGATAATTTCGTGGTAGCGGAGATCGGCAAGTCCGGCGAAGTAGATCCGAGCCAGGAAGACATCCCCGACGCAGGTATCTGGTCGATCAGTTACTGCGAAGCATCTTTTGTCTGGTTCTCGTATAACGCCGAGGCCTTCGCCATCGGTCTCTTCGACGCAGCGACGCAAGAGCTGATCGCCGGCACTGCCGTCACTACCGGCGAGTGCGACCGTTTTGCGCAGGCAGACGGCGTGGGTTTCTCCGAGGACGAAGACTACGAAAACAAATACTACTGCTCCACCAAATGGATCCTCAACGTGGACGAATCGGGGCTCTCCAAAGGCAATGCGTGGACCAATGATGTGATCAATATCGGAACCGCTACCGCCCCCGTCTTGGGACTCAAACCGGGAACCTACCAAGTGCAGGTCTATGCGCTGAAACAAACCGATACCGGCTACGAGCGCGGAGAGACATTGGCTACTATCCCCTTCACGCTGGTAGAGAAGAAAGTGACCGATCTGGCTGTTTCTGTCGCCGACGACAAGACCACCGCCACTCTCTCGTGGACTGCTCCCGAGTTCGGACAAGGCGAGCGACTCTATGTACGCGTATGGGCGGGCGAGACCGTTGCTTACGACAACCTCGACACCAAGACCCGTCAGGAGAGCCCGCTGACCGTCAACGTAGAGGAAGGTCTGTCATACACCGCTATCGTGCAAGTGATCGACAAAAACAACAACCCCCTCGGCTCGGAGCAGCAAGTACTCTTCACCGTAGGTGTCAATAACTTCGAACCGACCAACCTCAAGGCGGAAGTCTTCGGCGGAGACAACGTCACCTTCACATGGGATGCCACTTCCACCGCCGACCGGTATGTGATCACCCTCTTCTGCGACGGCGAATTCTACGCCACCCTTACCGTCAACGGCAAATCCAAAACGACCACAATGCCGAAAGACGGCACCTGGTCATGGACGGTACAGGCGTTCAACGAAGGCGAGAACGGAAACTATTTCGAGGCTTCCAACGCCATCGCCGGTGCTGATTTCGTCTCCAAAGCAGCAGACATTCCGGAGGACGCAATCGTCATGGATGTATGGGGCATGGAGGCAGCTTACCTCGATGAATACGTGGCTCAGTTCCCTGCCGGCAAATACGGATGGTACATCACTTTCGCTACCAATGAGGCAGGCGGAACAGGCTATCCGATGCCGACCTTCCTGATCTATACGGACAAAGAGCGTGCTATCTCCGGCGTGTATAATGTAGCGCGCGGAGGTATTGACGCAGAGAGCTGCTATATTAACGTCAACGGCAAACAAGCGGACGCTATCACAGCTACAGACGCTGAGCTCCGCCTCCAGTTCGACGGCTATGACGAGGAGAAAGCAGAGAGCGGCTATGCATACGGCTACTACACCGGTTCGTTCCGTCTGGTAGGATCGGACGGCAAGACCTATGTGGGCAAGTTCATGGAGATGTTCTGCAACTCGTTCAATTTCTCCACATATGGCACGATCCGCGACCATGTAGGCATGTACGACGAGGATCCGAACGCTCTCTGGGGAATAGAGAGCATTCAGCCGTCAGAAGTCAGCACTCAGAAGGTGCTGCACGATGGACAACTCTACATCGTCCGCCCGAATGGCACGATCTACAATGCCACAGGAAACAGAGTGAAATAAACGGTTTTGCCTCTCATCTACGGTCTACGAGTGGGTGATTAGTGGGTGATTAGTGGGTGATTAGTGGGTGATTAATATGACATCAACGCGAGAATAGCGGGAGAATAAACCCTCTCTGACACAAGCAAAGGCTGCCGCATGGCAGCCTTTGCTTGTCTTTTGTATTTCGTATATCGGACCTCTTTCCTTCGTGCTTCTATTGGTGTTCCGGACGCAGCAGGTCGTTCACCGTCTTGACGGGGTTGAACGTGCTCACCGGCACTTCGACGAAGATCGTGTTCCAGCGGCTCATTGCACCGTTCCAGAGACCCGGCAACTCCAGCGCTAACAATTCTTTTCCGTCCTTGCTCTTGTTGGAGATAAAGCCCGTCTGCGGATCAACGAACGACGGCAGGTCAAACGGTTTGCCTTCGTAGTCGCGGATAGCGCATACCAGATCCACCGGATTGAAATGGGTACTCTGTTTCATCAACTCAGGATCGCTGATCTGGCTGGACTCCAAGATCTGACAAGAAATACTGCCGTCTGCCTCGCGTACCAGGAACGGACCGCCGCCGGGTTCGCCGGTGTTCTTCACGACGCCGCATACACGGATCGGCCGGTTCAGTCTCGCGCGCTCTTCGTCGCTCAAGTTCGGATCCTGCAATGCCTCAAAGACACGCTTCTGCTCCGTCACTAACACACCGGCAAGGATCTGTTTGTAGCGGATCGTGTCCTTCTTCAGCCGATCCGGCACCACATTATCAATATTCTTGATAAAGACGATGTCGGCGTCCTGCTGGTTCAGGTTCTCGATCAGCGCACCGTGTCCGCCCGGACGGAAGAGTAACTTGCCGTCCTTCGTTCGGAACGGCGTACCGTCCGGATTAGCCGCCAAGGTATCCGTACTCGGTAATTGCTCGCTGAACGTAACGTCGTATTTCACACCGTACTTGTCTTCGAACTTAGACAGATTTTCTGCTATATGCTGGCGGAAAAGCGGCAGGTGGTCATGACTCACCGTGAAATGCAGATAGACGGTTGGTTTCTCGCCATCCTTCGCCGGTGCAACGCAATATTGCGCGCCCTCCACCAAGTGCTCCAACGCAGGCGTACGCGCGCCATCGCGGTACTTATGGAACAGCAGCAGACCCTTCGGCAACTCGCCATAGTGCATGTCGTTCAGCAGGTAACGAACCGCCTCCTGACCCTCTTTGCCCGCCAACTGCGGACCGAAAGCGAACTGGTCTTTGTGCGCCAGAAAATCCTGAATGAACGGCGTCTCAATGCCGTCCTCCAAGTATTGGAAGAGGTTCTTGAACATGCGGCTGGCTGCACCCGAAGCAGGAACGAACTTCAGGATCTTATGCCCCTCTTTCAGGTACTCCTGCCATGCCTCGATATACTTCTCCTGCTCGGCGCGCTTAGGTGCCAGAATACCCTTTTTCGTCGATGCCGGAGCGACGATGTCTAACTCAGGAAAACCGTTTCGGAAGCACTCCAACTGCGCCTCCGCTTTCTCTACAGAAATGCCTCGAGCCTGCAACTGCTCCAGGTCTTGTGTGCTGAAATTTGTCATGGTATGATAAGTTTTTAATTAATTGGCTGATTTGCGCTGCAAATTTACGATAAAAATCGGACATACGCAAATTTTTGAGCGATTTTAATCGCTTTATTTGCATATTTGAAAAAAAAGCGGTAATTTTGCAGAAAAATTTGAGTGTTATGTCCCAAAAAGATGATGCTTTTGAGTATGTCTTGAACCGGATAGCCGATAGAGCTGTGCGCCGGTTGGGTCTGGATGCCGGAGACCCGCGTTATGCTTTTTTGCTCCGCAATCTGTTAATCAGCCTGTGCGGTCCCAATGGGGACGAATATATAGCCGCCGAGATGATGAGTTACCTCAACGAGGAAGGCTACGACATGGAGCAAGAGGAGGTGCAGCGTATTGTTTCCGAAGCCCGTGTGCAATGCGACCCGCATGTGTTTGCTCTCCAGACGGCGCTTAACGATATTGAGGAATCGAACCTCTCCGGAGAAACAGCCTTTGACAATATACGCGGTTTTCTGGACAGACACGAACATTAAATTGCTACCCATATGATTCTAATTGCCGACAGCGGAAGTACCAAAGTACATTGGTGTCTTGTGACCGCGAGCGGGCAATGCTCCGACGTCTTTACGGACGGCATCAACCCGCTTTTCCAGACCACTATCGCGATGCAGAATTGCATCAGTAACCAACTCTTGCCCCAGATTAGTTCGCTCCTCTGGGCGGGTACACTTACCCATGTCTTCTTCTACGGAGCGGGCTGCACGCCGGAGAAAAAAGTGTTTGTCCAAAAAGCATTGGAGGCTATCTTCAAGAAAGCGGAAGTGTTCGTGGCGTCCGACATGTTAGGAGCAGCGCGAGGTCTGCTGAGCCGCAGCGCCGGAGTAGCCTGCATCTTAGGCACCGGATCAGGCAGCTGTTTCTATGACGGAGAGAACATAGCGTGGGCTGTTCCTTCTCTTGGTTATATTCTCGGCGACGAAGGGTCAGCTGCCGTGCTCGGCAAACGGCTCGTCGGAGATCTGCTGAAAAATCAATTGGGCGACGATCTCAAAGAGGCATTCTTCGCCGAGTACCAGACCTCCATGGCGGACATCATTGAGAAAGTCTATCGCCAGCCATTCCCGAACCGGTTCTTGGCAAAGCTCTCCCGTTTCTGCGCCGACCATATAGAGGACCCGCGCATTCATGCCCTCGTCTATGACCATTTCGTGCAGTTTATCCGCCGCAACCTCAAGCAGTACAACACCCAATCGCCCATCGGGTTTGTAGGTTCGATCGCCTATTATTATCGCCCGATCTTGGAGGAAGCGATGGCGGCTGAAGGCTTACCGCTGGGTGCTATCATGCAAGACCCCATCGAGGGACTCAAAGAATTCCATAAATCAGCCATAATCCCAACTACCGAATGATCAATACTTTTTATCTTCCGGGTCGCGTTTGTTCGACCGCTGCGATTCGCAAGATCGCCCAAAAAGCATCAGAGAAATATACTCTCATCTGCCTCAAACCCGACATCGAGTGGGTCTATCTGGGACAGGAGCGAATGATCCAAGTCCTCGAAATGACCGGGGCAACCATGGTCTATGCCGACCATTTCCAGAAGATCACCGATGAGCAATCCCGGATTACCACTATAGAAGCGCCGGTCATTGACTACCAAGCCGGTGCGCTGCGCGACGATTTTGATTTCGGAGCCGTGCTCCTGTGGAACACAGCCAAACTCAAAGCGCTCGTCGCACAGATGGACACGGGCTACGAATACGCCGGACTCTATGACCTCCGTCTCCGCGCAGAGCGGCTGGAGCACATCCCCGAGTACCTCTATTACGAAGTGGAGACCGACACCCGCAAGTCCGGAGAGAAACTCTTTGACTACGTTGATCCGCGCAACAGAGCCGTTCAAATTGAGATGGAAGCCTGCGTCACAGCCCATCTCAAACGCATCGGAGCATACCTTGCGCCGGGCGAATACCAACCCTTGCCGGAAGCAGGAGAGTTCCCTGTTACCGCTTCGGTCATTATTCCTTGTAAGAACCGTGCGCGCACGATAGCCGACGCCATCCACTCTGCCCTCTCGCAAAAAGTGCGTGCTCCGTACTCCTTCAACGTAATAGTCGTGGACGACAATTCCACCGATGGCACAGCGGAAATCCTTAATGACCTTAAAGCCCTTCATGACCCTAAAGACCTTATTGTCATTGCCCAGGACAAGACTTGGCACGCCATCGGCGGCAACTGGAACGTAGCGATCCACGACCCGCGTTGCGGGAAGTATGCGATCCAACTGGACTCCGACGACACCTATTTTGACGAAACGACAGTTCAGAAATTCATCGATGCCTTTGAATCTGGTCTTTACGGAATGGTCATTGGTACGTACCAACTGACCAACATGGCAGGCGAGATTTTGCCTCCGGGAGTGATAGACCACCGCGAATGGACGGACGAGAATGGGCGCAACAATGCATTGCGTATCAATGGACTCGGTGCACCGCGCGGTTTCTACGTGCCGCTCCTTCGGACGATCAATTATCCCACCACCAAATACGGCGAAGACTACGCCGTCGGACTGCGTATCAGCCGCGACTGGCAAATCGGACGCATTTATGACGTGCTCTATAACTGCCGCCGGTGGGAAGATAATTCCGACGCCAACTGCGACATCGTCGCCATGAACCGCAATAACTGGTACAAAGACCGCCTCCGCACATGGGAACTCCTTGCGCGGATAAAGAATAAGGAATAAAGAATAATGAATATCCGCATTGGCATCCTTACCGCCCCTCATATTGATTTCGAGCAGCGGGAACACACGTTCGTGCTGAAAAACGTGCGGATCGGCATCGGTTTTCATTGGGATCGTCATGAGGACCAAAAGTTCGCGGGCACGCTGGAGATCCGTCATAACCCGGACGGCACACAAACAGCCATCAACACCATTGATCTGGAGGACTACCTCTGTTCGGTCATTTCCTCCGAAATGAACGCCAACAGCCCGATGGAATTGCTCAAAGCGCACGCGATCATTTCGCGCTCTTGGGCTATTCGCGCAATGGAAAACCCCAATCATGAAGGGTTTCATGTCTGCGCTGACGACCATTGCCAACGCTACGAAGGGCTCCGACGAATGAACGAACGCGCTGTAGAAGCCGTGCGTGCGACTGCCGGACAAGTGTTGATGTACGATGGCAAAGTGTGCGACTGCCGCTATCATAAGTGCTGCGGAGGAAAAACTGAGATCTGGAGCACCTGCTGGGAAGATATTGACGTGCCCTATATCCGCTCCGTCGAATGTCCGTACTGCAACCCTGCGTACATTCGCAAATCCGCACAAGGAATTTCCGTCCTGCGCACATCCCTCAATGACTACGACCAAGAGACCACAGATTTCCACGATTGGCAGGTCTCCTATACCGCTGAAGAACTGGGCGACATCATCCGCTCTAAATCTGGTATCGACTTCGGGTCAATCCTAGACATTATACCTCTAAAACGAGGCGCTTCGGGGCGTATTTACCAACTCAAAATAGTGGGTTCCAAGCATACCGAAATTATCGGCAAAGAGCTCAAAATCCGCCTCTGGCTTAGCCGCAGCTGCCTCTATAGTTCCTGGTTCGACGTGGAGAAAGGACCTTCGTACTTCGTACTTCGCGGTCACGGCTGGGGTCACGGAGCAGGACTGTGCCAAATAGGCGCAGCGGTCATGGCGGCGGAAGGCAAGACTTACGAAGAAATATTAGTTTATTACTACCGTGGAGCAGCACTCCAACATATCCATTGAGCAACTGGCTCTGCAACGCGACCGCTATCGCCATCTCTCCGACGAGGAATGGCGGTGGTTTTTGCAGCAAGTCGAAGGACGCGAACGCACCGCAGACAAGTTACCCACTTTTGCTGCCATAGACGATTGGTGGTATCCCGTCCGTCTCTCCTGCGAACAATGTTCCTCCGAACTCACCGCCCGATATAAAGTGCAAATTGTACTTGGTACTTGGTCAAATGGTACTTGTCTTGATTTGACCGGCGGCTATGGTGTGGACACATTCTTCCTCTCCGAACTCTTCGCGTACACCGACTACGTCGAGCAAAACGCCGAACTATGCCGCATTGCCGCGCATAACTTCGCCCTCGCGCACAGAAATATCTCCGTCCATAACACCTCCGCCGAAGATTTCCTTTCCTCCTCCCCGCGCTATGATCTCATTTTCCTCGACCCTGCGCGGCGAGACAGCCACGGCAGCAAGGTCTTCCGGCTGGCGGACTGCACTCCCAACGTCGTTGAGTTATTGCCCTCGCTGTTGACCAACCTTGCCCCGGACGGACGGGTTCTGCTCAAACTCTCGCCGATGCTGGACATCACCCAAGCGATAAAAAAGCTGTCAGCCGTCAGCACTCAGCATTCAGGCATCATTTGGGATGTCCATGTCGTAGCCGTCAAGAACGAAGTCAAAGAGGTTTTGTTGATGAGCCGGAATACCGATTTATCGAACTATCGAGATACAGAACCGACGATTACCGCCATCGATCTATCAAAAAAGGAGCAGGCATTCACTTTCACTCGAGAGGAAGAGCGAGAGGCAATTTCTCTCCCCCTTCAGGGGGAGTTGGAGGGGGCTTTTCTCTATGAGCCCAACGCCGCCATCCTCAAAGCCGGTGCGTACAAGCTCGTTGCCGCGCGTTTCGGGTTACAGAAACTCGACCCGAACACCCATCTCTACACCTCCGACACCCTCGTAGAGCACTTCCCCGGACGCGTCTGGCGCATAAAAGAAGCCCCTTTCCAACTTTCCCCTAAAGGGGCAAGAGATAAGCAAGCGAATGTTCTCACCCGCAACTACCCTCTCACGCCGGAGCAATTAAAGAAAAAACTGCACCTCCGCGATGGAGGCGCAGCCTATGTTATTGCTTGCCGGGTGGCAGGTAAACCCACTGTTTTCTTAGCCGAGCGGGTGGAAGATATCCATTCCGAAAGCTGAGGTGAAAGCGTCTTTCTTTTTTAACTCTTCCGCCGTGTCTAACTGCACACCCTTGCCGGGTGTCATCAGCAGAATCCGGTCGCTCAACGTGAGAGCCAGATCCAGTTCGTGCGTCGAGATCAGGACTGTTTTGCCCTGCTCGTGCGCCAGTTGGCGTAACAGCCGCAGCACTAAGATCCTGTGCGGCAGATCCAAATGCGCCGTGGGCTCGTCCAACAGGATGATCGGCGTTTGTTGCGCCAACGCTTTGGCAATCAAGATCCGCTGTTTCTCACCGTCCGAATGGGCGTTAAAGAACGACTCACTCACTTCCTCCGCATTCGCAAAACCCACCTCGCGCAGCGACTCTTTTATAATCCGTTCGTCTTCGTCCGACAGCCCGTCCAGAAACGACGTATAGGGGTATCTTCCCATGGCGACTACGTCGTGTACTGTCGTGTTCTCCATCGACATCCGCTCCGTCAAGACCAAGGCAATGCTTCTCTCTGCCTTCTGATGCAGGTTTGAGTTAGTTGACAGTTGATAACTCCCTTCCAGCGCCGGTTGCAGTCCTGCGAGGGTGCGCAGAAGGGTCGATTTGCCGCAACCATTCGGGCCCAGCATACACACCATCTCGCCCTCATAGAGCGAGAAAGTCAGATCGGCTTGCACTATCTTCTGACGGCTGACAGCTGATGGTTTTCGACCTCTGTCAGCATAGCCGATGGTCAGTTTATTCGTAGAAATAGAGACGTTGGACACGGCGGCTGACAGAAGTTAATATTTCGTACGTAATTGTACCGAGTTTGTCGGCAAGTTCTTGCAGGGGCATGTGTTCGCCGAAGACCTCCACCGGGTCACCGGGACGCGCATCTGTTCCGGTTACATCGATCATAGCTTGGTCCATGCAGACGTTGCCGACCACCGGACAGCGTTTGCCGCGCAGCCACACTTCGCCGCCATAATTGGAGAAGCGCCGGTCGAAACCATCGGCATAGCCGATCGGGATGACTGCGATCGTGCGGTCTTCCTCCAGCTTGGTGTGACGTCCGTAACCAATCGTCTCGCCCGCCTTGACGGTCTTGACAGACAGGATCGTCGTCTCCAGCGAACAGACATTGCGCAACTTCGCACCGGCGAACGAGAAACCGTACAGACCGATGCCCAACCGACACATGTCGAACTGGTAGTCCGTGAAGCGTTCTATACCGGCGGAGTTGAGGATATGTTTTAAAACCTCACCCCGACCCTCTCCAAAGGAGAGGGAGGATTTCAATTCCTCCGCACACTCGTCGAAATACTTTATTTGTTGAAGGGTGAAATCGTCAAACTGCGCTTCGTCGCTGCCTGCCAAATGCGAGAAGACAGACGCCACGCGCACAGCCTTGTGTGCCTTCAATTTCTCCAGCAGCCAAGGAATATCCTCTTTGTAGAAGCCCAGCCTGTGCATGCCGGAGTCGATCTTGATATGGATTGGCACATGCTCCAGCCCTTTTGCCTCCGCCGCAGCGATCACGGTCTTGAGCGACTGATGGCTATAGACGTTCGGCTCCAAGTTGTTCTCCAGAATCAAGTCCATCGCAGCCACTTCGGGATCCATAATAATGATCGGCAGCGTGATACCTGCCTTGCGCAACTCTACCCCTTCGTCTGCCACAGCGACCGCCAAGTAATCCACCATTCCGCTTGCTTGGAGCGCTTTGGACACTTCGACACTTCCTGCTCCGTACGCAAACGCCTTCACCATGCATGTCAACTTCGTCTCCGGCTTCAGCAACCCGCGGAAATAGCGCACATTCTCCACCAGCGCAGAGAGGTTCACTTTGAGCACCGTCTCGTGCGTCTGGTGGAGTATTCGCGAAGCAATCAACTCCTCGTCGTACCCTAACGCCCGCATCACAGCGGCGCACGTCCGCACATTCTGGTGCGTCGGATCTTCGATGATCTGCTCCGAGTGAACAAACAGTTTCATCTTCTCCGCTCGTTTCTGTTCCAGCGAGACGAAGTTCTCGTCGTGTTCATGCCCGATATACGTGATTACGCCTATGGTCGGACGAATGATCGGTTCCAACTTCTCCATCTCACCGGGTTGCGAAATTCCAGCCTCAAAGATGGCTAATACCGGCTTCTCTGCCTTTTGACGGCTGATAGCAGATAGTTCCCACACACTCAGCGGCACACCAATCTGCGAGTTATACGATTTGGGCGAACGGATGATGGTGTAGTCGTCTTTGAGCAGCTGATACAACCATTCCTTCACCACAGTCTTTCCGTTCGAACCGGTAATACCGATCACGGTTCCTTTGAACTGCGCCCGCACATGCGCCGCGAGTGCCTGCAACGCAGCTACGCTATCGCCGGTTACAAAAGCCTGCACACCTTTCTCCCGCAATTCCGGGATATATTTTGCTCCGTCATTCTTCGCCGTCTTGATCGCAAAAAACAACGTATCCTCGGCTGACGGCTGACGGCTATCAATACTCAGATGCCGTATCTCCAACTCGTCAGGTCCTTCCACTTGGGCAATCGACCCTATGACTTGTTTGATCTCAGATAATTTCATGATAAATAACTTTAGCGACTGCAAAATTACTACTTTTTGGGGACATGTGCAAATCTTTATGCTTTTTTCTTCCGTTTTCGTGCCGATGCCGTGCCTGTAATCCTATGTTAATCCTGTGTTAATCCTGTGTTGAAATGAGGAAGGATGAAAAAAATCACTAATTTATTTGCATATATGCAAAAAAAGCAGTAACTTTGCAGCCGTAAATTGCGCAAGTATGCGCGTATGGGACGATTTAGAGACGAATTAGAGATGAATTAGAAATGATTTAGAGATGGAATATCGATATATCAATAAGATTGATTCGCCAGCGGATTTGAAGAAAGTACCGCTTGAGGAATTGCCGTCGGTGTGCGCGGAATTGAGACAGTTTATCATTGAGGCGCTCAGCAAAAACCCCGGGCATCTGGCTTCTTCATTAGGCACGATCGAACTGACCGTCGCCCTGCACTATGTATTCGATACACCGAACGACAAACTGGTTTGGGACGTGGGACACCAAGCGTACGCGCATAAGATCCTCACCGGACGAAGAGACCGCTTTCATACCAACAGACAGTTCAAAGGACTATCGCCTTTCACCAATCCGGCGGAGAGCGAATACGATGCCTTTATTGCCGGGCACGCGAGCAATTCTATCTCTGCCGCACTCGGCATAGATATCGGGAATGAATTCGAAATTAAAAATTCAAACTTAAAAATTACCCGCAATGTGGTCGCCATTATCGGCGATGGAGCTATGACAGGCGGCTTGGCGTTCGAGGGACTGAACAACACCTCGATGGACAAAAACAACCTGCTTATCGTCCTCAACGACAATCACATGGCGATTGACCCGCTCAAAGGCGGTTTCACCCAATACCTGGTTGATCTGACGACCAGCGAACGATACAACCGCTGGAGATGGAACCTCTACCGCATTGCGGCTAAGTTGCACCTTGTGGACGAACGCAAGCGCCGCGCTATGCTGCGACGCAACAACAGCCTCAAAGCGGTATTCTCCAAACAAAGCAGTAATATCTTCACGGGTCTCAACATCCGCTATTTCGGTCCGACCGACGGACACGACGTGGTGGGTCTCGTGCGTATCCTGAGCGAGATCAAGAACCACCGCGGACCGAAAGTGCTGCATATCATCACCAAGAAAGGCAAAGGCTATGCGCCTGCGGAGAACGACCAAACGGTTTGGCATGCTCCGGGAGAATTCAATGTGGAGACAGGGGAGCGGCAAAGCCTTCAGCCGTCAGCCGTCAGCGTTCCGCCGCTATGGCAGGAAGTGTTCGGCGAGACGCTCTTGGAGTTAGCGAAACAGAACGAGAAGATCGTTGGTATCACACCCGCTATGCCCAGCGGATGTAGCATGAGTATCATGCAGAAAGAGCTGCCGGAGAGGGTGTTTGATGTGGGTATTGCCGAAGGACACGCGGTCACTTTCAGCGCAGGTTTGGCGAAAGCAGGCATGATCCCCTATTGCAACATCTACTCCACCTTCCTGCAACGGGCATACGACAATATCGTCCATGACGTGGCGCTCCAGAACCTGCACGTAGTGCTCTGTATCGACCGCGCAGGTATCGTCGGCAACGATGGCGCTACCCACCATGGACTGTTCGACCTCTCTTACTTGCGCCCGATCCCGAACATGCAGATCTGCGCTCCGCGCACAGCGGAAGACCTGAAGCAGATGCTCACCCTTGCGGAGAAGCTGGACGGGCCTGTGGCGATTCGATATCCGAGAGGAAGGACGAATATCCAAGTATCAAGTACCAAGGTGGAGTATGGCAAGGGTGTGAAGCTACGGGACGGAGAGGATGTAGCCGTGCTGACCATCGGAGCAATAGGAAACACCATGGCGGAAGCGATAGAAGCGATCAGCCATCAGAAATCAGAAATCAGCTTCGCGCACTACGATATGCGGTGGCTCAAACCGCTGGACGAAGAGATCCTGCACGAAGTCGGGAAGAAATACCAAACCATCGTGACCGCCGAAGACGGTATGATCGCCGGAGGATTAGGATCCGCTGTATTGGAATGGATGGCGGACCATGGCTACACACCGCGCGTCATTCGTCTCGGCGTGAACGACCAGTTCGTAGAACACGGCTCTACCAAAGAGCTCTATCATATGCTTAAATTAGACAAAGAAGGACTATGCGAATCGTTATTGCAGGTGCCGGTGAAGTCGGCACGCACTTAGCCAAGTTGCTGAGCCGCGAAGATATGGAGATCAGTCTGCTGGACGAGAGCCAGGAGCGCTTGGGTGACTTGAGCGCCAACTACGATATGCTGACCAAGGTCGGCAACCCCACTTCTATCCACGATCTGCGCGAAATAGGGGTCAACGGCTGCGATCTGTTTATCTCCGTTACTCCTCATGAGACGGAGAACATGACGGCATGCCTGATTGCGAACTCATTAGGCGCCAAACGGACCCTCGCACGTATTGATAACTACGAGTACCTGCTGCCGGAGAACAAACGGTTCTTTGAGAATATGGGTCTGAACCACCTCATCTATCCGGAAGTGCTGGCAGCCAACGAGATCGAAGAAAGCCTGCGTACCAACTGGATGAGATACCATCTCCATTTGGGGCAAGGTGCATTGGAACTGTGCGTAGTCAAAGTGCGCACAGGAGCGAAGATATTGGGACAACCCTTCTCTTCCGGCATCTACAACCACGGCAAATACCGTATTGTAGCCATCAAACGCGGACAAGACACCATAATCCCGCGCGGAAACGACACCGTGGAAGAGAACGATATGGTCTATTGCGTGTGCGCCAAGGAACACATGGAGTTCATGCGCGAGGAGTTAGGCAAGTCGAAACGCGAAATCAATAATGTGATCTTCTTCGGCGGAGGACGTATCGCCCGCAAAGCGGCTACCGAACTGACGAACGAGATGAATATCAAGATCATCGAGAAGGATCGTGAGTTATGCAATATGCTGAGCGAAAAAGTACCAAACGCATTGATTATCAATGCCGACGGAAGCGATATGGATATTCTCAAAGAAGAAGGAATCCAGGACACGGACGCATTCGTAGCCGTGACCGATAGTAGCGAAGCAAACATCTTCGCATGCTTGGCGGCAAAGCGTTTCGGCGTACGAAAGACCATCGCCGAAGTAGAAAATCTGGATTACATACCGATGGCTGAAGGACTGGATATTGGAGCCGTGCTGAACAAAAAAACCATCGCCGCTTCTTATATCTACCAGATGCTGCTGGACGCATCCGTCCGCGGCGTACACAACCTCACCAGCGCGGACGCCGAGATCGTTGAGTTCTACGCCAAAGAAGGTAGTACGATCACCCGCCATAAGGTCAAAGATGTGCGGCTGCCGGACGAAGCGAACATCGGCGGTATCGTACGCGCCGGGGAAGGTATCCTCGTGAACGGAGATACCCAGATCATCGCCGGCGACCTCGTCGTCGTCTTCTGCAAGAGCCACGTGATACGTACATTAGAGCGATACTTCAAATGACAAGGATGTTTAACTGGCGGCTGGTCTTTAAGACCATGGGTGTACTGACCACCCTCGAGGCATTATTCATGTTAGTGCCCACTTTCGCTGCGTTCTGGTACGACGAACCGGACTTAGGCGCATGGGTGGTGTCGAGCGCCATCACATGGCTCAGCAGCTGGTGGATGCTTCTTGCCGGCCGTAACGCAGAGCGGCGTGTGGGCGAACGAGAAGGGTACGTCATCGTGGCGACCGTCTGGGTGGTCTATTCGCTCTTCGGCATGCTTCCTTTCTGGCTCAGCGGCGCGCTGCCGGAGCTGACGAACGCATGGTTTGAGACCATGGCGGGCTTCACCACCACCGGCGCTACCGTCATCCGCGACGTGACCGCCATGACCCACTCGATATTACTATGGAGGTCGTTGATGCAATGGCTCGGAGGTATGGGAATCATCGTCCTCTCCGTCGCCATCCTGCCGATGTTCGGACTCGGCGGCATGCAGCTCTATAGCGCTGAGGTGACCGGTGTAAGCTACGAGAAACTCAGTCCGCGAATCGCCGACACCGCCAAACACATGTGGCTGACATACATCGTCCTGACCATCACCCAGATAGCCTTGCTGAACCTCGAGGGCATGACCCTTTTCGACTCCATCTGTCACTCTATGAGCACCATCTCTACGGGCGGTTTCTCTACCCGCAACGACAGTATGATCAGCGACAATGCCGCGATCCAATGGACCACCGCCATCTTCATGTTCCTCTCGGGTATCAATTTCACCCAGCTGATCTACCTCTTCCGCGGCAAGCCACAGCGGCTCTTAAAGGACGAGGAGACGCAGTGGTACGCGATTGCGGTCCTGATAGCTACCCTCTTCCTCTCTTTGGGATTGTTCATTCATTACGGCATCGAGCACGACGTAAGCAAGATCGTGGAGATGGAGAATTTCTTCGCTACGGTTGAGCGCGCGCTGCGAAAAGGCTTCTTCATGGTCTGCTCGGCGATGACCAGTACAGGTTTTGCGGCAAGCGACTACATGACCTGGCCGAAGTTGTTGTGGGTCTTTGTCTTCTTCCTGATGTTCACCGGCGCTTCGTCAGGCTCAACGGCCGGAGGTATGAAATGGGTACGTCTGGCCATCTTTGCGAAATCGGCAGTAGCAGAGATCAAGCGTCGTATCCACCCCAACGCCGTCATCCCCGTGCGTTTTAACGGTCACACCGTGCGCGAGCAGACGACCAGTAATATCATGGCATTCATGTTCTTCTATATCGCCATCATCGTGGTGGCGGTGCTGATCTTCTGCGCCTCCGGCGTGGCCTTCGACGAAGCGATCGGAACGGCTGTCTCAGCAATCGGCAATGTAGGTGTCTCCATCGGACAGTTCGGTCCCTCGGGTACGTACGCAGACTACCCCACCGTAGCCAAATGGACGGCAACCTTAGTCATGCTCATCGGACGTCTGGAGATCTTCACGGTTTTGTTGTTGTTTAGTAGAGCGTTGTGGAAGAAATAAGTGAAGCCGTATAAAGTTCTGATATTTATAGCTTGCGTGATGGCATGCCTGGCGGCACTTTGCATGGTGCTGCCCAGACGGATTGCAATGGGCGATCAGGAACTACGCTGGCCCACTCTGGCGGAGGTACTGGAGACAGAGGAAACCATCGCTTCCCAGGATAGTCTGGAAAACCTAGGGTCTCCGGAAACTCCAGAAAGTCCGGATAGTCCGGTTTCCACCGCCCCAAAAGACACGGTTGCTCCTGTTATTCCCAAAGTGTCGGTTGATTCGGTCACAGACAGCCGTATGTTCCTTGCTGCGTTCTATGCTTCGCTGGCGGAGAGTAGCGAACGGGTGGTACGCGTGGTGCACTATGGCGACAGCCAGATCGAGGAAGACCGGATGAGCCAGCAGATACGGGAGAAACTGCAGGCTCTATATGGTGGAAAAGGTGTGGGGCTCGTGCCTTTGGCACAAACGATCCCAACTCGCTCCGTGCGTCAGGAGCTGCGCATGAACGGACGGTTTACCGCTCCGGCACAAGGTCCCAGACGGTATTTGGTTTATGGTCCGAAACACGACCAGCGGACGGATGGTCTATATGGTGTAATGGGACAAGTGGCAGTTATGAACGACAGTCTGGTCAAGGGCAGCGAAGAGATCACAGCGATCGTCACTCCTCTGATCCCCACAGCAAGATATAGTCATTGGCGCGTGTTTGCAGACACGTCTGTCCATTATACTTTTGCCGGAGATACGGTGCAACTGTCCGGTCGCGGAGCGGTGTATGGTCTCTCGCAACAGAGCGAAACAGGCGTTATTGTGGATAATATCCCGATGCGCGGCTGCCTCGGTCTGGTGTTTGAGAAGATCGACAGCGCGCAGTTAAGCACTTTCTATCGCCGCGAGAATGTCAAACTGATCATTATGCAGTATGGCGGCAATGCTATTCCGTTTAATGAGAAACCGACTACTATCTCCGCAATAGTGAAAGGTCTGCGCGAGCAGGTGCGCTATTTGCAAGCTTGCGCGCCGGAAGCGTCTATCCTCTTTATCGGTCCGAGCGATATGCTGACCCAGGAAGAAGGCGAATGGATCACTTATCCGATGGTGCCTTATATGGATCAGTTATTGCGCAAAATGGCATTGGAAGAGAATATCGCGTATTTCAGTCTTTACCGCTGGATGGGTGGAGCTGGTAGTATGTTGAAATGGCAAGAGATCGGCTTGGCAGGTTCAGACGGCGTACATTTTACGAGAGCCGGAGCCCGCAAAGCCGGCAATGCAGTAGCAGACTGGATGTTGGAGGGAATTGAGAATTGAGAATTGAGAATTGGACTTTCTACGTCACATATTAGCCTTTAATTCGGAGAGCCCTCTGCTGTTCACCCAGTTTTATTTCTGGGCGTTCTTTGCGTTGGTATTCTCGCTCTTTGCGCTGATCATGAATGGACGGTCGGCAGATGGAAAGAGCAGACTTCATCTGCGGAACGTCTATCTGCTGTTCGTCAGTTGGTTCTTCTATTACAAGACCAGCGGATTGTTTTTGCTCATATTAGCTTTTGTCACTCTCTCCGACTGGATTATAGCCAGTCGGATAAAGGCTGCCATCAGCCATCACAAACCGCAAATAGCCAAAGCCTTGTTGGCGCTCTCCGTAACAATAGACCTTGGTCTACTGGCTTATTTCAAGTACGCCTATTTCTTCACGAACATGGTTAATGATCTGTTCGGAACAGGTTTTCAGGTATTTGACATCTTCGCGTACATCGGCAACGGTTTTGCAGAAGCGGGACGTTTCAGCGTGGACACGATCGTGCTGCCGGTGGGTATTTCGTTCTATATTTTCCAAGTCATCTCCTATACAGCGGACGTCTATCGCGGACGGATTCAACCGGTGAAGAATATTCTGGACTTTGGGTTCTATGTATCGTTCTTTCCGCAGTTGGTGGCAGGACCGATTGTGCGTGCAGAGGAGTTTATTCCGCAGCTCTACAAGCCTTATCGCCTCAGCAGAAGGGTCTTCGGAGTAGCGGTATTCTGGATATTGAACGGTTTGGCGAAGAAGATCATTATGTCGGATTACCTGGCGGTGAACCTGATTGACCGTGTATTTGACAATCCGCTTCTGTTCTCCGGATTCGAGAACCTGTTTGCGCTCTTTGCCTATTCGCTGCAAGTCTATGCGGATTTCTCGGGCTACACAGATATTGCAATCGGCATAGCGATGCTAATGGGATTCTATCTGCCGATGAACTTCAACAGCCCATATAAATCGCAAAGTCCGCAGGAGTTCTGGCGGCGGTGGCACATGTCGCTTGGGCGATGGCTGAAAACGTATCTGTATATTCCGTTGGGCGGCAATAGAGAGATCGGGTTTGGTACGTATTTCTGGCTCAGCCTGATTGCCTTTGTCTCTGCGGCACTCACCGACTGGTGGTGGCAGATCCTTGTGCCGTTTGGAGTCTTTATGGCAGGCGTGTTTGTATGGAATAAATGGATTAGCCAAAAGGCATCCATCGAAAGGCGCAAGTTGCTCTATGCGAACTTGAACTCTTTTATCACGCAGGTCTTAGGCGGTTTATGGCATGGAGCAAGCTGGAACTTCATTATTTGGGGCGGTATCAACGGAATAGGAATGATTGTGGAGAAGATCTGGCGGGGCATGAATTGGCATGTCCGAATGGTGTGCATCAGTCTGCTCTGCGGCGGTCTTTGGCTGGCAGTCTATTACACGAACCTGCCTACTTGGCGGCTCTTCGCCGTGTGGGCAAGTATCATCTGGGTTGGTACGACTGTCCGGTATGTGTATCACTTATGCAAAGGATCAGATAACCGGATTACAAATGGTTTAAGTACTGCCTGGGCGGTTATACAGACCTTCACGTTTATCACTTTCACGCGTCTGTTCTTCCGTTCGTCCAGCAACTTGGATCCAGCTACGGCAAATGAGGTAGCTTGGGCGACGGCAAAGAATATGGTGAACCAGATCGGCGGCGCGTGGAGCAATGCTATCATTCCTGATTTTCTATGGGAATACCGATGGGTGGTAGCTATGTTCGTTGCCGGAATGGTCATCCACTGGCTGCCGACCAACTGGAAAAGGCGGTACCGTCTGGCTTTTAGCGCCATGCCGCTTTGGCTGATGGTGATTGCGGTATGTATAGCGATTGTTGTAATCTATCAGTTCGTCACGGCGGACATGCAACCGTTTATATATTTCCAATTTTAGACCGCCCTGCAGGCTGAAAGAATAAAGACCGATTATGATTATAGGAATAACAGGCGGCATAGGAAGTGGAAAGTCCACCATTGCCCGCGCACTTGCGGCGCGAGGGTATGCTATCTATGACTGCGACAAAGAAGCGAAACGGATTATTGCCGAGGATCAAGAGGTGCAGCAACAGATTATTGCCCTTTTCGGCAAAGAAGCGTTTGTTAATGGGGTTTATAATACCGCTTATGTGGCAAGCCGCGTTTTTGCGGAGCCGGAACTGCTGAAGCAGTTGAACGGGATCGTTCATCCGGCAGTAAAGGCAGATATTGAGCGGTCAGCTATCAGATTTCAGCATTCAGAGTTCTTTTTCTTCGAATCGGCAATCCTGTATGAAGCAGGCTTGGACGGGATATGCGATCGGATTATTTTGGTGGAAGCGCCGGAGGAAGTGCGAATCGCACGAACGCTCCAAAGAGACTACCACGGCGAAGCGACAGAAGAGAATATCAATAAGGTACGCGCCCGCATACAGGCGCAAAAGGCAGTCAGCCATCGGCCATCAGCTATCAGCAATCAGCCATCAGCTATCAGCCATCAGCTATCAGCATTCAGCCATCTACTGGTAGTGCATAATGACGGCAAAGCATCTATTGACGAATTAGTCTCCGCCATTCTCAAAGACCTCTGACTCTCCACCCGAATAGTTTTGGACAGAGTTTACGGCAAAAAAGACACATTGGATGTGGAAAAATTGACGGAAATGGGATAAAAGGAGTGCTTCGGCACTCTTTTTGCGTTAATAGTTTGCGTATTTCAGAAAAAAGCAGTAAATTTGTAGCCGATTTTGTGCGCACGTGTGAATATGCGCACGTATGTACATAATAAGGAAGATGAAAAGGAAGAAGAAAAGGAAGATGAAAATAGCAATTATCGGATACGGAAAGATGGGGCACATGATAGAAGATGTGGCTCGAAGCAGAGGACATGAAATCGTGGCGCAAATAGATGTCGGCGATGCGTTTGACTTGAAGGACGCGGATGTGGCGATTGAGTTTACTACGCCGGCTACGGCAAAGGACAATATTTTACGCGCGTGGGCGCAAGGCGTGCCGGTAGTGTGCGGAACGACAGGGTGGATTGAGAACCTCTCCCCGACCCTCTCCTCAAGAGAGGGAGAATTGGGAGGAAGAAAGGGAGAATGGAAGATAGAAGAGAGTTCCAACAAAGTCATTGTGAAAGACGAAACAGGCAAAGTGATGCTGGTGTGGAGCAGTAACTATTCCGTGGGAGTGAATATATTCTTTGAGTTGAACAAGTTCCTTGCAGAGCAAATGAAAAACCTCACCCCGAGTTGTTCTACGGACGGCCACCGGCAGTCCGATCGAGCAGAGCTCTTCACCCGCTCAAGAGAGGGAGAAAAGAGTGAAGGTTATACGCCGAGTATCAAAGAGATTCACCATATACACAAGTTGGACAAGCCGAGCGGAACGGCAAAGACGCTGGCGGAACAGATCCGAGAGACCGATTTATCGAGATACCGAAATATCGAAGATATTGAAATTGAGTCGGTTCGCGAGGGAGAAGTGCCTGGGACGCACGAGGTGACATGGGACAGCGAAGAGGATACGATCGTTATTACACATATCGCCAAAGGTCGCAGAGGGTTTGCTTTGGGAGCGGTTTTAGCGGCGGAGGAGATTGTGGGTTGAGCAGGCGGCGGAGATTGTGGGTTGAGCAGGCGGAGGAGATTGTGGGTTAAGCAGGCGGCGGAGATGGGTTTGTCTCATAGTAATGAGTGCTGAATAACCCCCTAATCACCCCCTAATCACCCCCTTATCACCCCCTTATCACCCCCTTTTGAGAGGAAAAAGGTGAAAGGTGAAAAGTGAAAGGTGAAATGAGCTCGCCGGCACATCGGCGAGAGGTAAACGACTGGTGAAAATTGAAAGGTGAAAGGTGAAAGGTGAAAGGTGAAAGGTGAAAGGTGAAAGGTGAAAGGTGAAAGGTGAAAGGAATAAAGAAAACAAAGAATAATGAATAATGAATATTGAATAATGATTAATGAATATTGCGTGAGATGAAAAGTTTCAAGGATAGAATATCGGAAGTGACGCGCGGCGGATGGATTCGCGCAGGGATATGGGGAACGCTGTATGTGGCGTTCGTTATTTGGGTCGCTTGGGGCGACTGGAAGAGTTTAGGGTGGTTAGTGCTGCTGCCGCTGATCGTGGACGCGTTCACGACCAAATATATCAACTACGGATGGTGGAAGAAATATAAGCCTACCCCCGACCCCTCCCTAAAAGGAGGGGAGAAAGGGGCGGCGCAAAACCCAAAGGGGAATGCGTTTCTGTACACTTTGTTTTCATGGATAGATGCGATTGTGTTTGCGCTGGTGGCGGTGTATTTCATCAATCTGTATATCTTCCAGAACTACCAGATTCCGAGTTCGAGTCTGGAGAAGAGTTTGCGTGTGGGCGATTTTCTGTACGTGAGCAAGATGGCTTACGGTGCGAGAGTTCCGCAGACGCCGCTGAGTATGCCGCTGGTGCAACACACGATGCCGGAATGGCTGGGCGGCGGAAAGAGTTATTTAGATTCGCCTCATTGGGAGTACAAGCGTTTGGCAGGTTGGACGAGTCCGCAGAAAGGGGATATTGTGGTATTCAATTTTCCTGCCGGAGACACGGTTTGCACGAAGATGCAAAATCCGGATTATTACACGCTGAAACATTACTACGGCGAGGAGTTGATTAAAGCTCGCAAAGATGTGTTCGGCGAAATTGTGACGAGACCTGTGGACCGCAGGGAGAACTATGTGAAGCGTTGCGTGGGCGAACCGGGAGACAGTCTGCGTATAATCGACAATGTCGTTTATACGAAGCCTTCAGCCGTCAGCTGTCAGCCATCAGAATGGCAGCGTGAGCCGGAGAAGGAAGGACTGCAACTCAATTATTATGTGCATACAGACGGACATGTGTTTGGTGCGAAATACCTGGAGAAAATCGGAATCAGCGTGGCCGACCGCGTGCAGGTAGATCCGCAGACATGGCATTTTCCTTTGACGGAGGCGATGAAGGCAGAGATAGAGAAAAATCCGCATGTGGTGGCAGTCGTTGTTGAGCCGGAGAAACAAGGCGGAGACGTGTATCCGTTGGGTCACAACGAGTGGACGCGGGACAATTACGGGCCGATTTATATTCCTCGGAAGGGCGACAAGATCATGATTACCGAGGAGAATTATTGGATTTACAAGCGCATCGCGGAGGCGTATGAGTTCCAGCCGATGGCGATTGGCGAGGAGTATGAGTTTAAGATGGATTATTACTGGATGCAAGGCGACAATCGGCATAACAGCGCGGACAGCCGTTATTGGGGATTTGTGCCGGAGGATCATATCGTTGGACGGCCTGTGTTTATCTGGCTGAGTTTGGATAAAGACAAGCATAGTATCCGTTGGAACAGGATTGGCAGAGGAGCGAAGAGATGATTCTACCTACCGCATATTTGCCGCCCTTGTCGTACATGGAAGCGCTGATGCGCGAACCTGCTACGATCGAACAGATGGAGACGTTTGAGAAACAGACGTTCCGCAACAGGGCGATTATAAGAGACGCCAAAGACGAGTTGGTGCGACTGACGATACCGGTGAAGAAAGTGGAGCATAAACAGCTCACGCGTGACATCGAGATCAGTTACCAGACGCGATGGCAACACCAACACTGGATCACGCTCGTCAGCGCCTACCAACACACGCCGTATTTCATGTATTTCGCGGACTACCTGAAGCCGTTCTACGAACGCGAGTACAAATGGCTGATAGACCTGAATGACGAACTGAACGCGACGATTGCCTCTCTGCTTAAAAAGCAGAAGCCTTCAGCTTTCAGTTTTCAGCCGTCAGAGCACACAGAGGACTGGAGCGGACAGATTTGGACAGACAAACATCCGTGGCAAACGGAGTTGAGCGTGCTGGACACGCTATTTGATGATTTGAAAATTTGAAGATTTGAGAATTGATGAAAGAGATTGATTGGAGTAAATTAGGATTTCATTATACCGAACCGGATTATATAGTCCGCTCGGCATACCATGAGGGCGTGTGGGAAGAACCGTACGCCACGAAGGACAAGTTCCTTCATTTGCATGTGTCGGCTACTTGTCTGCAATACGGACAAGAGGCTTTTGAGGGGCTGAAGGCATTCCGCGGAGTGGACGGGAAGATCCGTATTTTCCGCTGGCGCGAGAATGCGAAACGAATGGCGAAGAGTGCGGAGGGGCTGTATATGGCTCCTGTGCCGGAGGAGATTTTCGGCAAAGCGATTCATTTGGCGCTGGAGAAGAATATGGATTTTGTTCCGCCTTACGGAACCGGTGCGACGCTCTATTTTCGTCCGCTGCTGATTGGTACAACGCCTCGGCTGGGTGTGGGTCCGGGCAGGGATTTTGAGTTTATCGTGATTCCTTCGCCGATCGGTCCGTACTATCCGGGCAAGTTCCATTGCACGACGTTTGTAGTGAACCGGCATGTGGACCGTGCGGCTCCATACGGAACGGGTACTTTCAAGGTCGGAGGCAATTATGCTTCATCGTTCCGCGCGACTGAACCGGCGCACGCGCAAGGAATGGATTGTCTGTTCCTGGACGCCAAATATCATCGGTATATTGATGAGTGCAGCGCGGCGAATTTTATTGGGATTAAGAAGCTTTCAGCTGTCAGCTGTCAGCCGTCAGAAATTGAGTACCTGACGCCGCGGAGTAGTGCAATTCTGCCGAGTATCACGAATGACAGTCTGATGACTTTGGCGCGGGATAAGGGTTATAAAGTGACGCGGCGGCATATACGGCTGGAGGAGTTGGAGCAGATGAGTGAGGCAGCCGCTTGCGGAACGGCTTGTGTGATCAGTCCGATCGACAAAGTAATTGACCCGGAGAAGAATAAGATTTACCACCTGAGCGACCAGCCGGGACCGATACTGACAGATTTGTACCACTCGCTGAAGGATATTCAGTACGGACGGGCGGAGGATACGCATGGATGGTGTGAGGTGATTAACTAGAAGAACTAGTCGAACTAGTATAACTAGACAAACTAGATTAACTAGATTAACTAGAAAACAAAAATAAAATCAATACATTATGTTTAAGAATCAACCTAAAGGGCTTTTTGCTCTGGCGTTGGCCAACACGGGCGAACGCTTCGGCTACTACACGATGTTAGCCGTTTTTGCGCTGTTCCTGCGCGCTAATTTTGGTTTGTCGGCTTCTGCCGCAGGTGCTATTTATTCCACTTTTTTGGCATTTGTGTATTTTCTGCCGCTGATCGGCGGTATCGTAGCCGATAAGATCGGTTACGGCAAATGCGTGACGATCGGAATTATCATTATGTTTTTGGGCTACGTGCTTCTGGCGCTTCCGATGGGTGGCGTAGAGAGCGGCAGTACGGCTGTAGCGATGACAGGCATGATTGCTGCGCTGGTGCTGATCAGTTTCGGAACGGGTCTTTTCAAAGGAAACTTGCAAGTGATGGTGGGCAATCTATACGACGATCCGGCTTATGCCGACCGCCGCGATGCTGCCTTCTCGCTGTTCTATATGGCAATCAACATCGGCGCTATGTTCGCACCGACGGCAGCTGTTAAGATCATGGCGTGGGCTCAGGATTCGCTGGGTGTGAGCGTCAATGACAGTTACCATTTCGCGTTCGCGGTAGCCTGCGCTTCGCTGGTATTGAGTATCGCGATTTATTATGCTTGCCGTCCTTGGTTCAAGCACGTAGAGAACACCGCCAAACAAGCGGCAGCGAGCGGTCAGAAAGTAGAGACGCTGACTCCGGAGCAGACCAAGAAACGTATCGTGGCGCTGTGTCTGGTGTTCGCCGTTGTGCTGTTCTTCTGGATGGCATTCCACCAGAACGGTCTGACGCTGACTTATTTTGCCAATGAGTTTGTGAACCCGGTTGTGACGGGTGTTCAAACGATGGCATTTGATATCATCAACTTGGTATTGGTAGCTATTCTGGTGTATGCGCTGTTCGGCATTTTCGGCGAAGGCAGCCGCAAAGCGAAGACAATCTGGAGCTGCGTGGGTATTGCTGTGATCGGTGCGCTGGCTTATAAATATCTCAGCCATCCGTCAGAGTTGAACATTTCCGCTCCTATTTTCCAGCAGTTCAACCCGTTCTATGTAGTAGCTCTGACTCCGGTGAGCATGGCTATTTTCGGTGCGTTGGCGAAGAAAGGCAAAGAGCCGAGTGCTCCGCGCAAGATCGCCTATGGTATGTTGGTAGCCGCAGCAGCTTATGCGGTAATGGCATTCTGTTCGGTTGGGCTGCTGAGTCCGGCAGAGCAAGAGTTGGCACGCGTATCCGGCGAAGGTACATTCGTCAATGCCAATGTGCTGATTTTGACGTATTTGGTACTCACTTTCGGTGAGTTACTGCTTAGCCCGATGGGTATCTCGTTCGTCAGCAAAGTGGCACCTCCGCAATACAAAGGAATGATGATGGGTGGCTGGTTTGTAGCTACTGCGCTGGGTAATTTCCTTGTTTCCGTTGGCGGTTTCCTCTGGGGCAGTCTGCCGTTGTGGCTCGTATGGAGCGTGTTCATCGGCGTGTGCCTGATTGCCGCTATCTTCATGTTTGCGATGATGGGCAAGCTGGAAGACGCAACGAAATAATTGAGAATTGAGAATTGAGAGTTGAGAATTGAGAATTGAGAATTGAGAATTTTTTATGGAGGAAGTAATTAAATATTTTGAGTCTCTGGAGGCGCGGATAGCGGAAAACGAAAAACGCATCGCGGCTCTGGAGGAGGCTCAGCAGACCAACGAAGCAATTATTGCTTCGCTGGAAGCAGAGATAGAGGACCTGAAAAGTCGTCCGCTGCCGGAGCCACAAGTGGTTGAGAAAGAAGAAGAAAGAGTAGAATACTCCGAGCCGGAGCCGGTTGTTGTGGCAGAACCCGTCAAAGCCGAACCCGTGAAGGAGGAAGTGGCTTCTCCGAAGGCGGCTATCTATGGCAAGGCTGTGACGGATATTCGTCAGGCAATCTCGCTGGGAGACCGGTTCTTGTATCAACGTGAGTTGTTCGGTCAAAACGCAGAACTGATGCAAAAGACGCTGACAGAGTTGAACGAGTTGGGTTCGTTTGACGAGGCGATGGAGTACATCCGCCGCTTCGGATGGGACACCGAGAGCAACTCTTATCAGCAGTTTATTGTAACTCTGCACAGGAGATTCGGGTAATTGAGAATTGAAAATTGAGAATTGAGAATTAATGTTATACATTGTTCCGACACCGGTTGGCAATCTGCAGGACATGACGTTCCGCGCGATTGAAGTGCTGAAATCAGTAGATCTGATTTTGGCGGAAGACACGCGCACGAGCGGCATTCTGCTGCAACATTACGACATCCATACGCCGCTGAAGAGCCATCATAAGTTCAACGAACATGAGACCTCTGCGGACATCGTGGAGCGGCTGAAAGCAGGTGCGAATATCGCGCTCATTTCCGACGCAGGCACTCCTGCTATCAGCGACCCCGGGTTCTTTCTGGTGCGCGCAGCTGCCGAAGCAAAGATAGAGATCCAATGTCTGCCGGGAGCAACGGCTTTTGTGCCGGCTTTAGTGGACAGCGGACTGCCGAACAACCATTTCTATTTCGAGGGTTTCCTGCCGCAGAAGAAAGGCCGGCAGACACGGTTGCAATACCTCGCTGCGCTGGACCAGACGTTTATCGTCTATGAGTCGCCTTTCCGGCTGGTGAAGACCTTGGAACAACTGGCGGCGGTATGCGGCGAAGAGCGCAAGGCGAGTGTGACGCGCGAGATCAGCAAAGTGCATGAAGAGACGGTGAGAGGTTCGCTGGCAGAACTGGTCGCACATTTCAAAGCGAAAGCGCCCAAAGGCGAGATTGTGGTCTGCGTTGCGGGAATTGAAAATTGAAAATTGAAAGTTGAAAGTTGAAAGAGAAGCATGAGTGAGATGAAATCATTGGCGAAGGACACCGTGATCTACGGTGCGAGTTCGATCATAGGCAAGTTCCTGAACTACCTATTGGTGCCGCTGTACACGTACGCGTTGGCGCGCACATCGGACTACGGAATCGTCACAAATATCTATGCTTGGACGGCTCTGTTATTGGTCATTCTGACGTACGGCATGGAGACCGGTTTCTTTCGTTTTGCGAACCGCGAAGACTACGATCCGAAGACCGTGTATAAAACGGCGTTTCTGACGCTGCTATGCTCCAGCGCGGTGTTCACGATGCTGGTGGTCGTTTTCCATCAGCCGATCGCCAATGCGCTGGGCTATCCCGACCATTCGGAGTTCGTGGAGATGATGTTTGCCACGGTGGCGATTGATGCGTTTGCGTGCATTCCGTTTGCGTACCTGCGTTACCAGAAGCGCCCGATTCGTTTTGCGGCGCTCAAGCTGCTGTTCGTCGTTCTCAATATCGCGTTCAACCTGCTGTTCCTTGTGGTATTGGGCAAGAATGATGTGTTCTATGTCTTTCTCAGTAATATCTTGGCGACCTGTATCCAGACGCTGTGCCTGCTGCCAATGACCTTACCGAAAGGCGGTCAATTCAGCGTGCCGGTGCTAAAAGAGATGCTGCGTTATTCGCTGCCTCTGCTGGTGCTCGGCGTAGCGGGAATCATGAACCAGACGCTGGACCGGATCCTCTTTCCATATCTCTATACGGGCGCGGACGCGCAGGCGCAGTTGGGTATCTACGGTGCGTGCTTCAAAGTGGCAATGGTGATGATGATGTTCACCCAAGCCTTCCGCTATGCGTACGAACCGTTCGTTTTTGCCAAACATAAGGACCGCCAATCCGTGGAGGCGTACGCCGACGCGATGAAATACTATATCATCTTCTCGTACCTCATTCTGCTGGGTGTGATCTTCTATCTGGATATATTCCGGTACATCGTTTCCAGCGCGTATTGGGAGGGGCTGAAGATCGTTCCGGTGGTGCTTTGGACGTATGTTTTCCAAGGGATTTATTTCAATCTCAGTTTCTGGTACAAACTGACGGACGAGACCAAATGGGGTGCTTATTTCTCGCTGATCGGACTGGTAATCACGTTGGTTTTGCAGATTGTCGGTGTGCCGCGAATCGGGTATTGGGCAAGTTGCGGCAGCAGCCTTGTGTGCTATTTCGTCATTATGCTGCTGTCCTATTTCATCGGCCAGAAGAAAGCTCCGATTCCCTATGATCTGAAAAGTATCGGCGGCTATACGGCAATGACGATTGGTCTGCTGGCGGTCTATTATGCGCTACGGCTGTATTATATCCACAATATGTGGGTGATGATGGCTGTCGGCACCGGACTAATCGGTATTTATTTAATTGTATTAACTCATAAAGATTTTCCTATTCAAAATGTTTTCAGGAATCGTAGAAACCATGGCTCAGGTCGTTAAGATAGAGACCGAGCAAACGAATAAACATTTCACGCTCCGCAATCCGTTTGGCGAGGCGCTGAGTATTGACCAATCCATCGCGCACAACGGCGTGTGTCTGACGGTAGTGAAGATCGAGGGCGACCTCTATACCGTGACGGCAATGCAGGAGAGTTTGCGGCTGACGAACCTCGATCTGCTCAAAGAGGGCGATTGGGTCAACGTAGAGCGGTCGATGATGATGGGCGGTCGTCTGGACGGGCACATCGTACAAGGGCATGTGGATCAGAAAGCCGTTTGTATCGAGGCAAAAGAGACCGACGGCAGTTGGTATTATCGCTTTGAGTATGATAGTTCGCGCGAGATGGTGGAGCGCGGCTATTTCTGCGTGGACAAAGGATCGGTTTCTATCAACGGCGTCAGCCTGACGGTATGCGAACCGGATGTCAAAGACGGCAAAGGCTATGTCTCTGTTTGCATCATTCCCTACACCCACGAAGAGACCAATTTCAAATATATCGAGGTGGGCACAGTGGTCAACATCGAGTTTGACATTCTCGGCAAATACCTGAGCCGCTATGCGGCGATTCTAAAGATTTGAAAATTTGAAAATTTGAAGATTTGAAGATTAAATTTAGACAAAATTATATATTATGGACAAAATTAGTTATGCATTAGGCCTTTCAATGGGTCAGAACCTCATGAGCAGCGGCGTAGAGAGCCTGAATTATCAGGACCTCGCAGCCGGAATCGAAGATGTGCTCACGAAACAACAGCCGAAGATCAGTTATCAAGAGGCGCAACAAGTATTGAATCAATTCTTCCAGGAGTTGGAAGCCAAAGTAGCCGGTGCGGCAAAGGCTGAGGGCGAGAAATTCCTTGCCGAGAATGCCAAACGCGAGGGTGTCAAAGTGACTGCCAGCGGTTTGCAGTACGAGATTTTGGAGCCGTCGCTGGGTCAGAAACCTAAAGCAACCGACACCGTGCGCGTTCATTATGAGGGTACACTGATTGACGGTACTGTTTTCGACAGTTCCTATCGCCGCGGCGAGTCGATAACCTTCCCGTTGAACGGTGTGATTGCCGGTTGGACGGAAGGATTGCAGTTGATGTCTATCGGTTCGAAATACAAATTCTTCATTCCGTACAATCTGGCATACGGCGAGCGCGGCGCAGGTCAATCCATTCCGCCGTACGCTGCGCTGATCTTCACGGTTGAGTTATTAGGGATCGAGTAATCGTTTTCGTACCTGAAATTTACGAGAGAAATACGGGACACATACGAGACGATAGACCGACGGGATACCGACGAGATACCGTAATTACAAACATATATATTACAAAATAAAAACAACTACAGATGAAAAAATTAAGTATTGTTTTGCTTGCCGCACTGGCAATGATATCCTGCGGCAACAGTTACAAAGCACAAGACGCCGTACTGACCAACGAGAGCGACTCTGTCAACTACGCGCTGGGTGTGCTGAATGGTATGCAGATCAAAATGTATCTTCTTGCCAACGACAGCAGCGATGAGGCTGTGGCTGAGTTTATCGACGCCATGGAGAGCGCGTATCTGGACAAAGAAGAGGAACTGAACGAGACCCAGAAAGCAGGTCATCAGTTTGGTTCGTCCGTCAAGGGATTCGAGAAGAAAGGTTTGGCGGAAAACAAATCATGGGCGCTGAACGAGAAAGTGTTCTTCCAAGGCGTTGTTAACGCGATGAACGAAGACACGACCGTCATGAAAGCCGATGTAGCGGAGAGCTATCTGATGAGCAAATCTCATGCTCAAACGCCAAGCGAAGAGAAAGAGGCTCCGAAGCCGATCACCGGCAAATGTCCGAAGAAAGCCAAAACGATCACGCTCGCCAATGAGGTTGATTCGCTCAACTACGCACTCGGATACATGAACGGCGACCAAATCCGCCAGTATATTCTGGCAGAAGACACCACCGGCGAAGCGATGGATGAGTTTATCGATTATGTGAATATCGGTCTGAAAGAGAAGGTGCGCAACCCGAAAGCTGTCTCCACCGCCAAGAATATCGGTACCGCCATCCGCGAGCAGGAGCCGGTGGGGCTGCTGGGCGTGGCAGGGATGGAGACCAACTTCGACCTGATCAAACAAGGTTTCATCAACGGTATGTACAACTACACCGAGCAATTCGACATGCAATCCGCGAGCCATTATGTGGATTCCGTCATGTCAGCCAAGAAATTCGGTGATGCGAAAGCAGAGGGCGAGAAATTCCTGCAGGAGAACGCGCTGCGCGAGGAGGTCAAAGTGACCGATAGCGGTTTGCAGTACGAAGTACTGGTACAGGGCAAAGGTCCGAAACCGACGGCAGAGCAGACGGTCAAAGTTCATTATGAGGGCACGCTGATTGACGGTACTGTCTTCGACAGCAGCTACCAACGCGGCGAGCCGATCGAGTTCCCGCTGAACGGCGTGATCAAAGGTTGGACCGAAGGTCTGCAGTTGATGCCGAAGGGCTCGAAATACAAACTCTATATCCCGTACGAGCTGGGTTACGGCGAGCGCGGCGCAGGCCAGTCAATTCCGCCGTTCGCAACGCTGATCTTCACCGTTGAACTGCTGGATATCAAATAATTGAGAATTGAGAATTGAAAATTGAAAATTGTGGGCGTCATTGCTAAACAATCCATACGTGGCACGATTGTGACCTACCTTGGCATTGCCGTAGGTGTCTTCACCACGTTCTTCGTGTTAACCCGTTTCCTCACTACCGAGGAAATCGGGTTGGCACGGGTGCTGATTGACGCCGCCACACTCTTCATCGGTCTGGCGCAGTTGGGCACGTACGCCAGCGTGATCCGATTCTATCCGTATTTTAAGGAGAAAGAGAGCGAAGAGGACCACGGATTCTTCTTCTGGGCGATGGTGGTTCCGTTCGTCGGATTTGTCCTTTTCGCCCTGATCTATTGGGCTTGCCGTGTGCCGCTGGGCGCATGGTTTGGAGACAAATCGCCGCTGTTTGTGGAGTACTATTATTTCGTGCTCCCGCTGGCGTTCTTTATGCTCTACCAAACGATCTGCGAGAGTACATGCAATGTGCTGATGCATATTGTGGTGCCACGGGCGGTGCGCGAACTGGTGGTGCGGATAGGACTGTTGGCGATCTATCTGCTGTACGCCTTCCGGGTGATCTCCATCGACGGACTGGTCGTCGGTATTTGCATCAACTATGCGGTCGCAGCGGTCATAAATCTGTGCTATTTCTTCTCGCTGCACACTATCCGTCTGCGTCCGGATTGGGTTTTCTTGCGGGAGAACAAAGGACTCGTCCGCCGCTATCTGGTTTACACCGGATTTCTGCTGCTCTCTGCGGTCACAACGGTTCTGGCGCCTACCCTGTCGTCTTTTTTTGTGACCGCCAAGATGGGACTGAGCAACACCGGTATTTTTGCGATAGCGACCTATATGGCGGTGATGGTGAGTGTACCGAACCGCTCCGTTTCGGCGATTGCTTCGCCGCAACTGGCACAAGCGATCAAAGAGCAGAACCGCGAAGAGTGCTCTTTCTTGATACGCCAAGTAACGAGAAACATGCTGCTCATCGGCGGGTTTATTCTGCTGGCGATATGGCTCAATATCGATTTGATTTTCCATATCCTGCCGAATGGCGCTACGTATGCTACGGCAAAGAATGTAGTGTTTATCTTGGGCGTCAGCCAATTGATTTTGGGGACGTTCACTATTTGTCTGACGGCGTTGAACTATTCTCGGTACTATGCCTTCAGTCTGATCTGGTCGCTGATTTTGACGGTCAGCGCCATTATGCTCAATAATTATCTGGTGCCGCGCTATGGCATGGAGGGCGCTGCGCTCAGCAACTTGATCTCGTACGGGTTGTATTACCTGCTGATCATTGCAACGCTGGTGCCGCTGGGGCGTTTTCACGTAGTGGACCGCCGATGGGTATATATATTGCTGCTGCTCGTCGGTATTTTCGGTCTGAATGTCCTCTGGCAGACATGTCTGCCTGCGATGAATATATGGGTGGACAGCCTCTGCCGGAGCATTGTGCTGCTCGGCTGCGGCGCGTGGATCGCCTACAAGGCGCAACTCTCGCCGGAGCTCAATGCCCAAGTAGCCCAATGGTACAATAAATAGTAAATTGTAAATGAATAAATTGTAAATCACTGTGCGTTATTTCATTTCCTTTGCATATGACGGCACCGGCTATCACGGTTCGCAGACGCAGCCGAACGGAAACACGGTTCAGGCAGAGATGGAAGCGGCTTTTGCTACCATCCTCCGGACGCCTGTGGCGCTCGTTTTTGCCGGGCGGACGGACGCAGGCGTGCATGCAGAGAAGATGGTGGCGCATTTCGATGTAGAGAAAGCCCTTCCGGCGAATTTCGTGGGACGGCTCAATAATCTGCTGCCCGCCTCTATCGCTGTCACCGGTCTGCGTCGCGTGACGGACGAAGCGCACGCGCGGTTTGACGCTACGGCGCGGACTTATCGCTATCGCATCACCACGCGCAAGGATCCGTTCCTCTATATCAATCATACGCGCGTAGCAGCCGGACTGGATTTGGAGGCGATGAACAGAGCGGCGGAACGGATGATTGGCGAGCGAGATTTTGCCTCTTTCTGCCGCACGCATACAGATGTCAAAACGACGATATGCCATGTGACGGAAGCGCGGTGGGTGCGCGAGAACGAGACAGAGGCTTATTTTGAAATCACAGCCAACCGGTTCTTGCGAAACATGGTGCGCGCGATAGTCGGCACCCTCTTTGAAGTAGGGCGAGGCAAGATGAGCGAGGAGGAGTTCGAGCAAGTGATCGCTGCGCACAACCGTTGCCGCGCAGGACACTCCGCTCCTGCAGAAGGGCTCTCATTAATAGAAATCATTTATCCACAAAATATATATCTATGAAACACAAATTTTCCCTATTGCTGCTTGTAGCAGCCGTTTGGGGCGCTTGCACATCTGCGCCGCAGTATCAAACAACCAAACAGGGCGACATCGACCGGCTGACCAAAGCGGCATCCTTTGAAATGCCGAAAGTGAAGGTTCCTTCGTTCCCGAGCCGCACATTCAATGTGCTGGATTTCGGGGCTGACCCGACAGGCGTAGCGCTGGCTACCGAGCCCATCCAGAAAGCTATCGACGAATGTACAGCCGCCGGAGGCGGAACAGTAGTCATCCCGGCAGGTATCTACACCACCGGCCCGCTCACGCTCAAATCCAACGTCCGTCTCTATACCGAAGCGAACAGTTTCATCGTCTTCAGCCATGATCTGGACCTCTATGAGATCTACGACGAGTGGTTCGAGGGTATTCCGACCAAGCGTTGCACCTCTCCGCTCAATGCGCGCGGCGCAGAGAATATCGCCATCACCGGTCATGGTACGTTCAACGGCAACGGCGACTGGTGGCGTCCGCTTAAGAAAGGGAAAATGGCTCCGAGCCAATGGAAGAAACACTTGCAGGAGAAAGGCGGCGTAGTGACCGAGAAAGACATCTGGTATCCGGACAGCGCATCGATCCTCGCGCAGACTTATTGCGTGGACCAGAACGTGCCTGTGATCACCGACGACAGCCTCTGGCGAGTAGTGAAATCCTTCCTCCGTCCGGTGCTGCTCCATTTCGTGGACTGCAAAGGCATCCTCTTGGAGGGCGTTACTTTTGAGAACAGCCCGGCATGGAACCTCCATCCGATGTGCTGCGAGAACCTCATCCTGCGCGACCTCAATGTCCGCAACCCTTGGTACAGCCAGAACGGCGACGGCGTGGATGTAGAGAGCTGCAAAAATGTAGTGATCAGCCATTGCTCGTTTGACGTAGGCGACGACGCCATCTGCATGAAATCCGGCAAGGACAAACCCGGTCGCGACAGAGGTATCCCGACGGAGAATGTAGTGGTGGACGATTGCGTCGTTTATCACGGCCACGGCGGATTTGTCTGCGGCTCCGAGATGTCCGGCGGTATCAAGAATGTGCAGGTGAGCAACAACCTCTATATCGGTACCGACGTAGGTCTGCGGTTCAAATCCACCCGCGGACGCGGAGGCGTAGTGGAGAATATCTATATCCGCGACGTCAATATGGCGAATATCCCGAACGAGGGTCTGCTCTTTGACCTCTTCTACGGAGGCAAAGGTGCCGGCGAGGAGACCGAAGAAGAACTCGCTGCGCGCATGAATGCAGAGGCTCCGGCGGTCAGCGAAGAGACACCGGCGTTCAAGAATATCGTGATTGAGAATGTCAAGGGTAACAACATCAAACGCGCTATCTATTTCAACGGTCTGCCGGAGATGAAGATCCAGAATGTCACCCTCCGCGACATCACGATGAATGCCACCGAAGGGGCACTCTTCCGCCAGACAAACGGACTGGTGATTGAGAATGTGAATATCAATGTAAAGAAAGGCGAAGCCTTCTCGTTGGCTCCGACGGTTGAGAATGTCACGATCAATAAATAATATCGGCTTAGCGATAGTCGGTCTGCTGCTCGCGGGGTGCGCCCCGCGGGTGGCAACTTCGTTTTGGAAGATCGGCACACCGGCGGACTCCACAATGGAGGGCTACACCGTCATCCATGCGGAGGGCAAGACGCGCCACTGCTACCCCATCGACGTATGGACCGATGGTCCGGAAATTGATACCTACCACCAGCTCCACCACCATGGCGTGGCGGTTGAAAGTGAGTTGATGGCTTACCGCATCTATTTCGACAAGAAACAGACCATTGATCCGTATTGCAAGCGCAAGCCGCAGCTGGAGTTGGCTAAGAGCCATTGGTATCCCAACGATAGTCTGCTGGAGGCGGGGTATGGCGATGATATTCTCCGCGTCAGCGGAACGGTCGGCGTCGGTTCTGTCAAATACTGGAACGGCAAACTGTTTCATATAGAGGAGGTTGGCGAGCGGCAGCAATTGATTGTCAAGAAAGGGCGCAACGAAGCCACTATCGCTGTTTGCGATGTGGACTGGACGGTGCCGGACGGCAAAGAAGAATTGCCGGAGACGCGACATATCGTCAATCTGGATGTCCGATATACGATGAAAGCCGGACATAGGGATATGCGTTGCGACGTCTTCTGCTCGGCACCCATTGAAGGGCTCTGCACCGGCGTACAGACCATTCCGGCGAAGGGGGGAAAAGATACTATCTCGCTTATCCTGCCAAACGGTATTCTTTTAGCCTCTTGGGGCACCGACTGGCCTGTGAACGATAGCGTCAAGTATGCCAAAGAGACTGTCGGCTTGGGTGTTTTTATTCCAAAGGAGTATGCCGGTGCCCTTGTCCACGACAAGCGGAACAACTTGTGTTTGTTAAAGCTGTCAGCTTTCAGCCATCAGCCGTCAGCCTTGCCCCGCACCGCTCATTTCTATCTCACCTGCTGCGGAGCCACCAAAGAAAACCACCCCGTGGCAAAGACTGCCGAAGAGTGGTACGCCTATCTCCGCCGCTGGGCAAAGAAACTGAAGTGATTTGAGGGATTTTTTACAGGTTTTATGCAGTTACTATGCAGTCGCTACCGGTACCACTTCGTCGTCTTTTTGCCTATGTTTCCTCCGTATCTTACGGATTTTTGACAACTAATTGGATTTCCAATCCTAACACGTCTGCTACTTTCGTCAGCGTCTCC
Source organism: uncultured Bacteroidales bacterium (assembly GCA_902765485.1). Taxonomy (GTDB): domain Bacteria; phylum Bacteroidota; class Bacteroidia; order Bacteroidales; family Paludibacteraceae; genus Colicola. The sequence goes on from CACWZZ010000009.1 coordinate 102,357, forward strand.
ACCGATGGTGATTTTGAGCCTCGCTCGATGGACACTATCGTATTGATGCCTACTTGAGACAGTAACGCTAATGTATTCTGCGTCAAGCCTAACTCCTTTCGACGCTCTTTTATTATTTGCCCGATAGTACTCATATCATTTAAAACCTAAAGTTACTCGTCTATATTCATATCCTTGGAAATACCATTTTGCCAAGTTCTGCGGCAAACCGCTCTCATTTAATATTTCTTTCACTTGTGGTTTTTCTGCACGAAATCCATTCAATTCCGTCTCTACCAATTTAGCCGGTAAGCCTAATTGACGACCAAACTCTTCAAAAGAGGTACCTGTTACAGAATGAGTGTCATCCAACACCATACCCGGATATAAGTTCTTGCTCAACGCAAAGATATGCGGATTGGTCAGATGTAACTGAGTGTTCAACAAATCATAAGCCGGTGTCAATCGATAATCCTTTCCGTCCGGTGAGATCAGCGAGAAATTCTTCAAATGCGCATCATCATTACAGGTTAGATAGTTGAACACCACTATGCGGAAGAACTTGAGTTTCTCAACCATAGCTGCACTCACATGCTTGTCAATCAACGCCCCGCATTCTGCATAACTCAACGCATTGTACTTATAGTCAGGTCCATTTGTATCTTTGCTAATGTCAGCTATGGATGCAAAATCTTCCTGCATCCATTTCGTTCCGTCCGGCTGCACATCAAACCTCTTTGTAATATAGGCTACATCGCCGTTCCCAAAGTAACACAAGGTGTTCTTGGCGGTTGTAATACCATATACCTGCTCAGCTATCCGCATCGTCAACCATTCATTGACGGGTACCCACGGACGATCAATAATATGTGGTTCTATAGGCGCTATTTTCAAGATATACCGCCCTTGTTCTCCTTCACGAGCAAATCGCAACCGACCATTATCGACTACCATCGCATATTTGGGCTGTACACCGGATATGGATATTCGACCACTGGCTTGCGTACTTGCTTTTATTGTCGCCACATCAGCATCTATGCTCTCATACGGCAATATCGGCGACACATTCTGCGAGTCGAACATCTCCACTAAGGTCTTATGGTCATATCGTTCTATCATGCCTCAATCGGTTTTACTGTTATCGCTCCGATGGTATCGTATTGCGCCGTGGCTGCCAACAACGCAAAATCATCGTCTTCATCTATCCGCATCGTCTTGGATTGCAATCTACGATTATAGCCTTCTGACAACATATTCGAAAATACCGAGAATAATCTCTCCGATTCATATACCGCTTGCGTCTTAGGCATATTCAGACATAGAGCTGGTAAACTGCTGTCTGACCTATAAGCCTCATCGTAGGTAAACATATAACTATGCGCACCTTTTTTCTCTAACTCACCGGCATAAATGCCCTTTATGTAAACACTCAAAATCATACTATCTTGTGATTTTGGGTGCAAAGATACTATATTTTTCTGACATATACAAGAGAAATCACAAAATAGTGTGATTTTTGATCTTTTTTGTTTCCTTGCTGATGTGTTTTATGTAGTTTTATGCAGTTACTATGCAGTCGCTACCGGTACCACTTCGTTACCATTACGGACATCCTTGTACAATTTGATGTCCGTTTTTTATATAAAATCACACTTTTGGAAGTCTTTTTTAGAAATAAATTTGCTCTTTCAAAACTTTTTTTGTACCTTTGCAGCCGAATTATGTAAATGACCATTTATATAAATACAGATTAACATTATGAAATTCTACGACAGAGACAAAGAATTAGATGTACTGCAACAGACTGAGTTACAATCACGCACCAATGCCACCTTTACAGTACTGATGGGGCGCAGACGAGTAGGAAAAACCGCGCTTTTGATGCATGCATTTGACCATGATGAGTTTGCCTATCTGTTTGTCTCAAAAGATAGCGAAGCCATGCTTTGCCGGAAATTCCAAGATGCGTTGGAACAGCAGTTGCAATTATCGGTATTTGGTACGATAACCCGGTTTCGGGATTTATTTGAGTTAATCATGCGCGCTTCCGTTCAGCGGCATTTCACCATTATTATCGATGAATTTCAGAACTTGCAGAAGATTAATCCAGCCATCTTTAGCGAGATTCAGGACGTATGGGACAGATACCACACGGAGTCGCACATCAATCTCATTGTATCGGGCAGCATCACTTCGCTAATGAAGCGGATTTTTGAGAATGAGAGTGAACCACTATACGGACGGCCTACCTCCAAGTTTACACTTCGCCCTTTCAGCATACATGTGCTGAAAAGCATATTTGCAGACCACTGTCCCGAATATACCAACGAAGATCTGCTATGCCTCTATATGATAACCGGAGGAGTGGCAAAATATGTGGAGTTGCTGATGGACGCAGGGTGCTTCACAAAAGCGCAAATGCTTGATTATGTTTGCCGAATGGATTCATATTTTCTCACGGAAGGAAGGGATATTATCAATAATGAATTCGGCTCGGATTATAATACCTACTATTCCATCTTGCAACTTATTGCAGGAGGTGCCAACAGACGGGGAGAGATAGATGGGGCTTTGCAAAAGGACTGCGGAGTATATTTGTCCAACTTGGAACGCAATTTCAACATGATCACACGCATCAAACCCATGTTGGCGTCTGCATATTCGAAAACATCTTCCTATGAAATATCAGACCCTTTCCTGCGTTTTTGGTTCCGTTTCATTTGTCCTTTTCAGGCTCTTATAGAGAGTGGGCAAATGCAGCTGCTACGAGCAAATATTGATTCGCACTATGACCAATTCACCGGTATTACTTTGGAGCGATATTTCCAGACGCTACTGATGGAAAGCGGACAGTTTACCCAAGTAGGCAATTGGTGGGACAGAAAGGGAGAGAACGAGATTGATATTATTGCCCTGAATGAATTTACCCATGAAGCCCTTGTTGCAGAGGTCAAACGCAACGAGAATAAAATCAGTTTGGATGTCTTGAAAGATAAGGTGAACCATTTGCCTCATGCGCAGTTCGGCAAATATCGCTTTGCATTCAAAAGCTTCTCTATAAAACAAATGTAAAATCTTCTACCGAACATTATTGGGGCTTTCAACAAACCACCCCGCGGCAGGTTGCCACGGGGTGGTTTGTTTCAGAATACGCGATCACGCCGCTGGGGAGCCTGCGCATGAGTAGAGCTCCCTTCTATAGGCCACATTATTTCTGAAGTCTTGACGATAGCAATTCCCGTCATCGGTTCTATGTAATGCTTCTTTCCCATTTACGACTACAAAAGTACTGCTTTTTTTCCGAACCTGCAAATTTTATTTCACTTTTTTGCCGGTTGCATTAAATATTGCGCCCTCTTTCGTAATAATATATATATCATTTCCGATCAGAACCTTGCGATTTCCTTCTTTCTCTCCATTGATCTCATCTACTCCTGTAGTAATCTGCGGAGCATTCCTCGACTGAATACGTAAGCCATATCCTTCAGTAGTTCCCTTTGCGAGATCTAATGTATATGGACTCTCCGTTAAGTTCCAAATATCCGAGCCATTATATGTGAGATACAAGTCTGCCTCATCTTCCGGCATACGATCAATTGCAAAGGTATAAGAGCCTGCCTTGGGAGCATAGAAACTCAATACGACTACGGCTTCGTCATCTACTAACGGAGCCTCCACGTCACACAGTTTCATGCCGTAGGCATTTGCCCACACTTGTGCTACTTTGGAGTCTGTCGGAGCAGCAAACTTCGTTAATTCGCGTCCGGCTTCGTAATAATAAGTAGCTTCTTCATCTGCACTCACATACAAGCGGTCGTCGCTATAATTGGCTCCTTCTTGAGACAGAGACAGCATAAACTCTGTTTCAGACGACGAACGACGTGGAGCTCGGAGCGTACGAGTGCCACCCTCATGCGTATATGTGATTTCCTTTCCTGCGGATGGAGTCTGAATCATATATGCCGAGCCAACTACGTAGGTGTATTCATTTAGAGGCACTGCGGTATATGAATTGGTCGCATGGCTATATATGTGAACTTTTTCTATTCCCTCTGCCGAAAGATTTGCATATTCCAAGGTTCCATTACCTAAGCAATTCCATCCTTTATTCTCATTTTCCACATCGGAATATGCCATCAATGTGGTAGAACTGAGGTTGAGCGAACCGGTAGCTGTCTTTTTGAAACGATATACATTATCTACATCGTCAATCGTTATCGTATAGCATTGTCCCGGTTGCATTACAGAGTGGTATTTCTTCCACCCATAACCTGTCTCTACACGGCGGTTCTCTGAGAAGTCCATAATTGCATAATTGGTCTCGCATTTGATTGTTTTCTCAAGGTGCGTACTATTGTCGAAGCGGGTTACACCATTGACTGCATTCACAGGGAAAGGAACGGTAAAGTCATACCAACCCGGAGAACACTCTCCCGAAGGATCAAGCGCCAAATCGAAATACGCATCCCCATTCACTACCAATTGGTTTGTATTGTGTACTTGACCGGATCTTCCACTATGCTCCTGATCAGCGAGTTCTGCATCCAGAACAAAGTCATTGACAATCAATTCACCGGTGGTTAGTCGTACCTTTCCGCCCTTTGCTACGTGCAGATTACCATACGTCTCCTTTTGGATGCTGTTTCCTTCTCCGATAGTCAACGTACCACCGTTTCCGATAGTGAGCGTGGCTCCCTCATCAATAGTGAGACTGTACACAGACACATTCGACGTCAGTACAACATCCGTCTGGATTTCCACTACATAGTCTCCAGAGGTTGGAGCATCTTTACCAACCCAGTTGTTGTTTTGCTCCCATGTTGTATTTTCGCTATTGAAGATATATCGCAAGTCAACTGTTGACGCATGCAAAGTCACCTCTTTAGTCATTTTGCCATCGGAGATAGTCAGTACTGCCTCATCGGATTCGGAATCCGAAACCGGATGGTAATATACATTTACAGCTTTCATTCCTTCCGCGCCACACTCAACATCTAACATTCGGTTCTCCTCCGCAACATAGAACAAGTCTGGCTTGGAGGAAGTGATAGTAATCGGTCCTGCCACATTGCTATAACTGATCTCCAGAGGCACCTCATTCTTAAAGACTTCACCTACGCTGTGCTCGCCTAATTCCATTGTTTCCTGGTCTGGCTCTATGTAACGCGCCAGCGTTATCTGCATATTGTTTACATAGAAATATCCCACAGCGCCATACACGGACACTTGTACCTTGGTGGCATGGGCATCCAATTGGATATCGCCGCTGTTTACATACGTGCCTTTCGCTCCGTCCTTGCTTCCTTTGGAGTAAGAGGACAGCGAGGTCTCTACTTCAACCCATTGATTAGTTGTTGACAGATATTGCTCTACTTTTACTGTTCCTGCATAGAAATAATATACTCCTACTAAATCTTTATGAGAAGCCCCGGTGTAATCGAAATTACAGGTACGCGGTTCGCCATACTCACTCAAATCAAAGATAATACTTCTATCTACCTTGTGAGTCAGGTTCCAACCGCAATCTGCCGCTTTCTCTTCGGATTGGGTGTAGATCAGCCTATCGCAATCAGCATTCGGATCGCGGACTACTATCTTCTTCGTGGCAATTGCCTCCAAGAATGTAATGCCATTCTCCTCTCCGCCGGGAGCGGTTGCTGTGATAATTGTCGTACCCGGAGTTAATATATTCAGTTTACCATCCACTACTTGTGCTACGGACTCATCTGCAACGGTATAAGTTACTTCTCGGCGTTGCTCATTGCCGTTTTCATCCGTCCATTTCGCATAAGCTGTCAATGGTATATCTTCGATGTTTTGATCCAGACCAAGGAATGTCTGATCCCATACGATCGTTTGGATAGCTGCTTCTGTCACTACGAACGTCAATTGATCATTTACTTCTGCATAATTAGCACGGTCTTCTTCATCTACTGCTCCATGCGCATATACAGTAACTTCGCCTTCTTGGAGCGGAATCAACGTACCGTTCGCAGTTATCTCCATAAGCTCGGCATTGGATACAGAAGTAAATGTTACTTCGTGGTTTCGATTCGTGCGGGCGGTAATAATATCCGTAGTGCGGACTGCCGGTTTCGGATTAGTACGTGTATCCACAGCCTCGCCATTGATGTACCATACAATAGTCTGCGGCGCTTTTCCCGCCTTGCCGGTGACTGTCACTTCTACACGCTGGTTCGTGTTATAGATAGTGATAGTTGCGCTTTCCTCCTTCGTGGAAGTCGGATGATACAGGATCGTTACTGGCGTTGCCCCGCTGTTACATTCCGTGTTTGGAATCACATCTTGAGGAATAGTAAACTTGTCGTTATTCGATACAATATGGATATCTCCACCATCTACTACGCTCCAGTTTACATTCACTTTTCCGGCTCCTACATTGCCGAAATACAAAGTCTGGTTGTCAGCAGTTTTGGTAATACTGATTCCTTCTGCCGATAAATTCGGTTTGCGGGTCAAGCGGATATTCTTGATATTTTTAGTACCGGTTGCCCAAGTCTTAGCCGTAGCGCGCAGATAAACAAAATCGATATTTGACACATCAATCGGTCCGTATGTTTGATAGGAGCCCCAATTGCTCAAATCAGGCTGATCCAAATCCGTCCAATCCGTTCCGTTTTTGGAATATTGAATAAAGAACTGCTCAGATGCTAAAAGGCTCTTCTTCGCCTCATAGTACAACTCTTGCGCATTTTGCGCATCTGGAATATACCATTTGTCCGTTTCCTCGCCTTGGAAAGAGGTGATATGGGTTGATACTTCATATTCATTCTGGTCATTATACATGAAGCACTGACCCATTGCAGCATTCTCCACCTTCACAGTGAATGTATTAACTGCAGCCTTGTATTTGTAACTCTCTGCTTGGGTGACAGACCATGTGGCGGTTCCCAACTTGGAGTTGGAATATACCACTTTCGGATTCTCCGCTGTATCATAATAAGTGGCTATCTCATTTCCTTCCGTCTGGGTAACAATAATCGGAGAGTTTTCATAATCCGTATTGTTGGCTGTGAAGACAAACCCGTTGTCATAAGAGTCTGTCGTAATGGTATTCACATAATTAGCAACGCCCTTGACAAGAATAGCGTTATCGTATTTCTTCACGGTCAGTGTGATTGTCTTTGCGTCCGCTTCTGCAATTCCTTCAAAACGCTCCGTTTCGTCCTGCCAAATCTTGATCGTCACTTCCTTTGTATCGAACGATTTTGCCTCGCTGTTCGGAATGACAATCTTGTTGTTTGTAATATCATAATATGCGATTGTTGCATCCGAACTGCTGGTGTGTATCTCACCATCGCTGTTCACAACCGTTGCCGCTTCTGCCACTTCTTCATCTACATACTTGGTGTATGGGCCTGCAGTAGTAATTGTATTCCCGCGTTTGCCAACTGTAACGGTAAAGTCCGCCGTGGTGGCATTATAATAATCCGTTTGGGCTTTCGTAGCACGAATGGTGTAGTCACCTATCGCGGTTGCAGAGAAGATATTTCCGTTGATTGTAGCGTTGCTTGCGTTGGCGCTGATAACTTTATAAGTAACTGCTCCCACACGGTTGTTGTTCACCGGATCGGTGGTCTGCGAAGCGATCAATGTACTTAAATCCAATTTTGAGTCAGCAGCATTTGCATCCAGACCCTCAACGGCTACTTTCACGCTACCGTCATTCATAGCTAAAGTTTGGTCAGCCTTGTTCACTTGGATAGCCACTTGGCATGTCTGATTATTGTACATGCCGGCATCGTCCGGTTTGAATGTTACTTCGTAACTGCGGTTTCCCGCTGCTTCTTCTACCCGCGCATTCGGATTTGTCCAAGCAAACGAACCATCTACTTTTGAGTTCGCCACGCCGCGCAGCGTCACATCTGCCAAACCGCCGCTCAACGTGCTCGCGCTCAGATTCTGCAAATACGTTACTGCCGTTCCGCTCGGATTAGTTGCAATATCCGGTTTTACCTTGCTTACTACTACATTATTAACTGTTGCGGAAGCCTCAGCATAAGCGCCGTTTCCTGCTTCGGTTACGGTAATAGCAATCGTGCCGGATTTGGAGAAAGTCATCTGTGCCCCGTCGAAATTAGCTACACCTTCAGGAGTTGCAGAATAGGAGAAGTTCGTCAGACCACGGTCGGTAGTAGCAGTCAAATTAACCAAATCGGTAGTCTTGTATGCCGTACCGATATTATGAGAAGTAATATTCTGCGTCAAACCGCCCTGTACTGTGGCATTCAAAGTTATTTTAGCTAATTCTGTACCCGTATTATCCTTAATGTATAAGAATGCCTTTTCTACTGTAGCCTCAGCAGGCACATTATAGCCTACTTTAATAGTTTGTGTACCATAAGTCTCACAGTCTCCGAAAGAGTCATCCGACTTCAGTACAAAATTGCTGCTGCCTTCAATAGAAAGTTCTACTTGATAGTTCGCATAGTCAAGTGTGAATGTCTTGTCTGCAACGGTAGAAAGAGCCAATGCCTCAAAGTTCAACTCTGTAACAGACGGATTAGCATACGACCAACGTGTATAAGATGCGTCGGTAATATCGAAACCATTAGACGCATTGGATTTAAAGACCATCTTAACAATGTCTTTGTTTAAATTGCTGAATGTACGAGTATCTATTGTTTGATCCCACGTGCGCCCAGTCCAACTCTGTGTACTACCGGTAGAGATTTCTTTATTGTTCTTATCGTAGAATTTCACCTCGTATGTATTGGTGTAAATCTTTGATTTCGATGAACGAACTTTTAATACTACTTGCTTCGGAATCGTTAAGTCGTATGTTTTGGTAGTATTCGCCAAACCGGAAGCCGTTGCTAAACCCTCATTTATATCACACTTAGCAGTCGGATCGGTTACTTTTACCATCTGTGATACATCACTTGCAGCCACTGACACACCATCTACGCCTGCCAAAGAAGCTGTAACAGCAATTCCTTTTACAGCCGTTCCTGAATAGTTCAAATACCATTTACCATCCTCCTTCGTGACTGTCACTCCGGCAGTATTGGCATCTACAGCAAAGGTAATATAACTGTCTCTGCCGGAATCAGAAGTAGCTATCAATTCTACTTTCTTGGTTCCGTCAGTAGTTTTCAGTTTCGTCAGGTTTTGCTCAAATGTAATATGTTGTTTCTGCAAACTGGTCAGCGTAATAGTCTTTGAGTCAGTCGCTTGTGCATACACATCCGTTTGTGCAGCAGTAGCAGTCAGGGTAACAGAGGAATTTGTTTCCACTTCGCCTACAGTAGCCGTATTTCCGTCAATGGTCACATACTCAGCACCTGTTCCGTTTTTCTCCAATGTCACATCGCCGATAGACGTAGCAGAAATCACATCTTCTTCTACAAAAACCGTCTCCGTCGTGTTCCAGTTAATCGTTTGTGTACGACGATTTACTGTTACTGTAAAATCTTTATATGTGGAATTATATTGATTATTTTGTTTTGTTATTGCGCGTATGGTATACGTACCTCCAACTATAGAAGAAAAATTATTACCATTAATCGTAACGCCTTCAATTTTTGCCCCCGTGCCGGCATCTGCACTACGCACCTCAAAATGATCAAAATCACCTATACCAGAAGTAGTTCCACTTGCTTTTAGGTTAGCAAGATTCAATGTTACAGGATTAGCTTGATCCGTAGTCACATTGACAGAACTATTATTCATCTTCAATGTCGGATTTGCGCGAACACCCGTTCCTGTAAGACTAACAGTTGTTTGAGTTCCATCCGGATTTTTAATAGTTAATGTTCCTGTTCGCGTACCTGCTTGAGTCGGAGTGAATTTTACGGTTACCGTTTTAGTCTGTTGAGCAGTACTACAGCCACAACTTGCACCTAATGTTGCCGAGAAATCCCCTGTACAAGTTGCCGTCATGTCTCCCGAATAGTTAAGAGTATAATATGCTGTTACATCTTCTGACTTACTATTACCATAAGTAACATTTCCAAAATTGATAGAAGAAACATTCGCAGAAATAGTAGATTTCATCCGAACTTCAAATCCGGAAAGCGTCAAGGTTTGCGTATCCGTAAACTTGGCTTTTTCTACTCTTTCAAGTCGGAAATACACTTTTTGCCCACTTGCACCAGCAATCGAAACATCCTGGTCTATATCGGTTTTAACTACACTCGCTGTTACTTTATTCCCTATATTCGTCCACGAGCCGTTACCAACCTTATATTGCAATTGGAATTGCTCTGTTATTGCATGAAGACCACTAAACTGAAGAGATAACTTCACATGAGATATTCCGTAATTATTAGTCACATTACCAAACTCAAAGGTTGGTACGTCATAATAATCATAATAATTGAATTTATATATCACCCAGATTCGATATTGATCTCCATTCGCTTGCGTATTTTTGGAGCTCACAAAGTTGTTTATAGTAGTATAATTACAATCAGCTCCCCAAACCACACTATTCCATCCGCCGAGAAGGAGCAGCAGAAGGGCTACTAGCGAAACACGAGACACATACGAGACACATACGGGACGATAGACCGGGGAAATTGTCTCTCGGTCTTCTCTCGGTTGTCGGTCGCTCATCGCTCGGTTGAGCGTTTTAGCGCAAAGCCGGTTGAATATACATTTAAAACTCATCTTTTTCATACCATTCTATTTTTTGTTCCTTAAATTGCTATATTGAGTTAATTTTATTTCTTTTTGGTCAAAAATTACCAAAAATTATAAAAAAACTTGTGGGTTTGTCTTTTTTGCGGGTTTTGCTATGTCGATTTTGCAAATTTACTATTTTTAAGCAAATCTTCATATTTGTACTGCAAAACAACGCAAATTTGGGTGCAAAATTAATATATTCCTTTGGAATATGCAAATTTTTTGTCCTTTACGCGCGCGAATAATAATAAGGTGTAGCCGTTTCTTAAAAAAAGACCTCTTTTGGGTTATAATATATGCTTTTTCAATCACTTACGGCATATAGCACAAAAACAGCGCCCGAAGACGCTGCTTTTAGTTATTTCAAATTAGTAGTGTTGCGATAATTTTAAGAAAAAAACATATAAAAACCCTTTTGTAGGCTATTGAGCTTCGCTCTACGCGTTTTTTGCTGCTAAAAACTCCTCGCAAGCAAGCTTTCGGATAGTTTTTAACATCAAACTCCGCAACTCTGAGAGTAACAGCCTTCAAAAGCAATAAACATAAATAAACATTTTTTATTAGTCAAAAATCACCAACAATCATTCAAAAATTTGCATTGCAGTTCAAATCAAAAAAAGGAATAGACTTATAAGTAACTTTGTTATCTTTAATCAGTTCTGACATTATTTTTTTGTCCTTTATATATTTGGGACATCCTTTGGGATATCTATCATGTCATTTATAGCGTCATTTCTTCTATTCATAGCTATTAAACGACTATTTATCAATTGAATATGTCAATTTCTTTCATATCATCTTTCATATCATTCTTCTTGAGAGTTATCTTTTGGCAAATGCGGCATTGTTAACACCCAGTGTCCATATCGGCGACCTTCTACACGTGACAAGAAATGGTATTTTTGCAAATAATCAAGTTCACGGCTTAATGTTCGTTGACTAATTCCTGTCTTTCTTGCCAAATCTGGTATCGTTATCTCGCCATTATCGCGAATAACTCTTAATATAAGATATTGTCTTTCAGTAGGTTCATTCACGCCATTTATCTCTCCCATCTTGCCATCCTTCTCGCCATCAGCCTCTGTTTTGCGCTGCAAAGTCACGATAAAATCCCCGCTATCTTCACGATATGTAATTTCCAAATCCGGGTACTCCGCCAATGCACGACGTATTCCGGAACCCAAGCCCCGGTAAATCATCAATTCTTCACAAAACTTAGCCAGCAGAGGGTTACATTGGTAAGTTGCTCCGCGTAAAATAGTTTCTACCGACATCCCTCTTCCGAGATGACAGGGATTGATAATTTCTACCCGGTTATCAAATATGAGCAGCCGTATCGGAGCCGGGGTGAGATAGTCTCTATGAACCAAAGCATTTTGCAGTAACTCTTCCAAAGCGATTTGCGGTATTTCCAAGATACCGAGAGAATTAAAATTCTGTCCGGATTGCACGGCGTGCAGATTATTCTTCAGGAACGCCAAACCCTGTTCATACATCTGCGGAATAGTACCTGAAAAATCCTTACTATCTCTATATTGTGTACCACCTATACTATTTCCGTAAAAAGCTACAGCCTTTATAACCATGCTCGGCATGTACATTTGCGGGTTTTTACCGAAAAACAGCAAACCGCCCATCGTCAGGCAGCCACTTTCATCCATAATCTGCATATTACGGAGCAACTGCTCTTTCGGAAGCGAAACATCCACCGTAGATGATTTCTTCTGTATATATGCCTCCAATAATCGTTCATCCAAGTCACTCATTCCGGTACGTAACACAACATGCTGGTCCGGATAATAAGCACCTGCATCTTGGAACAGCCGCAGAATTTCGCTATTTTCCGTTACACGGCGTTTGTCTGCTCCCTGCTTCACCCAGATTGTTCCCTGCAAGTCTTTGTAGGGCTTGTTTCTTCCTTCTTCGATGTGTACAACCAAAATCTGCTTGTCTCCAACGGATAAAGTCTCCGTCTGCACATATAATGCTGGGCGTATCTGCTCATTGGCTATATTGCCTATCTCGCGAGAGATAGTTTGTATCTCCTCATACGAAAGACCTATAATCTTTCCTGTCTTATCCTCAATGCCTATATAGAGGTCACCGCCTTTGGTGTTGGCAAAAGCTATTAACTCCGATGCTATTTGTTTGGGCGAAGTCCACTCCTGCTTAAACTGCACACGGCTATTCTCTCCGCAAGAAATAATATTTTGTATATCTGATGTCATTGACTTTTATTTTTCGTTCCTAAAATTATAAAAAAAATGTATTTTCTTTCTTAATATTTGGTCATTTCATTTTTTCGTTGTACTTTTGCAACCGTAAGACCCATAAGTCCCTGTTTCGGCACACTTGTGGGTTTGTGCTTTCTATAATTTCCACACTTGTTACAGCCTTGCGTCAGAACTTTCCAAAATGGAAATAACTGAACATCTATTTCTTTTTAGTTGATTTCTCTAATACCTTCAGCGAAGCGTAATATGCTTGTTCGGTCGGCTCATGTTCTTGCGTTTTCCCTTGTATTGCGCCATGTTGAGTGGTTGTTCGGAATTTTCGAACAACCACCTCGCCTTGCGGTTTATATTTCTCTATTTCCACTGCCTAAGCCATATTTATTATAGTAATTTTGTTGCAAAAGTACAACAAAAAAACGACATACGCAAATTTACACCAGATTTTTTTAGTTTTATGTGGCAAAGCGCAATAGAGGTACCGACACAAAAACAGCGCCCGGAGACGCTGCTTTTGTTCATTTTGTTTTTTTGGTAATACCTTACTCGACTCTTTCGCCGGTAGCGGTATATATTGCTTCTCCGCGACGGATGAAGAGTTTGCCGTCACGCATGAATTTCTCTGCTTTTGCTTCAACGGAAACATTCTCTACGCCTTCACGGCTGGTAACAGTTACTACCAATTCCGTAATAGCGTCACAACCGTCTTCCGTCTTGCCGGACTGAACGAAGACAAGCTCCGGTACATCGGCTTCCGAGGTAAGATATTCGCCGCTGACGGTCTGCGTTCCGATAGTCCAAGTTCCCTCCGGCAGAGCAATCTTATCTCCGGCTGCTACGGTCTTACGCTCAACCGCATTATGCACCGCATAGACATCGACATTCACAGTAATAAGGGTATCCTGCGTTTCGCCTTCAACCTCGATCGTGTACTCACCTGCCTCTTTGTACCAAACACCGCGGTACTCAGCGGAATCGCCGTCGCAGAACGCCAGTTCCTGCTCTGCCTCAAAGGCATCCTTTTTATCCACGGTCAGGATCAGTGTGACCACAGAGTCGCATCCGGCGGTATTGTTGGTATAGAAATACTCGGTATAGTCGCCTACAGCGTAGGTAGAGAGGTCTATTCCGTTCCATACCTCTTTGTCGCCATACTGAATCGTCAGCGATTCTACCGTCTCAGACGGCTGAAGTTCCGTCACGGTAATTTGGAAGAGGGTGTCGCGTTCTGCTCCTGCTGCCTCCAGCGTATAGTTGCCGGCTTCGGTATAGGTATTGCCACGGAACTCAGCTTCGCTTCCCTCGCAGAAGGACAGTTCAACCGGCTCAACCGCTACATCCTGTTTAGCGACCGTCAGATGCAGCGTGACGACGGAGTCGCAACCCGCAGTGTTGGTAGTCACATATACCACTTCGTGCTCACCAACCGTTGAGTCGCTTAGTGCTATTCCGTTCCACTCCTCGGCAGCGCCATAGACGATCGTCTTGGACTCCTCCGAAGCGGAAGGCTGATTGATAGCGATTGCCACATGTACCAGAGAGTCGCCGCCCATGAAGTTCAGACCTACATTGACGTCCTCTTGGGTTGTCTCGGTATAGGTCTTCTCGTTGAACTCTACCGGTTCGTCGCAAGTCGTTTGAGCGAAGTCACCGTAAGTAGTAGGAGCATCTACTGTCACTTGTGCCGAGCGAACGAACTTATAGTACGCATCGGTAGCTGCAGCGGTAGCGGTAAGCGTCGTAGCGCCTTTATAAATCGCCATTCCCGCATTGATAATTGCCTCATCAGCAGCGACGTAAGAGAGCGTACGTCCGGCAGCAGAAGAAGCGGCCTCGCTTACAGAACTGATTGCCATGAACGAAGTCACATTGAATGTAATCGGGTCAATCGCTTTGAGATTCGGAGCGGAAACAGCTGCATTCAGTGCCTCTACGCTCAGCGCGTTCTCGATAGCCTGACGTGCAGCGGAGATACCTGCGGTTACTTCTGCGAAATCTTCACCCTTATCCTCTACAGCCTCCAGCGCGTTGATTGTTGCCTTAGCATCAGAATATGCCTGCGCAACTGCGGGAGCGTTGTCGTATAGAGCTTTTAAGTCTGCACGATGTGCCAGAACAGCTTCTTTCGAGTGCTCCGGGTTTGTTACATCATACGTCACCGCATAAGCGGCAGCCAAAGCAGTGTAATAAGCCGCCGGAACCTGATTCTCATACTGCGTATAATCGGAGATAGACTCCTTATATAGATCATAGAAATAGATGGCGAAGTGGCGATCATAATGCGCCGGAGAGATCAGATACCACTGAGATTTAGCGTCCGTATGTGTCTCCTTCTGACCAAGTACATTTGCCAAACCGCTATAGCCGCCATCATACTGCAGACACGCATATTTGTCTCCCAAGAAATTGTACTTTCCGTGAATATTCCAGTACTGACCATTATTCATGGAAGTCCAATAGATATTTGTTCCTGAAGTAGATTCGTCACCGATAGGTCCGTTCGTGCCATACTGATACGAAGACAAATAGTTGGAACCCGAATGTGTTTTCGCTCCGTTCTGACCTGCAATAGTAAAAAGCAAATTGGACTCCGAGTTATAGTTATTCGGAGTGATAGGCTTAACCTTATCTTTTCCACCTTGAACAAAGCCTTTTCCGTTGACGGAATAGATGTAATACTGGTTACCGTTTGTAATCGTTTTTACATCGTTGTACCACGCAGCCTCAGTAGCCGCAAATGCAGCAAGGCTCAGCATGATAGTACTAAAGAAAGTAAAAATCTTTTTCATACTTTAAAATGTTAATTTTTTATGTTAATCTTAAATTTTATGCCAAAAACGGGGCAAAATTACTATATTTCTTTGAAATAACCAAAAAAATCGCACACTTACGCGCGCGATTAGTAATAAGGTGTAGCCGTTTCTTAAAAAACGTCACCTCCGTTGTGAGGCCGAGGTGAGGCCGAGGTCGTCCTAAGGTGATCGCGAGATGATCCCGTGATGATCCCGTGATGATCCCGTTGGCAACCCGAAAAATACCCTATTAGCCCTCTATGATTCCTGCTTCTCTCCAGGAACTGACGGTTGTCTCTACGTCGGTCATGGCTTGCGAGGGCGACACTTCGTACTCCTCGCAAAGTGCTTTGCAGAGCGCGGGAATGTCAAAAGAGCCTTTCTCGCGGGTCATTTCTTCCGCTTTCTCCCAGAGGAAAGCGGCGGTCTCGTTGAGGGTGATCATCTTGTTGAAATTGATGAGCGCCATCGACTCGCCCACCAGAATATACTCATTGCCCAGTTTGCGGAGTTTGAATCCTTCAATCGTTTTCATAAAGTTATTTTCACATTTACACATTTTCTCATTTACTTATTTTCATATTTAACTATACAGCCATTTTAGGATGGTGTGGCGGTAGATTTTGAGGAGGTATTTGCGGGAGGGGAGGAGGTGAAACCAGAGACGGGCACGGGTGAGTGGTTTGCGGCGACCGGAAGGGCTCTCAATGCGGGTGACACGTCCTATGATGTCTGCGCGGGTGCAGGTCTCTGTGCCGGCTAAGTTACCGTCTCCCATTAAGATATAAAGCGGTTCGCCGGTCTCAGCTCCTTCTATACGGATGAGGCGATGGAGGACGTATTTATGCTGTCCGTCGGGCGTAGCGACACTCGCGAGAAGGATGTCTCCTTTCTTCGGCAAGCGCTCCAGCGGCGAGAGGATGACAGAGTCTTTGTCGCCTTCGATGAAGGGTCTCATACTGACGCCGGAAGGCGTGAAACGCACTTCCTTTCCTTCTGCCAGCAACCTTGCTAACTCCGGGATCAATATGTTGTTCTCTATTCTCATTCCGGCGTGTAAACAAAGCAGTTCGGGCAGTCAGGGGTGGTGCGGCAGAAGTACTTTATGCTGCGAATATATATATCTGTGCTTTTTCTCGAAATGCGCAAACGATAATCGCCTACCTTCGGCAATTTCAGAGTTCTCTGAGTACTAGTTTGATAGTTTGTTAATAAGTTTTTCCACTCGTTTTTTTCGGCATCGTATATCTCAAAATTTAAAACTTCATTGATATTATTTTTCCATTCCGGAGTAAAGGTAATACTAATACTATCCAAGTTTTGAATCTGCGAGATTTCCACCCTTGGTGTCTCAGTTTTAACAGACACAAGAAAAATAGCCAATTCGCTATTTGTGCTCGCATTCAAAAAAAATTTCGCTCCTCCAGAACAGGTATAAGTTATTCCATCTTCCGCAACCTCTCCTATTTGATTAGATTCTTTTAAGTCTATTTCTGTCGGTGAGGCTTTGAACATCTCGTTGAATTCATGCTCTATGTATTCGTTCTCAGCCCTGCCTAAAACAGGACTGAGAGCGATCAAGCAGACTAATAAAAATCGTATGACTGTTTTCATTTATTGTAGGCGCGTGCCGGTGAGGGAATAAACTTCTTCTCCGCGGAGGATAACCAACTGTCCGTTCCGGAGCGCCTTGACGGCTGCGGGTTTTCCGGCAGGGGTGTTCTCTATATCTGTCTGTCCTCCTTCGCAGGAAGTGGTGTAATTGCTATAGGAAGCGCCACCTGCCGCAGTAACAGCAACGGAGTGGATATAGATGGAATTGGTAGTACAAGTTACCTCAATACCGACCTTTCCTGAAGCATTATTGAAGGTATATTCCAAGTCACGCAAGTCCGCTCCTCCTGCTTTGGTTACTTCTTTCGACAACTCTGTCGAGCCAACGGACATCTTGATACTGCCTTCTCCCTTTGTCGCGTTGGTGCAATAGGAGACTACAATCTTGCTGACGTTGTTCATTGCTGTCTTTGTCTCAGCACCTGCGCCGGAAGCACCGGTAGTTACTTGCACACCTTGTTTGCCGGAGTCATATGCATAGCCGTCCTGTTTGCCGGTCCAGCTGTTGGTGGCATCCGCCCAAGCCTTGGAGGTGAAGGTATAAGTAGTCGTTTGCGCAACCCCTCCTTCACCGCTTTGGGTTGCAAAGACGGCATAGAAGGTTGCTCCTTCGGCAACCGGTTCTCCGGCATTGACGAAGGTCGGAGCGGTAGTAGCAGAGGAATAATTTTCAGTAGCGGTCCAGCCGACGAATACTTTTCCTTCGCAGGGTGTCGGTTCAGTCTCCGGCAGAACGATTGTTCCGGTAGAGATGGTGGACGCGAAATTATCGCCATCTGCTTTCCATGTGATCTCAAAGGGTTCTACCTCCGGTTCCTCGATATAGGTGAGGGTTATGAGTTGTCCGCTCTCGGCTATATTGAGCAGCGGTTTGCCGGAGATGCCGGTATAGGAAGTTACGTTTCCTGAGCCGGGGAATGGGTTTTTCGGGCAGTGGTTTGTACTGCCGTCCCAACCGATTTTCGTTCCGGTAGCAGAGATGATGGTATATAAAGGAGCACCGCTGGTATTGGAATTATTAGGTACATTATTTTCCCAAGCCGACGCATTGAAATTGACTTTCCAGATAAGCATTCCGCTTGCGGTCAGGCCTCTATCCCATCCCACCTGCTGGCGGTTTTCGATAAAATAGCACCATCCGGATGTAGTAGGACCTTGCTGGGTGCCGGATGCATTGATCTGGTATGCCTGGTAGTTCTCCGTTCCGTTCGGGTAGAGGGTGAGGCTGGCTCCTGTGTTACCCAGATTGACAGGAGTATGCCATCCGAAGAAATATTTCTCCCACGGGCTGTAGTTAGGCGGGCAGTGCCCGTCTCCGCCGTATGCACCGCCGTCCATGACATCCCAGTCGCCGGGAGTAAGACAGTTATTGTAGTTGGTACCATAGTCGGTGTCATACCAGTCGGGCAGCCCCATTACGTGTCCGAACTCATGGCAGAGGGTGCCTATACCGTTGAGCGTGTTGGCATAATAATCCAATTCGGCGGAGATGGCGTATGTTTCAATGATCTTGCCCCCCACTTTGCATTGATCCTTTGTATAGGTGCAGTAGCCGTAAGTGCGCGCTTCCGACACTTCCCAGTTATGCGGCCAAATAGTGGTGGATGCACCTCCGTCCGCCTGTCCGTATCCGGCATGGACAACATAGACGAAATCAATATATCCGTCGCTGTCCGAATCGTAATCCGCCCAGTTGATGGTATATTGCTGGTTCGCGAGGATACAAGCCTCTACTACCGCGTCGGTGGCATGCTGGTCGTCTCCTTCATCCTGTCCCGGATTGTCCTTACCGTAATATGCCATATTGCGGCTGAGTTTGACCGGTCCGAAGACATCAAACTGCGGGCGGTAAGCTCCATTGGATTGATCTGCAAAATACTGCGCAGCGGAAGGGTATCCCTGGTTAACGGTGCAGTTGGTAGCGTTGAACAGTTCGGTAAACGTAGCGAGGGTGTGTCCGGCTTGCATGTTATTATCGGAGAAGCTAGCCAGAATGACCACTCCTTTGGGAGCGAGGTTCGGCTCGGTACCGACCGCTTTACGCTGGCGTCGCGCCACTCCTTTTGCCCAGCGTGCCTGGATTTTCGTAGGCGAGGGCGCTTCTCCGACGACCTCGTACATACCGTTGATTTCGCGCACCTCTTGTCCGGCACGGTTGATCATGTAGTGGTAGAACTCATCGCCGAATTGCTGTACTTCGATTGTAGTACCATCGGCTTGAACACGTGTCTGCCATCCGCGGCGGGCGGGAACTGCGCTTGCCGTCACAGCAAAGGCGCAGAGTAAAAGAAATGTTAAAATCTTCCTCATGATATAATTAATGTTTTATTTTCAAATTAGCGTGCAAAGGTACGGTTTTTTTTTGAGATACACAAATAAAATTGCAGTTTTTACGAAAATAAACATAAAAAGCAATAAACATAAATAAAATTTCTTGTCCTATTTATTGGATTTGGCGGAGTATATATGTGGAAAAATTGACGGATTTTGGAGAAAAAGCGGTTTTATTCCTATTTTATTTGCGTATATGCGCGAAATGTTGTACTTTTGTAGTCGGTTTTGTAAAGTAAATATGGCAAAACACCGTTGCTTTGCTATAGTACATACAATAAAAAACACCCAATTTTATTCATTTAACTAAAACACAAAACACATGAAGAAATTATTCACATTAGCCGCTGCCGTATTGGCAAGTTTCAGCTTGTGGGCAGCGACAGAAAGCAACCCGACTGCAGATGTCGCTTCAAATGATGAAGTATCCGGGACCAGTTACACCATTGACGGAA
The DNA here is from genome assembly GCA_902765485.1 of uncultured Bacteroidales bacterium. GTDB lineage: Bacteria > Bacteroidota > Bacteroidia > Bacteroidales > Paludibacteraceae > Colicola. The sequence continues at coordinate 122,406 of CACWZZ010000009.1, forward strand.
CTTATGTGGCAGGTTTGGGAGGCACCAAAGCCGGAGACATGGCCACGAAAGGCATCAAATTCCGTCTTAACAGAACTGCGGGTGAATTATCCAATGCCGTTGAATTCAAAGTCAATGAGGGCTATGTAATTACCAAAATTGATTTCTGCGGTCATGTCAATGACAACAGCAAGACTTCCACCATCACGCAAGTATTGGTTGACGGTGTGGACATTAACGCAGCCTCGGTAGATCTGCCCGCTAAAACAAGTAGCGCATCTTTCTCTTACACGATCAATGCGACAGAGAGTTTTATCATGGTATTTGAGGGTTCCGGCACTCAGGCTAACATCGAATACACCATCACCTACGAAGAGGCAGTACAGAAAGAAGTTGACCATGTAGATGTTACTCTCGGCGGTGTAGCAGTCAATGGTGAGGCTTTGTCAGACATTCAGATGGCTACTCTCTATGGCGCGCTGAGTCTGGAACTCGCCAATGAGTATGCAGAGGCACCGACCGTTACCTTCACCGTTCAGACGGACACCTATTATGTAGGCGAAGAGACACCTTCCACCAAGAACGAGGGCATTGATGTGGTAGCTGCACTGAACCCCAATGGCAAATGGCAGGCTCAACAAACTGTAGGCGAGCAAACCTACACCATCACCGCCGTTAAGCCAGCAACGGCTACCGTTACTTATATGGACGGCGAGACAATACTGGGCACTGAGATTGTAAAGGTAGGCGAGAGCGCAACCAAGCATGGCGAGTATGAGGTTAAGCCGCTGGCTGAGTTCCAAGGCTGGTACACCGATGCAGAGCTGACTTCCGAGGCTGACCTGAGCGCAACTGTCGTTGCAAACATGGTTCTTTATGGCAAGTTCGTGAAGGCTTATGCTCAGTCGCTCAACATTGAGCAGTTGGTAGTAACAAACGGCAAGAGCTACGGCATCAAAGATGCACTGACCGCAGCTGGTTATGAGTACAGCAATCTGGATGCTCTGGATTCTCTCAACAACGAAAAGGGCGCTGCCCGCAACGAACCATATCTTGGTCTGAAGATCAAGACACAAGGCGGTTTCATTGCTTGCAATGTAGCAACCGGTAGCACCATCCGCGTTAAGTTCGGTTATGTAGAGAATAACGTGCTGGCAATTGCCGGAAACGACACCTTGACGCTGACACCAGCTAACAAGACCCTCGATGTACTGGAATTCACCGCTGCAGCAGATACCTACGTGAAGATCCAAACGACGAGCAGCAAAACCGTTGTGATCAAACAAATCATGGTTGACGAAGCTATCTCTGACGTAATGTACAAGATCACGTATGCAGCAGCAGAGAACGGCGAGGTTAGCGGCTGGACTGTAGCTTATCCGGGCGAGGAAGTAATAGTAACTCCTACTCCTGCTGAAGGCTATAAGACCGTCAGCCTCACCTACAACGGCATAGCTCTCCATGACGAA